>WRAQ01000037.1 GCA_009780115.1 Lachnospiraceae bacterium
CCGGCCGGAAGCCCTATTCTAATTATATTCTTGTACAGTTCCCATTTTACTTTGAAAACGTTTTTCAAATCCATTTTAAAAGGCACTTTTGCGGATTTGAATACATAAATAACTATTATTGGCGCGGCAATTAAATTTGATATAAGTGTTGCGTAAGCAGCACCTTTTATATCAAGTTGAGGGAAGCCAAATTTACCAAAAATCAAAACATAATCAAAAATTATATTCAGCAAATTCTTAATAATCCCGGCAATCATAATTATTTTCGTAATACCAATACCCTGAATAATTGATTGAGCAGTTGTTTCAACACCAAATATTAATAATGAAAAAGATAAAATTTGCAAATACGATATGCTATGTTCCAAGATTGGACTTTGGACCCCCATTATTAGAAAAAGCTTATCAGAGAAAAAGAAAAATAAGAAGAAAAATATAAAGGGCAAGATAGAATTGCCAATAAAAGAACATTCAGCATATCCCCTTGCTTCGGATATTTTTTTTGCGCCGAGATTCTGCGACACAAAAATTGTCGTTGCGCCGCATATCGCACCAATTATTGCGATAACTGTGAAATAAGGTGCTGTCGCGTTTCCGACCGCCGAAAAATATTCAGAGTTGACATGCCCCAACATTGCTCGGTCAACATATATTTGCATTTGAAAAAATAGTTGTTGGAAAACTAGCGGCATAGCAATTGCAAAAATTTTCTTAGTATCTTTATTATAATTAATTTTCTTCATTATCTAATACATCCTTTTTTTTACAATATTACCTAGAATTTGACAATAACAAAGGATATCATAACTTTCAATATCCATGTGATAACTGGCAGGTTTTTGTGATAAATAGTGAAGAAATGATTATTATTTTATTACTATGGGCTAATATTATGAAAAAGAAGATAATTTTAGTATCAAATCAAGTCGAAATATTAATTGTGAAATACTAAAACACTAAAAGAAATCTCGGAAAATAAGATGTATTGTTTTTCCATTTAATCCTCATAATCTGTTTGTTTTTTAAAATACGCCGCGATTTGTTGCACCATCGATTCAGGATAAAGTAACCCTTTTGCTTCGCAAATCATCTTTGCATCCTGTTGGAAAAAAGTCATCCCTTTCTCAATTGCGGTCTTTAATTCCGCAAAATCAGCGGAAGTGAAATATACTAGCAAATGCTTCTGCAAATCTTCCGGAACACAGCGTTTGACCTTAGTCTCCCACGACCCCCAGTCCAGCGTATCATAATGGCTGAGCAATAAATCAATATGGGCATGGAATATGAAATCGTTGATATTCTTAAATAGTTTATATATATCCCGGCGTTTGAAATATTTAACCAGCATTTGAATATGGAACCAGTAAGTATCAATCGCCCGCAATGTATCGGGGATATAATTATCGGTAGTATAACCCTTGTCCAACAAAGCGGCAACTTCGCCTGTCCGGTCGAAGAAGATGCTATCCCGCGTACAGCCTTTGCAATGCTGGCGGCACCACCAATCTTCTGCGCGGCCGGCATTCAAGATAAAGAAGTCAAACTGATGCAGGCTTTGACCGAGACGGACGATGGAACAGAAGTTTTTGAAGCAATCGCTATTATAGTTTTCCGGCCAAAAAATGAGTAATTCGTCACATGACCCTGATAATATCTTGGCAACGTCGGCAGAAAAAGCTTCAAAATCTTCCTGGTCTATCAAAAAGACCGGGTCATAATCCGACCATTCATCTTCCTCACCACGTCCGACTGAGCCGTAATGCCAGCCCCCTTTGCAGCGGGGGTCTGCTTTAACTGCGGCTAATATTTTTTCAAACATCAATATTAAATCTGGATTCATACTATCACCTCCGAATTTAACTATTTCCGTTAATCACTATATCATGATTTCTAAAGAAAATCATGCCCTCCGGGGGATGCGCACTAAAACTGCGCTGATATAATGTCTTAGCGACATTATATCACATATCTTCCCTCTTTCCCATTACATCCTTATCGCAATCAACTGCAAAACTTTCAGAAAAGCCGGGGCTTCTGAAATTATAAACTCAATATTGCCGTCGCTTCCGGCTTTTTCCAAGCGGCCGGCCGCTTCTGCAAGCTGGGATTCCCCAATTTGGGCAAGGATATTTTTGAGTCCCTGAATCGTATCCTTGAATAATTCCAGCCCTGTTGCATCTTGTTCTTGCAATTTTTTAAGAATCTCTTCCAGAACTAAAGTAGATTTTTCTATATTAATTACAAAGGCTTTCATCGCTTCTGATTTGTCAGGTTCTTTTAATGATTCTTCATAAAAATTTGGTGCGGAAGAAATAATTGCTTTATTATTTGCCCCCCGGCGGGCCGCCGCAAGTACATCCTGCGGCTGCTTGTCGCGGATTAATTTATTAAGGATGGCGTTCAAATCCCGTGAATCAATTGGTTTTGAGATATAATCATCAAAACCATTAGCAAGAAACATTTCTTTCCGCCCGGCTATTGCATTGGCCGTCAGGGCAACAATCGGACGGGTATAACCAAGGTCATGAAGGATTTTCGTAACTTCGATTCCGTCAAGATGGGGCATCATGTGATCCATAAAAATAATATCATATGTCCGGCCGGATTTTATATAATCAATTGCTTCATATCCGTTGTTCGCCGTATCGATATTTAAGCCATAAGGAAGCAGCATGCCTCTCGCGACATAGATATTTGACTCCACATCGTCAACCACAAGCACATTGCCATAGGGCATATATTCGCGGTTAATCTGCGTTTTTTGGCGGGAGCGCTGATAACGGAAATGCCCCATACATTCAGCTACATCCGTCCCGCAGACAGCCTTATCAAGGCGTTTTTGCGGCAAACGGACAGTAAAGTGCGACCCGCTCCCTGGTGTACTTTCGGCCAAAATCATACCATCCATCATCTCAACTAAATGTTTGGTAATGCTCATTCCAAGCCCGGTCCCGACTACCGTCCGGTTGGTCTGCATATTAAAACGGGTGTAATCTTCATATAAACGGTTAAGTTGTTCTTCGGTCATACCCTGGCCGGTATCGCTCACCTCAAAAATAAGTACTATATCCATATCCTCGCCGACTTCAGCGGAAACTGCCAGTTTCACTTCGCCGGCATCAGTATACTTGAAAGCATTTGAAAGGATATTATTTAATACTTGTTTGATCCTTAACTCATCACCAAAAATATTAAGCGGGGTATTTTCATCCACTATCAGGGTAAATTCGAGCGGTTTACTTTCATAACGCATCCGGTTTAATTGCACCGTATCATAAATAAGGCTGGGGATGTCATATTTAACCGGCACAATTTCCAATTTTCCGGCTTCGATTTTGGATAAATCAAGGACATCATTAATAATATTCATCAACAGGCTGCCGGAATCGTAAATAATACCGAAAGCTTCTTCGGTTTCCGGCGAAAGTGACAAATTTTGCATTTGCATTTCGGTGATACCAAGGATAGCGTTCATCGGGGTGCGTATTTCGTGGCTCATGCTGGTAAGGAAGATACTCTTCGCCTTACTGCTTTGTTCAGCCCGGCGCTCTGCCGCCCGCAGGTCGGTTATATCAACGCTATGTTGGAGGTGGACAATCCGGCCGTCCGGCCAGACAATATTCCGGTCATAATTGCGGTAATCACGATTTATTTGTTGATTATGTTCTTCCCATACAATAACTTTATCCAGTTCTTCACGAAGTTGATTGCGGGTACAAAAACTACAGGGCCGGTCATTGCCATAAAATAATTCATAACATAAATGCCCGGTAGCATCCCCCTGATAAGTGATATGGCTTTTCATTTTATCATTTACGAATAATATTTCATAATTATTCTGGTCGGTGACATAAATTAAGGTGTCTAAGGCATTGAGGACAGTAGTTAGGGCATCAAACCATTTTTGCGCTTCTTCAGCCTGGGCTTGCTTCAGCGCCAAAGTTTCGCTCCGCGCCCTTTCCTCTTCTATTATTTTTAGCATTTTCTTTTCTTCACGCAAATCACGGCCATAAGATATGTAAATTTGCTCACCCTGGTGTTCGGCGCTGACGACCGTCACATGACAGGGTAATGGCCCGCTCGGTACTACATGCATCCATTCAAGGCTGACAGAACCATCCTGCTTCGCTTTCCGCATCACATCAAGCATCACATCAATGCTGGGGGTCCCGCAGGGTTGCAGGGGCGGGATAAATTCATGAAAGCGCTCAATATATTCTTGTTTGTTATTGATACCGAATATTCGTACCGCTTCCGTATTGCAGTCAATAACTTTGGCATCTTTATCCAAATAAATACAACTCATCGGCGTTGCTTCAAACATTAGTTTAATCCGCTCTTCCGCTAAGGTTTGCTTATCACTTTGTTTTGCATTTGAATTATAGTCTTCCGGCATATCAATACCTCATCTGTAATAATAGTTTATTTTAAGATTATACCAAATTAAAAATAATATTTCAATGGAAGGATAACTTCTTTCTTTGTAAAAATTATGGCGCAAGTCTTGAAAAATATCAGTTAATATTTACTGATTTGAATGAGAAAATGTTCTTTATTTATGTGATGTTGAATGTGCAAAAAGAGGGGAAATATTAGTTTTTTTCAATTTTCACTTGCCTGATGGCCAAAATTCTGTTATACTTCTGTGAAATATAAGGAGGAAGAAGATGCTAAACAAATTTAAATTTTCAGAGGAAGTAACAAGAATTATTGAAGAGTGTAAGAGCGTTACAGTACCAAAAAGCCGTGAAGATCTCATTTCACTGGCTCTTGGCGGCGGAAAGGAATCTTTTGTCGTCAGCTATGATGTAAATGGTGAAAGTGTCGAAGAGGCAACAATTACGCGTTGCAAAAATGGTGCCGTCATTAATTACAAAGATGACTACATGCGCCGGCGTGACCCAAGCTGCCTCATTGTCGGTGACGAAGGCGCTACCGACAAATTAAGATATAAAGATATTTTTAACCGGGAATTTAGCACCCTAAGAGAAGAAACCTTTGTCTGGTTGAAATCTCAGGATTTGATGGTTGTTCCGGTTATGGCAGGCGGTGACGAATATGGTTATGAAGTTGTTTTAATTGCTCCGGCCAACGCGGGTTTCTTTGCTACCGGGCTTGCAGACTTGCAGTATTTCGTCAATATTGACGAATATGAAGGCGAATTTGTACCAAAAGTAATTATTTATCTTGCCCCGCCTTTCAGACATACCCATTTCGACGGCAAGCAAATCGTTGCCCACAACCGTCTTGAAGAAGTTTATGAATTATTCTCATACAATCTATATCCGGGACCTAGTGCCAAGAAGGGCATCTACGGATTTTTGCTTGATATCGGCGAACGCGAAGGCTGGGTAACAGTACATACTTCAGCGGTAAAAGTTATTACCCCTTATGAAAATGAGTTTGTCATCATGCACGAAGGCGCATCCGGCGGCGGCAAAAGCGAAATGAGTGAACACATGCACTTAGAACCGGACGGACGGGCGCTTATCGGCCAAAACCTTGATACCAAAGAAAAATTCTTCTTAAATATCAATGAGCCTTGCGAATTGCATCCGATCGCGGATGATATGGCTCTTTGCCACCCCAAAATGCAAAACGACAGCCAGAAACTGGTTATCAAAGACGTTGAAGCCGGCTGGTTTGTCCGGGTTGACCATATTACGAAATACGGGACCGACCCTGATCTGGAAAAAGCCTGCATTCACCCTAAAGAGCCTTTAGTGTTCATGAGCATGGATGTACAACCGGATTCGACCTGTCTGATTTGGGAACATATCCTTGATTCAAACGGAAAACCTTGTCCGAACCCCCGGGTTATCCGCCCAAGAAGGACCATTGACAATATCGTTGATACCCCGGTTGAGGTTGATGTAAGAAGTTTCGGCGTAAGGACCCCTCCTTGCACCAAAGAGCGGCCTACTTACGGAATCATCGGGCTGATGCAGATTCTGCCGCCGGCACTTGGCTGGTTATGGCGCCTTACTGCACCACGCGGGCACAACAACCCAAGTATCGTTGATACCGAAGGAATGACCAGTGAAGGAATCGGTTCATACGGTTACTTCCTGACCGGTAGTGTGGTTAAACAAGCGAATTTGCTGCTTGAACAGGTTCTTGCAACCCCCAATACCCGTTATGTTCTGATTCCGAACCAGCATATCGGTTGTTACCGGGTTGGCTTTATGCCGCAATGGATTACCCGCGAATATATTGCCCGCCGCGGCAGTGCCCAATTCAAAAAGGAACATTTGACCCCGGCCCGTCTTCCGTTACTCGGTTACTCACTGGAAGATTTGAAAGTAGACGGACAATATATCCGTAAGGCATTCCTTCGTCCTGAAACCCAATCCGAAGTTGGTGAAGAAGGTTATGACAATGGCGCGAAGATGCTGGTTGATTTCTTCAAAAAAGAACTTGACAAGTTTAACGTTCCGGAACTCCATCCGCTTGGCAAAAAGATTATTGATACCTGTTTAAACGATGGTACCTTAGAAGATTATATGAACCTTATCCCGATGAAGTTCTAAAAAATTTAGTAACATTAAAGAGCCGCCCGAGAGCGGCTCTTTTTATTATTCAAAATTACTTTGGTCGCGAGTGACATTCTGACTTCGCTGTCACACGCGGTAAAATCATCAACTTTAGATTTTGAACGCACTGACCATCTTGGCTAACTCATCAAACGTCACACCTGATTTGTCCATATTGTCGGATACAACAGCAATATCGCTTGCAATGTCATTCGTTTCCTGAGCAATGATTGAAGTCGTTCTTGCACCATCCTGGGCCGCATTAGATACTTCCGTGATGGCGCGAATTAGTATTTGGGTTGAATCCTTAAGTTTTTTCGAAATATTGTTAAACTCGCCAGTCATTTCACTGACATAATTAGCATCATTCGTATATGACTTCCCTGCATCAAGCATCTCTTCGAATTTCTTAAGGACATCATTTGAAACAAAATCCAATAGCTCATTGGAACTCTTAGATAAAGATGTCACTGCATTCATTACTGTTTTGGTAACCATTTGAATCTGGGCAACGGTATTCTTTGAGTTTTCAGCCAAAGAACCGATTTCATTGGCAACTACCGCGAAACCACGTCCGGCTTCACCGGCTCTTGCCGCTTCAATTGAAGCATTAAGGGCAAGCAGAGTCGTCTGGCTGGTAATCTCAAGAATCGCAACCGCAAGAGCATTAATCTCCCCGACTGCTTTCGAATCTTCAAGCGCAACTTCCAAATGCCCTTCGATTTCTTTGAATACCTTATTTGAATTGTCAATTGAAGCGTTGATATTTTTGTTTAGTTCCGAAGCGCGCTTATGTATTTCATGGGATTTAACGGCTCCATTTTCCGCCTTTTCGGTGATTTGTTCGACTTCCTGTTCAATTTCGATAGCTGTCGCATTCAGTTCCTCGGCAGCAGCACCGGTCTCTTCCATACCGGCCGAAAGCTCTTCGGTTGAAGCTGAAGTATCGGTAATGGTGCCATTAAGATGACTAATTGCGCTTTGTATCGGCATCATTTGACTGTTGATAGCTTCCATTGCATTAGCAATACTTGACACTGTTTTAAACAGCCCGTCACGCATTTTTTGAATATCACTAGCCAAGTCACCAATCTCATCTTGCTGCTTTGTGAATTTTTCAGGCACAGATTCGGTTAGGTCCCCGCCGGCAATTTTCTCGGTAATCTTTGACATTGACTTGATCGGGACAGAAATACTCCGTGACAAGACAATGACAATCACCGCCGCAGCAAGCAAACCAACGATACCGATAATTGTAACCGTTCTAATCATCCTATTTGTATCATCCATAACCTCTACTTCAGAAACTATAACCGCATAAACCCAATTTATATTAGAATTACCTAAACTTAATGGTGTATATGCTTTGTATGAATATGATTTCAAGGTCGGTGAGTATATTTTATCTATAAAAAGTCCATATGTCTGCATTGCATGCCTGATTTCCGGGCCAAGTTCCGGGTCAGTTAAATCTACATCCTGGGTCCCGACTTTTGCTTCATCCGTATGGGCGACTACTTCGTTTTTGTCCGTTACTAATTTACCGAAGCCGGTTTCGAATAATTGCACTTGATTGTTGATTTCGTTCAAACCATCCAGTGAATAATCGACACCAATAACGCCAACTACCGACCCAAGCAAACTTCTGACCGGATAAGCAATTGAAATAATGCTAACTGTTCTTCCATCAATCTCAGATGAATAGGGGGCTGTTATAAACGGCCGGCCGGTTTGGAAAGCAGTCTGATAATAATCAGCGGAATCATAATTTTCCAATACTGTTTTCCCGATATCATTTCCGGATATAAATACTTTCGTTGCATAACGGCCTGTTGCATCGGTCGTTTCTGTATTCTGGTGCTCTTCGTCCCTTCCGTCCAACTTGTCCGGCTCAAAAGATGCCCATGCCCCGATTAGGTTATTCGTATCATCACGCATTACCCCTTCAAGCATATTGTCCATAAATATCCGCCGGCTGCTAAGCGGGATAATTTCAATTTGTTCAGCCGCCGTTTTCATTCCTACCAGCAGGCTGTCTACCTTGTTGAAAGCCACCCCCATTTTGTTTGAATGGTTTTCGACAGCGTTTTCGACCAGTTTCGTTGCTTTGCTATCTGAAAGTGCCGAAGTTTGGGTAATAACTACTATTAAGAATGTCCCCAAGACAATCAGAAAAGTTGATAGCAGTAATACTACCATTTTCACGCCAATTTTACGAAATATGTTCACCTTCTTGCCCTCCAAAAGATTGATTAGTAAGTAATATTTATTATATAATATTTTTCCGGAATCGTCTAGTCTTTAAATAGTCCTAAAGTACTTATTTATTCATTTTTGTGGATTTAGTACAATACTCCGTCATAATACTTAAGCAATAAGCTAATAACCCGCCCATAACTTAAAGTTCCGTCACTTACTCCATTTAAAGTCAGGTTGACTTCGAGGATTTCATTAGAGATTTCTCTCACAAAATCAGTGCTGAAAACCGCGTTTTTCTCTACTTGTTCCCAAGCAGCGGGAGTCAGAAAAATATTATCACGATGAACCAGGTCAATTATTTGGGGCTGGCTACGGTATGCCGCCCGGTCATTTCCGATGGCATTTATGAAATCACGTTCCACATAATTTAAAATACCCAAATATCCACTATACCGGAAAAATTCATCCTCCGAGCCGGCACAAGCAAGAAAGGCTAAAAAATTGGCTTCATCTTCATACATAAAACCTTTTACATGTAAAAGTTCATGGGCGATTGTTTTCGGCTTATTTATTATGTACATCGACGTATTATATGTAGCTTCCATTGAAAAAGGGAAAAAATAACCCATCATATATTGCTGGCTGAAAAAGTTGGAAAGAAGCAGGGGTTTCGGGCGGGGATAATATCCCGCAAGCCGGTCATAACTTTCACCTAAACGTTTCATTTCCAACTCTACCTTTCCGGCAATATCACCTTCATAGATGAGATATCCCACTTCATTACGATTCAGCATTTCTGCTAATTCGTTCACGCTCTCTACAACATAGTTTCGCAATATAGTAATTTCATCCACCCCAAAAATACGCTCTTCCCCGTTTTCCCGGGGCCCCCCCCCGTTTCCAATTACATAAAACTCTGTTATCGGCGAGCAATGAAAAAGGATAAAGCAGTTCGTTGTTATGATAAAAAAGAAGATCGCCGCAAGCCACAGGCAAGTTTTTGCGTAAAGCTGGTAAAGCCGTTTTACGCTATTCGCGAATACGCAGACAAAACCTCCTAAGAATAATAAAACAACTAAAAAGGCGGCGGCATAAAGCATGATTTCACCTACCGAAAACGGAAATATACTTATCAACCGCCCATATGTCCCAACTATTAGCGGAAAAATATGTATTACATAAAAGTCACAGAAGCGCACACTCAAGCGGGCGATGATGTTGAGAAGAATCGCAAGAAGGATGATTATATAGGGGCAGAAATTCTTTAAGCTTTTGAATAACATGTGCTACCTTTCTTGAAGGTAAGTCATATAAAGTATATCTCTCCGTCACTACGGCCTAATTGGCTTGTCCGTTTAGTTTAATTTCGGGAAGAAGGCGGCCTAAGGTTCCTGCGAGATATCTTTATCTGCCTTACCCAATAATAACACTTATCACTAGTTTATGGCAAAGGTATTATTTTACATTTTTTTCTATATAATGTATAAAACTCGGGGACATGGCAGTAAATGGAACAAATTTTAAATGGTATCGGCCGGGCAAACGATTTTTTGTGGGGCGGCCCCTTCCTGCTTCTCTTGATGGGGACTCATCTTTTCTTTACTATCCGCCTTCGTTTTCCGCAAAAGAATATCTTAAAGGCAATAAAAATATCAATAACGCCTGAACGGAATGGTGATAAACAAAACCTTTCTGTTTTTGCAACATTGGCGACAACATTAGCTGCAACCCTTGGTACCGGCAACATCGTCGGTGTTTCAACCGCTGTCGCCCTTGGCGGGCCCGGGGCTGTTTTCTGGTGCTGGCTTACCGGTATTTTGGGAATGGCGACCGCTTATAGTGAATGTTTTTTGAGTATGCGGTATCGTAACCGCGGGCCTGACGGTATTTACCGGGGCGGGCCGATGTATGTATGGGAAAATGGTTTACATAATAAATCAATGGGCAAAACATATGCTTTTTTAACCCTAATTACCGCTTTTGGAGTCGGTTGTACAACTCAATCCAATTCAATGGCGCAAACGACGTCCTTAAGTTTTGGTATTTCGCCGCATATCGTTGGTTTTCTTGCCGCCGTTGTTGCCGGCCTTGTTATTATCGGCGGGGTCAAATCAATCGGCAAATTTTGCGTTAGTCTAGTCCCGGCACTTGGAATCCTCTTTATGGCGGCATGTGTGGTTTTGTTGTGGATTTTCCGTGATGCTTTAATTCCGGCAATTAAGCTTATTTTGGAACTTGCTCTGATGCCGCGGGCTGCGGCCGGGGGGGCGGTTGGTGCTTCTTTGATGGTCGCTGCCCGATATGGAATTGTCCGCGGCCTTTTCACCAACGAGGCCGGAATTGGGACGACGGCTATCGCCGCCGCCGCTTCGGATACAACCGACCCGGTCCGGCAAGCTTATGTTTCAATGACGGCTGTTTTTTGGGACACGGTTGTCATGTGCTTACTCTCGGGATTAGTCATCGTCGCAAACATGATAAAAAACCCCGCTTCAATCCTTGCGGTAAATGAAGCCGGGTTAACTGATGCTGCGTTTATGTCGCTTCCGATCTTTGGCAATGCCTTTTTAACCGTATGTTTGATAGCTTTCGCCATTGTTACCCTAATCGGCTGGTCATATATGGGCGAACGGGCGGCGGAATACCTGACCGGGCCGCGGGGGGTCCCTTTTTACAAGATTGGTTATATTGTGATGATTTATATCGGGGCGGTAATACCCCTTGATGTGGTATGGCAATGTACTGATTTAATCAATGCTTTGATGATACCGCCAAGTGTCGCGGCGTTATTCTTACTGCACCGGAAGATTGTATGCTAACTCAATACATAACAATACCTTGCAAACTTTGTGACAACAGAATCATTGATTCCGGCAGGCGCAAATTTGCAGTATGAAGAGTGTTCATCGTAAATTGTACGGCATCTTAAAAAACTCTTCATACTAGTGGCTTGGCCGGCCGCTCACTGTAATAACCGCCTCTGTCACCGCCGTAGCCAAATCAACCATCCGCTGGTGTGACATTTCGCTTAATGAGGCAAAAATCGCCCCTCTATCGGTCACAACATATTGCGGCGGTAATTTATTAAGAGCTAACGCCATGATATCAAGACGGCAACTTTCGCAATTGCAAACATCAAATGTTGATATGTTCCGATCGAGATAACTCCGTACCCAATCTTCGTTAAAATTTCGTAATTTTTTCATCGTTTACCATTACGTTATATTTTGCTTCGCCAATTAACTTATTTAAGTATGTAATGATTTCTTCGAAATCAATAAACCCTTCGGGGATGCGCACTAAAATCGCGCTGATATAATGTCTTAGAAACATTATATCTTAAATTTGAACAAGGTACAATAAATATTTGCATATCTTGTGAAAATATCGTATAATTAAAATATATTAATGAGTATAAATTACCCAGCAAAAGAAAGGAAAGCAGATGAAAAAATTTACTCGTGCCCCACTTGAGGTTGTCGCCGAAAAATATGAACTCGGCAAAGGGATAGAGGACGGCTTTCAATCCTTATCAAAAATCGTTACTAATGGCTGGATTACGACTGATAATCTTGTCAAAGTTCAGAAAGACGATGTTGAGGGACATATCGTTTGCCCCTTTATTTCCACCAAACGCGGCTTGATTTTTGTTAACGAAGGTGACTATATTATTGCGGAAGCTGACGGCGACCGCCATGTATGCGGCGGGAACAAATTTGAAGAACGCTTTATTACGGTTAATTAAATGTTTTATGTAACTGCGTAACGTTCGGTTAAATCATCTAGTAATTGCTTCATGCTACGGTTTAATACGGGGTGTTTTAAATGCCGGTTTAAGCTGATTAATGGTGTCAGAACGAAGTCGCGGTTATGCATATCAGAATGCGGTATCACTAAATCTGCTTCATCGATTAATATATCTTCATATAATAATATATCCAAGTCAAGTGTCCGCGCCCCCCAGCGGACACTTTTATTGCTGGATAGGAAATTGCTCTGCAATTCCTCTACAGCAAACCCTTTATTATTGTCCCGCCCGCGGCCGGCCGCAATTTCTAATCCTTGTAAAAATTCAAGCAATTCATAAGGGGTTAATAAAGTATGAAAAGTTACCGCCCCATTTACAAAATCAGGTTGGTCCGTTACACCATAAGGGGTAGAATTAATTAAACTGGAAGCCCTGACATCACGGATTTGCGGATGCCCTTTAATTTGCCCGATTGCGGTATTTATCAATTGCTCACTATCGCCTAAGTTGGAACCGGTTGCGATATAAACCCTTTGCCAACCTCTTGTTATTTTAACCGATATGGAAGTGAAATTAAGATTTATCGGGGCATCTGGTTTCCGAACTTCCAAATCAAGCTTTTGTACCAAAGGAAATTCAAGCAATATACTTAGCGCTATTTTTTCAGCAACCGTTTCAATTAACTGATATGTTTCTCTGGTCATTAATTCATTAATATATTTTGCTACTTTGCTATAATTCGTTGTTTGATTCAAGTCATCTTCTGCGGCGACTTTTCGTATTTCAGTATATAATACCGCATTTATATAAAAAAACTGGCCTTGCTCATTCTCCTCCGGCTTTACGCCATGATAAGCAAAACACTCCAGATTTTCAATGCGGATTTCATCATAATTTTGCATTTAAAATGGCCTCCACCATTTGGATACTCCGTTTATTAGCTTCAATATCATGAACCCGGACAAATGAATAACCGCTCATCACTGCCATAACAGTTGTTATTATTGTGCCCTCAAGACGTTCAGCTACCGGAAGATTCAAAGTCAGTCCAATTACCGATTTCCTGCTCGCCCCAAGAAGACAAGGATAACCAAGTGCTTTTAGTTCCGCAAGGTGATTAAGCGTATAAAGATTTTCTTCATAGGTTTTGCCAAAACCGATTCCGGGGTCAAGAATAATTTTATCCCTGCTGATTCCGGCTTGCCGGGCTAATTCAAGAGATTCGCCTAAATCATTTTTTATGTCAGCAATAAAATTATCGCCTAAATTTTTATTTTTATACCCATGTCCGCTTTCGGCGGACTCAAAATCAATAGTTGAAAATGTTTTTCTTTCAACCTTATCATCACTCAAATCTTTGGCTATATCTTTAGTTGCGCCTTTAGTTAAATCATGATTTAATTTTTTTATTTTTTTACGATTGTGCATAAGACAGCAAGGAACTTTTGCATTTGCTATCAATTCTGCCATGCCCCGGTCATATCTTAAACCCCAAATATCATTTATCATATCCGCCCCGGCGGTAAGACCGGAATTTGCCACAGAAATCTTGTAAGTATCAAGGGAAACCGGAATATTAAAATTATTTTTTACCATTTCAATAACGGGTGTTATTCTTTCTATTTCCGTTTCATCACTTATTTTATCATATCCCGGACGGGTTGATTCGCCGCCGACATCAATAATATCACAGCCTTCCCTAATCATTTCTTCAACTCTTTTTAGAATCGAATCTTTATCTTGATAAATACCGCCATCAGAAAAGGAATCCGGGGTTATATTCAAGATTCCCATAATATATGTATGTTTGCCGATTTCAAAATCACGATTACCGATAATCAATTTTTCACCATTCCAAAGAATATATTCTGAAGCCGCACATCATCAGCAAAAGCACCTTTAATAACAGTTGTTATTGTTTGACTTCCGGGTTTTTTCACCCCTCGCATCGTCATACATAAATGTTCGGCTTCGACCATAACCATCACTCCTTTTGGTTGTAAATGCTGCATAATCGCTTCGGCGATTTGATGGGTCATTTGTTCTTGTAATTGCAGGCGGCGGCTGAAAGTCTCAACTGTCCGTGCCAGTTTTGAAAGGCCAATTACCTGCCCGTCAGGGATATAAGCAACATGCGCCTTGCCAAAAAAAGGCAGTAAATGATGTTCGCAGGTAGAATAAAAAACAATATCTCTTTCCACTACCATCTCATTATTTTCGACTATAAAGGTTTTAGTAAGATGTTTTTCCGCATTTTCGTCCGCCCCCGCAAAAATTTCTTCATACATCCTGGCGATCCGGGCCGGGGTTTCCCGCAAACCCTCACGGTTTGCATCTTCACCAATGCCCTCTAATAAAAGTGCTACTGCCGCTTCAATTTTAGTCTTGTCGATCATTTTAACCCCTTAATATATTTTTTTATCATCTCAAGAAATGTTAAAGAACCAAAAGCTACAATAATCCCATCTTTCCCCGCTAATAAAGAAGCAAGCCCGCAAGCCTCAACGATACTGTCGGCCGAAGTTGTCTGCGGGTGTACTTTAGCAACTTCCAGCGCCAATTCATAACTACTTAAGGCACGGGGGTCAGGAGGCGTAACCGTAATAATATGTTCGGCAAGCCCGCTGGTATTTATAATTATTTGCTGATAATCTTTATCCCGTAATATCCCCATTATATAAATGATTCGTTTATTTGTAAAATATATTTTAAGGGCTTCGGCAAGTGTAAGAGCGGCATCGGCATTATGGGCGCCATCGATTAAAAACGGCGGTTTACCGGCTATCATTTGGAAGCGCCCCGGCCAAACCGCTTCCTTAAGCCCTTTCCGGATGTTTTTTTCACTAAAGGAAAACCCCTGCTCTTTTAATAACTTAATTGTGTCAAGGGCAAGAATAGCATTAGCGATTTGATGTTCACCGGCCATGCTGATTTCCAAATCAGTTAATTTTCCATAGGTAAAAAGTTGCTCGAAGCGTAAGTTTTTAAAATCCGGCTTTCCATGCCGGGCCCGCCCAATCTGCTCAAGCGGGGAAAGCTGCAATACTGAACCGCATTCCTTACATTTCCCGGCAATGACATCATAAACTTCATCCCGTTGCCCCCCGCAAACCACCTGCACCCCGGCTTTAATAATCCCCGCTTTGTGCGCGGCAATTTCCACATAAGAGCGGCCGAGGTAATCGGCATGGTCCATCCCAATCGGGGTAAGTACTGCAACGAGCGTATTTTTAACAATATTCGTCGCATCAAGGGTGCCGCCCATACCGGTTTCCAACACTACAATATCGCAGCCTTTTTCTGCAAAGTACAAAAATGAAAATGCCGTATCAATTTCAAAGGAAGTAGGATGGCTCAGGCCATCGGCAACCATACTATCGGCCGCCGCTTTAACTATCTCAAGATACCGGCAAAAATCAGCTTTTGATATCAAACGGTTGTTGATTTGAAACCGCTCATGATAATCAGAAAGCGCCGGTGAAAAAAAGCGGCCGGTGCGATAGCCCGCCACCTTCAAAATCGTTGAAATAAAACTCAAAACCGAGCCTTTACCATTAGTCCCGGCAATATGAATGAATTTTAATTTATCCTGGGGATAATCTAAACGGCGGCAAAGTTCATCGATTGCCGCAAGGCCGGGGTTGATACCGCCCTTTTTGATTTGATTAATATACTCGGTAGCTTCTTTGTAGGTCATACTGCTTATCTTCCGCTATCTATTATCTTTCTTTATTAATTTTTGAATACATTTTTCGATGATGTGTATAATACAAATATGAAAAATTTTATCCGTGATTTTATTAAGTGCGGTATCGCCGGATGGTGTATGGAAATATGTTTTACTGCTCTTGATTCCCTACGGCGGCGCGATATGAAACTAATGGGGCATACTTCGTTGTGGATGTTCCCGATATATGCAAGTGCCGCTTTTCTGAAGCCGCTTTTTTTGTTACTTAAAGGAAAACCGGTTATCTTAAGGGGTTTATCATACGCCGTTTTAATTTTGACCGGTGAATATATTACCGGCAGCTTGCTTTGTAAATTCAAAAACTGTCCCTGGGACTATACCCGCTCAAAATGGCATATCAAAAAGATTGTCCGCTTGGATTATCTGCTAAACTGGGTTCTCGCCGGCTTGTTTTTCGAGCATTTGCTCATCAAAAACAAGCTGTAAAGTGTAATATTAGCTGCTATTCACTGCTTCACAGTAAATAACACCTCACGAAATAGTGGCAGCTAATTGTAACTAACAGTATACGAAATCTTTCCCCAAATTGCAAATTGCCCGCAGCATCAAAGTATGGTACTATTAGTTATAGCAGATAATTTATCTCGCAGGAACCTTAGGTCGAAGAGATATATTATCTGATGTATGAATAGGAGATATTTTTATGCGCCACTTAATGAGCCCACTCGATTTTACAGTGGAAGAATTAAATAATTTATTTGATCTTGCGAATGATATTGAGTTTAATTTGGACAAGTACAAAAATGCCTGTACCGGCAAAATACTTGCAACTTGCTTTTATGAGCCAAGTACCCGGACCCGCCTTAGTTTTGAATCAGCGATGCTGCAAATGGGGGGCAACGTAATTGGCTTTTCTGATGCCGGTTCATCTTCTGCTTCCAAGGGCGAAAGTGTTGCCGATACGATTCGGATGATTTCCTGTTATGCTCATATCTGCGCAATGCGCCATCATAAAGAGGGCGCACCAATGGTAGCTTCCGGCAAATCATCAATTCCGGTTATCAATGCCGGCGACGGCGGCCACCAGCACCCCACCCAAACCCTGACCGACCTTCTTACAATCCGTTCCCTGAAAGGCCGCCTTAACAATTTTACCGTCGGGTTATGCGGGGATTTGAAATTCGGCCGCACAGTCCATTCTTTGATTCATGCTCTCGAGCGATATACAGGGATGAAATTTATCTTTATCTCCCCGGAAGAGCTGAAGGTTCCCGACTATATAACCGACAGCTTAAAAAGTAAAAATATTCCATATGAAGAAGTAATCCGTTTAGATGATGTGATACCGCAACTTGACTTTTTATACATGACCAGAGTCCAGAAAGAGCGGTTTTTTAATGAAGAAGACTATGTCCGCTTGAAAGATTTTTATGTCCTTGATAAGGAAAAAATGAAAAACGCCAAAGCGGATATGCTTGTGCTCCATCCCCTGCCCCGGGTTAATGAAATCGCTGTTGATGTTGATGATGACCCAAGGGCGACTTACTTTAAACAAGTCCAGTATGGTGTTTATGTCCGGATGGCACTGATTCTTACTTTATTAAAAACTGTCAGGAGGGATGAAGAATGTTAAATGTTGGTAGGATACAGGAAGGTTTTGTCCTCGACCACATCAAAGCCGGCCAAAGCCTTAAAATTTATCACATGCTTAAGTTGGACAAAGGTGAAAGTACCGTTGCGATGATTATGCATGTCCCAAGCAACAAAATGGGCAAAAAAGATATATTAAAAGTTGAATGCTCGGTCAGTGACCTCAACCTTGATGTCCTTGCTTTTATTGACCATACAATAACAGTTAATGTCATTAAAGGTGAAGAAATCTTTGAAAAAAAAGCTTTAATCCTGCCGGAAGAAATCACGGGTATTATTAATTGCAAAAACCCCCGCTGCATTACTTCCATCGAACAAGGTTTACCCCATGTTTTTGTTCTTGCCGACAAAGATACCCAAGTTTACCGCTGTAAATATTGTGAAGAAAAATATAACAAGCGTTATTGAATATATCTTGAAATTCGGGAAAGCTTAGTATATATGAAAAGCTTTCAATATAAAATAACAAGTGTTATTGAAGTGGATGACAATCTCGCTGCATTGTTAGTACGTGAGACTTCGCCGGCAAAATCAGAAGTCATCCTTGAATGCAATGGAAAAACCGGGGATGCCAAATGTCTTTTTAGTATCAAAGAAATGAAGATTAAAAACGGGGACGATGTCGCCGTTTTAATTGAAGGCGAAGATGAAACTGAAACCGCCGAAAATTTAGAAAAGTTTTTTCACAAAAATCTTTGACAAATACTTGACAGTATCTTTATTGCATGTTATTCTTTTTAAGCGTGCTAATTCTATGATTTAACCGCAACCAAATTGACAAGCAGAGTATCCACTCTCACCCTGTAGCCAAGTTGCTCACAGGTGTTCGGTTTTCCAGATTAACATTTTTTGTGTTTGGTATCTAGTGGATAGTTATGCTATCCACTTTTTTTCTTTAAATATTTTTAGGAGGGTAAAGTTATTAACGATTTATTTATCAACGAACAAATCCGAGACAAAGAAGTACGTGTCATCAGCGCCGAAAACGCGCAATTAGGCGTAATGTCTATTGGGGAAGCTATGCGCTTAGCGGAGGATGCCGGTTTAGACCTGGTCAAAATCGCACCGACAGCCCAGCCTCCTGTATGCAGAATCGTTGATTACGGAAAGTTCAAATATGAACAAGGCCGAAAAGAAAAAGAAGCAAGAAAAAAGCAAAAAACTGTCGAGATTAAAGAAATTCGCCTGACACCTAACATTGATGTCCATGACCTTAATACCAAACGCAATAATGCCCGGAAATTTCTTTCCAAAGGCGACCGCGTAAAAGTCACCTTACGTTTCCGGGGCCGCGAAATGGCGCATATGATGAAAAGCAAATATATCCTTGACGAGTTTGCCGAATATCTTGCCGATATCGCCAATGTCGAGAAAGCGCCGAAAATTGAAGGCCGGACACTGACAATTTATTTATGCGAAAAAAAGACATAGTATTTTTCAGAAAACGTAGTTTTCTTCAAAATTAATCTTTAAAGACTAAATAATTATCTATTAAGGAGGAGCTAAAATGCCCAAAATGAAAACAAGCCGGTCAGCCGCCAAGCGCTTTAAACTGACAGGTACCGGAAAGCTTAAAAGAAGCAAAGCTTATAAGAGCCATATCTTAACCAAGAAATCGGCGAAAAGAAAAAGGAATCTTAGACGTCCGGCGATGACTGATGATTCAAACGTAAAAAACATGTTGAAAATCTTACCTTATTTAAAATAAGGCTGCTGATTTTATTTAATAGTTTGTTTAGAGAAGGAGATAAATATGGCAAGAATTAAAGGCGGAGAAAACGCCAGAAAAAAACATAACCGGGTACTGAAGCTGGCTAAAGGCTATCGCGGTGCAAGGAGCAAACAATACCGAGTAGCAAAACAATCTGTTATGCGGGCTTTGGCAACCTCTTACGCCGGCCGCAAAGAACGGAAACGTCAATTTAGACAATTATGGATTGTCCGGATCAACGCGGCCTGCCGGTTGAACGGTTTATCTTACAATAAATTCATGTTCGGTTTAAAACAAGCCGAAGTTGATATCAATCGGAAAATGCTGGCTGAATTAGCCGTAAACGATGCCGAAGGTTTCGCATCTTTGGTCGAAATTGCAAAAGCAAAAATTGCATAATAGTCAGGTAAGAATCACTGCCTACTGTGCTTATATCTAATCCGCGAGAAGCGTAATTTAATTAGATGTTTCTCGCGGATTTAGATAGTGGCAAATTTATTACTATGAACAGCCGCGCAAATTTCGACTATTGACACTAAAATTCATCTGTTGTATATTATTATAAGATTGCATCCGGGGTGTGGCTCAGGTGGTAGAGCGCTTCGTTAGGGACGAAGAGGCCGCAGGTTCAAGTCCTGTCACTCCGAGGAATAAAAAAATCACCGTAAAGCCGCTGTTTAAAGGATTTGCGGTGATTTTTTATTTTTAGCATTGTCCCGATTTTATCTCCCAAGGCGCATATGTACTATTCCATTTCTGATTCGTATTTCTTCCGCATATACATTGTCATTTCAAAACATTTTGTACCCAAATTACGAACCCGCATAAGGTCTTCCTCGGTAGTGGAACAGAGCTTGTCCATTGTCTCAATTCCACTACGCACTAAGGCGTTAATCGTACGTACAGTTAATTTATGATACTCTGTCGAAGGCGCATGTTTTTTAAAATATGGTTGCAATTCAGTATTCAGTTTCATTTTTTTCCCCATGCGCATAATCTGCCTTTCATAGAATTATTTGCCGTTTATGTTATAGAACCGCTTAATCGTATTGATTACGCATTCATCGTCAATCGGCTTCGATAAATGGCCGTTCATGCCGCTTTTAATGCATTTCTCTATGTCTTCCTTGAAAACATTTGCGGTCAATGCAATAATCGGTACGGCCTTCGCCGATTCTATATCAAGGGAGCGTATAATCTTCGTGGCTTCATACCCATCCATATCGGGCATTTGCACGTCCATCATGATCATTCCGTACTTTTCGGGATTGCGTTTAAACATCTCCACGGCAACTAATCCATTTTCGGCGGTATCAATGGATATTTTGGTATCTTCGAGTAAGGAAATTAGTATTATCCTGTTTATATCCACATCCTCGGCAAGCAATAGCGTGAATCCCGAAAAATCCGGTGTGCCGGTTTCCCTTTCGGGTTCAGCTTCATGTTTGTTCTCTGCATCAGACTGTTCCGGGCGTTCAAGCCTTACTTCAAAAATAAATTCAGAACCCTTATTAATTTCGGATTCAACGGATATCTTGCCACCCATCATTTCGACGATATTTTTTGAAATCGAAAGCCCAAGACCCGTTCCGCCGAATTTACGGGCTGTACCGCTTTCCGCTTGTTCAAAGGCCGTAAACAACCTTTCCTTTTGTTCCTCTGTCATACCTATGCCCGTATCCTTAACGGAAAAACGAAGTATGCTGTAACCATTTTCTTTATGGATTTCATCGGTTGTTAATTCTATTTTGCCGTTATCCGGTGTAAATTTCACAGCATTGGCTAACAGATTTGTAACGACCTGAGAAAGCCTGAGTTCATCCCCCATATAATTCATCCTCATACCTGTTCCCAAAACGATACTAAAATCAATATTCTTCTCTTTTGCTTTTTCGATGATGAAACCGCTTGTTCGCATGAGCATTTTTTCGATGTTTATCGGGGCATGATCGAGTGTGAGCTTACCCGCTTCTATTTTTGAAAAATCCAATATATCGTTTATAAGCCCAAGCAAGTGTACCGTCGAATTTTCTATATTAGAAAGGCAATATTTTAATTTGCTAACCTCATCGGTTCTCATTGCTATTTTAGACATACCGATAATTGCATTCATCGGCGTGCGTATCTCATGGCTCATGTAGGCGAGGAATTTGCTTTTTGCGTTTGTAGCATCTTTTGCCATTTTTAACGCGGTTTCAAGGTTTGCATTAGTTTCGCGTAAAAGATTAGCCCTGTGTGCGAACATCAGTTGATTTTCGATGCGTTTTAAGAGAAGCGCCGCCGAAAAGGGTTTAGAAACATAATCCGCTGCTCCAAGGCTGAGGCCTATATATTCGCTGCTTTCATCACTTTTAGCCGTAAGGAATATAACCGGAATAGGCTCGAAGCGCGGATCGGTTTTCAGTTTTTTAATTACTTCATATCCGTCCATCTCCGGCATTTTTATATCTAACAAAATCAAATCGGGGATAAATTTTTCAAGGTATGTAAAAAGCTTTGAAGCAGACGAAGCGGGATATACCTCATAAAACGGCTTCAATATACTCCTGCCTTGGTCTAAGTTAGACTTGATGTCGTCAACCAAAATTATAATTTTTCGTTCAATATTCACGTTAATTTTCTCCCTATTTCATTATGCACATTAGTACATTTCGATTATCGCTAAAATTTTATCCCTGATTTCACTGAAATTACCTTCAGAAACGTTACCTTTGAGCCAGGATACCAGCTCGCTGTCGGTTTCATATACATATTGGTTTATTTCCTCCATAGCTGAATCCAGTTCATCCATTTTAAAATTTTCACAAGCGGATAAAATCCTAAGCAGCACATTCTTGTCAGGTTTGTTTTTTATTGCATTTGGACTCTCGTTTATCATATTAGAAAGCATAGCTTCAATGTCATTTATTAACTTCCATACAATTTCTAAAAAGGCATCGTTATTCTGAGCCACAAAACTAAAATTACCGGCTCCGGCTTCCGTCTCCAATCTTTCCGCCAAATCACCCACTGCATTGGCATAGATACCGCGGCTGGAGCCTTTGATTCCGTGAACATCTACGATATATCCGGCTGATTTATCTTTATTGAACACCTTGATTCGTTCTAAAATAGGGCGGGTATTAACAACGTAAGAACGCAGTATTCCTAAATATGTATTTACATCGCCGCCATATCGTTCTATACCCTTGCCGATATTTAATCCGGCAATTTGCATGTTGTGTAACAGACTTCTTTTTTCTTTCTGCTCATTAAGCAAAACTTCATCAGGCACGTGCTCTTCATACTCTTCATTCCTTACCCATCTGCGGATTACTTCGTCCAGGCGAGCAATATCAATGGGTTTTGATAAAAACGCCTGAAATCCTCTATTCAGAAACATTTGCTCGCTGCCAACAATTGCGTTTGCGGTAAGCGCGATTATAGGCATATTATTTGTGTACTCTGTCCCTATCCCGCGTATAATGCGAGTCGTTTCCACACCGTCAATTCCCGGCATCATATAATCCATGAAAACAGCGTTATACCTGATTTTTTCATCCCGTATCGCATCTATTGCTTCCTGACCGCCGGTTACGCAGTCAATTTGCATCCCGTAAAATTTCATCAAGCCTTTCGCAATATCCAAATTAGTTAGGTTATCATCGACAACGAGTACCCGCGCATATGGCAGTTTGATACGTGAAAACCGTATGTTACGGTCTCGTTTTTTATCCGAATAATTTAACCGCTGAAGGTTATCGACAACTTCCGGGCCTATTCTTGCTTCAGATAAATATTCCTGCGCGATTTTAACCGTGAAAACGCTGCCTTTTCCATATTCGCTTTCCACGCTTATTGAACCGTCCATTAACTCCACAAGCTTCTTAACGATGGACAAACCAAGTCCGGTTCCCTCGATATTATCATTGGGTTTCAAATCCATTTGGGAATAATCAACAAACAATTTATCCATATCCTCCGGCCGGATACCCCTGCCTGTATCGCTGATTTGAATGGTGAGCCAAACTACATTGTCATTCCTGACACAGTGTACGCTCAGTTTCACAGTCCCTTCTTTTGTAAATTTAATAGCGTTCGACAACAGATTGTTCATTATCTGCTTGATCCGCAACTCATCCCCGTGAAGAATTGAATACATATCCTTACTTATATCCACTTCGAACTTTATAGGCTTATCGTTTATGCGCAATATATTTTGCACAATGGTATCGTTTATCAGGCTCGGGACGTCGTAGCCGGCCGGCATGAGTTCCAGTTTGCCGGCTTCAATCTTAGAAACATCAAGGATATCGTTAACCAAATTAAGCAACGTCATGCCTGCGTTGTGTATTTTTTCAATATTAAAACGTTCTTCTTCGCTTATTCCATCGCTTTCCAATGATAATTCGGACATACCTATCACAGCATTTAAAGGCGTTCGCATATCATGGCTCATTCTTGCTAAAAAATCGCTCTTTGCGCGGTTCGCAACCTGCGCTTCGTTGAGAGCGGATTCAAGTTCTCCTTGAAGCCGCATTTGATCACGCATATCGTATATATAACCAAGCCCTATGTATTTATCACCCCTGTTCATGCGTGTCATTGTCAGCTCAACAGGCAAAGGCTTACCATCGGGCATGCAATGTGTCCATTCGGTTCTTATCGTTTCGCCGTCCATTACCTTTTTTACAATTTCCATGGCTCTATTAAATGATCTTGAACCATCGGGCTGAAACTCAGGCGAATGTGAAGCGCTGCCAAAAAAGCTGCTGTAAAATTCTTTCGTAACGCCATATATTTTAAGGACAGCCTCATTGCAATCAACAAACTTGAAATTTTCATCAAACAAAGTCAATCCGACAGGAGCGTTTTCAAGCATTATCTCAACTTCTTTTTTTAATCGGATTTCTTCGCGTAAATCCCTCGCATAGCTTGCTATCACGTAATCTTCGCCGCGTTCGAGTTTGAGCATAGTGATTTCCGTAGGAAGTAGCGTGCCGTCAAGCATCCTGTATGTCCATTCGAGTGAAACACGCCCTTCCGCCAACACTTTATTCAAGTATTTCGTAACTTTTTCGGTCGAACGCTGCCCGTCGGGCTGATATTCGGGATAAATTTCGGAATACCTATCGAGAAATTCCTGTTTATTTTTGAATCCGAAAAGCCGTATAGCTTCTTGATTGCAATCTATCTTTCTAAAGTTAGTGTCAATTAACTGGCAGCACATCGGATTTGAATCAAGCATAAGAGCCGTGCGTTCGTTTGCCTCGATAATTTTGCGTTCCAATTCGTTGCGGATAAAAGCATTAGCAATCAACAGGCTGACTGAACTTAAAACAGATTCTTCTGTTTCCGTGAATAATCTTTCATTACGGCAATCATCTAAGCCGACAAAACCCCAAAATGAACCGTTAATCTCTACCGGCACCACTAAAATTGATACGATATCCTGCGGAAACAACAGCTTCTGTTCCTCCGCCGGCATATCCCTCACAATATTATTTATGCATTTCCCATTTGATAGGAATTCTTCCCATCGGGTTATATTATCGGCATACGGCATGCCAATAGTAAACTCTTTGTCTCGCTGCGGTGCTGCGCTTTCAGACCATTCATATACCTGAGTGCAATAAAGCTGTTCGCCAACCGAATGGTTTTTCCAAATATACATACGGTCGACATTCACGGCCTCAGCCATAATATTCATGCTTTGATATAAGTTACTTTCAAATGTTTCTGTACTTGAGTTAATCAAAAGAGCAGCCACGTTGTTCACATGACGCAATAAACTATCCTTGTATACAATATCATCCTGTGCGTTCTTGATGTCTGTTATGTCAACACAATATTGAATATGGACTTTTTTCCCGCCGGGCCAGTCAACGTATCGGTCGGTATTCAAATAATAACGATTCGTCACCGTGCTCCGTTCTTCCCAAACAATTGTTTTGTCCGGTTCTTTATCAAGCTGATGGCAGGGGCAGAAATCGCATCTTTTTTCCATACCGCTTTGTAAAATCTTATAACAAGGCTGCCCGATTACATCGCCTTGTATCCCGTAATGCTGTTTCATATAATCGCTCATGAACAAAGTTTCATCGGTATTCAAATCGGTCACATAAATCATTGTGTTCGATTTATTTAGCACGCTTGTCAAAATATCCCGTATCTTAATTGTTTCGTTTAAAGTTTCTTGTAATTTTCCTTCCATTTGCTTTTTTTCGGTTATATCCATGATTGCACCTGCAACCCTGAGCGGAACACCCTCATTGTCCCTAAGCGTATTTCCGAATGCGTGAAAATACCGGTAGCTCCCATCTTTTAACATAAGACGGTATTCAATATCGTAAGGGATATTACCGGTACGGTCAAAAATATGCGCCGCAAATATATCAAGGGTTTTCTCTTTGTCTTCGGGATGCAACCGGTCACTCCAGCTATAGAGCAAGTTGGGGAATTCAGATTCATCGGCAAAACCAAGCATTTGCCGGAATTCATCCGACCATGTGAACTTATTGTTTGGATTTACCGGGTCGCCGTCCACAACGTCCATATCCCACAGCGCGATATCAAGCGCATCGTTCGCAAGTTTGTATTTCATCAGGTCATATTCCAAAGATGCTCGAAAATTGTCGCCGGCCTTATTTATTAAACGGACAATATCCGCTTCTTCGCCGGAAAATTGGCCGCTGTTAAGCAAAATATTAAAATTATCCATTTCACCCGCTTCAGCAAGCCGGTTTAATTCAATCAGCAATCCACTGATATTTTTATATTTTACATTTCCGTTTGAGAAGTTATCCATCAATATATTTTCCCATCTATACATTAAATTTAAGTTATATAGTTATTTTAGCATGCAAAAACAGCAAAGATGCGAAAGTTCCGCATTTGTCACAATAATTGAGATTAATACTATTTATTTTGCAGGGTTTTGAGACATTTTAGCTTGAGGGTAAAAATTGATATATTCCTTAAATCTTTTCAAACACATACCCTTTACCGCGCATTACAGTAATCGTATATCCCGTATCTTCAAGGTTGGTTCGCAAACGGTGAACGGCCTTTTTGACCGCTTGGTTATCTTTGTTCATGGGTTTACCCCAAACTTTATTATATAAGTAATCCGCGTTTATCGTTATCCCCTCATGCTGTACGAATAGCAAAAGAAGGAAGAATTCTTTTTGCGTGAGAAGTAAATCCTTGCCGCCGGCAAATGCTTGTCCGCATTGTACATCAAACGATAGCAATCCGCGCGTTATCCGCTCCGGGATTTGTTCCATGCTTTTCAACAGACTTTTAAGCCTGGCGAGAAGGACACCGAATGTATATGGTTTTGACAAATAATCATTGCAACCGTTATCATATCCCCTTATAATATCGTTATCTTTTCCGTAACCGGTTAAAAGCAATACCGGTATTTTTGAAGTTTTCCGAAATTCCCGCAAAAAATCAAGCCCGTTACCATCCGGCATACCGATATCGAGTATGATTGCATCCGGCATCCGTTGTCTGACAGACTTCCTCGCTTCGGCAAGTGTCATAACGGTTTTGACGGTAAAGCCTTCGTCTTCAAGCATACTCTTATTAAGGTCTTGTACATCCTCGCTGTCCTCTATTAATAAAATCAATTTGTTTTTTCTACTTTTCATATTTATGCCCGATAGCATCGTTAAGCAGAACGCCCGGATGTCCAATTTCTATGCCAAAAGTTGCCCGGCTTTCAATTTTTTGTTAATCATTTCAAATGCTTTGTCATAATCATAATCCGAAACTATTTTATCAAGGATATCCAACTCACAGTCACTTAAAGATTTCCATTGCTTTGACAACAATGTTTTTATAACGCCTTCACAAGACGACGGTTCACCGATTGCCAACGCAGAAAGGAGTTCATTTAACAACTTATAAAGTTCGTCATCGTTACCTTCGGAACGCTGCTCGATATTGCTTTCGGTATCGGTCGCGTTCAGGATATTTTCTTTAGTTTCTTTCATACGTTGCCATATACTTTCATATAAATCACCATCAAGAACTCCAGCTATTTGTGTCTTTTCAAACTCAGATAACGCTTCAAACAAAGCTGTTGCTCCCATATTACCCGCCACACCTTTGAGTGTGTGGATTTTAGCAACAGTTTTTTTAAAATTTTCCTGTGAAAAAGCTGTTTTCATCGGCGTATCGTCTATTTCAAGTTCCATGGCAAATGATCGAAGTACCTTCAAGTACCTGTCGACCTTACCTCCAAAACGTTTGATTCCTGAATTAACATTTATACCGTCGATTTTCATTTCGAAAAGCGGAATCACATTTTCAAATTCTTCATTCAAGCTGATACCTAAATAATTCTTTAATTTATGAATTACTTCATCGTAATCCAACGGTTTTCCTATGTGAGCGTTCATACCCGAAGCAAGGGCTTTTTCAATGTCCTCTTGAAAAACATTAGCGGTCATTGCGATAATCGGTATCGTTTTTGCTTTTGGGAAATCGAACGATCTGATGCTATGTGCCGCTTCATATCCATCCATTTCAGGCATTTGAATATCCATGAATATTATATCGTATTTTTCTGGAGATTCGCGAAAAATGCGGACTGCTTCAGCTCCATTTTCTGCGCAGTCTATTCCTATATATGTCGGCTCCAGCATAGTTTCTACGATTTCGCGGTTTACTTTTACATCTTCCGCCAGTAAAATGCGGTATCCAGCGAGCAAACCCGCCAAATTGTCTTGCCTGTCTCCCGTTTGATGCTGTACGGATTCGAACGTCTCGTTTATGACAGCCTCTATTGTTGATGGAAACAACGGCTTTGATAAAAACTTATCTATGCCTGCTTTTTTCGCTTCATCTTCAATTATGCTCATCTCAGTGGATGAAATCATTAATACCACATTGTTACGGGTATCGGATTTTATGCTTTTCAGTTCCTTTGTTAAGGCTATGCCGTTCTTGCCCGGCATTTTCCAATCAATAAAATATATATCGTAAGCGCCGTTTATTTTTACTAGAGCGAGCGCTTCATCACTATTTAATGCCGTATCGCAGGACTTGCCGAACCGGCTCATTATTTTTTTGAAATAATCCAGTATCGCAGGATCATCGTCGATTACCATGAATGACACCGTACCCCAATCCATAACGTCCATTGCTTTTTGCGTTATTTCGTCCGCACCGCGTTCAGCTTTAAATATGAATTTAAATACCGCGCCTTTCGTAAGCTCGGATTCAATCCATATATTACCGCCCATCATTTCTACTATATTTTTTGAAATCGCAAGCCCCAGGCCCGTGCCTCCGAAATTGCGTGTCGTACTTGATTCCGCTTGTTGAAAGCTTTTAAATAGTTGAGCCTGTTGCGTTCGGCTTATGCCTATGCCAGTATCGGCGACGGAGATTTGAACGGAACATACCCCGTTTTCTTCACCTAGATACTGCGCAGTAAGTGTTATTGAACCTTCCTCTGGTGTAAATTTCACCGCATTACTTAACAAATTTGTTATTACCTGTGCAAGCCTTTGATCATCTCCTACCAGTTCGCGGGGGATGGCTTCATCTATATATATCATAAATTTTTGGTGTTTTTCGTCCGCGCGAAAGCTGATAACATTCGCTGTCTGTCGAAGCATTTTTTCAAAGTTGAATTCTATCGGCGAAAGTTCGAATTTATTCGCTTCAATTTTCGACATATCTAATATATCGTTGATTACACCCAATAAAAATTGGGATGCATCTTCGATTTTGTTAAGGCAATAATCTTTGCGTTCCAAACTCATTGCCTTTTTTCCGATAAATGTCATGCCGATAATTGCATTCATCGGTGTCCTGATTTCGTGGCTCATGGTTGCGAGAAAATTGCTTTTTGCGTTACTTGCGAATTCAGCGCGTTGCTTTTCATGCATAAAATCCGTAAGGTCGGTCATGACCGCGAGAACTCCTGATATGACGTTATTCTCCATTTGGCTCCCGGCACGGCGCAGTTCTATCGTATAAAATCTTAAATGGCCCGTCCGGGCAAAATCAACCATAGCATCAAATTGTATCACATCGTCCGAATCCACTGCTTTTTCAAACGCCGCTTTAAACGCCTCTACCCCATCTACGGTGAAATATTTCGGGAATACTTCATCGTATTTAAGGTTTTTGATATAGTCAAAATTAGGTGTATTCGTCGAAACCATAAGAGCATCAGTCGATAAAACAAACCGTCCGTCATTATCAAATAAAATAATAATGTTAGAACAACTTTTTAATAACATGTATGTATAAGCGCGTTGTTTTATATTCGCATCCGCAAGCGAAGTGGCGAGGACATCTTTTGCATCCGATGCTTTTGTCAATTTATCGAGTAAGCTGTTAGTTATCCTGAGTTCGCGCATATTTTTTTTCAATTCGCGGTTCAGCCTGTTTATTTCATTAAGCAAATTTGATTTTTCATCATCAGCCAGCTGCCAGCTTTTATCATTGTCGTTTCTATTTTCAATTATAGTCCTCACCCCTTCCTTCCCGCGGTAATACGACATGTATAATTTGTTTACAATACGCAGGCTATAAAAGCGTTGTTATGGAAACGGTTGGTCGCTTTTCCATTCAAAATCTGCGTGGGGCAAATTTCCCCACCCGAGCTTGCCATCATAAATGGCAGACTACCGCTGATCTTTTCTTTTAATATTTCCATTTCCCTGTATATATCGGACCCCATTGTCATGCTTCTGCTTATACATGAATAAGCCAACAACAAAGATGCGCCGCTTATATCTTCCGCAATTTTACCGACAGCCTCTCCCGTTGTTAATACCACGTCGTCCTTGTCCGTCATTGCCATATACAGAGTACTTCCCTCCGGCATTGCGCCGGCGCATAACGCGTGTTTATCGGGGGTCAACATTATGAATATTTTTGATACCTTCGGTGTACCGTCGTTATAATCAAGCAGGAATGGGAGCGAGGACATGGCATATTGAATTTCGCTTGTTTTGACCAATCCCAAATCATCCAGATAATCAATAAAAGGACGTTCGTTTACCTCTATAAGGACATGTCCCTCGCTTTTCGTTACTAATGCCTTTTTTTCGAGGATACGTGATTCGGATATGTTCGCGATAAAAAACTTTGGTTTTATATCGCCGTAAATAAGAACCAGGGCCATTTGGTCATGATAATATTCACCGTTGGCAATCATGAAGCAGTTTTCAAAAGTAAGGGTATCGTCTACTGCAATAGTACCGAAACAAGGAACACCTCCTGATAACCCGGCGATTACATTAACATATTCATCGCCGCAATTCTGGACTAAAAAAGGTGCGAATGCGAGGATTAATCCTGGTCTTTCAGGTCTGCTGATGGTTTTATAACTTTCAGAGATAACTTTCCCCGGTTCGTTCATCAGCG
>WRAQ01000038.1 GCA_009780115.1 Lachnospiraceae bacterium
AAAGAGGAGGGTAAAATCCGCCACATTGGCATTACAAACCATCGTTTAAAAATAGCCGAAGAAGCGGTTCTTTCCGGTTTATATGATACTCTTCAATTCCCTTTTAGTTACCTTGCTTCAGAAACTGAAATAAAACTCGTCAAACTTTGCCAAGAAAGAAATGTCGGTTTTATTGCAATGAAGGCTTTAGCCGGGGGATTAATCACCAGCGCGGCGGCGGCATATGCTTATTTGGCGGAGTATGACAATGTTTTGCCGATTTGGGGTGTACAAAGAGAAAGCGAGTTAGATGAATTTATTAGTTTTATGGCAACCCCGCCGGAACTTTCCGCAGAAATAACGAAAATAATCAATACAGACCGCGCTTTGCTTTCGGATAATTTTTGCCGGGCTTGTGCTTATTGTATGCCTTGCCCGGTTGATATCCAAATCAACAATTGTGCCCGGATGTCGCAGTTAATCAGGCGCAGTCCATCCGCTTTTTGGGTCAGTGAAGATGGTCAAAAAATGATGAACTTAATTGAACAATGCACAAATTGCAATAAATGTACTAAAAAATGTCCCTACGGTTTGAATATACCGCTTCTTCTAAAGCAAAATCTTGATGATTACAAAAATATCATTTCCGGTGTTACGGTTATTTAAAAATTAGAAAGATTATATCAACATCCATAATTTGGCAGAAAAATAGTAATATAATTACACATACTAGAACGAAGAGATTTTCTAAATCAGCAAAAACGCTGACTAAGAAAACTAAACTTCGTTCCGGAAGAATGGCACTAACATACCATTCTTCATGACTATTGAGTTTTGGAGGTTAGTATGGATAATATATTTTTAGGCGGTGTTGGCTTAGCCGGCCTTGCGGTGAATGGCTGGGACAATGCGAAAATGTCAGAAGCAGAAAAAGAAGAAGTCATCATGAAATGCAAAGATGCCAACTCTGACCAGGAAATAAATGAGATATTAAGCCGGGTTGGTGATGATGATAGCTGGGGTGATATAGCGGAGATAGTTGACCGCATTCGGTAGGTGAGTTATAATATATAGTGTAATTGGGTGGGTGAGAGTGCGATTCAAAAGTACGGCCCCACCCAAAATAATGTACAGGAGCCCCCATGAATATCACCCAAGTATTTAACCAAAAAAAACCAGTCCTCTCCTTTGAGATATTTCCGCCCAAAAAAGCATCAGCCCTTGAGAGTATCGACGAAACCCTGGCCGAGTTATGCCGGTTAAAACCTGATTTTATCAGTGTTACCTTTGGTGCAGGCGGCAGCACGGTTGACAACAAAACTATCGAGTTGGGACGAAAGATAAAAAACGATTACAGTATTGAACCGCTTATTCATTTAACCTGTCTTAATTATAATAAAGAAGAAATTCTTGAGATTCTTAGAAAACTACATAAAGAGGAACTTAATAATATCCTTGCCCTGCGCGGTGATGAATCTCCCGATATAAAACCCAAAGCGGAATTTAAGTATGCCAGTGAACTGGTAACATTTATTAAAAACCATGGCGATTTTTCGGTTAGCGGCGCATGTTATCCGGAAAAACATCTTGAAGCTAAGGATGCAGTGACGGATATTCACAATTTGAAAATGAAAGTAGATGCCGGTGCCGGCCACCTGATTTCGCAGTTATTTTTTGATAACCAAGTATTTTATAATTTTTATGAAAAAACCCGGATTGCCGGGATTAATGTCCCTATCTCCGCGGGGATTATGCCGGTTACGAATAAAAAACAAGTTGAACGCATGGTATCATTATGCGGGGCATCTCTTCCGCTTAAATTTAAACGGATTCTTGACCGTTATGAAAACAATCCGGAGGCTTTATTTGATGCCGGAATGGCATATGCGATTAATCAAATCGTTGAATTAATTGCCGCCGGTGTTGACGGGATACATATTTATACAATGAACAAACCAATAATAGCAAGGCGGATTTGCGAAGGGATTAAAACACTGATATGAGAAAAAAAGCTTTAATCACCGGCGCATCACGGGGGATCGGAAAAGCGATTGCTTTATTACTTGCCGAAAATGACTACGATTTATATTTGACCGCCTTATCTAATGAAGAAAAACTTAAACAGGTAAAAAATGAAATAACAACCCGGTTTAACGTAAACGTCGGAATCTTTCTCTGCGACAGCGCTGACCCATTGGCCGTTCGCGAAATGTTTAGTAAAATCCCTGGCCTTGATGTACTGATTAACAATGCCGGCTTTGCTTATACCGGCCTTCTTCCCGCAATGCCGGTAGATGACTGGCACCGGATTATTAATACAAATTTAAGCAGCGCTTTTTATACCTGCAAAGAAGCAGTACCGGGTATGATTACGAAAAAAGCGGGCAAAATAATCAACATTTCATCGATTTGGGGTGAGGTTGGCGCTAGTATGGAAGTTGCTTATTCGGCTGCAAAAGCGGGATTAACCGGCTTTACCAAAGCGCTGGCTAAAGAACTTGCACCAAGTAACATTCAGGTTAATGCCCTTGCCCCCGGCTTAATTGATACTGATATGAATAAAGATTTATCAGCGGCGGATTGGGAAAATATCTGTGAAGCAATTCCCGCCGGCCGTGCCGGCACCCCGGCTGAAGCCGCCTTAATGATACTGCAGATTATCAATGCCCCCGCCTACCTAACCGGCCAGGTTGTCAGAATGGATGGCGGGATGTTATAAATGGTTCGGCTAGGACTGTTAAGAGTAAGTTAGGCAAAAACATCTCGCAGTCGCCTTAGGCCGCCTTCTTCCCCAAAGAAAATTTTTATTTTACACCAATTAGGCCATAGCGGCGAAGAGAGTTTATTGCCTGACTTACGGATGCGTTACCTGACGTATAAATTGCTTATTGCCTAACTTACAGATTACATTATTGCTTGACGTACTATTATATAGAAAGAGGAACAACATGCGCGACTTAATCATCATCGGCGCCGGCCCCGCCGGCTTATCGGCCGCCGTATATGCCAAACGGGCGGCCTTAGATACCCTCGTTATCGAAAAAAGCCCCCTATCCGGCGGACAAATAATGAATACCTATGAAGTCGATAACTATCTTGGAATGCCCGGTACCGGCGGTTTTGAAATGGCCACCCGCTTCCGCGAACATGCCGACCGCTTAAACTGTGAATTTATGACTGCCGAAGTAACCGAAATTAGTCAAGTTAACGAAAACTATTTCATAATTAAAACAGGCCAGGATGAAATAAAAACCCGGACAGTCATAATTGCCGCCGGGGCTTCTTATGCCAAATTGGGCGTTCCCGGTGAAATCGAGCTGGCCGGAATGGGTGTTTCCTACTGTGCGACTTGCGACGGTGCTTTTTTCCGCGGCCGTACCGTTGCTGTGGTTGGCGGCGGAGATGTTGCGGTTGAAGATGCTATCTTCCTTGCCAGATTTTGTGAAAAAGTATATTTAATTCATCGCCGTGATGAACTTCGCGCGGCAGCAATACTATCTGAATCCTTGCATAAACTAAAAAATGTTGAAGTTTTATGGGACACAGTTGTTGAATCTATCAATGGTGAAGACCAAGTCGAAAAAATAAAAATTAAGAATGTTAAAACAAATGTAACATCTTCTCTCGCGACGGCGGGAATCTTTATTGCGGTTGGCATGGTGCCAAATTCCGGAATTTTCAATCAAGTAGTGCCTTTAAATGAAAAAGGTTACATTATTGCCGACGAAAGCGGAATTACCAAAACAAAAGGAATTTTTGCTTCCGGTGATATCCGGACGAAAAAATTACGCCAAATAACTACTGCTGTAGCTGATGGGGCGACTGCTGTGACCAGCGTACAACAATATCTATGGAGTCGGCTGGACTAAAGTACTAAATGTTGCGAAAATATTAAAGAAGGCGGAAATTTTCCCGCCTTCCTTTTAATTCCAGAAAAGGCTTTAATTCCAAAGAAAATTAATAAAAAAAGTTGATGTCGATTATTGACAAAAGCAAAAATTAATGATATATTTATTAAGCACGTAACAATTTTGTCACAATTATTCAAACTACCGAGGATTTATGAAGATAAAAAAATTTAGTAAATTTGCAAAAATCATATCTTACATATTAGTAATACTTGTCATTGCAACTACTTTTGAATTATCTGCTTTTGCATTTAATTCAATTCTGCCATCGGCGGGGATTGATTTCACAATGGGTGACAATACCGCTTCTTTGAGAGACTTACAACTGGAACAAATGAATCAGAACCAAGGTTGGGCTAACGGCCCGGGATTCGGCGTTACAGCTTTACCTACCGCAACCCCCGGCAGCGTAACGGAAGAATTAATTAATACGCAAAGAATAGCTGAAGAAACGAACTTGACTGTCTTGGACAGGTCCTTAAGGGAAAAAGAAAGAGAACTTGAGCGGAGGCGTGAAGAAGAGAATTTCAAGAACCTCGTTATTGCCCAAGTCAGAAATTATGTAAATATCCGCAGTGTACCTAGTGAAGATGGTGAAATACTCGGAAAACTATACAATAATTCCGTTGGTGATTTATTATCGGAAGAAGATGGCTGGTTTGAAATCAAATCCGGTTCCGTGATTGGATATGTTAAAGGTGAGTTTTGTGTCACCGGCGAGGAAGCAATTGAACTTGCTAAGGAAGTCGGCACCAGAATGGCAACGGTTAATACCACTACCTTAAAAGTCCGCGGTGAACCAAGTACCGAAGCGATAGTACTCGGCCTTATCCCTATCGAAGATGAACTTCTCGTCCTTGAAGAACTTGGTGATTGGGTAAAGGTCAGCGTTGAAGAAGGCGACGGTTTTGTCCATGCCGATTTTGTTGATTTATCAACTGACTTTGTCAGTGCCGAATCAAGAGAAGAAGAAGCGGAAAGATTAGCACAGGAAGCCGCTGAACGCCGGGCTGCCCAGGATGCCGCAAGACGTGCCGTCCGCCAAAATTCACCCCAGCAAACAAACGATGCCCCGGTCGTATATGCAACCGGCGGCGGCAGTGACTTAGGAAATGCAGTTGCCAATTTCGGCTTGCAATTCGTTGGCAACCCATATGTTTATGGCGGTAACAGCTTAACTAATGGCGCCGACTGCTCCGGTTTTGTAAAAGCTGTTTATGAACACTTTGGTGTATCGCTTCCGCGTACCTCGGGTACCCAGCGCCGTTCCGGGACAGCGGTTGAGGGTGGTATAGCTAACGCTCAACCCGGCGATATCATCGGCTACTCCGGCCACGTTGGCATCTATATTGGAAATGGCCAGATTGTCCATGCTTCAACCAGAGAAACCGGAATCAAGATATCGAATGTACATTACCGTAGGATTCTCGCGGTTCGCCGGATTTTCTAAAACAATTACGTAATCCTTTCAAGGAAAAATATGGAATATTCTTATTGCGGCTACCTTTTGGTAGCCGTTTTAATTTGCCGCCGGGCGACACTTTTTGTATAACTTATACAAACTTTTCACTTAATCCCAAAATAATAAGTTATATCATCATCAACTGACAAATACTTATCCACACAAAAATAACTAAAGAAAGGGATAAAATAGACTTATGCACGAAGTTATCCACCCTATCCCCCGAAAAGATAGCATTATCTGTCGATGACTTACAAATTTTAATGAACAAACGTTTTGTGAAAAATTAATGAAAATGACAAAAATATGGTATTTTTTCTAAAAACTATTGACTTTTAAGTTGTCAAAATAATTGAATGAAACCGTAATATTAACGTTCATTTTACATTAGTTGCAAAGCAGTATCCGTGTATGATATAATAGAAATACAAAATCATACTTCGAAAGGATGATGCCTATGAAATTTATTATTAGCGGTAAAAATATTGAAATTACACATGGTCTCCGCAGTGCTGTCGAGGACAAGATTGGAAAGCTGGAAAAGTATTTTAAACCGGATACGGAAGTATATGTAACATTGAGTGTCGAGAAAGAAAGGCAAAAAATCGAAGTAACAATCCCGGTAAAGGGGAATATCATTCGTTCCGAGCAAGTCTCAAGCGATATGTATGTTTCAATTGACTTAGTCGAAGAAATTATTGAAAGACAGCTTAAAAAGTACAAAACCAAATTGGTTGACCAAAAACATCATGCAACCAGCGTTTTCAAACAAGAATTTATTGAAAAAGAATTTGTTGATGAAGAAGAGATTCAAATTACCCGCTCGAAAAAATTTGATGTGAAGCCGATGTATCCGGAAGATGCTTGCATCCAAATGGAACTTCTCGGCCACGGTTTCTTTATTTTCGTTAATGCGGAAACCGACCAGGTGAACGTAGTTTACAAACGCAAAGGAAATACATATGGGTTAATTGAACCCGAGATTTAACTTAATAATCCAAGAGCCGCGAAAAGCGGCTCTTTTTTTTAGTGCTTCCCTTTAATTCTCAAGCATATATTTACATGAACACAATTTTGCGGGTGACTATGAAAATTAAAATGAATGAGGCAGTTTTCCTTTTTTGCCTGGTAATGACGGCTGCTTTTTTAACCTTATTAAGCAAAGAGAGGATAAAAGCGCCTGCTGATGATGGTTATGCACCCGGTGAAGCAGTCTTGGTTGCAACCGACAGCGCCTTTATCACCTGGGTAGATTTTAATATATCATATGAAGCTTTAAGCGCTGCATATGAGCTTGATGTTGCGAGCTATGACCAGCCGGTCCGGATAAACTGGATTGAACTGCTTGCCTATACCGGGGCAAAAAATGGCGGCAAATTTGGCAAGGGTACGGTAACTACAATCAAAAAAGCCGCTGCCGAACTAAGCGCCGGCAAAACGACAATCGCGCAACTGACGAAAGACCTTAATCAATACCAATATTATTATGAAGCTTATGAAGCGGTCCTTGGCGGGATGGTAGGCGAATTTGAAATAGAAAGAGAAGATGAAAACGGAGTAAAGACCTGGAAAAAACTTTATGGTTTAAAAGCATTTTCGCCAATCGCCCATGGTTTTCCCTACAGTGATTATGACGATTTCGGCTCTTCCCGCAATTATGGTTATTCCCGTGTTCATTTAGGCCATGACATGATGGGGCAGATTGGGACACCGATTATCTGTATCGAATCGGGGATAATCGAAAACCTAGGCTGGAACCAATATGGCGGCTGGCGGATTGGCATCCGTAGTTTTGACGGTAAAAGATACTATTATTATGCTCATTTACGTCAGAATTATCCCTATGCTGAAGGACTTAGTGAAGGAGATATTGTCACTGCCGGTGATGTAATTGGCTATATGGGGCACACCGGTTACTCAAAAACCGAAAATGTCAACAATATTAAGACCGTCCATCTTCACTGGGGCCTGCAACTAATTTTCGACGAATCACAGCGCGACAGTGACAACGAAATTTGGGTCGACTGTTATGCTTTAACCCGTTTCCTTTACAAAAACCGCTCCAAAGCCGAAAAAGTCGGCGATACCCGGGAATGGCAGCGTGTTTTTGCAATGAGGGACCCGGCCGTGGAAAAAAGTAAACAATAAGCGATAATTTTAAGAAAGCGCGGCTTTGAAAGATATTCGCCCTTTTTCCTCATTGCTTAATGCTTCTCCCTATGCTATAATAGTTACTGCTGTAGAAAATGAAGAGTAATTCTAAGATTAAAAACATCTATCTTGAATTACTAAAACTTCGTTTGTGAAGAATGCCGCATAAACGTGTCATTTTTCAGATAGATAAATTGTATTTAATTCAGGAGGATTAAAATGGCGAAAAAAGTCGTATTAGCAGGTGCATGCCGGACAGCCATCGGCACAATGGGCGGTACCCTTAGCACTATCCCCGCCGCCGATCTTGGCGCAATTGTGATTAAGGAAGCCCTTAACCGGGCCGGGGTTAGCCCGGATGCGGTAGACATGGTTTATATGGGTTGTGTTATACAAGCCGGATTGGGGCAAAACGTTGCCCGCCAATCATCAATTAAAGCCGGTTTGCCGATTGAAGTACCGGCCCTGACAATCAACGTAGTTTGCGGTTCGGGGCTTCATGCAGTAAACATGGCTGCCAATATGATTATTGCCGGCGATGCCGACATCGTTGTTGCCGGCGGGACCGAAAATATGTCGCTTGCGCCTTATTCCATCCCCCAGGCGCGTTATGGCTATCGCTTAGGTAATGGCACCATGGTGGACAACATGGTTAAAGATGCCTTGTGGGATGCCTTCAATGATTATCATATGATCCAAACTGCTGACAATATTTGTGCTGACCCGCGCTGGAATCTAACCCGTGAAGAGCTTGACCAATTTGCGCTTAAAAGTCAGTTGAAAGCCGAAAAAGCTCAAGCTGACGGTGCATTTGACAAAGAAATCGTTCCCGTTGAAGTAAAACAACGCAAAAATGTTGTTATCTTTGACAAAGACGAAGGTATTCGGGCCGGGGCAACAATTGAAGGTTTAGAAAAACTCCGGGCGATTAACAAAGATGGTTTCGTCACCGCCGGTAATGCATCAGGAATTAATGACGGTGCCGCCGCTGTTATAGTAATGAGCGAAGAAAAAGCAAAAGAATTAGGTGCCAAAGTAATGGCTACTTGGGTTGCCGGGGCGTTAACCGGTTGCGAACCGTCCGTTATGGGTATCGGGCCGGTAGCAGCAAGCAAAAAAGTCATGGAAAAAGCCGGGATGAAAATCGCCGATTTTGATATTATCGAAGCTAATGAAGCTTTTGCAGCCCAGTCAATCGCAGTCGGCAAAGACTTAGGTATCGATGTGGACAAGCAGCTTAACCCCAATGGCGGGGCGATTGCCTTAGGCCACCCCGTTGGCGCAAGTGGTTGCCGTGTCCTTGTTACCCTGCTCCACGAAATGGAAGCACTTGATGCCAAAAAAGGCCTTGCCACCCTCTGTATCGGGGGCGGAATGGGCGTCGCGGCTATAGTAGAAAGATGAGATATCGTGGTCGTGAATGAGTATTTCTGATTTCACAAGCAGTGCGTTGGAAAACGTCGGCACTTGGCGGCGTACTATGCCGCCTTAGTACCGTTACGTTTTACATCGAGCGAAAGTGTCAACTGCGGTGAAATACAGAGAATACTCATACGCGGAATATAGAATAGGAGAAAAAATGGAATACATCTTATATGAAACAAAAGGCGCAGTCGCCACCATCACCATCAGCCGCGAAAAAGCCTTAAATGCCTTAAATTCAACTGTCCTGACTGAATTAGGACAAGTTCTTGACAATGTGGATCAAAATGAAATCAGATGCCTTATTTTAACCGGAGCCGGGGAAAAATCCTTTGTCGCCGGCGCCGATATCGGCGAAATGAGTTCCCTTACCAAAATAGAAGGTGAAGCCTTTGGCAAAAAAGGCAACGATGTTTTCCGCCGCCTTGAAACCTTTCCGATTCCGATTATTGCTGCAATAAATGGCTTTGCCCTTGGCGGCGGCTGTGAAATCGCGATGAGTTGCGACATTCGTTTATGTTCTGACAATGCTATTTTCGGCCAGCCCGAAGTTGGCCTTGGCATTACCCCCGGTTTCGGCGGGACCCAACGACTTGCCCGTCTGGTTGGGGCTGGAATGGCGAAACAAATGATTTATACCGGCCGCAATATCAAAGCTGATGAAGCTTTCCGGATTGGTTTGGTTAATGCGGTTTATCCCGCCGCCGAACTGATGGAGGCCGCTGAAAAAATGGCGGCCGGAATCGCGAAAAATGCCCCGATTGCAGTCCGCAACGCGAAAAAAGCAATCAATGACGGCCTTGATGTTGATATGGATACTGCTTTAGTTGTTGAAGAAAAAATGTTTGGCGCATGTTTCGAGACTCATGACCAAGTCGAAGGCATGACGGCATTTATGGAAAAAAGGAAAGTAGAAGCATTTCTTAATAAATAAGAAAACGAAGAGATTTTTCTAAGTTTGTGTCCATTAGAACCCAAACAAAGAAAATCTATAGCTTCGTTCGGGAAGAATGTCAAAAAGATGCCATTCTTCTGTATAGTTAAATCATGAAAGGAAGGGTATTAAAATGAAAGTTGGAGTAATCGGCGCAGGAGCAATGGGCTCCGGAATCGCCCAAGTATTTGCCCAGGTTGATGGGTATGAAGTATATCTTTGTGATATCAATGAAGAATTTGCCGCAAACGGCAAAAATAAAATCAAAAAAGGTTTTGACAAACGGGTTGCCAACGGCAAAATGGAGCAGGAAAAAGCTGATGCAATCCTTGCTAGAATCACAACCGGAGTCAAGACGATTTGTACCGATGCGGACTTAATCGTCGAAGCTGCTTTGGAAGTAATGGATATCAAAAAACAGACATTCAAAGAATTGCAGGATATCTGCCCGAAAGATTGTATTTTTGCAACCAATACCTCTTCTTTATCAATTACCGAAATCGGTGCCGGACTTGACCGCCCCGTAATCGGAATGCATTTCTTCAATCCCGCCCCCATTATGAAGCTCGTCGAAGTTATCGCCGGCCTCAATACCCCCAATGATTTAGTGGACAAAATCAAAGCTATCTCCGAAGAAATCGGCAAGACCCCGGTTCAAGTCAATGAAGCCCCCGGTTTTGTTGTCAACCGCATCTTGATTCCGATGATAAATGAAGCAATCTGCGTGCTTGAAGCCGGAGTTGCAACCGTTGCTGATATTGATTCCGCAATGAAACTCGGTGCCAACCACCCGATGGGGCCGTTGGCATTAGGCGATTACGTTGGCCTTGATATCGTCCTTGCGATTATGGAAGTTCTCTTTAGCGAAACCGGCGATTCCAAATATCGTCCTGCCGGCTTGCTTAAGAAAATGGTCAGGGGCAACCTGCTTGGTGTAAAAACCGGCGCCGGGTTCTACGACTATAATAGATAAAAATAAAGCTTTTTATACACAAAAATTTGGTCGTGAGTGACATTTTGACTTCGCAAACAGACCGTTGGAAAACGTCGGCACTAGGTTTCGTATTTCAGAAACCATAGTACCGTTACGTTTTACATCGAACGAGAGTGTGTCTGTAAGCGAAGTGCAAAGATGTCACACGCGGGCACAAATAAAACTATTTTGGAGGATTACTAAATGAATTTTATGTTAAGCAAAGAACATGAAATGCTGCGGACCCTTTATCGCGAGTTCGCAGAAAAAGAAGCCAAACCAATCGCTCAGGAAATTGATGAGAGCGAAGAATTTCCGGTTGAGACGACGAAAAAAATGGCCGGGACCGGTTTTATGGGCATCTATATTCCCAAAGAATATGGCGGCCAAGGCTGTGACCCCTTAGCCTACGCAATGTGTGTTGAAGAACTATCCAAAGTTTGCGGTACGCATGGAGTTATCGTTTCCGCTCATACTTCACTCTGCTGTGACCCGATTCTCAAATATGGGACAGAAGAACAAAAACAAAAATTCCTCGTCCCCCTTGCTAAAGGTGAAAAACTCGGCGCTTTCGGCCTTACCGAACCCGGGGCCGGAACCGATGCCCAAGGCCAGCAAACCAAAGCAGTCCTTGATGGTGACGAATATATTTTAAATGGAACGAAAATTTTTATCACCAACGGCAAAGAAGCAGATGTTTATGTTATTTTTGCTGTTACTGATACTGTAACTGATGCCAGAGGCCGTTCAAAGAAAATGATTTCCGCTTTTATCGTGGAAAAAGGCACTCCCGGCTTTACATTTGGCACGAAAGAAAAGAAAATGGGTATCCGCGCTTCAGCTACTTATGAATTGATTTTCACTGACTGCCGCATTCCCAAAGAAAACCTTCTGGGTAAATTGGGTAAAGGTTTCGGCATCGCAATGGGCACTCTTGACGGCGGACGGATTGGTATCGCCGCCCAGGCACTTGGCCTTGCCGCCGGTGCGCTTGAATCAACAATTGCTTATGTTCAGGAAAGAAAGCAGTTCGGTAAATCGATTGCTTCATTCCAAAACACCCAATTTATGCTTGCTGATATGGCAACCAAAGTTGAAGCCGCCAGATTGTTGGTATACAAAGCCGCCGAAGCTAAGAAAAGCGGGAAAGTTTATTCCTTAGAAGCGGCGATGGCAAAGCTTTATGCTTCCGAAGTAGCGATGGAAATCACCACCAAAGCCGTTCAGCTCCACGGCGGTTATGGTTATACCCGTGAATATGATGTCGAAAGAATGATGCGCGATGCTAAGATTACCGAGATTTATGAAGGTACATCAGAAGTTCAAAAAATGGTAATTGCGGCCAACATCATAAAATGATACCAGGGTCAAAGGTCATGTATTTCATGCTTGCATGAAAAGACATGACATTAAGACCCGCAAAACACGAGTAAGTAGCTCGATTAGAGCGGATTGCGAGTGTTTTAGGATTACGAGAGTACGGAGTACGGAGTAATCCGTAGGTATCTAAAAATAAAAGGTAAATGAAAGGATAAAAAAACATGAAAATTATAGTTTGCATCAAGCAAGTACCGGATACAGCGGGCGGCGTAAAGTTTAACCCCGATGGTACTCTCGATAGAAGTGCGATGTTGGCGATTATGAATCCCGACGACAAAGCCGGTTTGGAAGCTGCCTTACGGCTGAAAGATGAACTTGGCGCGGAAGTAACCGCCATTACCATGGGTCTGCCGAAAGCAGAAGATGTTTTACGTGAAGCAATGGCAATGGGTGCCGACAAAGGTATCCTCATCACCGACCGTATGCTTGGCGGTGCTGATACCTGGGCGACCAGCCAGACTTTAGCCGGAGCAATCCGCAATCTCGAATACGATTTGATTATTACCGGCCGTCAGGCTATTGACGGTGATACCGCTCAAGTCGGCCCCCAGCTTTCCGAACATTTGAACATCCCGGTCATCTCTTATGCCCAGGAAATCAAAGTTGAAGGCGATTACCTTATTATTAACCGTCAATATGACGACCGTTATCATATCATTAAAGCGAAAATGCCTTGCCTTTTGACCGCGCTTGCGGAACTGAATGAGCCCCGTTATATGACACCCGGCGGTATTTTTGATGCTTGCAAAGCCGAAATCACGGTATGGGGGCGGGACAAACTGATTGACGTCAAAGATTCTGACTTAGGCCTTAAGGGTTCACCGACTCAAATTGCCAAAGCATCGGACAAAGTCCGTAAAGGTGTTGGCGAAACCGTCAATCTTGACCCGGGCGAATCGATTGATTACATTGTCGCGAAACTCAAAGAAAAACATGTCGTTTAAAGGAGATAAAATATGAACACATCAGAATATAAAGGCGTATTTGTCTTTGCGGAGCAGGTTGATAATGTTGCCTTAGGGATTGGCCTTGAGCTGATTGGCGAAGGTAAAAGACTTGCCAAAGACTTAGAGTGCGATGTTACTGCGGTTTTAATCGGTGCCGATATCAGAGGGCAGGCTGACCGCCTCGCCGCTTACGGTGCGGACAAAGTCATCATTGTCGAAGACCCGGTTCTAAAGGAATACCGTACCGAACCTTATACCCATGCATTTTCCGCTGTTATTAATCAGTACAAACCTGACGTTGTTTTAGTTGGTGCAACGGCAGTCGGCCGTGACCTTGCCCCCCGCGTTTGTGCCCGGATCCACACCGGCCTTACCGCTGACTGTACCCAACTTGATATCGGTGATTTCCCGCTTAACCCGATTCCCGGCAAGGAAACCAAACACAACCAACTGCTGATGACCCGTCCGGCTTTTGGCGGTAATACTATCGCTACGATTGCCTGCCCGGACCACCGTCCGCAGATGGCGACTGTCCGCCCCGGTGTTATGCAGAAATTAGAAAAAAATGAAAATGCCAAAGCCGTTATCGAAGAAGTTAAGCTTACCTTTGAAGAAAACGTCAACTACGTCGAAATCCTCGATATCGTTAAATCCGTAGCAAATATCGTTGATATCATGGATGCGAAGATTCTCGTCTCCGGCGGCCGTGGTATTGGCGGCCCGGAAAACTTCTATATGCTGGAAGACCTTGCGAAAGAACTTGGCGGCACTGTTAGCTGCTCCCGCGCTGTTGTAGATGCGGGCTGGAAAGCCAAAGATTTCCAAGTTGGCCAGACCGGAAAAACCGTCCGCCCCAATCTTTATATCGCTGTCGGTATCTCCGGTGCGATTCAGCACTTAGCCGGAATGGAAGAGTCCGACTTAATCATCGCGATTAACAAAGACGAAACCGCCCCGATTTTTGATGTTGCCGACTATGGTATCGTAGGCGACTACAAAAAAATCCTGCCCGGGTTAACCGAAAAACTTAAAGCAGAGATTGCAGCGAAAGCGTAAAAGCTGATGCCCGGCGGCACCAGTTCTAAGCGAATTGCGAAAACTCAGCTTCGCAGAGTTGCAATTCTCCTTAAATGATTTGCATAGTTGCTTATAAAAAGGCCGCTTGAATTGAAAAATTGGGCGGCCTTTTTTGTTGTTAAAAATAAGTTGTCATTTAATTGCTTTACTTTCTGTCAAAATGTGTTACAATTAAAAATAAGACAGAGAATTGAGCCGGGAGGAGCTTATGATATTGCATATTGCGATTTGCGAAGACGAAGAAAAGACGGCGTTTCAAGTTGAAGATTTATTGATTAAAACTTGTAAACAGTTGGGGATAAAGCTGGAAACAGAAGTTTATTTTTCAGGGGAATCTTTGTGCAAAGTATTAACATCAGGAACTTGCTTTGAGATTATTTTTTTGGATATTGAACTGCCTAAAATAAATGGTGTGCAGGTAGGCAAAATCATTCGCGACAAACTTAAAGATGAACTTACTCAAATTGTCTACATATCAGCAAAGCCGGATTATGCCCTTGAATTGTTTGAAAATAATCCGCTTAATTTTCTACTCAAGCCGATAAACGGCCAAATGATAGAAAAGGTTATGCAAAAATTCTTAAAGTTAGCAGGCTTCTGGTCTGATGTTTTTACCTACAAGTATGGACATGATACATTCAAAGTTAAAATTAAAGATATTTTGTATTTAGAAAGCATGGGGAAAAAGATTATTATCCACCTTAGGAATGAAAAATCAGAAGAATTTTATGGAAGTATTGGCTCCGTTTTTGAGGAGCAGCTTAAAAAATTTGATTTCCTTTTTATCCATAAATCATATGTTGTCAATTACGACCATATCGCGGTATTTGAATATGAACAGATTGAATTAACGGACAAAACTACTTTACCAATTAGCAGACCAAAAAGAAAGAAAATAAGGGAGCTGCAAAGTGAGATAGAAGTAAGGAGGAGATGAAATGGCTGTATATATGGTTGTTATTGTTTCAAATATTTTCATTATGTTTGCGTTAGAGAGATTTATGCGGGCATTTTTTGAAAAAAGACGAACTTCAATCCTTGTTTTTTTAACAACCTATACTGCTTATCCGGTGATAGCAAGTTCTATTTATTTTTTATCAAGCTCCCCTTTTCTCAATCTGATTTTAACTTTTATTTCTTTATTTGTGATAACGATTAATTATAAATCTAAACTTTTTATGCGGCTGGTTGCTGTATCTTTGATATACTTAATCGCCCTTGGTAATGATATTTTTGTGATGAGCCTGTCAGATATACTTTTTACAGATACATTGGATGGGGCTGTCAATACGGGGATTTTTGGTTTTATAACAATGGGGCTTTTGTTTTATCTAGTATCTATCATAGCACAAAACTTGCGTTCTATTGGAAGAGTTAATACTTTAAATATGATATTTTGGGTTTCGACTTTTGCCATACCGCTGATTTCAATATATTTAACGGTCATAGTATTGAGTTTGTCAGGCAAAAGCGATTTTATTGTAATATCGGCAATAATAGCGATATTCACGATAAATATACTGGCATTTTATCTGCACGATTTGCTGTCAAAGTCTTTTGAGGATAAATTAAAGGCAATTCTTAATGAAAAAGAAAAAGAATATTATTTTTCTCAATGTCATTTAATGCAAGATTCATTAGAAGATTTTAAATCATTCAGACATGAGTTTGTTAATTATTTGTCTGCCCTCGGAGAATATATAAATCATGGACAGTTGGATAATGCTAGTAATTATGTTAATACACTTATCGGAAATGTTGCAACTGACGTTGGTTACAGCAAAACCGGAAATATAGCTTTTGATAGCATCATCAATTACAAACTGCGTGATGTTAAGGAGAGTGGAATAATGACTTTAGTTGATGTTATGGTTCCTTCGAATTTAAACATCGAAGTATCTGATGTGGCCGTAATTTTAGGAAATTTATTGGATAATGCAATATATGCAGCAAGCAAATCAGAAGCAAAGCAATTGTCTTTGCAAATTTCTTATAACAAAGGCAGGCTTATAATACACTTGGAAAATTCCTTCGCGGGCAAAATTGTAAGTTTAAGCGGTGAATTATTATCTTCAAAACGGAACTATCAAAGCCTTGGTTATGGTCTGAAAAACATACGTAAATCAATTGAAAAATATAGCGGTATTATTAATATAACCCATTCCGATAATTTATTTTCGTCCCGTCTACTATTATATATCAATCATGATTAATTCTTAATTCTAGTAATTAACCTCCAGCCGGGCGGTTTTTTTGTGTTTCTGACATTTCATTCCAAGAAAATATACAATTGCTTCCCGATTTCCGCAGATAGAAAAAACCATGATACCATAAGTTCAACAGTAACGGAATCCTGAACTGATTTGGAAAAGAGTCATTGACTCAGAAAGGAGACAACCATGGATAAAAAGTTTGAACTTATTGAAATTGAACTCGATGGTATTGAAACATTAGAAGATACTATCGCCCCTACTTTTGGAATATGGTGTGCTGGTTGCACTAGCGGTCATTGGGGTGTTGTTTGCGGTTAGTAAACATAACAAATTAATATCAGTATTAGTGCGGTACGGCAGGGGGAATTGTCTTAATTGCGATTCCCTTTGGCGGCGGCACGGAAAGCAACTGTAATTTAGCAGTACAACTTAAAAGGAGGAACAAGCTGTGAGAATGCACTCAATAAATTATGACGAGAATAAATATTTACTTTACCTTCCTGATACTTTAAAATTTTTCAAAGCAAATGAAAACGTTGTAAAATTATCAGAATTAATATGTGAAGGAAAGTGCCTTTCCGAAGTAGAGAGTATATTTCCCGACGTTAACGAAGACATTTACAAATCAATATATAATAAGCTGGTTAATAATGAAAAAGCCGTTAAAAAATATCCAACTGATGAATGGGACGGATATTTACCCAGGCTGGTGATACACATCAGTAATAATTGCAATTTGAAATGCAAGTATTGTTATGCGCAAGGAGGCAATTATTTATCAAATGCAGGTAACATAACAATGGAGATGCTAGATAACATCCTGTATACGTTTTTTGGGATGTTTGAAAAAATAGATGTCATCAGCTTGTTTGGCGGTGAACCGACTTTAAACATTGAAGCAATAGAAAGGGTCGCAGCATATATTTCCGATAATGGTTTAAATACCAAAATCGGTATGATTACAAATGGGACTGTAATGGACGAAAAGCTTGCAGCATTAATCCAAAAATATGATATAAGCGTAACCTTGAGTATTGACCAAAAAGATATGCAGAATAACTTACGCCCATTCAATAATGGGAATGAAACCTATGATAAAATAAAAGAAAATGTAAATATTTTAAGAGAAGTAGCAAAGCAGCCTTCGCAATTGGAAGTTGTTTATACACAAGCTCACGTTGATAATGAGATTTCAGTTACCGATGTAATAAAAAAGCTTCAATTTGAATTTGGTAAATTACCTGTTCATCTGACACCTGTTTCTACGGATAAAAATGACTTGAAGTTAAAAAACGAAGATGCTTTTATCCAATCAATAGATGATGCCTTTATTGATTCTGATATTAATGAAAAAGCTGATTACTCTTTTGTTGGGCGGATGATTGACAGCTTACAAAAAAAACAGCCTAGGACAAATGTATGTTCAGCGGGTTATGGTACAATTTCAGTGTCTGTAAACGGAGATATTTACCCATGTTTTTATTTTACAGACCAAGAAGATTTTCATATTGCAAATGTAAATGCCCCATTGGAAGATGTCAAAGCGCAAATAGGTAAAATCCGCAGATATTATTACGGTAAAAGCACCCATGATTTGCCGGAATGTTCAACTTGCTTTGCAAATTCTATCTGTTATGGATGTTTAGGGGTGAATTACTTTGAAACGGGTGATCCATATAAACCCTCAGAAACACATTGCCGTATGGTCAAGAAAAGTCTTGAAAAGACACTCATATATTTATCGGAAGCGAGGTGAAATTATGCAAACTTATCCGGAAGCGATAGGCAATATCAGATGTGAGATTTTATTTCAAAAAAAAGATACTACTACCTACTGTATTGGAAATGAAAAGATTGATAATTATATATTCGTTAATGAACAGCAAAAGGATGCGATTTTAGCGGTCCTAAAACATATGGATGGCAGCCTTACTTTTGAAGAAATTCAAGATGCCTTAGTGAATAAATATAACATAAAAGTTGATGTTGAAAAACTATATGAACTTTGCAAGGAAAATGGTTTCCTAAAGTATGATGACCCTGATGAGGTTTTTGTGAAAAAAAGTTTCAAAGAATTAGAGATTTTTATGGTCAATATTTTCACAATAAAGCTTCATAAAATACAAAAATATGTAGAGTTTTTATCGGTGCATATGCGGGCAGTAATTTTATCAATGGCAGTGATTTGCGCTGTTATGACCGGGGTGCTTGCATTTAGCAATATCAATTTTAATACAATAAACTGGACACCGCTTTTGACAAATGCAACGGCAATCGTATTCTATGTAATTGTGTCATTAATAAGCGTATTTTTGCATGAGTTTTCCCATGTTGTTACAGCGTACAAATATGGTATAAAGCCGGAGACGATTACAATTGCGCTATACGCTTATGTTACACCAATGGTTTATGTCAGGCTGGCCGGTTTATATTTTATAGAGCCAAAGAAAAGAATCGCAATTTGGGCTTCCGGGGCAGTAATGAATCTTTTCCTGGGAATAGTGAGTTTTGCATTAGCAAATATTACATCTAATTATCTGCAATTATTTTTTATCACAGCAGTAACTGTAAATTTAGTATTGGGCATCATGAGTTTATTTCCTATATTTATAAGTGACGGTTATTATATTTTGACCACCATCCTTAAAGCCCCGAATTTGCGGAAGAGTTCATTTGCTCATGTCCTCAACCTTTTCAAAGGAAAAATTAACAAAGATAGTATTGTATATATCTTATTTTGCATTGCTTTTGTCAGTGTACTATTGTATTTTATAAGCATACTTATTAACCGGCTGGTTATTATGTTCATCGGTGAATTGGGTTCGGGTGCAACTCTATGGCAAGCAATCAGCAGCAATATAAATATTTTAATTTTTATCTGCATAGGTATTATCAGTAAGATAACTACATTGATTATGAAAAGTGTAAAAGGCCAAAAATAAGTGATAAACTATAAGGGGCAATAATAGCTTGGAGGTATTTATGGATTTGATTATGGATGCAAGGGGTATAAGCAAGTCATACAAAAATAATGTGGTTTTAGATGATTTTAATATGAAAGTATACCGGGGTGATGTTTATGGTTTTGTAGGAAAGAATGGAGCCGGCAAAACCACATTTTTAAGAATTTTGCTTGGTTTAGCAAACGCAAATCGCGGGAATATTTCATTGTTTGGTTCAAAAGATATGCGGGAACTTTATCATAACCGCAAATCTATATCAGGGATAATCGAAATGCCGGCATTTTATTCCCATATGTCTGCTGATGAGAATTTGACGGCCTACTGTTATTTAAGAGGTATCAACAAAGCGAGAATAAAACCGTCTTTAGAAAAAGTTGGCCTTTATGGGGTTGGTAGAAAAAAAGTTGGTAAGTTCTCTTTGGGCATGAAGCAAAGATTGGGTATTGCGCGGGCAATTTGCGGCGATTCATCATTTGTTATTCTTGATGAACCAACTAATGGGTTGGATCCGAATGGCATTGTTGAATTTAGAGAGCTAATTGACCGGCTTAACAAGGAAAACGGCATAACTTTCATTATTTCCAGTCACTATATTACCGAGTTGCAAAAAATCAGTACGCGCTTTGGCCTTCTTGCGAATGGGCAGATTATGGAAGAAATTACAGCCGGTGAGCTTAAACAAAAAACAAATTCATCATTGGAAATTAAATTATCTGACATTGCTTTAGGTTTGGAAACCTTGCAACTATTATTTAATGATGTTCACTACAATAAGCATAACGATTCAATATTAATGAGTAATGAAAATATTGATATGGGGAAAATATTTGCATCTTTGTCGCAGAAAGGTATTGAGGTGCAGGACGTAAAAACGACTTCATCTGGCGCAGAAGAATATATTCTAAGCGTGATAGGACGTTAAAGGAGGGAAATATGGGTTCAATAATAAAATCAGATATTTACAAACTTTTGCGTGACAAACAAACAATATTATTAATAATTGCTTATTTTATATTTAGCCTCCTTACTTGGGTATCACCGGCAATTAATCCAAGGGAACTAAGCAGCAAAGAAATAATCGAACTTTCAACCGCTGACTTCGGCATTATATTTCTATTCGTAGCAATTGTCGCGACTTCGGTATTTGCGTTGGATTATTCTAATGATACAATGAAAGATATTTTACCTTATTATCCCCGGAAATTAGTGTTTTTCTCAAAATGGCTTTTGGTTATTATCCTTGCGGTAATCTTTCAATTTTTCTGTTATTTGTTCGGTGTGGGATATACGCTTTTATTTAACGGCGCTTTCCCAAGCACCCAAGAACTTGCCGAATACGCTAACCGTTATATCATTCATTTGTTGATAAATTTAGTAAATATCGGATTTATCTTGTTTCTTGCAAGCTTTTTCAAACAAAGATATTTGCTGAATGCCTTAGTTTTAATTAGCTTACTCATAACTCGTTTTTGGCCAATCGGCAATGGGAAATTTCTATTTCACTATCTAAGCGAGCGATATACTTGGGGGGCGGATTTTAGTTTTAGCTTTTTAGCTGCAACAATACTGTTAACAGTCCTTTTTATAATGATGGGGTATCTTACATTTAGAAAACGGGAGGCATAACATGATAAATCACATCAAATCTGAAGGATACAAATTATTTCTTAGTAATATTTATAGATATTCACTGATTGCAACTTTTATCTTAACATTATCTGTTGGCGTAGCTTTAGGAAGTGATATACCGGAATCATTTATTGACCAAACAATACCGTTGGTAGATATATTTTTTATTTTGACTTTTTTAATAGTAGGATATATTTGGTGTACTGAGTATGCTGAAAATAAACTAAGATATTTGCTGATAACAAGCGGCAGCCGGGTAAAACTATTTATTGCAAAAAGTATCATAACATATTTTGCCGTCACAATAATGCACTTGCTTTATAGTATAGTGATAATAATGGTCAATATGCGAAACATGGGGATATTATGGAACCGGATATCAAAAATGGCCTCTATCCTTATGTTTCAATGGGTGATTTTAATTACTATTATGTCGTTATTGATATTTATGGCCGTAGTATTAAAAAAATATTCCCACTTAACCGCCTTTTTAATAGTTTTGTTTTTATTGTTTAGATGGTTGTCGGCAGTAGATATCCCTGCAAACCTGATTAACTATTTTTCTTATCTTGATTTGCACTATCGGGCGATAATTAATATAGCTGTACAAGATGATAAACTGGCGGCCGATATTCTTATATTTTTTAGTTCAATTACCTTTCCCAGTCTTATAGCCGGTTTTTTTATTTTCCAAAAGCAAGAATTTTAATTCGCTTGCTAAAAAGCAAAAAAATATGTTAAATTAAATTGAGGGCAAAATATAATGTGCTCTTAGAAGCAGGTGAAAATATGGCTATCACTACATCAAAAGACCTTCGCAACATGATTATGTATTCCGTTTATGTCAGAAATCACAGCAAAGAGGGTACTTTTCAAGCTTTAGAAAAAGACCTTGACCGCATCCGCAGTTTAGGGGCCGATATTATTTGGCTGTTACCGATTCACCCAATTGGAGAAGTGAAACGAAAAGGTATTCTGGGAAGCCCCTATGCCAACAAGGATTACCGGGCAATCAATCCCGAACTTGGGACGTTGGCTGATTTTAAATCATTAGTAAGGGCAATACATGCCCGCGGGATGAAATGTATAATTGATATTGTATACAACCATACCTCGCCGGATTCATGGCTTGCCAAAAACCACCCCGAATGGTTTTACAAAAAAGAAGACGGAAATTTCGGTAATAAGATAGGCGAATGGTACGATATTATTGACCTTGATTTTAATAAGCCGGCACTGTGGGATTATCTAATTGATACGATGAAGATTTGGGCTGATATTGTAGACGGCTTCCGTTGTGACGTCGCGCCTTTAATTCCGCTTGAATTTTGGCTTCGCGCCCGAAGAGAGGTAGCAGAAATAAATCCTGATTGTATTTGGCTTGCCGAATCGGTTGAACCGGCATTCACTTTGGATAATCGTTCCCGTGGAATGGTTAGCCTTTCAGACTCCGAACTGTATCAGGCATTCGATATTTGTTATGATTATGATATTTTTAATGACTTTGTTGATTATCTTGAAGGAAAAAGTACTCTCGAATTTTATGCTAAGATGATAAACATGCAGGAACATATTTATCCTGACAATTATGTCAAACTTCGTTTTTTAGAAAATCATGACCGCCCCCGCGCCAAATTTATTATTCCCGATGAAATCTCTTTACGCAACTGGACGGCTTTTAACTATTTCCAAAAAGGAATGACACTTCTTTATGCCGGCCAGGAGACAGGAAATGTGTTCCGTCCAAGTCTTTTTGATGAGGATAAAGTAGATTGGAATACAGGAACCGATTTGTCGGCCTTTCTTTTTAAATTATACCAAATGAAAAAGAACCCGTTATTTGCAGAAAGCAACTATCAGGTAAGCACCCCAGGAAACGATATTATCATTGCTTCCCACACAGGGATTGGAAAAAAATTAGTCGGCGTTTTCAGCGGGAAAGGAAGAGCATCTATTAGTCGTATCGATGTACCGGAAGGAACATATACAAACCTTATTGACGGAAGTGAAGTTCGTGTTGAGGGCGGATTGCTTTCATGCAAGGGGGAACCGGTTGTGATTGAAGTGGTTTTACAATAATAAATACCGATAATGAAAGGGATGCCATATGAAAAACCTAAAATATATCCTTATTACCATAATTGTATTTTTTACCGATATGTTTTTCAAAAATCGTATTGAGCAGGGTATGCAGGGGAAAAAGCCCTTTGGCCGCTTTATCACCTTAAGTAAGCATCATAACCGCGGCCTTCCGATGAATATCGCGGAATCCCATCAAAAGAAAATCGCGATAGCTTCCTTTATCACGACCGGTATGCTGGAATTATATTTTTATTATGTATTGATAAAAAAAGACAACCCGCTTCTTAAAACCGGGCTGTCACTGCAAGTCGGCGGGGCTTACTCAAACACCTATGACCGTCTGATGCGAAAATATGTTGTTGATTATTTCAGCTTTAATTATCCGAAAGCAATCCGGAATATCGTTTTTAATCTTGGCGACATTGCAATTTTTGCCGGTTGGTTTATGGTAATTTTGAGTTCAATATTTACAAGGGACAGGAATAAATAACACCTGTTATTTATCGAAATGGCGTTCAATATTTGCAGTTTCTTCATCGGCTTCGTGAAATTCAGCAAGTTTACGGTTAATCAATTCGGAGCTGCCTTTATCAATCTGCCAGCTAATCAGCCAGACTAAAACATAAACGGCAAGAACGGAAAGCATCAAAGTTAAAACTTCAAGCAGATTGGCACCTTCAAGCCAGCCAAATAAATAAGCGCAACAAACGACAGTGATTTCCAAAACGATAAAGTGAATAACCCGGCGTTTTTTCCATTGCCTTATACTAAGTTCTTTATTTGACAGAAAGGATAAATGTGGCAGGGTAAAAATTGCACCACCGAAAAGAATAAAGACTAGTTCATTTAAAGTAAGGTCATTATCAGGGGCGTAAATCGAGCGCAATACTAACTGACAGGCAATAATACCGGTGCAGATGATGAAATAATCGTTTAGCATACTGCGTAAAATATTTTTAATCGTCATAACTCTTCCTTTTTTTATTCATAAAATATAAAGCAACAACATAAACCATTTATGGAGAATTACGCAGTAATTCTCTTAGAACTGACGCCGCCGAGCGTCAGTTTTTTATAACATTAGCTTACTTTTCAATGCCCCGACATATTGGCGGGAAATAATTTGTTTTTCGTCATTAATAAAACAAGCTTCAAAACGCCCGTTAAAAGCAGGGCTGACATATTTAATTTTCTTTATATTCATAATCATCGACTTTGATGTCCGCAGGAAAAACCGGCTTCCATACATTTCTTCAATTTCATAAAGCTTTTGCTTTGATTCATAAACTTCGTTTTTTGTATAAATAAAAACCTTATTATCGACAGCTTCAAAATAGAAGACATCCCTTGGGCTAATCCGGTGAATTTGATTGCCCAGAAAGCCGATAACCGTATCTTCGGGTGTTTTTATGCGGTTGATAATCTGGTAAATCCCTTCATCAATTGCATGGCATCGGATGACGATTTCCTCTTCCCGGGCGCCCGGGATTTCTTCAATACTAATTTTCATATTCTTATGATATATCATTATGCGGGCCAAGTAAATCATTTAAGGGGATAATGCTAATCTTGCTTTACAATAGGTGCAATTCTTCAAAAACGGTCGTTGCCGGGCAGCCGTTTTAGACTTTAGCTTTGCGCGACATATTTATTATCGCAAGTACCGAAAAGATCAGCGTTGTTACAACTAAAACCCCGATATGAAATCCCGGCGTTCCGGTATAATTTCCATAGGTGAATACCACCCCCATAACTTTTTCAAAATCGTTTTGATATTCCGGCGGGGCACCGGCAAAAGTCAGTACCATCTGTCCTTCCATCATAATTTGCCTTAGAAGCACACAAGCATGAGAAGTCGGGAACAGTTTTATCAACCATTGAATATTATCCGCAAGAATCCCAACCGGAAAATACATTCCTGTAAGAAAGCCAATCAAGGTTCCAAGCAAAGCACTGACACTGCCATAAGCGCCGTTTGTCTTTATAAAGCTAGTGACAAAAAGCACAACTGAACTTGAGGATAAAGCCGAAAGGAACATGATGCCAAGTATCTTAAGAATGCTTTTTAAGGATAAAGGCGGCATTTCGTTGGCGGTGAGATAAATTATCACCACAACAAAGATAGCAACGCACATCATCAGCGCAACGGCACAAGCGCTTAGGACATATCCGCCGACTATTTGCCACCGGCGTAAGGGGGACGACATAAAGTCCTTGTAATTCTTTTTAACCCGGTCCTCAACGATAATACTGCAAGCACCTAGGGCGGTCGTAAATGTTGTCACGGCGATAATCCCGGACATTACCCAAATATCAATCAAAAGGCTTCCGCCCGGCACTTCACTGATGAAACCGGATTTCATTTGGTCGCCTAGAAATAAAACATATAGTCCAATGATAATCAATATCGCAAGCAAAGAAAAAAAGACACCACTTCGGTCACGTAAATACATTTTTAAGTTTCGGTTTGCTAAATTAATCATTTTTCTATCATCCTCCTAATCTAATTCCCGGCCGGCGACGTTAAGAAAAACATCGTCCATCGTGCCATTAAGTTTTTCAAAACTGGCAATCCAGTCCCGGCTGTGACCCAAAATCTCAATCGCTTGCCGGCTGTCTTTTATTTTAATTTGAATAATCTGTTCTTTTTCATACCACTCATATCCGCTGGAAGTCAAATACTCACGCAAGTCAGTTACAAAATCGCTGTGCGGTTTGATTTTCAGCAAATCGGCACTGTATTTTTCCCGCAGCTCATAAGGTGTACCGCTAACCGCTATTTCACCGTTATTGATAATAATGATATTGTCAGCCATGGCGGCTTCTTCCATATAATGGGTGGTGAGGAAAACGGTCATATTCAATTCTTTTTGTAAGCGGGAGACCATGTCCCAAACACTTTTGCGGGTTTGCGGGTCGAGGCCGGTGGTCGGCTCGTCAAGGAATAAAATCTGCGGTGTATTCAATAAAGCCCTGGCAATATCGGCACGGCGGCGCTGGCCGCCGGAAAGTGTACCATACGGCCGGTTAATAAAATCATCGACTCCGGCAACTTGGGCGGCTCTTTTTATTGATTCGCGGATTTGCCCCCGGTTTTTCATATAAAACTTTGCCCTGACTGTCAAATTTTCTTTGACGGTTAGGCGGTCATCCAGAACGTTGTCCTGAAAAACTACGCCTATTCGCCGCCGGATTGCATCATCGTCTTTTCCTATTTTTAGCCCATCAATCAAAATCTCGCCGTGGTCAGGTTTTAACAGGGTACAGATAATATTTATTGTCGTACTTTTTCCAGCTCCGTTCGGGCCAAGGAAAGCAAACAATTTTCCGCGCTCAACCGAAAAGTCAATTCCGTTTACTGCGGTTAAAGTGGCGTAGTTTTTTTTGAGGTTTTTGATAGTGATAATTGAGTCCATTTTTTGCTCCTTTGGTTTTGCTTTTTAAGCTAATGTCGTAAGTCTGTTAATGTCGTTATCAGTTAATATCGTAAGTTATTAATATCGTAAGTCAGGCAATAAACTCTTTCCGTCGCTACGGCCTAATCGGTAATAGCGGACATTTTGTCTTGGGAAGAAGGCGGCCTAAGGCGACTGCAAGATGTTTTTGCCTTCCTTACTATGTTTCAGAAGAAGGCGGCCTAAGGTTCCTGCGAGATAAATTATCTGCCTTACTTACTATAATAGTTTTAATGAGCGGTATAATGCAAGGGCAAAACAATGACTTGGCAATTATGGCAGGTTAGTTGCATTAAATAATGGGTGAGTTGCGTTTAGTAATCTGCTTTTCCATGTCGGCCAGAACGTTGGTTCTGTTTGACATAGCAGGAATTAAAATGTAAGATGGAAATCAAAGCAAAGGCGTTTGTTTCGGGTAAAGGTATTTTATCCGAAGCAACAAGTAAAAGGAGCGGCCATGAAAATCACCGCCCGGGGCCGGTATGCAGTACGTATCATGATTGATATTGCATCAAATAATACCGGCGAAGCGACCAAGGTCAACCAAATCGCAAAAAGACAAGATATATCGGAAAAATACCTCGAACAAATCATTAGTATCCTTAAAAAAGCCGGTTTTGTCAAAAGCACCCGTGGTGCTCAGGGTGGATACTGGCTGGCGAAGGATGCTTCATTTTATACTGTTGGTATGATTCTTCGTCTGACCGAGGGGAATTTATGCTTGGTTGAAAACGACGTTGGTGAGTGCGGGGGTTGCGATACTTGTGAAACCCTTGATGTTTGGAAGCAACTGAATGCTGCAGTTAGCAATGTTATCGATGGAGTGACAATTGCCGACCTTGCCGCCAAACAAATCGCCCGTACCTCGCGGAACAATTGCGGCGAATAATGATGTCAAAATTCTATTTAGAAAGCGTTAATCCCAGTGAGTGAAGAACAGACAAAGTTAAAAGACACAACAAGAAAAATGACGGAAGGGTCGCCAATGCGCCTTATTTTGAGTTTTTCCGTCCCTTTAGTGTTGGGTTTTTGGATGCAGCAGCTTTATCTTATCGTTGATATGATTGTTGTCGGACGTTTTATTAGTGTAGGTGCTTTAGCCGGCGTAGGTATGACCGGTGCGATTAATTTCTTGATTATCGGCCTTTGTATTGGCCTGTGCAGCGGTTTTGCGATTCCGGTCGCCCAAAAATTCGGCGCCGGTGATTATGTGATGATGCGCCGTTTTATTGCTAACAGCGTATGGTTATCAATTGCCTTTGCCATCGTAATAACGATTATAACCGCAACTTTTGCCGGTAATATCTTAACGATAATGAAAGCGCCTGCTGATATTTATGACTATGCTTATTCATATATTTTCATTATTTTCCTTGGTATCCCGACTGTATTCCTTTACAATCTTTTAGCCGGGGTAATGAGGGCAATCGGTGACTCGAAAACGCCGATGAAAATCTTAATCGTTTCTTCGGTATTACATATTATTCTGGATATAGTATTTGTCGTTGGTTTAAATAGCGGCACCGCCGGAGTAGCATATTCAACCGTGATTTCTCAATTTACTTCCGGTATTTTGTGTTTGATTATTCTAATGAAAAAGTTTCCGATTCTGCAAATAAAAAAAGATGAATGGCGCTGGCAGTCATCTTTGGCATTCACGTTGTGCGGAATGGGGATTCCGATGGGCCTGCAATATTCGATTACGGCGATTGGTTCGGTTATCCTTCAATCAGCAGTTAATACCCTTGGTTCAGCCGCTGTTGCTTCAATCGCCGCCGCTGTAAAAGTAAGTATCTTTTTTAGCTGCGCTTTTGATGCCCTCGGCAACGCGATGTCTACTTTCGGCGGGCAAAATGTCGGGGCCGGGCGCTTGGATCGTCTTAACTCCGGAATTAAAGCAAGCGTTATAATTGCGGTAGTATATTCATTTACAGCATATATAATCATTTGGATTTTTGGGAAAGACCTGATAATGCTATTTATTGATAAATCAGAAACGCATATTCTTAATGATTCGCTTTTATTTCTACGGATTATGACTGCTTTCTATATCCCTTTAGCCCTAGTGGTTATATACCGTTTCCTAATTCAAGGAATGGGTTTTGGTACACTTGCGATAGTTGCCGGGATTTGCGAAATGATTGCCAGGGCATTTGCGGCTTTTTTCCTCGTTCCTTATTTCGGGTTCACTGCCGCCGCGTTTGCCAGCCCGCTTGCATGGATTTTTGCCGATATTTTCCTTGTCCCTGCTTATCATTATTGTAAGAAAAAGTTGGCGGCGCAAATGGTTATCCGCGTATGACATCTCTGCACTTCGTCGCAGGACAGATGCACTCTCGCTCGTGAAAAATAGTTGTGTTACTTACGGTTTCTGAAATACGAAACCTAGTAACGACGTTTTTAAGGGTCTGCACACGAAATCAGAATGTCACTCACGACTGTACCCCGCATAATTTCGCATAAGTTCCGCCCAATTTCAGCAATTCTTCATGATTACCTTGCTCAACGATACGGCCATTCTCCAAAACAATGATTTTATCCGCCTGACGTACAGTTGAAAGCCGGTGGGCAATAACAATAAGTGTCCGGGTACCGGCGATGGCGTTGATGGCCTTTTTTATTTCCAGTTCTGTTTCTGTATCAACTGCCGAAGTGGCTTCATCCAAAATCAAAACCGGCGAATTACGTAATACCGACCGCGCAATCGAAATCCGTTGTTTTTGCCCGCCGGAAAGACGGACACCCCGCTCGCCGATAATGGTATCATATCCTTCCGGCAGGGATTCAATATAATCGGCAATACAGGCAGTTTCTGCCGCTTTTTTGACTTGCCCCTTCGAAGCAGTTTCGCTGCCATAGGCAATATTTTCAAAAATAGTGCCGTTAAATAAGAAGACATCTTGCAAAACCAAACTAAGATGATTCCTTAAGCTTGATAGTTTCATCTCGCTTATATCAATATTATCCATTGTAATATTTCCGCTATCAGGGTCATAAAAACGAGTAATCAAAGCCGAGATAGTTGTTTTGCCAACTCCGGTTGGCCCGACAATCGCCACCATTTCACCGGGGCTTATGTCAAAACTGACATTATCAAGTACCGTCATTTCATCTTTATACCCAAACGATACATTTTTAAAACTTAACTGCCCCGATAATTCCGTAACGTTGCGGGCTCCTAATTTATCCTTAATATCAGGCTCGGTATCCAGCACTTCAAAAACCCGCTCAGCACCGGCTAAAGCCATTTGCATATCTTCGGCAATCCGCGTTAACTGTGAAATAGGGGCATAAAATAAACCTAAATATAAAAGAAACGCAACAATGTCGGAAATTTTCAGACCACTGGTAATAGCGAGCCTCGGGCCGGCAATAAGAACAATAATTGTGCCGATTGAGGCAATGAAACCAACCGCCGGATTGAGGATGCCTGAATAAAAAAGTGCTTTGATTAATGCTGTGGCGTGGTCATTGGATTTGTGGTCTACACGTTCATATTCATGGGTTTGTTTATTGAAAATTTGTATTTCTTTCATTCCGGAAAAATTATCTTGTAACATCCCGTTTAATTCAGCGATTTTTTCCTGCCCCATCTGGAAATATTTTCGGAGCTTACGTAAAATAAAGAGCATCAACGCAAGAAAAGGGATAGGGATGCAAATAAGGGCGGCAAGAAGGGGGTTAATAATAAGCATTATGATGAGAACACCAACCAAAGTAATTATGTTAGTAACCAAATCGGGGATGGCATGAGCGATCATACTTTCGAAAGTAGCGGTATCGGCAACAACTCGCGACATCAACTGGCCGGTTTGCTTATCATGGTAATAATTCATCGAAAGTTTTTGAAAGTGGCTGTACAACATACTGCGGATTTTCGCAACAAGCCGCCATGAGGCCACATGTGACAGATAACCGGTTAAAAACAGGCAAACCCCTCGTAACGCAAAAAGCAATAATAAAAATAGTGCCAGTTTGGTAACGGTATCCATCCCGTTTATGTATTCGCCGGATTCCATCATTGCAATGATTTCCCTTGTGACGATCGGGGTATAAAGATTAATTGCCGAAGCAGCGAAAAGGGCGATG
>WRAQ01000039.1 GCA_009780115.1 Lachnospiraceae bacterium
GAAGGGCTGTAATGGGTCAGCCACAAAGATTTCGCACCGGCGGCTTTTGCCAGGCGGGCAGCTTCATAAAAAGTCATATGTTTATATTCTTTGGCCTTTTCCTGCTTCTCGTACTCGCCGTACATACCCTCACAAATAAACAAATCGGCATCTTTGGCATTCCGCACAATTGACTCGGCCGGGCGGGTATCGGTGCAGTATGTGACATGCAAGCCTTTTCGTTCCGGCCCAAGCACCATCTCCGGGGTTAATTGGATACCGGCATCGGTAGTAATGACTTCGCCTTTTTGTAACCGGTTCCAATATCGTTTCTCAATCTTCGCCGCTTCAGCCCGTTCGACACTAAACCGGCCAATGCGTGAAACCTTTATCGAATAACCATAACAAGCAACATTGTGGGCAACGCGAAAAGCTTCAATCCAAAAATCATCGGTAAGCTTAATATTTTCTTCTTTATCCGCAAGCTCATGAAATTCTATTTCAAAGGGCAACTCCGGGGCAATCGTCCGCAAAGCTGTGACTACTCTTCTTAGGCCTTTGGGGCCAATACAAAGCAACGGTTCGGTCCGTTCGGCATTCCCCATTGTCAGAAGCATTCCGGGTAATCCGCTGATATGGTCGGCATGATAATGAGTAAAACAAATCACATCGATTGGATTGGGGCTCCAGCCTTTTTCCTTCAAAGCAATTTGCGTACCTTCGCCGCAATCAATCAAAATATTTTTTCCATTATAACGCACCATCAATGACGTCAACCACCGATAAGGCAGCGGCATCATTCCCCCGGTCCCTAGTAAACAAACATCGAGCATAGTAAACCCCTTTGCTAAATAAACTTCTTTTCCATTATGCACCAACAATTAATAAAAGGCAACAAGAAAGGGTTTTGCCTTGGCAAACCCTCGCGCCGCGCGCGGTTGCGTAGCAACATAATACAATTCGCGTGAGTGCGCATCCACCGGAGACTTTTAATTTAATAGAAATTCCAGAGAAATTTCTATTAAATTAAAAAAGGGCGCTCGGTAGCGGCCCTTTCTAAGATAATCGCATTTCCCTACAAAATCTCACTCACTTCTGTCACTTCCGGGGGAATCAGAAAATCGCCCGTAATCAGATCATAACAATCTTCACACAAATCAAACGAGTGGACTTCGCTATCTTTATTACTGAAATAGCCAAACCGGTATTCGGCTTCAAAAAGACCCTCTTTGATGATATTGCCTTCAACTTTGATTGCTTTTTTACATTTGTTGCAGATTACAGTTAAGATTTCATCCTGTTTTTGTGCTTCATATATGCGCATTAGTTTCCCTCCCTGAATGGCACCTGTAGTATCATGAAACATATGATTTTTGGACCCTTGTACCCTCAATTATACCGCACTTTACGACAAAATCCAGTGGTAAATTAATGCATTCTCGACCGGCGCTTCATAAAAATCCGGCCGCGCGCCAACCTTTTTGAAGCCCATTTTTTCATATAACCCAATTGCGGCAATGTTTCCCGCCCTTACTTCCAGTGAATACATTTCAACTTTGCCGGCCAGGTCTTTAAACATATATTCCAGCAATTTCCGGCCAATTCCCAGGCGCCGGTAAGGAAGGTCAACCAAAATATTGGTTATCTGCCCGTCGCCTAAAATATTTCGCATTCCGGCGGCCCCAATCAATTTTCCCTTTAATTCCGCGACATAATAATGGGCAAAATCAGCGGTAATCATTTCCAAAAAATCAGCGGCTTTCCAAGGCATCGAAAAACAGCGGCTTTCGATGATACTTATTTCTTCCACATCGGTTTCGGTCATCGGCCTGATTAAAACCGCCGTCTCACTTTCACTTGCTTTAACCCGCTCGGCTTGTGACAAACGGAAATAAAACGGGCTGTGGCCGGCAGCGGATACTGTTTTCCCTTCTTTTATATATTTCATTGCCAGAACTGCCAGTGAAGCCGCCCGCTGGCGGTTCAAATGAGCCGGGGCAAAGCTATATGGCACATTAACTAGTGAAACTAGCTGTTCCGCATAAATCGGCGCGCCGTCACCGGTAAAAATCACTTCGCGCCCCATTTGATTGATAACCGTCACAATTTCGGAGATATCAACGACATATTGGGGGAGCAGCGTAATTAAGTCAAATTCATCAAAAGCATAAACCCCGGTATAAACTTGATTCCGCCTTGCATCCATCAACGGGCAAACTAATTTATCCGTCCCATATAAATTAAAAGCAAGGCCGTCAAGTGTCGGAACCTCAACCAACGGAATACCGAGCGCAAAACCAAAGGCTTTCGCGGTTGCCGAACCAATCCGAAGTCCGGTAAATGAACCGGGCCCGGCCGCCAAAGCAATTGCATCAACACTATCTAAAGAAAGCTCTGTCATTCGCTTTAATTCATCAAGCATCGGAAGCAGAGTTTGTGAATGGGTCTTTTTATATTGAATATTGTATTCCGCGATCAGAATTTCATCTTCGACGATAGCAACCGATGCAACAAGGCCGGAACTGTCAAGGGCAATAACCTTCATTATATAGTACCTGCATTTTTTATTTTAATCCGGCGATAATCAAAACCTTTATCCAAATCTTTTTTAATCTCAATCTGCATATATTCAGCCGGCAAAATTTCCTCAATCAGGTTCGCCCACTCAATCAAGGCCACCCCGTCACCATAAACATATTCATGATAACCGGTTTCGTCCATTTCCCGGACATCACTAATCCGGTAAACATCGAAATGATAAAAAGGGAGGCGCCCGCTTTCATACTCCTGCAAAATAACAAAAGTCGGACTATTAACGACTTCATTAATCCCTAATCCGGCGGCAATGCCTTGCGTAAGAACTGTCTTACCGCAACCCAAATCACCGGTTAAGGCTATTACATCACCGCTTTTTGCCCCTTCACCAATCATTTTTCCCAGCAAAAAAGTCTCATTGGCATTATTTGTCTCGATAATTTTATTTTCCATTATTAAAATTTAACCTTCGCTGCCGGCATTTTGGCCTTAATAAGTTCTCTTAATTTATCCCCGTTTTCACCCAAATCCTGAAACGGAAGAATCCAGGCATTCACCGGTGAAGTATAAATAATGATACTCTTCTTGGCCGCAACCGCTCTGAAAAGCTGCTCCCATAGAACTGAAACCGTATCTTCGCCCTGGGAAACTTTAACCCCTTCATCATCAATATGATAATAAAGTGGTTTTTTGAAAGCCGGATTAATTAGCATTTGTTTTTTTGACTTTGTAAAAAGCGACCAGGGAGGATAAAATAGAATAATCACACCGGCAACAACAAACCAAATGCTTCCCTGGAAAAAATAAAAAACTATCAGCATTATACCTAAAGCAATGCCTGTCCATCCGGAAAAACTCATATAATTCTGCCTAAGTAAATAATTGTATAAAATTCCCGAGGTCATTTTAACTTCAAATTCCATATTTTAATCTCACCTCATTTTCGTACTTTATTCTACCACAAAAATAAAAAAAAACAAGAAATGGTCAAAAAAAGTGTTGACAGGTAGAATTTTATAGTGTACTATTGTATTAGATGCTTAATACATTGATACGATAAGTATTCCAAAGAAAGGAAAGGATAATATGTCATGGAAATTAGATTCTGACCGCCCGATTTATACCCAAATCGTCGAACGGTTACAAATCCAAATCGTCTCCGGTGAATATGGCCCGGGCTCACGGTTGCCTAGTGTACGGGACCTTGCAATAGAAGCAGGGGTAAACCCCAATACGATGCAACGTGCTTTTACGGAGCTGGAACGTCTAGGCCTTGTTACTACCAATCGTAGTACCGGCCGCCAAGTAACGGAGGAAACAGAAATGATTCAAAAAACTAAAAATGAGCTTGCGGCCAATCAGGTGCGCGATTTTATCAGCCGAATGAGCGAGCTTGGATTTGAAAAAAAAGAAATCATCTCTCTATTAAAAAATGAAATGAAGGAGGAAACCGGAAATGACTAAAACATTAGTTGAAATTAATAACCTGACCAAAAAATACCCCGCCGGGCCAATTGCTGTCAAAGATATTTCCCTAACGCTTGAACCCGGGAAAATCATCGGCCTGCTTGGGCCAAACGGCAGCGGCAAAACTACCTTGATAAAAATGCTGAATGGCTTACTCAAACCGTCCGCCGGCACAATTTTAATCGACGGCAATTCCCCCGGTGAAGTGACCAAAGGGGCTGTCTCTTATTTACCGGAGTTTACTTATCTTCCGGAAAATATGAAAGTCAATGAAATCATTGAATATTTTGCCGATTTTTATGCCGATTTTAAAACTGAACGAGCCCTCAAGATGCTTGAATCTTTACAAATTGAACCAAACGCCAATATGAAAACACTTTCAAAAGGGACAAAGGAAAAAGTGCAACTTATCCTGGTAATGAGCCGCGATGCAAAACTTTATATTCTTGATGAACCGATTGCCGGCGTTGACCCGGCCGCCCGCGACTATATTATTAAAACGATTCTGGCAAATTATAATGAAAACGCAACGATTTTGCTTTCTACCCATATCATTACCGATATTGAAAATATCCTTGATGAGGTAATTCTCTTAGAAAAGGGGACGGTAATTATCCATACTACGGTCGAAGAAATCCGGGAACAAAAAGGGAAATCGGTTGATACTTATTTCAGGGAGGTATTCGCATGTTAGGAAAATTAATTAAGTATGAATTTAAGGCTGTCTGGAAATTTCTTGCGATAGCCGCAGTATTTATGGCTTGCTTAACCTTGGTTGGGGTAATTGGGATTCATATTATTTATCCCGTGGAAACGGTTTATTTTCAATATGATTTTCCCGGAGATTCTGCCGCATCATATACCGCCGCCAATGCAAGCGTAAGCATATTTGAGGGTTTAGCCGCCGCATTATATACCATGGCATATGTTGCCGGTGCATTTTTATTAACTGCCGGGGTTGGTATCTACCTGTGGATGCGTTTTCATAATTCCATGTATGGGCATCAAGGATATTTGACTAATACTCTGCCAACAACACCGGCCAAAATAATCGTTTCCAAATTGATAACCGCTGTGATTTGTTTTGGTGCAAGTGTATTATTATTTATTAGCAGTATTATGGTTTTGGTTTATGCCTTTAATTCCGCAAACGGTTTAGATACCACAAATGACTTACCTTCTCTTGCTGCCAAACTCAGAGAATATGGGATTTCAGTTTTTGGTTCGTATACACTTTATACTTTAATAGCGATTTCCGCGGTTGTCTTTAGTATTTTGATGATGTATGTCTCTTCCGCACTTGGGCAATTAGTGAAAAAAAATCGCGGATTTGCTGCTATCGGTTTCTTTTTCGCGATAACGATGATAGTTAATTTCGTGATAACCTTTACTTTAGTCATCAGTACATGGATTTTTAGCCGGATTGATAATGGAGTATTATTTAGAAATTCAATGAATAATAATAGCGGCAACATGGAATACGTTTTTCGTATCGTGAACTGGGGCATCTTTGGTTATCTCGCCCTCATTATTCTCGGGTCAGCGATATTGTATTACCTGACCCATTATGTGACAAGCAAAAGGTTGAATCTGGAGTAACGATAAATAATTTTTAGTAAAAAGCCTATTACTGATAACTACTCTTCAGTGATAGGCTTTTTATTTGATAGAAATTCTGGAGGAATTTCCTATTAACTATAAAATGGATACCGGTTAACCCAATATCCATTTTATAGTTAATTAAATTAGGATGAACCTAAGTCCCTCACTGTTTCTTCAAAATCGGGCTCAATTTCTTATAAACAAGAAGCGTAATCACCGAAATAATCAAACCTTTCAAAAGATTAAACGGTAAAACCGCAAACAAGGCTAACGTCCATACCGAATCAATCACCGAATGAACCGCGTTACCCATACTAATAATAATGCTTATTTCATTACCGAAAAACATCTTGGCAAAAGTCGGAATTAAGTACAAAGCGTTAAATACCATTCCAAAGACACCAATGCTGACTGTACCGACTGCACACCCGATGAATGCCGCTTTCTTGCTCTTACGGCAAAAATAAATAATCGATGCCGGGAGTACATAGCTGCAGCCAATCACGAAATTCGCAAGATCGCCAACAAATGCGGTTGTTGTCCCTGTTAACAAAAGCTTCAGCAAAATCTTACAAAACTCAATCATTACCCCGGCTACCGGGCCGAAAGCAAAAGCACCGACAATAACCGGAATTTCCGACAAATCCATTTCATAAAAAGCCGGTGCAATAAAAGGTACTGAAAACTTAAGGATGTGCAGGATTGCGGCAAGCGCTGAAAACATACCAATAACAACAACTTTTCTCGTTGTAAAAATCCGTTCGGTATCATTATTACGCTTTTTGATAATTTTCTCGGCGGCATATGCAATCACAAACATTAGGATAACAATGCCAAAGAACTGCAACAGAAATAAAACATTTTCGGAAATAGATTTCCATAACTCATTATTCATTTTTTTCTCCTTCTCTCATCCAGACTTTACTGTCGGTTTTGGAATTTCACCAAATCAGCCCCGGCTTTGCCGGTGGCGCGCGGACTATACCGCCGGTAGGGAATTTCACCCGACCCTGAAGAATATGTTTTACAGTTCAGCTATGCGGATTTTTCAAAATGTAAGATGTGAAAGCTCGCTTTCACAGATTAACTTTTGTGAAAATCCATATGGCGCTCTGCCACAGCGAGATTTTGCGAAACAAAATCGAGCTGATGGCTGAACTGTAGTTACTTTCTGAATTTATCATACCTTTCATGAAAATGCAAGCGAAAATTTGGCAATTTACCTTATTTACCCAATGTTTTATTCGCGTAATATTCATGAATAGGTTGCTTCTTTACTTATTGATTGGTATAATAAAGTATTCTATTGTGTTGATTATTGTGTAAGGGGCCAGTTATGAAAAAATCTAAAAACACCAAACGTTACTTTGGTGATTATTTCCGCAAGCTAGGTATTGTCCCACGGTTAATAGTTGCTTACCTAATAACCGGAATTATCCCGATTATTGCCTTAGTCATCGTTTTATTCTCTCAATCCGCCGCTTTGGGGGCAAATCTTGAAGAACTCACCGTTGACGAGACTACTCATGCAATCAATGATATCACTACAATTAATATCGAGCGGATGACCACCGATGCCGCATTCCGGGTCGCCGATTTCCTATATGCCCGCGATGCCGACCTTTTATTTCTTGCTAACTACCAACCTTCCGAAGAATTATTCACGGAATTTATTAATAAAAAAACCGGACGGATTCTTAACCGGGGGGACTGGGAGCTTACAATTGATTCAAAAGCCTGGGCTTTGACTGAAAAACAACCTTTTCATAGCGCCGGAAGGTCAACCAATACCGAAAACAACGACAAAAATGCTTTCCGTTCCCGCCCGGCGGAAGCATTTGAATTTAATAATGTCCCGCTTTATGATGAAATAACTTATCTTGATCTGCATGGCAATGAATTGATAAAGGTGGTTTCCTCTGCTTCAACTAAACAAAATTACCCGTTAAATCCCGAAAAGCGGAATGTCTCCCTGCGGGAAAATACATATGTAAAAGCAGAAACATATTTTAATGAACTAAAAAAGCTTAACCCTGGTGAAATATATGTCTCCGATGTCATCGGCGCTTATGTCCCCTCACATTATATCGGCCTTTACACCCCTGCAAACCTGGCGGATGCCGGTCTGGAATTTAGTCCGGAAACGCAAGCTTTTGCCGGAAAAGAAAATCCCAACGGCCAGCGTTTTGAAGGTATCATCCGTTTTGCTACCCCGGTAACAAACAGTTCCGGTGCTATCACCGGTTATATTACCTTTGCCGTAAATCATGACCACATCATCGAAATCGTCGACCGTATTACCCCGATGGATGAGCGTTATACCCTGATGCCAAATGCCCATGATGGCAATTACGCTTTTATCTGGGACTATCAATCCCGCAATATCAGCCACCCCCGCCATCACTCGATTATCGGTTTTGACCCTGAAACCGGTGAACCGCAAGTCCCCTGGCTTGAATCATCTATCTATGAAGCCTGGCAGGAAAGCGGTATCGAAAAATGGACCGATTTCATTGTTGACTGGCCCACTTTTGACGAGCAGACCCGGGACAAAAAACCAGCCCCTGAATTGACAAAAAAAGGGTTAATCGGGCTTGACGGAAGATATCTCAACAATGCCCCCCAGTGTTCCGGCTGGATGGATTTGACCGCAACCGGCGGTTCCGGCTCATTTTATATCTTGTGGAGCGGGCATTACAAATTAACAACCGCGGCGGCGATTCCTTATTATACCGGAAAATACGCCCCCTCTGATGAAAATAATTTTTCATTGCGCGGTTTTGGTTTCGTTACTATTGGTGCCGGGCTCGAAGATTTTTCCCGGCCGGTGATTACCTTAAAAGATAAACTTGACACGGCTATTTCCGTGAACCAAAATGCTGTTATCCGGCGCCTTCTTCGCAGTACGTTTTTTATCATTTTATTTTTAGCGGCTATGGCTGTCCTGGTTGCCGCAACTTTTAAAAGTAATATCAATTATATTCTGAATGGGGTCTCCCGTTATCGTGCCGGTGAACGGCAATTCCGTTTTAATGATAAACGCCTCGATGAATTTGCTGATGTAACTAACAGCATTGATGCAATGGCGAACAATCTTGCCGCAAATATCAGCAATTTACAAAGTATTACCGACTTAGAAGAAAACATTATTTATATGAATGACCATGAGCAAAAAATATTAGGGATTAGCTTGGATAATGTCATTGGCGAATCCTACAAAGAGCACAGTTTTTATCCTCCTGAATCAAAATATTGCCCGGTAACAGCCCTCAAAGAGGGCCGTGAAGCCGATGTTTTTTATCACCAAAAAACTGAAATTTTTTTCCAGGGTGTTGCCGCTTATTTTATCGACAGCGAAGGTAAGAGGGCTGGGTATATCATCAATAGCTTTGATGTAAGTGATATCCAGCACGCACTTTTGGAAGCTGAAGAAGCGAACCGGGCCAAGAGTGAATTTTTATCAAGGATGAGCCGGGAAATGCAAACACCGATGATGGTTATCAACAACAAAATCGAAGTTGAATATATCAGCAGGTCGTTATGTGCATGGTTAAGCCTTGGCAGGCGGGAAGACGTAATTGGCCGCCCGTTACTTAAATTATCGCTGCCGGATGAAATCAAAAGCTTGATTATTGATGCCCTCAATATTGAGGATTTTTATCAAACAACTTTAGAACTTCAAAAAGATGGCCAAGACTATTGGTTTATGATGCGTTCGTCTTTGATGGGTGACAACGATTCACGCGTTTTTGAATTGGTTGAAATAACCGAATTGGTTGAGGCAAAAAATGAAGCCGAGCAGGCTTCACGGGCGAAAAACGATTTCCTGGCTAAAATGAGTCATGAAATCCGTACCCCGATGAACGCAATTATTGGAATGTCGGAATTGCTTCTAAATGAAAATTTGAACGACCGTCAGGAAAACTATGTTAATGATATCAACCTCTCATCACATTCGCTGCTTAGTATTATCAACGATATCCTTGACTTTTCCAAAATCGAATCAGGCAAAATGGAACTTGACCCGGTTGACTATGATTTCGATTTGTTTAACCACAACCTCAAATCGATGTTTGACTTCGTCGCCCACAAAAAAGATTTGGACTTTGTTTTAGAAACCGAAGGTGAATTACCTCATTATCTCTATGGCGATGATGTCCGGCTGCGCCAAATTCTGACTAACATCTGCTCCAATGCAGTTAAATTTACCAGCAATGGTTTTGTAAAAATGAAAATTACTGCCACTGATGATACAATTTCATTTGCAATTAAAGACAGCGGAATGGGCATCAAGGAAGAAGACCTTGACAAATTGTTCGTTGCTTTTGTCCAAGCCGATACGCACAAAAACCGTAATATTACCGGGACCGGCCTTGGACTTGCGATTAGCAAAAATTTTGCCGAAATGATGGGCGGCAATATTACTGTAGACAGTGTTTATGGTGAAGGTACGACCTTTACCGTCACAATTCCCAAGGTACTAGGCGATGAAAAAGCTGTTAATGACAACTACAAAAATCATCCGGAACATTTATTTAAGGCCCCGGAGGCCAATATCCTTGTCGTTGATGACAATGACCTCAACCTAAAGGTTGCAAAAGGTTTGCTCAATTTGTTCCAAATCAATATTGATACGGCGGAATCAGGCAAAAAAGCACTTGAGATGGTTGCCGGAAAAGATTATGATATCGTTTTTATGGATCATATGATGCCGGAAATGGATGGTATTGAAACTACTCAGGAAATCCGCAAAATGGGGGGTAAATATGAAGATTTGACGATTATCGCCCTCACTGCCAATGCTATTCAAGGGGCAAAAGAAATGTTCCTTGCTAATAGTTTTAATGACTTCGTCACTAAACCAATTGAAATGAGTGAGATGTCCAATGCTTTGCATAGTTTCTTGCCGCAAGAAAAAATAATTGAAATCTCCGGACATGTTAAAGATGCCGCACCGGTAAATGAATCGGTAATCAATGCTGATTTCCTTGCTGCTGTCAGCAAAATTTCCGGAATAAATACCGAAATCGGCCTTAGCCGTTTCCAGGGTATACCTTCCGTTTACCATGAAATGCTGGAGCTATTCTATCGGAAAGTGGCGGGGGAAAGCGAAAAACTTGCCAACTATTTGAAAGAAAAAGAACTTGATATGTTTGCTATTTTGGTTCATAGTATCAAGTCATCCCTTTCGACCTTGGGTATAATGGAACTTTCCGAAAAAGCCGCCGCATTGGAAAACGCATCGAAAAACGAGTACCTTGATTTCTGTGAAGAGCATTTTCCGCCTTTCTTTGCCGCCCTTCTCAAATTACACGATGACCTTGCAGCAGTTTTTCATGATGATGAAAATATTGAAGCAAAATCAAGCGGTGACAAGACATTCCTTAAGGATAAAATAGAAAAAGCTTTGGAATTTGCCAATGATTTTGACACCGACAAAGCCATTGCCGAACTAAACGAAGCCCTGAAATTTGATTACGGGGCAGAATTAAACGAAGCACTGGAGAATGCGAAAAATTTCTTGAACGAATTTGATATAGACCGTGCGATAGAGGTATTGGAAGAGCTGCAACCAATTTCAATTGGTTAAGTATACTACAAAAACCTCTTGCATTTTGTCATATGCTCTGGTACGATGAATTTATGAAAATAAATAGCTGATGCAAACACGGTTCGTGCCTGAGACTATAAACTTTTGAACTAAAGATAGCTGTAAAATAAAGCATCCGCACAGTGAAATATTGTAAATTCAGCGAGGTATCAAATGAATCATATAACAGCTAATAAAGCGCAAAAAGATTTTTACAGAATCCTTGATGGTGTTATTACCCAAGGAATTTCCATATCCATTGCTACAGATGATGGTGCAGCAATTTTAGTAAATCAAGATGAATGGAACGGAATGTTGGAAACTATATATTTACAATCCATTCCCGGTATGAATGACTCAATCATGGAAGGCAAGGCAACGCCTGTTAGTGAATGCCTTGATAGCGTTGGATGGGATATAAATTAAAATACACGAAACAAGCGGATAAAGATGCTCGTTTGCTAGAGCAAGCGAAGCTTGACAAAAATGCTAAAAAACTGCTTTCCATACTCAAAGAAAATCCTTTTCAAAATCCGCCCGCTTATGAAAAATTACAGGGCGATTTAAAGGGTTCATATTCCCGCCGAATAAATAAGCAACATCGAATTGTGTATGACATCTTACCTAATACTGAAAATCTAAGAGATGAAAAAAATGAACTTTATAAAGGGATTATAAAAATCATACGAATGTGGACTCATTATGAGTAAGCTATCGCTACAACAACAACCGCACCACCTCATCATCCTCTATAGCAGACAAATACACCGGCGGAATATCAAACACCGTTTTCGCCCCAATCATCCCTTCCCGGTTCATCCGGGCGGCAGCACGGGCGCAACTAATCATTACCGAGGCAGTAAACTCGGGATTAGAATCCAGCTTCAGCGTTAATTCAATCTTTTGTTTATTACCGGCGCCGGTTTCACCCGAATGAATAACATAACCGCCATGAGGAAGCCGGGAATGATTTTTTTTCAATTCCTCTGATGTAGCAAAAATGACATCAGTGTCATAATCAGCAAAGTAGTTCGGCATTTCTTTTATTTCATTTTCAATTCGTACCAAGTCGGCGCCTTCTTCGGCAACAACATAACATAAACGTTTGTGTTTTTCCCGGGTTGACAAATCTTCTGCTTTACCCTGTCTTGCTTTTTCAATAGCTTCTTCCTGGGGAATGGAATATTGAACAGCATTTGCCACCCCCTCAACCTGACGGATAGCATCGGAATGGCCCTGACTGACCCCATAACCCCAAAAACTTCCGGTCGCCCCCGCCGGGACAATCGCCCCGGAATAAAGCCTGAATATCGAAAAGAGGCCGGGGTCCCAGCCAACTGAAATAACCGCAGTCTTCCCCCCCGCCCGGGCGGCAGTATCAACTTTGCTTTTGTGTTCCGGTATTTTCGCATGAGTATCAAAACTATCAACAATATTAAATAAACGGGCAATTTCCGGGCTTTGAACCGGCAAATCCTTTGCCGAACCGCCGCAAAGAATCATCACATCAATTTTACCTTGCCACTTCTCTAAATCATCCATATGTACAACCGGAACATCACTCTTTATTTCAAGTGTGCTGACCGGCTTCCGCCTGGTAAAAATAGCAACCAACTCCATATCATCATTTTTAGCAATTTCTGATTCAATCCCACGGCCAAGGTTTCCGTACCCGCAGATGGCAATTTTAATTTTCATGTTTTTCCTTTACTCATTCTTATTCTTATAAAAATATTATAGGGAAAACCAATGATATTTTCAAGAAAAACTGTAAGGTTCTACAAAAAAATTCTGCATCATATAGATTTCCGCCAGCAAATTACTGCTTAGCAGGCATTTGTTTTCACCTGGTGTGTCAACGACAGACTGTAAGTCTGGAGTTGTAAGTTAGAGAATTATGATATAATGTCGCTAAGACATTATATCAGCGCGGTTTTAGTGCGCATCCCCCGGAGGGCATGATTACGCAGTAATCATGATATAATGTCTAAATAACTGATTGTTTTCACAAAAATGGGTAAATTAAATGACATTATTTATTGCTGTCTGCGATGACGAAAAACTAATCGGCGCAGAGAAACACGGGAAAACTATTATGCAATAACAGCAAGAAGGAGGGCATAGCAATGGGTTTTAATATGATACTTATTTTGGTAATTTTTATATGGACGTTTGCTTGTACAAAAATAATGGAATTGTTTTTTAATAAAAGAAGGACACCTCTAATATTATTTACGCTTTCATGTTTGCTATTTCCAATTACTACAGTTTGCTTTATTTTTTTATTTCCGGAACAGGAATTAATCAACGGTATAATTCAACTAATCTCACTTTTCATCATAACGCTTAATTACAAATCATTGATGCTAAAAAGATTTGTTGCCGTCGGATTTATCTTTTTATTAAAGAATGCGATTGATAATTCCCTGGCTCTTTTTTTCGTAATATTCCCTGATTTTTTGCCGGTTGACTATCGAATCACCGCCATTATTTATTTATTAGCTCATATTACATTAATGATTCTCGCAATTTTATTATTAAGACACATAACGAAAATTAATAAAAGCACCATAGATATACCTAACATTTGGGTTCCGGCTTTAATTATCTCGGGTTCAACAATGGCCTTTGGCTTTCTTCTCTTGGCCGAAATACCGCATATCAAATATATATGGATTACATTGCTAATTTATAGCTCGTTATTTTTGACTTTTTATTTAAGCAACAATTTATCGGTAATTTTCGAGGAAAAACTAAAAGCAGTGCATTATCTTAATCAATGCCAGTTGATGCAGGAATCAACCGAGAGGATGAAATCCATCAGACATGATATGAAAATACATTTAGCCGCCTTAAAAGAATATACTGTTGAAAACAAAGCAGCTACTGATTATATAAATAGGCTGCTTGAAGATATAAATGAAAGCGAAATGTACAGCAATACGGGAAATATTGCTTTTGACAGCATTATTAATTACAAACTCAGCAATGCCAAAAGAGATAATATCAATTTGGATTTAAGAATATCAGTACCGCCGGTTATAAGTGTGGAGGCGGTTGATATTGTTATCATACTTGGAAATCTCTTAGATAATGCCGTAAAAGCCGCCGCAGAAACAAATGAAAAAAATATCCGGATAGACATTGCGTTTGACAAAGGCGGCCTTTTCATAAAAATAGAAAATTCATTTAACGGCAGAATCACAAAAAGTAACAGCGGGTATGGTTTGAAAAATATCAAACAGTCTCTTGATAAATATAATGGCTATATGAAAATTACTCATTCGGAAAATATTTTTTCAGCCGGAGTATTTCTATATTGCTAAAACCTTTTCAATTTCATCAAGCTCTATTTCGCTAAAACTAATCTTATCAAGCGCTTTCACATTTTCAACCACCTGCTCTGCCCTGCTTGCTCCAATTAAGACCGAAGTAATTTTGCCATCGCGGAGAACCCAGGCGAGCGCCATCTGGGAAAGGCTTTGCCCGCGCCTTACGGCGATTTCGTTCAACGCTTTGATGGTTTTCATGCGGTTTTCATCTAAATCACTTTCATTAAGGAAAATGCTTGAACTTAAAACACGGGAGCCGGCAGGGATGCCGTTTAAATATCTCCCGGTTAAAAGACCTTGGGCGAGCGGGCTAAAGGCAATACAACCAAGCCCGTTTTCGGCAAGATAGTTCTTTAAACCATCGCTTTCAATCCAGCGGTTCAACATCGAATAAGATGGCTGATGAATAATAAAGGGCGTTTTCAAATCCCGCAAAATAGCGTAGGCTTTCGCCGTATCTTCGCGATTATAGTTAGATAGGCCAATATAAAGTGCCTTACCCTGGCGGACGATGGCATCTAATGCGAGCATACTTTCTTCCAAAGGTGTCCCGGAATCAGGGCAATGATGATAAAAAATGTCAACATAATCAAGGCCAAGCCGCTTCAAACTGCTGTCAAGGCTGGCAATCAAATACTTCCGCGAACCACCTTCACCATAAGGCCCCGGCCACATATCATAACCGGCTTTTGTCGAGATGATAAGTTCATCACGATAAGGTTTCAGATCCGTTTCTAAAATCCGGCCAAAATTAGTTTCAGCCGAACCATAAACCGGGCCGTAATTGTTAGCAAGGTCAAAATGGGTAATACCTAAATCAAAGGCAGTAAAGATAGTTTTCTTCATCTCATCTTCAATATTAACCGAGCCGAAGTTGTGCCACATACCAAGGGAGATGGCCGGTAAACGCAGGCCGCTATTTCCGCATTTGTTGTAAATCATTTTTTCGTATCTGGATTTGTTAGGGGTGTACATAAAAAAGCCTCCTTTAATTCTGAAATATAACAGGTAATTAAACTCTCGAGCCAAACTTGTTTTTCCTGTTTTATTCCCAACTTATTTTCATCGTCAAACTGATGCGCTTCTTTACCTCGTCTATACTCAAAACTTGCACATCAACTACATCACCAACACTAACGGCTTCCAAAGGGTGTTTAATATAACGGTTGGTTATTTGGGAAATATGAACTAATCCGTCCTGGTGGACACCGATATCAACAAAAGCGCCAAAGTCAATAACGTTCCGCACCGTACCTTTTAATATCATACCCGCCTTAAGGTCTTTCATTTCAAGGACATCATTCCTAAGAATCGGGGCCGGCATATTTTCGCGAGGGTCACGGGCTGGTTTTTCCAGCTCTTTTAAGATATCGGACAAAGTAATTTCCCCGATACCAATTTCAGCGGCAAACGATTTAATTTTGGCCGGGTCAAGTGTTGCAAGCCGGTTGCTTTTTTGGTTCGCGGATGCTTCTTTTACATCGGCCAAAGTTTTGCCCATTTTTTCAAGCATTTTCATCGTCGCCGCATAACTTTCGGGGTGGACACTGGTCGCATCCAAAGGGTTTTTCCCGCCGGTAATCCGCATAAAACCGGCACATTGTTCATAAGCTTTCGGCCCAAGCTTGGCCACTTTTAACAGTTGTTTGCGGTCGTTAAAACGGCCGTTTTGTTCCCGGTATTCAACGATATTTTTAGCAATCACTTTATTGATACCGGATATATAAGTAAGCAGCGAAACCGAAGCGGTATTTAAATCAACACCAACTTTGTTGACACAGTTTTCAACCACACCGCTTAAAGCTTCGCTTAGTTTTTTTTGGTTCATGTCGTGCTGATATTGCCCGACACCGATAGATTTCGGGTCAATTTTGACAAGTTCCGCCAGTGGGTCCTGCAGCCGCCTTGCGATTGAAGCGGCACTCCGTTCACCAACATCCAGCTTGGGGAACTCTTCAGTTGCTAATTTGCTTGCCGAATAAACACTAGCCCCGGCTTCATTAACGATAACATATTGCACCGGAAGTTTGAGTTCCTTGATAATTGCGGCAATAATCTGCTCTGATTCGCGGGAAGCGGTACCATTTCCCACACTGATAATATTTACACCATGTTTATTGACCAGTTCGGTCAATGTTTGCTTTGCTTCATTGATATTATTTTGCGGGGCAGTCGGATAAATAACCCGCGTATAGATAACCTTTCCGGTTGAATCAACCACCGCAAGTTTGCACCCGGTCCGGAAAGCCGGATCCCAGCCTAAGACCACTTTTCCGGCAATAGGCGGCTGCATTAATAATTGTTCCAAATTTTTCCCAAAAACGCCTATCGCACCATTTTCGGCGGTTTCGGTCAGGAAATTCCGGATTTCGCGTTCAATTGCCGGTGCTATCAAGCGGTTATAACTGTCACTTATCGTCTCTTTTAACAGCGGGGTTGTAAATTTATTATCATTAGTTATCACTTTTTTCGCAAGATAATTAAGAATCCGCTCTTCCGGGGCAGTGATTTTAACAATCAACATCTTTTCCGCTTCACCGCGGTTAAGGGCGAGGGTGCGATGCCCGACAATCTTTTTAAGCGGCTCTTCATATGCGTAATACATTTCATAAACACTGGCGGTTTTTTCATCTTTTGCCGTGCTGGTAATCATGCCTTCGTCAAGCGTAAGCTGACGGATATAAATCCGGTGGTCGGCATCATCGGAGATGTTTTCAGCGATAATATCTTTCGCACCTTGAATTGCATCTAAAGCAGTATGTACTTCTTTATCCGGATTAATATATTTTTCCACTTCGGTGTTAAATTGCGCTTCCTGCAATTCGTGTGAATCTTTGCCATTATGCACATTAGCCGGGAATAGCAAGATAAATTCCGCCAGCGATTCAAGCCCCTTATCCCGGGCAATACTGGCCCTGGTTTTCCGCTTCGGGCGGTAAGGGCGGTACAAATCTTCAACGACGACTAAGGTTTCTGCCGCCAAAATCCGCCCTTTTAATTCATCAGTTAGTTTTCCCTGCTCTTCAATTGAAGCAAGGACCTGTGCCTTTTTTTCCTCGAGGTTCCGCAGATAAACAAGGCGTTCGGATAAAGCCCGCAAGATTTCATCGTCAAGGGAACCGGTCACTTCTTTGCGGTAACGGGCAATAAAAGGAATCGTATTTCCTTCATCAATTAACTTTACGGCGGCTTCAACCTGCCATTTTTCGATATTAAGTTCGTTTTTTAGTTTTAAGTTGATATCCATTGTTTTAGTATAATTAAATAATCGCCCAATAACAAGGGTAATCATATAAAATTTTGTGTGTTTACCCCAAATATAATTGTATTCCCCGTTAAAAAGTGGTAAAATATCTACATGGATTATTTTTTTAATCAAAAAAAGGATCACGGATATTATGACCAGCCAACGCATCCGACCGGCCAAACAATGGCAACTGCTGCGATGATTGCCGGTATTCTTTGTGTTGTTACTTTGTGGACACTTTATCTTCCGATAGTAATCGGCGGGCTTGGGGTCATTTTTGCATTTTTATCACTTGGGTTTGAAAGAAAATTATCAAGCAATGCCAAAATGGGGCTGATTTTTTCGGCAAGCGGGCTTGCAATATGCGTTATCATTTTAGCCACGAGTACATTTTTTTTATTCAATAACCCGGAACGTTTTTTAGAAATAGGCAGGCAGCTTGATTCGATGGGCCCGGCGGCAGAACTTGGTTTTTCATATGAAGAAACCGTGGGGCAATTAATTAATTTATTTAGATAAAAAAACGAAGAGATTTTCTAAATTTGCGTTCATTGGAACGCAAACAAAGAAAATCTAAAGCTTCGTTTGGCAAGAATAATGCCGTATTCTTGTTGAAATGACTAAAGTATTAATGGAATTATGCCGAAATAAAATTGATAGCCGTTTTTGTCTAGCGCGAGGTATTGCCTATGATAAATAATCTAGGCACAAATTATGCATATGGCTGGAACAGCCCTTACGCCGCCGGTTATAGTGCCGGCGCTATTGGCAATTCCGGAAATATCGGGGCAGTTACCGGAGCCGAGAGTGTTGGCGCGATTGGTGACACGGAACATGAAAAAAAGGCCGGGCGGCTTTCTTCCCCGGCTGAGTGTCAGACCTGCGCCAACCGCACATACCAAGACGGTTCCAATGAAAATGTTTCGTTTAAAGTGCCGACCAAGATTTCACCCGAAGCTGCCGCTACTGCTGTAAGGGCACATGAGCAAGAGCATGTTTCGAATGCTTACAAAAAAGCCGCAATGAATAACGGCGAAGTTCTTTCGGCAAATGTTACAATCCATATGTCGATTTGCAGTGAATGCGGGCGCAGTTATGTTTCGGGCGGAACGACAACCACGAAAATCAGATATACCGATGAAGAAAACCCTTATCAAAAAAATCAAAAACAATATGATGCCGCCGGTGTCATTGGAATGAATGTAGACAAAGCAGTTTGATATAAACAGCTTACGCTGTTTATATCAAACTGCTACAATGCACACAAATCGCAAAAAGCGCGATTTGGTGCTGGCTTAACTCGGGATTTTGCGCGTTCTATGCGCAAAACACCTCGCGGAATAGTGGTTCCTAATAGTTACTTATAGCTACTTTTAAAGGATAAACGTTTATGCCCTCTCATCGCTCTTCCGCCATGTTACGCAGCATGGCCCGGGGACAACTACTTGGAAAATACCCGATTGCCGCCGCAGCCTTTATGTCGGTTCTGATGACGACAATAATGGTGCGGCTTTTGTCCGCATCTATTTTTAGTGTCGGCGGAGTGGCAGGGCTTATTATCTCGATGATTGTATCTTTTATCATTAGTTTGTTACTTGGCATTATCAATGTCGGTGTTTTATTTATGGCTTTGAAAATATCATGCAATGAACCAATCGGCTTAAATGACCTTATTTTTGGTTTTAGTTATCATCCGAAGAAGATTGTGACAATTCAAGCCGTGCTTAGCGGGATCAATCTTATTGCTACCTTACCGGCAACGATTTTCCGCTATCTTTATAATAACTCCGGCGATGCCGATTATCTCCCGCTGATTATTATTTTTTATATCGCCGGAATTTCCGTATATTGTTTCGTTTCTCTGGTATTTTCGCAGGTCTTTTTCCTGCTTTTAGATTTTGAAGACAAAAGTGCGCAGGAATTATTGATGAAAAGTCATACGATTATGAACGGGCACAAAAAGCGCTTATTTTTCCTCTGGCTTTCATTTGTCCCGCTCTTTTTATTAAGCATTCTTTCTTGCTGTATCGGCTTTATCTGGGTAATGCCTTATGTTAAGGTCACGCTGGCGAATTTTTATATGGATTTGATGCAAGCGTAAAGAGATTTTCTAAGTTTGTGTCAATTGGAACACAAACTTAGAAAATCTAATCTCGCTTCGCGAGCACTCTTTACGCTACAATTTGAGCCATGAAGGCTCAAATTTGTAATATCCCTACCCTATCATCTTTTTTAGATACGCCGTGATAAAATTGTCTATCGCCCCGTCAAGCACCGCATCTACATTGCCGGATTCTTCGTTGGTGCGAAGATCTTTGACCATTTTATACGGCTGAAGCACATAAGAACGGATTTGATTTCCCCAGCCGATTTCCGTGATTTCACCGCGGATATCAGATAGTTTTTCGGCATTGGCTTCCTGTTTCAAAATCAATAGTTTGCCTTTTAGCATTTGCATTGCTTTATCCCGGTTCTGATGCTGGGAACGCTCATTTTGACATTGGACGACAATACCGGTCGGAAGGTGGGTAATCCGGATTGCCGACGAGGTTTTGTTGATATGCTGGCCGCCGGCCCCGCTGGCCCGGTAAGTATCAACCCGGATTTCGTCATCATTTACTTCAATGTCAACTTCTTCATTTATTTCCGGCATAACGTCCAAAGAAACAAAAGAGGTCTGGCGTTTTCCTTGGGCATTAAAAGGGGAAATGCGGACAAGGCGGTGAACGCCTTTTTCGGATTTCAGATAACCATAGGCATTTTCACCGTTGATTTGGAAAGTCACGGATTTGATTCCGGCTTCGTCACCATCAAGGTAATCAAGGACTTCAACAGAGAAGCCTTTACGGTCAGCGTAGCGGCTGTACATACGGTAAAGCATATTGCACCAGTCACAGCTTTCGGTCCCGCCGGCCCCGGCATTAAGTTTCAAAATTGCATTGGAATTATCATATTCCCCGGATAACAGGGTCGCAACCCGCACGCTTTCAAAAGTCTGGATAAAATTGTCCAGCTCTTCGCGGATGTCAGGAATGACACTTGTGTCATTTTCTTCATAACCAAGTTCAATTAAAGTCTCGATATCTTCATAAGAAGACTCCAGATTGGCAATGACTCCGGCTGAATCCTTTAAGGATTTTAAATCTTTCATTTTACGGTTGGAAATATCGGGGTCGTCCCAAAAACCAGGGGCGGCCATTTCCATTTCGAGTTCTTCGATGCGCTTTAACTTAATATCTAAGTTAAAGTGAATCCCTCACTTCCGCTAAAGGGGTTTTGTATGCTAATAACTCGGATTTCATTTGGTCGAGTTCAACCACTTAACGTCACCTTCTTTCTATTTTATATTTTTTCCGCGTGTGACATCTCTGCACTTCACCGCAGATACGCTCTCGCTCCGTGAGAACGTAACGGATACATAAGTTCGCAAAATACGCGAACTAAGTACCGACGTTTCTCAAGGATCTGCTTGCGAAGTCAGAATGTCACTCACGATTATAGCATTCATGAGTAAGGAAGATAAAGATATCTCGCAGGAACCTTAGGCCGCCTTCTTCCCGAAAGAAAACTTTTATTTTACACCAATTAGGCCGTAGTGACGGAGAGATATACTTTATCTGACTTACGGAGTACCTTCAATCCTACCTACAACACTTCTTATACTTCTTCCCACTCCCGCAAGGGCAGGGGTCGTTGGGCTGTACCTTAGCGCTTTCGCGTTTCGTTGGTACTTTGGCGGCAGAATCATCTTTATTAGTTCCGGTAACTTTGGCTACCTGCTCACGTTCAACTTTTTGCTCAACACTAACGTGAAGAAGCATCCGCACCGTTTCTTCCTTGATATGCTGGGTCATTTCGTCGAACATTTCGTAACCATTAAGCTTGTATTCAACCTTCGGGTCACGCTGGCCATAAGCTTGCAGCGAAACACCCTGGCGAAGCTGATCCATATCATCTATATGATCCATCCATTTGCGGTCAATCACCTTTAATAGAATAACACGCTCTAACTCGCGGATTGCTTCTGCTTCCGGAAATTCAGCTTCTTTTGCTTCATATAATTTGACAGCTTCTTCTTTAAGCTGCTGAATTAGGGCTTTTTTCTTGGGTGTTTTAACCCGGCCGGTATTAATTGGGCGCAAGGGGATTGTCGGAAGAAGCAGATTATTAAGTTCGGAAAAATCCCATTCTTCGATATCGGCATCATCACCAATACAAGTCTCGACACTGCTTTCGGTGATATCGGTAATCATTTTGTATACAACGTCACGCATACTTTCGCCGTCAAGTACGCGGCGGCGTTCTTCATAAATAATTTCCCGCTGTTCGTTATTAACCGCATCAAATTCAAGTAAATTTTTCCGAATACCAAAGTTGTTGTTCTCGATTTTTTTCTGGGCGGTTTCAATCGCATTAGTGAGCATTTTGTGCTCAATTTCCTGGCCATCGGGAATACCAAGGGTGGTAAACATATTTATCAGACGTTCCGAACCAAAGAGGCGCATCAGGTCGTCTTCCAAAGCGATATAGAATTTCGATTCACCGGGATCACCCTGACGGCCGCTTCGGCCGCGGAGCTGGTTGTCAATCCGGCGGGATTCATGGCGCTCGGTACCGACAATCTTTAGCCCCCCGGCGGCCCGGGACTCTGCATCAAGCTTAATATCAGTACCACGTCCGGCCATATTAGTCGCAATCGTAACCGCACCGTGAACACCGGCATCGGCGACAATCTCCGCTTCCATTTCATGAAATTTCGCATTAAGAATTTTGTGCGGAATACCGTTTTTGCTAAGTAACCGCCCTATCTCTTCACTCGCTTCGATAGTTATTGTACCAACAAGAACCGGCTGGCCTTTTGCATGAGCTTCTTTTACTGATTCAACAATCGCAATAAGCTTTTCCCGCTTAGTTTTAAAAACCGCATCCTGATGGTCAAGCCTGGTAACTTTTACATTAGTCGGGATCTCAACAACGTCCATCCCATAAATATCACGAAACTCTTTTTCCTCAGTTAAAGCCGTACCGGTCATACCGGCTTTTTTCTCAAATTTATTAAAAAAGTTTTGGAAAGTAATCGTTGCTAATGTTTTGCTTTCGCGTTTTACTTTGACATGCTCTTTTGCCTCAATCGCCTGATGAAGCCCGTCGGAATAACGGCGGCCGGGCATAATACGGCCGGTAAATTCATCAACAATAAGGACTTGGTCGTCTTTAACCACATAATCCTGGTCGCGGTGCATCAAATTGTGGGCACGCAAAGCAAGAATAATATTATGCTGAATTTCCATATTTTCCGGGTCAGCATAATTTTCCAGATGGAAAAACCGTTCAACTTTGCTAATCCCTTCAGCAGTCAGGTTAACCACTTTATCCTTCTCATTTACGATAAAGTCACCGGTTTCTTCACGCTGAACACCCATCAGCATATCCATCTTGGAAATGTCTTCCATATCTTCGCCGCGTTTCAACTGACGGGCGAGAATATCGCAAGTTTCATAAAGTTTCGTCGATTTCCCGCTTTGCCCCGAAATAATCAGCGGTGTCCGGGCTTCGTCGATTAAAACCGAGTCACATTCATCGATAATAGCAAAACTCAATTCACGTAAGACTAATTGCTCTTTATAGATAACCATATTGTCACGCAGATAGTCAAAACCAAGCTCGTTATTTGTGACATAGGTAACGTCTTGGCGGTAGGCAATCTGCCGTTCTTCCGGCTTAAGGTCGTTTAAAACCACACCAACCGTTAAACCTAGAAATTGATGAACTTGTCCCATCCACTCGGCATCACGTTTGGCAAGATAATCATTGACAGTAACAACATAAACACCACGGCCGGAAAGGGCATTCAGATATGAAGCTAGCAGACAGGTCTGGGTCTTACCTTCACCGGTTTTTAACTCGGCAATGCGGCCCTGATGCAGAATAATCCCGCCAATTAACTGGACACGGTAATGTTCCGTTTTTAATACCCGGCGGGTCGCCTCGCGGACAAGGGCAAACGATTCAACCAGTAAATCGTCAAGGGTCTCACCTTCAGTATATCTTCTTTTAAATTCGCTGGTTTTTTCCGCCATCTCCGCATCCGATAACTCCATCATTGCCGGGCGGAGATTTTCAATCGCCTGAACAAGCGGTTCAATGCGTTTTATCTCTCTATCACTATGGGTACCAAAAACTTTTTGGAAAACGTTCATTATTTACTCCTTCGCAAGCTTTTACAAGCATAAACCATATTTTACCAGATTTATGTTATTTATACAAGTCACGAAACTTCTGCCCTTTTTACAGCGCAATTTGCCGGTCATGTATACCGGCAAGAATCATATCCATAAATGATTCCGGCACCCTTGGCCGCCTCATGTCCGGTTTGTAGTTGCTCTATATTTAGTTTAAAGCATTTTAGTAATTGGGGGAAGTATTTTTTGTATTATTAATGAGAGAGTAACAGCGAAAATTGACATTTGCAAAAATACATATTAGTATTATCCTATCAAATGAATTTCAATACTTGATAATATAGTAAAAGAAGTTTTATTATTCAACTGTAAAACATAACACCAGAAAGATTATAACTAATGATGCGAAAAAATACTTGCAACGACCTCATAGATACTCTAAAGTCGATAAAAAAAGGAGTGATGGCTGCCAGGAAAGCCAATTCTGATGAAGCATGTGATATTTTAATTAATTGCCAAAAAGATACCGATTTTATCTTGAAAAACATCAGCGGCGATATCTCTGTGACCGGGGCAAAAAAGTACGAAAAAATTGTCAAGCGATTTAAAGAAATTTCCACCGATGCCATTATCCTCAAAAAAAATGATAAAAAAATCAGTAAACGTTTAGAAGGGCTCAAAGTTTTAACCGAATTATTCCAGAAACAGTTATTAAATGAAAAAGAAATCTTCTACGAAATAGTTTTTATGCCATATAATGCTTCGATGTGGGACAGCATGGAGAGCATCTGGCGGGCGGCCAGTTCCGATCCCTGCTGCCGGGTTTCCGTGATACCGATTCCCTATTATGAGCGTAAATCCGATGGCAATGCCGAAATTCTTCATTATGATGGCGACTCTTTTCCCGATTATATCCCGATTACTGATTACAAATTATATGACCTCGCTGCCATTCAGCCGGAAGCTATTTTTATCCATAACCCTGATGACTGCGCCGATACTGTTTTTAAGGTCAATTCAAAATTTCATTCCAACGAATTAAAAAACTATACTAACATGTTGGTTTTTGTCCCGCCTTTTACTACGGCTGATAATCCTAAAGAAGATTTTCTTAATTTACCTTCGATTGTTAATTTCAATATGATTATCGCCCCGTCGGAAAAAATTGCCGCATCATACCGAAAATTTGTACCTGATAACCGAATCGCCGCCTTAGGCTCGCCCAAATTTGATGCCGTATTATATGCGCAGAAATTTCCCCTGCGTATACCTACGGAATGGGAAAATATTATTAACGGACGAAAAATAGTTCTTTATAGTACTGCCACTGACTTATTACTTTTACAGCATGAGGATTATTTACTAAAGCTTAAATATGTTTTTAAATGCTTTGAAAATCAGTCTGATATCGTTTTATTGTGGCGCCCGCACCCTTTTACCAAAGCAGTAATCAGGTCAAAGCTTCCGCAAATTTATCAAGAATATTTGGACTTAGAAAAATACTTCGAAGAAAAAAAGGTTGGTATCTTTGATGACAGCCCCGACCTTCACCGGGCAATTGCCGTTTCTGATATTTACTACGGCGATAACAGTTCTTCAAGTTATCTGTTTGGTTTAACCGGAAAACCGGTTATTATACAAGATATTTCACTCATTCATTCTGCCGGTGAGATGAAAAATTTAACCTGCCGCTGCGCTTCAGTTAATGAAAACGGAAACATTTGGTTCCTTGACCGCTATATAAATGGCCTATTTTATTATGATACAGAAACAAAAAAAGTAAAACTTATCAGCAAAATTCCGGGCGAAAATTCGTTTGGCCGGGACACATACTCTGTAATCTGTGCAAACAACTCTTTCTTGATATCTCCGCCAAATAAAGGGCATGCCATCGTTATGTATGACCCTTTAACAAATTTAATGAAAAAAGTAGGAATTAACCGGTCCAAAACCAACTTGCCAACCGGGATGCCCGCCGGCTTTCAGAATGCTATAAATAACGAAAATGGACTCTTTTTTTTGTCAGAAAATTATCTTGAAGTAGTAGCATACGATATGCAAGCCCAAAAAGTCAGTTATTTGCCAAAACCGGTCGAAAAGAATTTAGAATACATGCCCTCACTGGGATATAGTGAAGGAAACTGGATTCTTATGCCGATAAAAGATACTAATCATGTCATCAAACATGACCCCTTAACCAAGGAAGGAAGGATATGCCGGATTGGTGAGAAAGCTGACCGCCACGGGCATATTACTTATGACGGCAAGTACTTCTGGATATTCCCCCTCTCTACCGGGCCGGTCTTCAAATGGAGCCTCGATACCAGAGATGAATGGAAGTATGATGATTACCCCGAAAACTTTAAAACCGGCGACTTTTCCTTTGCTAACTTGGTGAATTGCGGTGATTACATCTTAGCGTTTCCGCATCATGCCAATATGGTTCTCAAAGTTGATATAAATTCCGGCGAAATAACGAAATTTGACCTATTACCTGCCCTTCGTTATCTGTTCGCTTTTATCAAAGATGAAATTATTTATGCCTTTACCGAATACAAACGGACTCTTCACCTTTATAATGTCCGGACTTCGGATTATGAAATGATTCATTTTTCGGCCGATGATACATTAATTCATGAAATATGCAAAGATTCACTTGCTTTGTTGGCTGAAAAAAAGGAAAAAGGCGTTAATGATTTTTTGATACCGGAACAGGCTTGCCTTGGCGGGGCCCCCTCTTTCATTTCAAATTTATTATCTAATAATGATTCACACGTAAAGCATCAAAGTGAGATATTTGCCAAGTTGGCCAAATACTCTGACGGCACCAGCGGGACGGAAATATTGAAGCATATTATGCGAAAAGTACCTTATCCGATTCGGTGAGCCGATTTGCTTAATAAAAAAATTTATAGTACATTATATAAACAGCATACCTATCCGATATAATAATTAAATCATCGTGAATGCGAAAGGTGAAACTAATGAGACGAGTAATAACCTATGGGACATTTGATTTATTACATTACGGGCATATCAATTTATTAAGGCGGGCAAAAGAACAAGGCGATTATTTGATTGTTGCCCTTTCCGAAGATGAATTTAATGAAAAAGAAAAACACAAAAAGTGCTATTTTGATTATGAAGAGCGAAAACACTTGCTTGAAGCAGTACGTTATGTTGATTTAGTCGTGCCGGAAAAATCATGGAATCAAAAAGTTTTAGATATACAATTGTATCAAGTTGATGTTTTCGTAATGGGCGATGACTGGGAAGGCAAATTTGATTTCCTGAAAGATTTTTGCGAAGTGAAGTATTTCAAACGGACTTCAATGGTTTCTACCACCAAAATTAAAAGTGATTTAAAAGACGATATTCTCGATAATATGAAAGAAATGAGACAAGATGGATAAAATTTCTATTATCATTCCGGCTTATAATGTATCGGGTTATCTCCGTAAATGTTTGGATAGTGTTTTAAATCAAACCTACAACAATCTGGAGATTATATTAGTAAATGACGGCTCAACTGATAATAGCGGAGAAATTTGTGATGAATATGCCCAAAAGGACAGTCGCTTTCATGTCATCCATCAGGCCAACAGAGGTTTAAGCGCCGCTTTAAATGTTGGCCTTAATTTTTTTACCGGTGATTATCTAGGTTTTGTTGATTCTGATGATTGGATTGAGCCGGAAATGTTCGAGCTTTTATTGCATACGGTAAAAACTCAAAATGTCCCGATTGCGATTACTAATTATTACAAAGATTTTGATAACAAATCCCTTGCAATGTCGAACCGCATTGAAATCCCCCCTCATAAAATAAATATACAAAGCATGCTATTAAATCCCCTTAAACGTGACGATTACATGGGGTTCTGCGGATATGTGTGGAACAAGCTTTATACTGCTGATATTATCAGGTCAAGTGAAATTACCTTTGATGAAGATATTAAGTATGGAATGGATACTTTATTTTACACGGAACTGGTTTTGAAAAGCAATGCAACCGGTGCTTATATTAATAAACCTTTATACCATTATCTGCAAAGGGATACCGCTATTTCGAAGTCAAAATCTTATAAAATTAAATATGATATCCTGATAGTTTATAAAAAAGTAGAAGAACTGCTTAACTCTAACGGTTATTCCGAACATACTTATTGGGCGCGGGGTTTTTACTGCTATCATGCCGGAGTTATCGCCAAAATTACACTGAATAATGATGATAAAGAAGCATTTAAACATATGCAAGAAGAAATCGCTGCCCATTTAGATGATTATGCAAAGACAAATATTGATTTTCCCGAAAAAGTCCAAGCAATGAGCGATTTATTAAAGGTGATAAATTGAAAATCAAAGATTTTCAATTTGGAGATTTGTGGTTGCACAAAGTCTCTGAATCTTGGAAAGAATATTGGTATATATGAAAAATACTGATTATCCCATCGACTTTGTTATTTATTGGATTGATGGTAATGACCCGGAATGGTTAGCCGAAAAGGCAAAATATTCACCAACAGAGGCAATAAGTGATGACCGTGACCTGCGTTATCGGGATTGGGAAAACCTCCAATATATTTTTCGCGGAATTGAAAAATTCGCACCTTGGGTTAATAATATTCATTTAGTCACTTGGGGGCATTTACCGAAATGGCTGAATATAAATGCACCAAAACTGAAGATTGTTTTAAACGATGATTTCATTCCGTCTGAATACAGCCCGACTTTTTCATCTCATCCAAAAGAATTGAATATGCATCGTATCCCGGGGCTTTCTGAACACTTTGTTTATTTTAATGATGATATGTTTATTTTAAAGAAAACGAAGCCGGATGATTTTTTTAAGGATGGCAAACCTTGTGATTGCGCAATTTTAACCGCCCATTCCCATAACGAAGCTGAACCATATATGTTTATGCAATACCGGGCAACCGGCATGGTAAATAAATACTTTAACATGAGAGACGTCATCAAAAATAACCGCCGTAACTGGTTCAATTTAAAATACGGTAAAATGAACTTTCGTTCTTGGGTTCTGTCGGGGCTCCCCCGCTTCCCTGGATTTTGGCAACAGCATTTACCTTATTCACTTTTAAAATCTACGTTAGAGGAATTATGGGAAAAAGAATATGATAACCTACATCAGACTTGCCTTAACCGCTTTCGAAGTATGTCCGATTTCAATATCTGGGTTTTCCGTAACTGGCAATTAGCCGCCGGAAATTTTTATCCCCGCAGCATCAAAACAGGAAAAAGCTTTGTACTTAATAATGATGCTTCTTTTAGCCAGATTGCTGAATATATTTTCAATCAAACCGGCAAGATGATTTGTATCAATGATGCTGACTTATCATGGGATGAGTTTCAAAAGTATAAAGCAGATTTGATTAATGTTTTTGATGAAATTTTGCCGGATAAATCGGAGTATGAACTATAATAATACTTTTGCATGAATATCGAAAGGTTTATTATGAATAAAGGACAACCGGTAATCTTTTATGGGGCAGGGGCTTTTTTTATGAGCTTTTAGCTTGTTATGCGGTGGCTCTGCCCCCTGCACCCCCGACCTCGCCCAAAGAACAGAAAACAAAATCTCTCTGCTTTTAGCAAATCGCACATTCCCAACGTGGTAGATGTGAGAAAATCATTCAACGCCGAAAATGGCGAGAGGAGATTTTATTATGGCAGTATGGCTATCTTGTGCGCCGCCGTTTGCGAAATGAGCGTGGACGGTTGGCAATATTGCGTATGACATTTACGAATTGCCGCAATCTTAAAAGCCGATATGGAATTTTTCTGTGTCGGGAAATCTCATGTAGGATAAAACGAACCCCAAGCGTATTATGAAAATTTGCCCTTAATGAAATTTCCAAAGGTGACTTCCATATCTGCAAATATCACCCCCAACTGTTCAGCCGAGTATTCAAAATCGCCATCAGCCCATTTATCTACAAGAGCCAAACCGCCCGAAAGATAAAAATGTGCGTAATACTCCAATTCTTCGGGTATGCCTACAATTCCATAAGTACCTTGCCAGCAGGTTAAACACGCTTCTTTTAATAAAGCGATAAGACGGCTGAAAAAAGTAGGGCTTACATTTCGCCCGAAAAACATACGGCATATTTGCTTATTGTCATGGACGTACTGAAACAAAATCTCAAAGAAAACCTGTGGACTGGTAGCATAATTCTCTAAAAAAATATCGCTTATTTCTTGAATTACAATATCTTCTGTCTTATGGTATAGGTCGTAAATATCTGTGAAATTGGCGTAAAATGTAGACCTGTTAATCTCAACTTTATCACTCAATTCCTTTACCGTAATATTTTGTATTCCCTTTTCTGTAAGAAGTTCAGCAAGCCCTAACCGCAAGGCTCGCTTTGTTTTTGTCACACGCTTATCTTCTTTGATTTTCATGGACATATAAATTCTCCCTCTTGTATCCAACATAAACCGCCTAATATGTAGTTTAACA
>WRAQ01000040.1 GCA_009780115.1 Lachnospiraceae bacterium
ATTAAAGAAAAAAAGTATCAATATATATGCGGCCTGCCCCGAAAGCGCGGAAGCTTACGACCAATGTGATTACCGGAAAGGGACTGCTTTCTTAATTGGCAGTGAAGCACATGGCTTGCAGATTGAAACCCAGGCTTTAGCAACTCAAAATTTGACAATCCCGATGGCCGGGGCGGTTGAGTCTTTGAATGCGGCAACAGCGGCAGCAGTATTATTGTTTGAGGCAGCCCGGCAAAGGCGGGGCAGTGAGAGGAAAATTATATGAAAATCACTTTTATAGGACTTGGAAACATGGCGGCAGCCATGATAAACGGTATTCTTGCCCAGGGAATTGTTGTAAAAGAAGATATTACCGGTACCGATATATCCCCGGCCGCGCGGGCTAGTGCTGAAGAAAAATTTGGAATTATAGTTGCCGGTGACAATTCTGCGGCTTGTAGAAACGCAGAAATAATTATCCTTGCTATCAAACCGCAAATTGCGGAAAGTGTGTTGGAAGAAATAAAGGATAGTATTTCTGCCGGGACGATTATCCTAAACATTATGGCCGGAAAAACGATGGACTGGATAGCCAATCGACTGACCGGGTCAGTCAATAACCAACTAAGCCAAATTAACAATGCCAATATACCCAATGCGCCAAGTTTAGTCAAAATAGTCCGTGTTATGCCTAATACCCCGGCCCTTGTTGGCGAAGCAATCAGCGGCGTTTGCCGTAATGCTAATGTTAATGACATAGAAATGGACAAGTGTTTGCGGTTACTTAATAGTATCGGAAAAGCCGAAGAAATCCCGGAATCACTTATAGATGCGGTTATCGGCGTATCGGGAAGTGCCCCGGCTTATGTTTATATATTTATAGAAGCTTTGGCTGATGCCGGGGTTTTAGCAGGGATGCCCCGTGCCCAGGCATATCGTTTTGCCGCGCAAAATGTCCTTGGCAGTGCCAAAATGGTTCTTGAAACCGGAAAACACCCCGGTGAATTAAAGGATATGGTCTGCTCACCCGGCGGGACAACTATTGAAGCGGTAAAGGTTCTTGAAGAAAAAGGCTTTCGCGATGCGGTGATTTCAGCGGCATTAGCTGCTATTACTAAAGCGAAAAAATTATAATTGCTGTGCAAACCCTGACTTTGCAAGGGCAAAATTCTTTTAAAAGCGGCGCGGCAGCACGCAACTTTATTAATAACACTAGTTATTAAATAATGATTAACAACTTAATAAATTTGTAAAAATCCGGCGATTTTGCTGGATTTTTTATTATTTATATTTGCTGTTTTTAACTGTCAAAAATAGACAAAGCTTGAGTTTATCAAGAAAAGATTTGACAAAAGCGAAAAAAATTGTTATATTAACATTACTTGTGTGTAATATTTTCGTAACAACTGAATATTATGTATAAAGATATTTTATATATACCAGATATAGTAGTTCTGGGAATTTGGAGGAAACATGTTAAAAAAGAAACTGATTATTATTTTACTTTTTTTAGTAATCAGCCTAAGTTTTGTCTTAACACCCGAAATCATTGCAGAAGCAACCGAAGAAACGCTGATGAGTGCCGGGATTTCGACATTTTTGAACCCTATTAATAATAATGCTACTTTTGAAATTATTGCAGAAGAAGAAGTCCTGTGTATTAATCGGAAGTTTCAGCTTGAACAGCAACGGATTGGCGAAGAGTTTGCGATGGCGAATGTGCAAAAGTCTTTAAATATCCGTTCCGAACCTGATGAAAGTTCAGAAAGAGTCGGGGTTTTGTACAAAGATAACGGCGGCCTTATTTTGGAACAGGCCGATGGCTGGATAAAGATTAAATCAGGTGACTTGATTGGTTGGGCGAAAGAAGAATTTTTGCTGACCGGTGAAGAAGCACAAGCGATGGCCGATGACGTTGGCAACTGGCTTGCGACAATTGAGACAGATGTTGTCCGTGTCCGCAAAGAACCGGGCCTTTTCGCAGATACCCTGGGTTATATCGCTTAAGATGATGGTTTGACGATTATCGAAATAATGAACGAAGAATGGGTTAGCGTTGATTATGAAGGTGTCGTTGGTTACGTAGCAACGGAATTTATTAGTGTCAGGTTTCATATTGATGAAGGTGAGACGATAGAAGTAATCAAAGCCCGTGAAGCCGCCGAAGCCGAAAGAAGGCGGACAGCGAACCGCGGCAGGGTTGATGCTTCGGCTGATGAAATACGGCTGCTTGGTGCTTTGATATTCTGTGAAGCCGGCAATCAGTCTTATGAAGGAAAAGTTGGTGTTGGTGCTGTTGTAATGAACCGGGTTAAGAGCGGTGCCTATCCTAACACAATCCATGGCGTAATATATGCATCCGGGCAGTTCCCGCCCGCTTTAAACGGGAAAGTGGCCCGCATTTATGAGCAAGGCGTGCCTGCATGTTGCTTAAGGGCGGCTGAAGCGGCGATTAACGGTGAAACGACTGTTGGCGGTGCGACCCGCTTTAATAGGAACAGAGGGAATCGTGAGGGTATTGTTATCGGTGCCCATGTGTTCTGGAACTAAGACTACAAAGAAGAATGAAAAGATTATTACAGTTCAGCCACAGCTCGATTCAACTTCGTAAAATCTCGCTTTGGCAGGTGCCATATGGATTTTCATTAGCAAACATTTGTGAAAACAAGCTTTCCCTATGTATGCCAAGAAAATCCGCATGGCTGAACTGTATAAAATTTCACTCTTTTTTTATTGCCTGAATTGTAGTATCATAAAAACAAAGAGATATTCCTGAAAGGAGTTATTGGCCTATGAATATGACATTTTTCTGGCTGATTCTGTTTGTGGTCTTTGTCCTTGTTGAATTGGCGACGATGGGGCTTTCAACAATTTGGTTTGCCGGCGGGGCCCTTGTTGCTACTGTTGCCGCCGCATTTGGTTTGCCGATATGGCTGCAGGTTATCCTATTTTTGGTGGTTTCGGTTTTACTGTTATACTTTACCCGCCCGATTGCGGTGAAATACTTTAATAAAGACCGGGCAAAAACGAATATCGAAGGTTATGTCGGGCGTGATGTTATTGTCATTAGCGAAATTGATAATCTTCAAGGTATCGGCCAAGTGACTTTTAATGGTCAGGAGTGGTCGGCGCGCTCGACCTCGAATGATGTGACTATGTCGGTTGGAACGGTTGGAGTTGTCAAGGCGGTTGATGGTGTTAAGCTGATAATTGAAGAAAAAAAACAAGCGGATACTGCCGGTAAAAATTTAAAAGTAATTTAATAATATAAAATAATATAAAATAATATATCAAAGAAAGGGAAGGTATCATATGCCGGGATTTATTACATTTATCGTTATCGTCGTTTTTATTATTTGGATTTTGTCAACTTGTATCAAGATTGTCCCCCAATCAAATTCATTTGTAGTTGAGAGGTTGGGAGCTTTTCAATCCGCATGGTCAGTCGGGCTGCATTTCAAAATCCCTTTGATTGACCGGATTGCCCGCCGGGTAAACTTAAAAGAACAAATTGGCGACTTTGCCCCCCAACCGGTTATTACTAAGGATAATGTTACGATGCGGATTGATACGGTGGTTTTCTATCAGATTACTGACCCGAAACTGTTTGCTTATGGGGTCGAAAACCCGATTATGGCGATTGAAAACCTGACCGCGACTACCCTCCGGAATATTATCGGTGATTTGGAACTTGACCAGACCCTGACTTCCCGCGAAACAATTAATACAAAGATGCGTGCATCTTTAGATATTGCTACTGACCCTTGGGGTATCAAAATCAACCGGGTTGAGCTTAAGAATATCATGCCGCCCGCTGAAATCCAAAATGCAATGGAAAAGCAAATGAAAGCCGAACGTGAACGCCGCGAAGCTGTTACTAGGGCCGAAGGTGAAAAGAAAGCTAATATTACTGTTGCCGAAGGTAAAAAAGCATCCGTAATTCTGGAAGCCGAAGCAGAAAAACAATCAGCAATTCTTCGCGCGGAAGCGGAAAAAGAGAAGATGATTCGTGAGGCTGAAGGTGAAGCCGAAGCAATTTTGAAAGTCCAGCAAGCAAAAGCCGATGGTATTAGGATGATTCGTGAAGCGGGCGCCGATGAATCGGTTCTTAAGATTAAAAGTCTTGAAGCGTTTGAAAAAGCCGCCGACGGGAAAGCAACAAAGATAATTATCCCCTCTGATATTCAAGGCCTTGCCGGTCTTGCAACTGCTTTCAAAGAAACGATTAACGCCTAGTGAAGAGAATTTCTAAGTTTGCATCCATTGAAATGCAAACAAAAAAATTCTAATCCCGCCGCGCGGGCGCTCTTCATATGGGAAGGATGCCGTTTGCACGTCATTCTTCCAAATTTAATGAGAAAGGAAATATATGAATTTAAGAGGCCGTCATTTTTTGAAATTACTGGATTATTCACCTCAAGAGATTGAATATCTATTGGAATTATCTGCTGACTTAAAGGATAAGAAAAAAAATCACATTATTACTGAATATCACCGGGGAAAGAATATTGTCCTCATTTTTGAAAAAACCAGTACGAGGACCCGCTGTGCTTTTGAAGTAGCCGCATTTGATTTAGGGATTCAAACGACCTATCTAGATCCGGCTGGTTCCCAGTTCGGCACCAAAGAAAGTGTTGCCGATACCGCGCGGGTACTTAGCGGAATTTACGATGGGATTGAATACCGTGGTTTTGGCCAGGAAATCGTTGAGGAATTGGCACTTTATTCGAAAGTACCGGTATGGAATGGTTTGACAAATGAGTTTCATCCGACCCAGATGCTGGCAGACCTTTTAACAATTAAAGAACATTTTGGCACCCTCAAAGGTGTCCGCCTCACATATATGGGTGATGCCCGTTACAATATGGGTAACTCCCTGATGGTCGCCTGTGCCAAAATGGGGATGCACTTTACTGCCTGTACGGCGGCGGAATATTTCCCGGCGGCAGAATTGATAGAAGAATGCCGCGCTATCGCCGCCGAAACCGGAGGGACTATTACCCTGACAGAAGATACGGAGGTCGGCGCTTTAGGCGCCCAGGTAGTTTATACTGATGTTTGGGTCTCGATGGGTGAAGCGGATGAGGTTTGGGGAAAACGGATTAATGATTTAAGGCCTTATCAGGTTAATGAAAATATTATGTCAAAAGCGGATAAAGAGGCTATCTTTATGCATTGTCTTCCTGCTTTCCACGATACCAAAACAGTTATTGGCCAAGAGGTATTTGAAAAATACGGCCTTACGGAAATGGAAGTAACCGACAAAGTATTTGAATCCGCTCAATCGGTCGTTTTTGGGCAAGCTGAAAACCGGATGCATACGATAAAGGCAATTCTCGCGGCAACACTGTGAGATACCAGGGTCAAAAGGTCATAATTTTCATGCTTGCATGAAAAATTGTGACTTTGAGACCCGCAAAACACGAGGAAGTAGCCCTTGCTGGGCGGATTCCGAGTGTTTTAGGACTGTGAGAGCACAAAGTGCGGAACAGTCCGTAGGTATCGAAGCTCAAAAGGTCATAATAAATGAATAAGTTGAAAACAATTGAACGTACTGTACTTTGCGGTGCAAATGCTTACGAAACCAAATATCACTTAAACGAACAGTTTTCCGGTTTGCCAACTGCTATTTTGGATGAGTTGAAAATACTTTGCGTGCTTTTTACCGAAGAGGTTGGCGGTATTTTTACGATTTGGTTTGAAGCCGATGGAACAGTGACATTGGAAACAGCATATGAAGACGATGATTTTTATTATGATGAAGTATCAAGTGGCCTGATGATTCGCGAAGTGCGGAATAAACGCCGGGAATTATTTGAATCGTTGGAAATGTATTATCGGACGTTTATCTTAAAGGAAAAATTGAATAAAAAATGATTCTTACCATTGACGTTGGCAATACCAATATTAATTGCGGGCTTTTTGCGGAATCCGGCCTGATAACTACTTTCCGTTTAACGAGCAGACAGGCATGTACTTCTGACGAATACGGGGCTGCGCTTGTTGACTTGTTGCGCATCAATTCTATCGGCAAATCAGATATCACCGGAACAATTATTGCCAGCGTTGTCCCTGGTGTTATGCATGCCCTTGTCGGGGCGATTACCCGTTATATTGGCAACTCCCCGCTTATTATGGGCCCTGGGGTAAAAACCGGAATCAGGATTACTTCCGAAAACCCCCGTGAAATCGGCCCCAACCGGATTGCTACCGTGGTAGCCGGATATGAATTATACGGCGGGCCGCTTCTTGTCCTTGACTTTGGGACGGCAACCACCTATGACCTTGTCACTGCCGATGGCTGTTTTGGTATTGGAATTACTGCCCCCGGCCTTGGTATTTCCGCAAAAGCGATGTGGGAAAAAACCGCACGGCTTCCGGAAGTAGAAATTAGAAAACCTAAATCAATCCTTGCGAAAGAAACAATTTCCAGCATTCAAGCCGGTCTTGTTTATGGTCAAATCGGCCAAACCGAATATATTATTAATCAGGTTAAAAAAGAAACCGGTTATACCAACCTTAAAGTAGTCGCTACCGGCGGAATTGGCCGGATAATCGCTGAAGAGACAGATGCTATCCAAATCTTTAACAGCTACTTAACTTTGGAAGGATTGCGGATTATTTATCACAAAAACAAATGAAAAAATCAAACTTATCAAAATTATCAATCGGAAATGTCACCCTGCCCAATAATTTAATCCTTGCCCCGATGGCGGGAGTTACCGACTTACCATTCCGGGTGCTTTGCTGTGAGCAAGGCGCCGGTTTATTATGCACAGAAATGGTTAGCGCGAAAGCAATTTTCTATAATAATAAAAATACCGAAAGCTTGTTAGAGATTTCACCGGAAGAAAAGCCGGTATCACTTCAATTATTTGGTTCTGACCCTGACATTATTAGTCAGATGGCGGCCCGGATTGAGGAACGCCCTTTTGATATCCTGGATATAAATATGGGCTGCCCGGTACCCAAAGTGGTTAACAATGGTGAAGGTTCGGCACTGATGAAAAATCCCCGTCTTGTTGGTGAGATTATCGAAAAAACAGTTCGTGTTATCAAAAAACCAGTCACGGTTAAAATCCGCAAAGGTTATACGGGGGAAACCGTTAACGCGGTTGAAATCGCCCATATTGCCGCTGAATCAGGTGCCTCTGCGGTTACGGTCCACGGGCGGACCCGCAGCCAATTTTATACCGGGAAAGCGGATTGGGATATTATCGCCGCCGTAAAAAATGCTGTCCGGATTCCCGTTATTGGCAATGGGGATGTTACCTGTGGTGAATCGGCCGCCGCAATGTTTAAGCATACCGGTTGCGATGGCGTGATGATTGGCCGGGCGGTTCGCGGTAATCCTTGGATTTTCCGGCAAATCGCCGCACATCTAACTGACACAAGTGTCAGTTATGAATCGCCGGTAAAGCCGGCCGCAAAACTGCCGGCGAAGCCGACAGTTGATGATATTGTGAAAATGATCCGGCGGCATGCTGACCTTATGATAAAGTACAAAGGGGAATATATAGCCCTTCGCGAAATGCGCAAACACACCGCCTGGTATACGGCCGGCCTCCCGCATTCGGCTGAATTGCGCCGCCGGGCGTGTACAATAGAAAATATCGGGCAGCTAGAGCAGTTATTATCAAATATGCTTGAAGAAATTGCCATTGTGTAAATTATTTAAGGAGAATTGCTTATTGTTCAATTACTACTGAACACTTAGCCGGCAAAACAATACTATCTTTATTTGCTGAAAAACCTTCTTTTTTTGTCACAAATAAAATCTTGCCTTCCCCGTTTAAATAAACAGTTTGCTCCGCTTCGGAAATATTGTGGAGAACTAAAACTGTCTGTTCGGGTGAAATCATCTTGTATGATATAATCGCCCCATTTTCCTGTTCAACCGGTTCAAGGACACCTGCAAATAATGCCGGAGTAGCTGCCCGGAGCCGGATTAAACTCCGGTAATGTGAAAGCAGTGAATCAGGGTCAGCAATTTGTACATCATAAGGAATTGTATTTTTGTTGTGAGGAGATTCCCGCCAAGTAGTTAAGTATGGGTCGTCCCCGCCCCATAAAAAAGGTGTGCGGATGTTTTCATCGGGTTTGCCGCCCAGCATCCCCAGCTCTTCACCGTAATAAACGAAAGGAAGCCCCTGCATCGTAAGATAGACACTTGCCGCCATCTTCATATTATCAATGTCATTTCTAAGAGCCGTGATAATTCTGGTTTGGTCATGGTTGCTTAAGAATATAGAATTAATAGCATCCGGATTTACTTCAGCAAGCCGGTCATATTCCAATTTCATATTATTAGCAAAAGCATTCCCATTATTAACCCCGGCAACAATTGACCGGGCAAGGGTTTCACCCATGTCAAAATGGAACACACTATCAATTGCGGCGACATATTCAGCTCTGGCTGCCGGTGAAGTCCATACCTCGCCAACGAGAAAACAATCAGGGTCAATCGAACGGCAGAAGTCGGCAAATTCTGTCCACCATTCCAAGTTCCGCTCACTGAAACTTTGCTCATTAGAGATAGTTTTAGCAGCATCAAAAATATGCGGGACAGCATCTAAGCGGAAACCGGCAACACCTTTATCAAGCCAGAATGCGGCAATATTTTTTATTTCCTCACGGACATCGGGATTATCTAAATTTAAGTCCGGCATTTCACCCCAAAATAAACCGGCATAATGACCGGTCCCGGTTTCATTCCAAACCCGGTTGCCGCCAAATGCGGTGGCTCTCAAATTCACACCTTCGCCATCCTCCGTCCAGTAGTACCAATCGCGGTATGGGCTTTCCGGGTCACGGGAAGCTTGAAACCACGGGTGCTGTGAGGAGGTATGATTGACGACAAGATCCAATATGACCGCGATACCATGTTTGTCAGCTTCGGCAATAAAAGCCTCGAAATCTTCCATTGTGCCATAATCCGGATGAATACTGTAATAATCGGAAATGTCATAACCATGATAGGTTGGTGAAGCGAAACAGGGCATCAGCCAAATCCCAGTAATGCCAAGATCAACCAGATAATCCATCTTGGAAGCCAAACCGATGAAATCACCTATGCCGTCACCATCGCTATCAGCAAAAGAGCGGACAAAAATTTCGTAATAGGTACCTTGTTTTGCGCCTTCTGCCAAACGCCCGCTATTGCTGTCAGCCGCGGGAGAGCAGGCCGGTAACAGCAATAGCAGCAAAACTAATAATAGCTTGGCGGGAAGCAGGGCAAATAATTTTCTGCTTTTTTTCATATAATTACTCTTTCACTCCGGCCGACCCTAAAACTGCCATTAATGATTTCTGTCCGATTAAGAACATAATCACGAACGGGACGGCGATTAATAGTGCGCCGGCGGCAAAAACGGTATAGTTATTAGCGGCTTTACCGTCAATCAACTGGAAAAGGCCAAGTGCCAATGTGAACTGTTTGTCGCTGCGGAGTACCATTCGGGGAATGATAAAATCCATCCACGGGCCTAAGAAGCTGGTAATAATCAAGAAAGTAATAATCGGCCGGGAAATAGGCAGGATAACTTTCGTAAAAGCCTGAAAATGAGATGCACCGTCAATCCGTGCCGCTTCATCAAAGCTCTTGGGAATATTATCAATATAACCCTTGACCAGCCATGTATTATAAGGAATATTGCCGGCAATATATACAAGCGCAAGCCCCCATTTGGTATCCAATCCGCCCAGCCTAAGCAGCAGGACATAGATTGCTACCATCCCGATAAAACTGGGGAATATTTGAAAAACCAGAAAAGATATCATTAGCTGTTTCCGCATCGCAAAATTGAAGCGCGAGAAAACATAGGCGGCAAAACTTGTAATAACAACGGTTGAAAGGCAGACCATTGCGGCTATTTGTAACGTATTTTTGTACCAAGTCAGGTAATTCGTTGTCGTAAACAATCTTCGGAATTGCGCAAACGTTGGTTCTTCAGGAAATGGGTTTGTGCCAATTCCTTGCAGACTGCTTGCTGAAGAAAATGCACTGCCGACGACATATACCAAAGGATAAAGAATTAAGATTGAGGTCAGAATCAGTACGATATATACGACAAACGCATTTAGGATATTTAATATTTTATGGTTTCGGTTATTTGTCATAAACCACTCTCCTTATATGATTTCGTACGCGTATAGTTCCAAATCGCAAACGGTGTCAGCACAGCAAACAAAAGCACTGCAAGTACCGAAGCGTATTGGAATTTCTGCGGGTTCTGCATCGTTAGTTTGTAAATCCACGTTACAACGATGTCGATACCGTTTGCATTGGTAGAAACTGTATCCGCCGCACTTGGCCCTCTTGTTGAACCGGCTCCCATGAAAAGAAAATAAGCGGCACCAAAATTGTTAATATTAAAGGTAAATGCCATAATAATGAGCGGGACAGTTTGACTTAAAACCAAGGGAATAGTGATTTTGAAAGTTTGCTGCCTTTTGCTTGCGCCATCAATACTTGCTGCTTCATACAAATCAGGAGATATGGAGGTCATGATACTTGTCACCATCAGCATATGATAGGGGAACCCGCACCAGGTTGTGACCACAACCATTGAAAACCGGGCAAAACCGATATCGGTAAGCCAAGGTATATTTTGGCTGATCAGGCCTGACTGCATCAACATGGCATTAATTGGGCCAAATGTCCCATTTAATAGATTTGCCCAAACCATCATACTAAGAACTGCCGGAACAGCGTAAGGCAGGATGAAGATGCTGCGGAAAAAAGAAGCAATTTTGATGTTTCGGTGTGAAAGCGAAATCGCCATAAACATACCGGTCAGATAAACACAAGCAGTGCTTAATATCGCCCAAATGAGTGTCCAGGTCAAAACGCGCCAGAGCGCACTTGTCCACATGGCCTGGGCCCCGCCAAACAAATCACGAAAGTTTTGGAAAAATACCCAGTCAACTTTGTTGGCCGGCGGAATATTATTAGGGTATGAATAGTTGGTAAAAGCAATACAAAACGAAAATATAATCGGAAGTACTACAAAGAACAATAGCAAAATAATTACCGGCGACAAACCAATCGATGGGAAAGCGCGATTAAGGACATGCTTCAAGAAAGACCGGTTGTCGGCAAGCTCTCCTCCGGAAACTTCATAATGCCTTACGATTTTTAAAATATCACGGATGGAAATCACGTATACAATCAGAAACAAAACTATAATAAGGACACAAAGCAAACCATCAACCATCATAAAAATCGAGTGATCGCGCTCTCTGACAGGTAAATTCGGGTTGAATACGCCCAAGGTAATGAACCCTCTTATTTTTTGAACAATAAAGCCGTTAAAATTCAGCCTGAAACCCGAACCGGTATTTTCAATAGCAACAAAATAAAATGTAATAAGACCCACAAGAAAATATAGTGCGCCCTTCACCTGTTGCTTCAGAAACAAAATGTGCCCAAGCCCGATAAATAAAACACCGGAAATTAGTGCTTTTTGCCGCAAGCGAACATCCATTTTTTGCCCTCCATTTTTGTGAGAAAAAATTGCGGGGCGGCCTAAGCCGCTCCGCAATCGTTAATTAGTGCTATTGTCCAATATTTGCTTCCATAACTTCGGCAGCAGCATTTAATTCGCTGACTACATCAGCACCGTCCCAGATATTTCCGTAAGCGGCACCCATGCTCTGCCAGTATTGACCCATTTCATTGATGGAAGGCATCGGGAATGCAAAAGCGGACTGAGCTAAGATACCGGCTGAGAGTTCATCATCAACTTGAGCATCTTTGCGGGCAGGAATCTGGCCGTTAGCTTCAAAACGTCTTAGTTGTACTTCTCTTGAGGTAAGATACTCAAGGAACATTGCTGCTTCAACAGGATGTTCGGAATAAGCTGAAATACAGAAGATACGAACGCCTGAAAAAGAAGCGGGCGGAGATGATTCGCCGGGGAATGAAGGAATCGTGGTGATACCAAAATTCACACCTGAAGCGATACAGTCAGCAATACGCCATGGCCCGACAAGGTACATAGCAGCAAGTCCGCTCTCGAAAGCCTGGTTACAGAAGTCACCGCTTAAGTCAGCAGAAGGAACATCAAGGATGCTGCGCAGGCTCTGGAAGAACTCAATACCTTTAATGGTGTTTGGGGCGTTGATGTTGTGCTGCATCGGGTCATCGCCGTTCGGCCCAAATAATTGTGAACCATAACCGCTGAAGAAGATATAGCTAAAGTAAGCATTGTTGGGTTCCCAAACAAGGGCGTATCTGTTTTCGGCCGGATTGTTGTATTCGGCAGCAAAAGCAAGAACTTCTTCAAAAGTTTTAGGAGGCTCCGGAAGTAAATCTTTGTTGTAGAATAATGCATAAGTTTCGATTGACATCGGATAACCATAAACAACTCCGCCTAAGGTAGCTGCTGTAACAGCGGCAGGAACAAAGTTATCGGTGATATGGCTGGGATTTACTGCCGGTAAAACTACACCGGAGCTGACATTTGCGCCCAACATATCATGAGGAATCATGAAGAAGTCAGGGCCGATTCCGGCCGGGCCGTCAAGCAGAATCTGCTGAGTCGCGTCGGTATGGCTGACGGGCTCGAATTCAAAGGTGATGTGAGGATACATTTCGGTGAATTCGGCAGCAATCATTTGGGTGAATTCGGCACCTTCAACGGCGCTTTCCCAGAATTTCAATACAACGGGTTCACCTGATGATTCAAGGACAGGGGTTTCGACTGCAGTTTCCGTACCGGATTCCGTTGTTGTTGCGGGGGGTGTTGTTTCAGTAGTTGTAGTGCCTGAATCTGAACCACAAGCTACTAAATTCAAAGCCAACAACAATGTGAGTAATAAAGCAATACTTTTTTTCATAATAAATTTCTCCTTCTTTCTAGGGATATACCCCTTATTTATATTTTCCCGTTATTGGGATAATATCATATTGGGCGGAAACTTTCTCCTTCGATTAAGGCCGCTGGTAAAACCAAATGAACCGGCGGCTTTCCGTTTTGGATAGTATCAAGCAAAGCCATAACACTTGTGCGGGCAATTTCATCAATAGGCTGCTTGACAGTTGTAAGCATAGGATTAACGTATTCGCTGATTTCAATGCCATCAAATCCAATGACGGAAATATCTTCGGGAATACTCAACCCTTTTTCACGAATTGCTTTTATTGCACCAATCGCCAGTATATCCGAAAAACAGAAGATGCAACTACATGTATTGCCGCTCTCTAAGATTTCGCGTGCTGCCCGGCAACCGGCTCTGTAGGTAAAGACGTTTTCAAATTCCAAATCTGCTTCAACAAAGCTAATATCCCGCTCGCGCAAAACATTGCAGAAACCTTTTGAACGAAGTATATGGGTCCCGATTACGCCGATGCGCTTGTGTCCGTTGTCACAAATATAGGAAGCGATATTGGCACTCTCTAGTTCATCATCAATCGTAATACTGGAAAACCATGAGCGTTCGGTACTTGCATGAATGGTTGAAGTTGCCAGAACAATCGGAACATCTATCTGGCGCAGGCGTTGATGGCTTTTTTCAAAGTCGCCTCCGAGAATAATAATGCCCTTTGGGCGTTTCTCTTTGTAAAGGCTGATCGCAGTATCAACAATATCATCGTCGCTCACCGGGTCATAGTTTTGTAAAATCATCGCATATCGTGCCTTGTCAAGCTCCGCCTGGATAAGAGAAATCATCCGCGAAAAAAAGGGATTCGTCACATCGCTGACAATAACTACAACGGAATGGCTTGATATACGGGAGAGGCTTCTTGCGCTATTATTCGGTATATAGGAAGTTTCGTCTATTGCTTGCTGAACGCGCTTCCTTGTTTTGACACTTACATCACCGTGCCCGTTCAGAACTCTTGATACAGTGCTGGTACTAACACCGGCTATTTTTGCTATATCAAATATATTAACACTATCGTTCATAGACGTTCTCTTTCTCAACTTGGCAACGTTATCGGGAACGTTACCAATTTAATTATACCGCAAATTCAAAAAAAGTCAACATAAATTTTTCACCTATTGACATCATACCCCAATCTTGTTATTCTTAAAATTGGAAGCGTTCCCGAAAGGAATAGGTAACTTATGAAGAAACAAAAACCAATCGCCCGGAGTGCGGGAATTTTATTGCCGGTAGCAAGTCTGCCGTCACCATATGGAATTGGCGCGTTTGGAAAAGCGGCCTACGAGTTTGTAGATTTTCTTCATCAGGCCGGCCAAAAGTATTGGCAAGTATTGCCGCTTGGGCCTACAAGTTATGGTGATAGCCCCTACCAAAGTTTTTCTGCTTTTGCCGGAAATCCATATTTTATTGATTTAGATGTTCTTATAGAAGAAGGGTTGCTCAAAAAATCCGAAGTTGCCGGGGACTGGGGTGACGACCCGGTTTATATTGATTATGGTTTATTATATAAAAAAAGATATAAAGTACTCAAAAAAGCTTTTAAGCGTTCCAAATTAGAGGGGACACCGGAATATAAAGCTTTTTGTACGGAGCATAAATTCTGGCTTGAAGGTTATTGCAGTTTTATGGCAAATAAGGAAGATTATCCGCCCGTTTTTTGGGCTTTTTGCCAATATCATTTCTTTAAACAATGGAAAAAATTAAAAGATTATACGAATAATTTGGGAATTGAGATTATCGGGGACATACCGATTTATGTTGCCCTTGACAGTGCGGATATTATGGATCATCCGGATCTGTTTTTACTTGACGAAAAAGGAGAGCCGGTTAATGTCGCCGGAGTCCCGCCCGATATGTTTTCGGAAGACGGGCAGTTGTGGGGCAATCCCCTTTATGACTGGGATAAAATGGAACAGGATGATTTTGACTGGTGGAAAAAGCGAATGAATCATTCGATAAAGCTTTTTGATATCATTAGGATTGATCATTTTATCGGTATTATTCATTATTTTTCGATTCCGGCCGGAAGCACTTCAGCGAAACCGGGCGTTTGGATGCCGGGGCCGGGCGAAAAATTGATTAATGCAATTAATTCAGCTATGGATGGGAAGAAAATTATTGCCGAAGATTTGGGCGAAGTTAGCGCGGCAGTAATCCGGCTTCGGGACAAAGCCGGTTATCCGGGGATGAAGCCGATGATTTATGCTTTCTCAACTGATGGTACACATACTTATTTACCCAGCAGTTTTGTGAAAAATATGGTGGTATATGCCGGTACCCATGATAATGAACCTATCGCCGGATATTTTGGGCGCTGCAAACGGAAAGAGCGTCAGTTTGCCCGCAAATATTTGAATATAAAGAAAAATTCTGAAATTCCTTGGGCGATAATCAGAGCCGGATATGCCTCGTGCGCTGATGTTGCGGTTTTTCAAATTCAGGATTATTTGGGCCTTGGCGACGAAGCGCGCATAAATATTCCCTCTACCTTGGGTAACTGGCGCTGGCGGCTTAAATCCGGCCAAGCTGACGAGGTTTTGGCGGCTCGGATTAAAGATTTGTGTGTTACGTATGGACGGTAATTATGCCAACCATCAGTTATAACTGACAAAAGCAAAATAAATGTAAAGCCATCAGTTATAACTGATATGAAAACTATATTTCGCTAAACATCAAATACAACTGACAAAAATAATTTTATTCATTGACTATCAGCTATAACTTATGATACACTATATTCATAAGGAGTTGATAGCTATGGTTATTCGTGAAAAATATTTGACAAAAATCCGCCCGTTCATTGATAAAGATATTATTAAGGTGTTGACTGGCGTTCGTCGCGGCGGGAAAAGCGTTCTGCTTGAGCAACTGCGCGATGAGATAAACAGTCCGAATATTATTTTCCTGAATTTTGAGGATTTGGGTATCAGCAATCTATGCGAAGCTAAAGCTCTCCATGATTATGTGTGTGAAAAAATCGGTGAAAGCAAAGAAAAATTCTATCTATTCTTTGATGAAATCCAAGAAGTTATCGGTTGGGAGAAAGCAATTAACTCCTTGCGAGTGAAGTTTAGTGCGGATATATATGTCACCGGCTCAAACTCACAGCTTCTCTCCGGCGAGCTTGCGACTTATATTGCCGGCCGTTATGTTTCTTTTGTAATCTACCCGTTTTCTTTTAAAGAATTTATGGCAGTGAGTTGTGATTATACCTTTGATGATTATATTAAATATGGCGGTATGCCCTTTTTGTCAAGCATAAATTTTGACCCTGACATTAGCAAAAATTATTTACAGGATGTTTTTAACTCTGTGATGCTGAAAGACATAGTAAAACGCAACAAAATTCGTGATGTTGACCTTTTAGAACGTATTATTTCCTATGCTCTTGCAAACATTGGTAAACAGTTTTCGGCAACGAGTATCGCGAAATTTTTTAAAGCAGAAAAGCGGACAGTTGCGCCCGAAACCATCTTGAATTATTTGAAATGGTGTGAGGAAGCGTTTCTGCTTTACCGGCTAAAGAGTCAGGATATCAAGGGCAAAAAAATACTTAAAGTAAATGAAAAATACTATGTGGTAGACCATGGCTTGCGTGAAGCAGTTGTTGGCGAAAATTTCAAAAACATAGAAATTGTGCTTGAAAACATGGTTGGCCTGGAGCTTTTGCGCCGGGGATACAAAGTAAATGTCGGCCGGGCCGGCGAAAAGGAAATTGATTTTGTTGGCGAAAAAAGCGGTGAAAAGCTGTATTTACAAGTATGCTATCTATTGGATGGCGAATCAACCATTGAGCGTGAGTTTGGGTCACTTTTGGAAGTGAAAGACAATCATCCTAAATTTGTGTTGTATAAAGAAAGTTCATTTAAAGGAAACTACGAGGGGATACCGGCTGTCAGAATTGAGGATTGGTTAGTATCGAAGGTGAACTAGACTTCATACTTGGTATAATCCGGACGTGCTATGCATATCTTCGGATATGAGAAAGAAAGCGCCCGTCAAAACCCTCTTATATTTAACCCTCCAAGAAAATACCTACGCGAAATCTCACCCGTGGGATCCGGTCCCGCCCACTGTTTACCGTTCTGCCCGCCAAGGGAAAACTCATAAAGGTTACATACAATATTTTTTTGCCCCGATTCCCGAATACCGGCACAATTTCATCAAAAAACAAGCATGGAAACCAGAAAACCTGAAAAGATATATCCAAGAAGCATTTGCTATTATTAACCCGGATGATTATTATATCCACCCGGATTTGCGCCGTTTATTCGGAAGTGAAGAAAATGAAAATTATGATTTGCCGCCGCTTATACTCTTAGAGGCAATGCTCGGCGAACATGAAAAATTATCAGCGGTAGAGATTATTCTGCCGCCGGACAGCCGGGTTGGGGTAAAAGATACTATTGCGGCGCTTCTTTATCCCCATCTTCCCCGTATTAATAATGTCACCTTGATTGGCGGGGATGATAGTATCTGCGCAGAGCTTGCCGATTTTTTTTATAGTGAATTTGGCATCCTTACTACGAACCTAAAGCGCCCCCTGGCTAATACTTTTGCTTATAAACGGCCTTTTGTCCTTGATTTGTGGAGCGGTGAAAGTGAAACGTTAAAATTTCTTGACACTATGGTGAAAAATGGTTATAATACGAAAGTTAAAACGTGAAGAGGTTTTCTAAGTTTGTGTTCAAAGGAATACAAATAAAGAAAATCTAAAGCTTCACGTGGGAAGAATGGCTAAAAGACACCATTCTTCTAAGTATCAATTTAATCATAGAAAGGGTTCCGGCATGGAGGAGAAAAAAAATATCTTAACATATGAAGGACTTCGTAAATATGAAGATGAGCTTCAGGAGCTGAAAGTCGTCCGGCGTAAGCAAGTTGCCGAAAAAATTAAAGAAGCAAGAGAGCAAGGCGATTTATCTGAAAATGCAGAATACGATGCGGCTAAAGATGAGCAGCGTGATATAGAAGCAAGAATTGAGGACTTAGAAAAGATTTTGAAAAATGCCGAAGTAGTCGTTGAAGACGAGGTTGATTTAGAAACGATAAATATTGGCTGCAAAGTCAAAATTCGTGATTTGGAATTTAAAGAAGAAGTCGAGTACAAAATCGTTGGTTCGGCCGAAGCAGACAGCTTAAAAGGCCGGATTTCCAATGAATCGCCGGTCGGCAAAGCCCTTATTGGCTGCAAAGTCGGCGATACAGTCACCGTTGATACTCAAGTCGGCACTTTAAAATACAAAGTCCTGGAAATTCATAATAGGAATTAAACACATGAGCGAAACCACTACCCAACAGCAACCGGAACAGGATCTTCATCAGTTACTAAAAGTCCGGCGTGAAAAGCTTGCAAATTTGCAGGAAGCTAACAAAGACCCTTTTCATATTACCAAATATGAAGTGACCCATCACAGTCAGGAAATCAAAGACCGCTTTGAAGAACTTGAAGGGGATAAGGTTTCTATTGCCGGCCGGATTATGGCAAAGCGGGTTATGGGAAAAGCTTCTTTTTGCAATATCCAGGATTTGCCGGGCAATATTCAGTGTTATGTGACACGGGACAGCCTGGGCGAAGATATTTATGCGGAATTTAAGAAATATGATGTTGGTGATATCGTTGGCATAAAAGGCGAAGTTTTCCGCACGCAAAAAGGTGAAAAAAGTGTCCACGTAAGTGAGATTATTTTACTTACCAAAAGTCTGCAAGTATTGCCGGAAAAATACCACGGCCTTGTTAATACTGACCTTCGTTACCGCCAGCGTTATACTGATTTGATAATGAATGAAGAGGTGAAAGATACTTTCATCAAACGTTCGCAGATTATCAGTTCGATTCGCCGTTATCTTGACGGGCAAGGGTTTATCGAAGTCGAGACCCCGGTGCTTACTGCCAATGCCGGCGGTGCGGCCGCCCGTCCTTTTGAGACCCATTATAATGCCCTTGATGAAGATGTGAAATTGCGTATTTCTTTGGAACTTTATCTTAAGCGTTTGATTGTCGGCGGTTTGGAACGGGTTTATGAAATCAGCCGGGTTTTCCGTAACGAAGGAATGAGTACAAGGCACAACCCTGAATTTACAATGATGGAACTTTATCAGGCTTATACCGATTATTATGGCATGATGGATTTAACTGAGAATCTTTTCCGCCATGTTGCTATGGAAGTTATTGGAACGACAGTAATACAATATGGTGAAGCGGCGATTGATTATGGCAAGCCATTTGAACGAATTACGATGATTGATGCAGTGAAAAAATATACCGGTATTGATTTTGATACCGTAACAACTCTTGAAGAAGCAAAAAAAATTGCTGATGAAAAAGGGGTCCGCTACGAAAAACGCCACAAAAAAGGTGACATCCTTGCCCTTTTATTTGAAGAATTTGTTGAAGAACATTTGATTCAGCCGACTTTTATTCTTGACCACCCGATTGAAATCACACCGTTAGCGAAGAAAAAGCCGGATAAACCGGATTATACCGAGCGGTTTGAACTATTTATCTTTGGCCGTGAGCTTGCTAACGCTTATTCCGAGTTGAACGACCCGATTGACCAGCGTGAACGTTTCATTGCGCAAGAAGAACTCCGCACATTGGGCGATGAAGAAGCCAACACAATTGATGAAGATTTTCTTAATGCCCTGGAAATTGGAATGCCGCCGACCGGCGGGATTGGTATCGGTATCGACCGCTTGGTTATGTTGCTGACAAATTCACCGGCGATTAGGGATGTAATATTATTCCCGACGATGAAAAGTCTGGATAAATAAGAAAATGCAATCTTAAAACGCCTGGCAGTTGACCGGGCGTTCTCTTTTTACTCAATATAACGCAAAAAATCATTAAAAAGAACAATATTCTCCAAAAGCGTTGACTTTTGGGTAGCGAAAAGTATAATAGTATTATAATAAGAAAGGGCATTTAAACGTTGATATGTCTATAAAAAATAAATTTTTTAACGCAGTGAATACCCGGACAATCTTTATTTTAATCTTATCAATGATTATTTCTCTTGCTGTTTTGTACACATTTCTTTATTATACAATGCGGCAGGCACTCGAACAGCATTTTATGAATAACGTCAGCGGAGTCGCTGAAGCAGTTGCAAAGGTTATTGAGAATGATATTGACCGTTATTTGGAATTTGTCGATTCGAAAGATATCAATTCCGAATTTTATCTTGAAATGAACGAATACTTTGCCAATGTAAAAGAATCAGGGAATTTGGAGTTCGTTTACACAACAAGATTAAAAGAGGATAATACCTTTGAATTTTTGCTCGATGGTGAACCCGTTGGCTCTGAATATTGGTCGGCTCCCGGTGACAGAGACGAGTGGGATATTACTAAGAAAGAACTTTATGCAAGTGAAATACCAAAAACATCATATGGTATTTATGATGAGTCGGAATGGGGCAGGCTTATAATTGCTTATTCCCCAATTTTTGCCCCCGATGGTGAAGTTGTCGGGTTAGTTGGAGTAGATATTTGCTATATCGACATATATGGGCGCCTTTCCCGGGTCCTGATTATTCTATTTATAGTCTGTGCAATCGTATTATCAAATGTATGGTTATTGATAAAACATTATTCAAAAATATTAAAAGAAACCCAGGAACGAATATCACTGATGTTAGATACATCACCTTTGTGTGCCCAAATATGGGACAGAAACCTTAATACCATCGATTGCAACGAAGCGGGGGTGCGATTATACAAATTTAAGGACAAAAAAGAGTACACTGAGCGGTTTTTAGCCGAATGTTCACCTGAATTTCAGCCTGACGGACAGCGTTCTGATGAAAAAGCAACAGCACTTGTATTTAAAGCATTTGATGAGGGTATTTGTATTTTTGACTGGATGCACCGGATTCCAAGTACCGATGAGTTGATACCGGCAGAAGTTACCCTTGTCCGGGCAAAATACAAAAAAAATGATGTTGTAATAGGTTATACCCGCGATTTGCGGGAGCATTACAAAATGATAGACGGCATTAAGCGCAGAGACAGGATGCTGCAGGCTGTCAATAATGCGGCGGTTATGCTGCTTACAACCCATGACGATGAGAATATTGATGATACACTTAAGGCAGGTTTAGAGCTAATTGGCCGTTCAATGAGTGCTGACCGAGTTAATATATGGATAAATGAAACAAAGGATGGGATGTTATATCATGTCTGCAAGTATAAATGGAGTAGTGAAATCGGGAAACAGAATGCGTTTGTCCCGGTTGGTTCAAGCATTTCATTTGAAAAAGACTTAGCAGCATGGAGACACAAGTTTTTAGCGAATGAATATGTTTGTGCAAGCCTTTCGGAGATGGCACATAGCGATAACACATTAACTAATTACGGAATTAAATCAATTATTATGATTCCGCTATTTTTTGATGAAGAATTTTGGGGATTGTTCAGCATTGACAATTGTAAGGAAGAATACGACTTTACTGAGGAAGAAATTTCTATTCTCCGGTCGGTAAGCCTGATGATGGCAAATGCAATTAACCGTCAGACCCTAGTTGAAAAACGAACCCATGAACTCAAAATTGCGCGTAATGAAGCGAGTGCGGCAAGTCAGGCAAAAAGCGATTTCCTCGCGAATATGAGTCATGAAATCCGAACCCCGATGAATGTGATTGTCGGGATGACTGAATTGCTTATGGATGAAGAATCTACGGTTGAAAATGCCAAGGAATATCTTCAGAAAATTAATACTGCCGGAATATCGCTGGTCGGGTTGGTTAATGATATTTTAGATATATCAAAAATTGAAGCAAAAAAATTCACCTTAACCCCGATTCAATATGAGTTGGCTAGTCTGCTTAATGATATAGTTTCAATCAACATAGTAAAGATTAATGATAAACCGATTACTTTCGAATTGAAAATAGAAACTGATTTGCCGGCCAAACTTTATGGCGATGATATTAGAGTTAAGCAAATTTTTACTAATCTTTTAAGTAACGCGTTTAAATATACAAGATGGGGGACCGTTACATTAAGCGTAAGCTGTGTTCGTGAAAAGGATGATGATATTTTGCTTTCATTCACGATTGAAGATACCGGAATTGGTATGCACCCGGAAGATGTGGAAAGGCTATTCCAGGATTACAATCAAGCAAATACCCAGGCAAACCGTATGATTGAAGGCACAGGATTGGGCTTATCAATCGTTAAAGGCCTGACTGAATTAATGGGCGGCAATATTTCAGTTACCAGTGAATACGGTAATGGTTCTATTTTCAGCGTTAATATCCGCCAAGGTTTTGTCAGCGATGAAATTATTGATGATGAAACTATCGACAGCATAAAAGAGTTCCGTTATGATGATAATAGAGTAAAAGCCGCCAGCAAACTTGTAAGGGCGGATTTGTCATGGGCTACAGTTTTGGTAGTTGATGATTCACCGACTAATTTAGATGTCGCAAAAGGGATTTTGAGTAAATACAAAATGAAAGTGGACTGCGTATCTAACGGACAGGAAGCTTTAGATAGAATGAGGCTTGGCCAGCCGGTTTATAATGCTATATTTATGGATCATATGATGCCGGGTATGGACGGTATGGAAACAACAAAATTGATCCGCAAACACGAAACCGAATATGCGCAAACAATCCCGATTATCGCTTTAACTGCTAATGCGGTGGCCGGGAATGAACAACTGTTTTTGGAAAATGGGTTTCAGGCGTTTGTATCGAAACCTATAAATATCTTAAAGCTTGATACGGTTATCCGGAAATTGGTTAATAAAGAATCATTATCGGATGAACCGATACTTGCCGAATTGGACAGTCAGACGAAGCATTTACTTAATAATGTGTTATCAAAAGATTCATCACCGGAGCCAATAGATGATATTTCACCGGCAGAAAAGCAATTTTGGGATAAAGTAGAACAAATCGACGGCCTTTCAATAAAGATAGGTTTAGAAACAGCTTCCGAAGGAAAAGACAGCTATAAAAAGACATTAAGAATACTGATGATGGAAGCTGAAAGAACCATAAAAAGATTAGATGAATTTATCACAATTGAATCAATGAAAGAATTTGCGACCGAAGTGCATGGTATCAAAGGCGCCTTAGCACTAATCGGAGCAATGACTTTATCAGTTCAAGCCCGTGACCTTGAAAATGCTTCGAAAAAGCCGCAAGGCGAAGAGGATATTGAGTTTTGCAAAGCAAATTTGCCGAGATTTATCGATGGCCTTTCAGTATTTTGCGTTGCTTTAAAAGAAGCGTTTAAAGAATTGGATAACGCAGTATCAACTCTGAATATTCCGGCTGAATTACCGCCGGTCCTTGAGCGAATCACTAAAGCAATGGAAGAAATGGATGTAGAAATAATTTTCAATGAAATTGATACCTTAAATTCAATGGAATTTCCAGAAGGCCTAAAAAGTGAGATTGACAACTTAGTTGATTCGCTGCAAATTATGAATTATGATTTCGCAAGAGATATTATCGGGCGCTTGATGCCAAAAAAATAAAAACATTTCCTAAAACCCTAAAGTCTTTGGGAAATTGGCCGATATTAATTACAGAGAATGATAATTAGCAATTTCACACCTGTTTTTAAAGGAGACATATATGCGTATAGAAGCTTATACACAGGTACAACAGGCATATAAAGCCGCCTACACGAACAAAACTGAAGCAAAACCAGGCGTATCAAAAACCGATAAGGTTCAGATTTCCAGTATCGGAAAAGATATTACAACCGCTAAGCAAGCTGTAAAAGCCGCTGCTGATATCCGGGAAGATGTCGTTGCCCCGATTAAAGAAAAGATTCAGAACGGTTCTTATGATGTTAGCGCCGCCAGTTTTGCCGACAAGTTACTTGAGAAGCTTGCCGGACGTTAGAAGTATGAAGAGATTTTCTTGAAAGGTTGGGATTCTCTATGGCGAGCTTGATAGATAGCCTTATTGAAGTGCTGGAAAATATTAGTAAAGAATATGAAAACTTGCTTGGATTATCCATGAAAAAAACGCCGGTGATTGTCGCCGGCGATTTAAATCAACTGGCTGTTATCACGGATGAAGAACAGCTAACCGTCAGCAAAATTAATAAGTTTGATACGCAAATGCAAAAGACTTTAAAAGAAATTGCCGACGTAATCAACACGGATGTTAGCGAGTTGGATCTGATGGTTATTATCGGTTTTATGGGACCGAAACCGGAAGAACAACAAAAGCTGGCCGTCATTCATGACAAATTGAAGAGCCTGGTAATGCAGGTCGCCCGAATCAATGACCAAAACGGTGAATTGATCAAAGATGCCCTTGAAATGGTTCAATTTGAAATGAATATCCTGCAAGCATCAAAAGGTGCCCCGGAAACTGCTAATTATGACCGTACCGCTTATAATGACGGAAGTGTCATCGGGGTAGCTGCAAAAGGATTCGACGCCAGACAGTAAAACCGGGTTTGGTTGCATTAGATAGGCGAGGTTCTTTTATGTCATTAATGGGAAGTTTGTATACTGGTTCGTCAGGACTTAGAACCAGCCAAAACGCACTTAATACCACCGCACACAACATGGCGAATGTGGGCACGCCGGGCTATGTCAGGCAGATTGTCCAACAAAGCGCCCGTTCATATAATACGATTTCTATCAATGGTTCAGCGATTGGCCCTCAGCAATTAGGCCTTGGCGTTGTTTATTCGGAAACAAAAACCCAGCGCGATGTATTTTTGGATAAAGCCTTTCGGAAAGAATCAGGCCGGAGTGCTTTTTATGAAGTGTCAACCGTAGCTTTAGAAGAAATCGAAAATCTTTTCCAGGAACTTGACGGCGAAGCTTTTGCCAAATCGCTTGATAATCTATGGAAATCAATTCAGGATTTGGCGAATGAGCCGGATCAAGCCTCACGTCAAAGTATTTTTGTCCAACGAAGCTATGAATTTATTTTGCGGGCCGATGCTGTTTATCAAGGCCTTGCCGATTACCAGGACAATATCAATCAAAGTATCAAAAGTGATATTGACCGGATTAATGAAATCGGCCATGCAATTAAGGATTTGAATGACCGGATCAGACGAATTGAAGCCGGCAAAGTAGAAAATGCCAACGATTTGCGTAATATCCGTGACAATTTGGTTGATGAACTTTCGGCCCTTGCGGATATCACGTATTTTCATGATGCTTTCGGTAACCTTAACGTTAGGATCGAAGGAAATGACTTCGTCAAAATGGATTCGATTAATGAGATTTCTTTGCATGTTGACCCGTTGAACGGATTTTATACCCCGTACTGGAAAACTTTGGCTTCTACATATATTGATGCCTTTGGTGATGAGCAGGTAGATATTGCAAGTGCCAGAGTATTTAATTTAAATCAGCGAATTTCGTCGGAGATGAATACCGATATCGGCCAGGTCAAAGCAAAGATGCTTGCCCGGGGCACTCATCGGGCGACTTATCAGGATATTGCGGTCTCTGACCCCAACCACCCGGAATTTGACCCGGACCGGGCCGGCCATTATGACCAGAATATTTCCCAGTCGATTGTTATGAACATGCAGGCCCAGTTTGACCAGTTGATTAACAAAGTAGTTGAAGGGATTAATGAGATTCTCCGCAATGCAGCTATTGAAGCAGAACTTAAAGACCCGGGTTCAAACTACATGAAAGATGCTTATGGAAATTATCTGCAAGTCTTCCATAAGGTATCCGAAGACGGCCCTTTTACAGTTCAGAATATAATTATCAACGCTGAATTACGGCAGGCCCCGACTTTGCTTGGTTTCGTCCTTGCAGACGGCCAGGTGGACCGTGAAACGGCTACGAAACTAAAAGAACTTTTTGATAATAAAGAACATACGCTAAACCCTAATACCCAGACCAAAGTTAACCTTGCCGGGTATTATAATTCAATGATTTCACAGGTCGCAAATACGGCATCGGTATACCGTGAAATCACGAAAAATCAACAGCTTACCGTTGAGCAGGTCGCTGCGGCACGGGAAATGGTAATCGGTGTTTCAACCGATGAGGAACTTAGTTTTATGATACAGTTTCAAAACGCTTTTAACGCCTCAAGCCGTTATATCAATGTCATCAGCGAAATGCTTGAACATGTTATTTCAACGCTTGGAAGATGAAGAGTTTTTCTAAGGTATTGAGCATAAGGATGCAGAGAGGAGTTTTATGCCTTCACAATTTTTTGGTTTACATGTGGCTGGAAGCGGCTTGAGAAGTGCTAATGCCGCCCTGAATACCACTGCAAACAATATCGCAAATACCCAGACGGTCGGTTATAGCCGCCAGCGGGTTGTGCAGGAAGCCAATGACCCGCTTCGTACTTTTGCTGCTTATGGATGTGCCGGGGCCGGGGCCAATGTTATTGCAATTGAGCGGGTGCGGAGTCACTTCTATGATGTGAAATTCTGGAATAATCAAAGCAGATTGGGGAAATATGAAGTTCAGCAGTATTACATGCGGACGTTGGAAGATTATTTTATCGATGACAATCTGTCCGGTTTTAATACCCTTTTTAACCGGATGTCAGCGGCACTGCAGGAAGTGATGAACAATGCAAGCTCCACTCCGACCAAAACAAATTTCATTTCATCGATGAAAGCGATGACTGATTATTTTAATAATATGTACGGCAACTTGCAAGAGATGCAAAATGATTTGAATCTGGAAATCAAACAAACAGTTGATGAAATTAATGCAATTGCCGAAAAATTGTCGATCCTGAATAAACAGATTAATGTCATTGAAATGGGCGGGGCAGTCGCCAATGAGCTACGTGACCAGCGGGAAAAATTAATCGACAATTTATCTTTGCTTGTTGATGTCAAAGTTGATGAATATCCGATTTTTGATGTTAATGACCCGACGAGGCTTACCGGGGGGACGATGTATATCGTCACGATAAATGGCGGCCAGGTGCTTACTAATGGCGGCGACTTTAACCAACTTACTTGCACCGCAAGGAGAACTTTTGAAAAACAGAATCAAACCGATATAGACGGGCTTTTTGATATCAGATGGGCAAATGGCAATGATTTCGGCCTTCAGAGTGCTTCGATGAGCGGCAAACTCCGTGGTTTGGTCGAGATGCGTGACGGAAATAACGGCTTCCATTTTAATGGTAAATTAAGAGACATTGAGCCGGTGGTTTATAATGGCGAATGGACTTCATCGATTACGGTTGCTGTCACCGATGTCAACTTGATGGATATGAAGCTTGCTAATTTATCTGATACCGGCGGGCGGATGAATATCGGCGGTAAGATTTATTACTTCCAGGATTGGAAATATGAAGTGGTAGACGGGGTCGCCCAGTATACCTTTATTATGGATAATGAAAAAAGCGATGAAATCATCAACGCTTCCCGGCTTGGTAATGATGTTACCATCGGCAGGGCGGTTAATTATCAAGGTGTCCCTTATTATATGACTCAAATGAACGCCTGGCTTCGTGGTTTTGCGGAAAAAATAAATGAAATTTTCAGCGGTGAATATACACTTTCAGACATACAGCCGCCGGATACAATGCCGGCTGACGGGGTTCTTGGCGAAGATGGCCGGTATTATATATTCTCCCCCAAAGGTTTTGATATAAATGGTGATGCAGGGGCGATTTTGTTCAGCGGAATCATTAACGGCGGTGCCCGGGCCGGCCAGCAGTATACGGCGACGGAATTACTTGCCGGTTACGGCAGCGGCCTTTATGTACTGACGGCCGGCAATATTGCGATTAACGAAGAGCTGATGCGTAATGCTGACCGTTTAGGGGCAAAGAGTGAGTCATCGGCCGGTAACGAACAAAGTGAGCAGGCCAAGAAAGCGTATCAGCTTTTGAACAGTAAAGAAATGTTTAGTTTCCGTAACGGGACGGCAAAAGATTTTCTGGAAATGCTGCTTGGTGACGTTGCCTTAAATGCAAGTAATGCAAACACTTTTTATAATACTTTCAGGGGGATGGCTAATGCAATTGACAATCAGCGCAATTCCATATCCGGCGTTGATGAAGATGAAGAAGCAATGAATCTGGTCAAATTCCAGAATGCTTATAATTTGTCTTCGCGGATGATTCAGGCATTGACCGAGATATATAACCGGTTGATACTTCAAACTGGTGTCTAACGTAATCCGCGTGTGACATCTCTGTACTTCGGCCGCAGACACGCTCTCGCTCCGAGAGAAATCGTTACGTTACATACGGTTTCTGGAATACGAAACCTAGTAACGACGTTTCTCCAAGGTCTGCTTGCGAAGTCAGAATGTCACTCACGACCAAGTGAGCCAGAGAGGTCTGCAAGGAGTAAGTTAGAAAAGATATCTCGCAGGAACCTTAGGCCGCCTTCTACCCATATGAAAACTTTTATTTTACATTCGATTAGGCCGTAGTGACGGAGAGATATACTTTATCTGACTTACGTAGTACATTAGAATTAGTATAAATATTTTAGGCAATAAAGCCGATATACAATTAGCAGGATGCGAATAGAGTTAGGCATGGATGCCTGAAAAGCAGAAGATGTGCTTGAAAGGCAGGTATTTTTATGAGAATGACCAACAAGATAATGCAGAATAACTCCCTGTATAATATTAATAACAACAAAATTTTACAAGATAAACTCAGCACCATGATGTCAACTCAGAAAAAACTGACCCGTCCTTCCGATGACCCGATCATTGCAATTCGCGCCTTACGTCTGCGCACAAGTGTCTCGGAACTTACCCAATACAACGACAGAAATGCCAAAGATGCTGATGCCTGGCTGACAGTTACCGAGGATGCCCTTAGTACGGCAAGTGAAATCATCGGCGGCGGAAATGGTTTGATTAAGCAGATGCAAAAAGCTGCCAACAAAGATTTGACCCCGACTGATATCAATATCATCATGGAGCAGATTAAATCTTTGCGTGATGAGGTTTATGCTACGGCAAACGTTGACTATGCCGGCCGTTATATTTTTACCGGTTTCCGGACTGATACGCCGCTTAGTTTCACAAAAGATGTCTTAACGCAAGACCTTAGTTACCAGATTACCGAACAGTTGGATATCAAAGCATTTGACCGGATAAACTACACTGATTTGAAACAGTTGGCCGACATTAGCAAAAGTAATTATCTGGATTTCCCGAATATTGTTGAGCAGGATATTGAGAATGTCAATATCTGGCGCTTACGTCTTTCATATGATGAAATAAGCGCGGTTAACGGTTCGGTTATGCTTTCAATCGCCGGCTTTGGTGATATTCCGCTTAATGCGGCATCAATCGCTTCATCCCCTGACCCCTATCAACAAATTAAAGCATTAAATGAGGCAACCCCTCCGCAAGCAGGTGCGATTTTTATCCCGGAAACTGGTGAAATCCTGATGACTAATGTTTCCTATGATGTTATAAAAGACCTTGGGCCTGATACGGCGATTAATGTCACCTATGACAAAGACAGTTGGAAAGAAGGCGACCTTCGCCCGGAACACTATTTTGCCTGCATTTCTACCGAAGTAAAAGATGACGGGACGACGAAAGTAATTAATTACAATCCCGAATATTTGACCGGCGGTACTAATGGACAAATCATTGAATATGATGTAGGATATAATCAAAGAATCCGGATTAATACTCTGGCTGAAGATGTTTTCCAACATACAATGAAACGCAATGTTGACGATCTTGATAAAGCCGTGGGTGAACTTATGGAGATTCAGAGAATTGTTGATGATTTGCGCGGTGTCCTTGGCAATTTAAGCGAAGGCACGGCAGAACATACTTTAGTAAGAAAACAGCTTGATGCTGCGCAGAAAGCTTACGACTTTATCCGTAACAATGTCCACCGGATGTTTGAAGATTCCATCACGGTTATGCAAAAAGCTTTAGACGATATCAACGTTGCCGTTACCGACTCCGGGACCCGCAGTGCCCGCTTGGATCTAATCAGCAACCGCCTGTTATCGCAGAAAACGACTTTTGAAGTCCTGCGGTCTGAAAACGAAGATATTGATATTGCTGAAGTTGCAATCAAACTGACCAGTACTGAATTGTCATACAATGCCGCTTTGATGGCCACCGGCAAGATTATGCAGACATCACTGATGAATTTTATATGATAGTTTCAAAGAAAGCGAGGAAACAAAAATGATAATCGCAACAAAAAATTTTGGCGAAATCGAAATTGATGATGGAAAAAGTATCCATTTTCCGG
>WRAQ01000041.1 GCA_009780115.1 Lachnospiraceae bacterium
GCCGTAAACAGCAACAAATGTGCACACAAATCGCAAAAACGCGATTTGGCGCTATCACAACTCGGGATTTTGCGCAAAATACGCGCAAAACACCTCGCGGAATAGTGACGTCTGAACAGTAATGCTACGGTTCTATGGAAATAGATGTCCGCAAAGTTGAGTTTGACATTCCGCTTTTAAAAAGGTATAATCAGATAAAAGCGGAAGGGCAAAATACATATGCTTGTAAATCCTATTTTGTATCGCCGTCGTATCATCCCGGATGAGTGCATCAAGCTTAAGGATGATATCATTCTTTCATTTAATGAAGATTTTATTTTAACTTCCTGGAACGCCCTAAAACCAAAAATTGATTTACATCACGGAAATTCCTGCTATTTATTGAACGAGGGGATAAAATTGAGCAAATTTTATCGCGAAGACAATTCCCTCATCTGTTGGTATGTCGATATCGTTGAATATCAATATGAACCGGAAGAAAATACTTTGACCTCAATTGACTTTCTTGTTGACATCATCATCTACCCTGACGGTTTCGTTAAGGTAGTGGATTTAGATGAACTTGCCCTCGCGGTGGAGAAGTCTTTAATTGATGAAGAGACTTTGAAAAAATGTCTCCGGACGGTGGATAAAGTGCTGCGCCTTATCTACTCGGGTGAGTTCGAATTATTACAAAAACATCTGGAATAAGGCAGATAAAGTATCTCGAACCAAACTTGTTTGGTTTCGTCTCTATGGCCTAATTGGCTTATCCGTTCAGTTTTCTCCCGGGAAGAAGGCGGCCTAAGGTGAACTAATAAAAAACGTGCCCGCCGATAACCTGGCCTTCGAGCCCCGGGATTGGGGTGCGGAAAAACAAGACATTTCCAACCGGGGTAGCGCCCTGCATCGCTTCATCGGCGGCCCGGTAACACGAAGCCGTCGCCCGGTTTTCTGCCAGCGCCAAGGCCAGCCTGCCGCTGCCAACCGGCGAAAACTGCCGCCTTTGATAAATAACCCCCACAATCGTATCCGGAAAAACCGGGCTAAGCATCCGGTTAATTACCACCGCCCCGACCGCTACCTTTCCCTGATACGGCTCACCGCCGGCTTCACAAAAAATCAGGTTGGCAAGCAGATACCGGTCACCTTCATCAAAATGAACGTCGGTAAGGTTCCGCCATTTAAGTTGTCTTGCAAGCTCGCGAAGCCTTTCTTGTTCTTTTAATTCTTCTCTAAATCTTTCGAGTTCGTCTTCCTGCCTTTTTTGCTCCTGCTCTCTTACTAATAAATCCTGTTCAGCCGCAGAAATTTGGTCTTTTGTATAAGAAATATTTCTATTTGTTTGATTTATCAATTCAAAAACTGGTTTGTTCCACTTCTACTTCGGCAAGAAAAAAGTCCAATTTTTCTTTTTCCTCTTCAAGAAAATCTTTATAGGCACTTATTATCCGTTCGGTTTCAAAAAACTGATCAAGCTTCATTTGCTCATAACCGGCTAATTGCTCAAAATAATCGGCGTAATTCAAAAAGTCTGATAAATTGGAGGCCGAAAGCAAGGTCTCTAACATGGTAAATTCTTGTCGTTCATAAGTATATTTAACCCGCTTTTTCATATCGGAATATTGCTTCTCTTTAATTTGGATTGCTTCGGCTAAATCAAGCTCAGCTTGTTCGATGTCCAAAATCTTAAGTTCAATTTCATATTCCAGTTCGGCGATTTTGGTAACAATCTCCGCCATATTGGCATCAAAATTTGCCAACATCACATTTAATTCGCCCCGGTGGTGTTCAAGATTGGCCTTATCACGTTCGGCAGCTTCTTTTGCGGCTTGAAGGCGTTTTATTTCTTCTTCTTGTGCTTTCACCCGGTCGGCGGCGGCTTTTACCCGTTCATCGGTAGAAGCAGAGGCGACAATTGAGGATTCATTTACCAGATTCTTGATTAACAGGGTTGCAAAGATAACCGTGGCAGCGAAGATAACCATGGATAAGATAATTGCTGAATTAGCGATTTTTTTATTTGCTACTTTTTTCATTAAGCGAATCTTTTTATAGCTCCAATTCGATTTTACGATTACTCCGTTGATATTGATAATGATTCACCCCTGCGGCATCGAGCATTCGTTTAGAGGCGATAACCGAATCAGTATCGGCGTATTTGTCACTATCGTAAACTATAGTTTTGATACCGGACTGGATAATTGCTTTGGCACATTCGTTACACGGGAATAATGATACATAGATTTTTGCGCCCTCTAAACTTCCGCCCCGGTAATTGAGGATGGCGTTTAGTTCGCTATGGACAACATAGGGATATTTGGTATCTACTGATGAACCGTCGCGGTTCCACGGGAACTCATCGTCGGAGCAGCCGCACGGGAAACCATTGTAACCCATTGATAGGATTTTGTTGTCTTCGCTGACAATACAGGCACCAACTTGAGTACTCGGGTCTTTTGAGCGGAGGCCCGACAGTTTGGATACGCCCATGAAATACTCGTCCCATGAGATGTAGTTTGTATTTTTCATATTTAATCTTACTCCTTTCATAACCCGCTTACTTTGTGCCGAAAATCCGGTCCCCGGCATCACCGAGGCCCGGGATGATATAACCGATTTCGTTAAGTTTTTCGTCAAGGGCACCGGCATATATATTCACGTCAGGATGGTCGTCTTCCATCCTTTTAATGCCTTCGGGGGCGGCAATAATACACATATAATGGATTTTTTTACAGCCGCGGTCTTTGAGCATTTGGATTGCTACTGATGAAGAACCGCCGGTCGCCAGCATCGGGTCAACAACGAATACTTCCCGTTCGGCGCAGTCAGCCGGTATCTTGCAGTAATACTCAACCGGTTCTAATGAGTCATGGTCACGATAGAGGCCAATATGGCCGACTTTGGCGGTAGGTATCATTGTCAGCATACCGTCTACCATACCTAACCCGGCCCGGAGTACCGGAATAATTGCCAGCTTTTTGCCTTTAAGTTCCTGGACAATTGTTTTACATAGCGGGGTTTCAATTTCGACATCATCAAGTTTCAAATGTCTGGTTGCTTCGTAGCAGATAAGCATTGCGATTTCGCTGATGGTTTGGCGAAAGTCTTTGGTACCGGTATCCTTTCTGCGGATGTAGCCGATTTTGTGTTGAATCAGGGGATGATCCATTATGTATACTCCCATTTTCTTCCTCCTGTGTATTGAAATTAATATATTGTATAAACGCAAGATAGATAAAATATCTCTCCGTCACTAAGGCCTAATTGGCTTGTCCGTTAAACTTTATCTTGGGAAGAAGGCGGCCTAAGGTTCCTGCGAGATAAATTCTCTACCTTGCTCACCCCACAACTCAATCCCGTCAACCCGTCTTTGGTGTTTTCCCTCTGCCGAAAAAGGAGTATCAAGGAAAGTATCTATAATCGCAAGAGCCAGATTTACACCAACGATTCCACCGCCTAAAGCAAGAATATTTGCATCATTGTGCTCGCGGGTCATTTTGGCAAGAAAGGGGTCGGTACACAAAGCGCAGCGGATACCGGCAATCCGGTTAGCGGTTATCGATATTCCGATACCGGTAGTGCAAATGAGGATCCCTCTTTCACATTCGCCCCCTTTGACCGCCATCGCAACCGCCCGGCCAAAGTCGGGATAATCGCAGGACTTTTTGTCAAAACAGCCATAGTCCCGATAAAGAAGCCCCCGTTCTTCCAAGTGGTCAATAACTGCTAATTTTAAATCGTATCCGCCGTGGTCGCTGCCTATTGCTATCATAATAACCTCCATTCATGAAGAATAAAGCTTTAGGATACTCTTCATAATTCTATAACTCTATATGAAGCCGCTTTCATAAGCCGGTTCATAATTGCTTGTCCGATTCCCTCTTCTGAAAAAGCTTCAGAATAAATAACACCTGTTATTTCATCATCAAATTCACGTAATATCCGATATAAATTTCTTGCGATATCTTCTTCATCAAAGCGGTTGCCAATACACTTCACATAATCGGCAATATATTTCTCAACTGTTTGCCCGCCAGCAATAACACCTGTTATTAAACCACTGTTTTTATCAATTGTTATTTGTTTATTAATATAAGCAATAACATCACTTTCCGGGCCCTTAACTATCGTCATCAGAGCCTTTGGCGCATAATGGCGATATTTCATCCCCGGTGCCCGTGGTGGTTGATTATCATTATTTTCTTCCGCCGTAATATTTATAGTTGCATTAATAATTGAATCAAGCATTTGTTTCGTAACCGAACCCGGCCGCAAAATTTCCGGAGATAAACCGGTCAAATCAACAATTGTTGATTCAAGCCCAAGTCTGGTCGCACCGCCATCAAGAATCATTTCAATCCGGCCATTCATATCTTCAATCACATATTTGCCAATCGTCGGGCTGGGACGGCCGGATGAATTGGCACTTGGGGCCGCAACAAAACCACCGGCGGCATCAATCAGGCTTAAAGCAGTCTGATGATCCGGCATCCGAACCGCTACAGTTTCCAAACCACCGGTTGTACTCCCCGGGACACGCCGCGATTTTTTCAGAATCATAGTCAGCGGGCCGGGCCAAAATTTTTCTGCAAGACGATAAAAAACTTCCGGAACCGAATCAGCAACAACTTCGATATCAGCAACCCGGTAAAGATGGATAATCAAAGGATTGTCCGCCGGGCGCCCTTTTGCGGCATAAATCCGCTCCGCCGAAGCGGCATTTAGGGCATCGCCCCCCAAACCATACACAGTCTCGGTAGGAAAAGCAACCAATCCCCCCTGCCTGATAACTGCGCCGGCTTCTTTTATTATCTCTACGTCTGTCGGAGAACCATTTATTTCATATATTTTTGTTTTCATTTGTTGGGATTATCTTAACATAGATTTTGAGCATTGGCAATATCGGCACCAAAATGCTGTTTTTGCATTTTGTGTGCATTATTGTTGCGAAAATACTGCGAAGCAGTGATTTTTTACGGCTTGCCTTGAATAGTAACTTGATTGAGATATTGCATGATTCCTAAGTGAATAGCCCATGCCAGTTTTTCCTGATAATAATCATCACTTAACTTTCCGGCTTCGGCAGCATTTGAAAGAAAGCCGCATTCGATGATTGCCAGCGGGATAGTTGTTTTCTTTAACAAATAATAACTGTCGTTACCCTTAGCCTGCCGCCGGTTATCCGGGTCAACACCGGCAATCAGCCGGGCTTGAATAATTTCCGAAAGCTTTTTCCCTGCTTTACTGCTTGTATAATAAAAAACCTGGGCACCATGAATGGCTTCCTGATGATAACTATTTTGGTGGATACTAACCGCTACATCAGCACCGGCACTTTCAATAAGCACTAAACGGTTTTTCATATCTTCAACTTTTTTGTTACTTGCACCGGGTGAATAAAGCCCTTCGTCTGTTTCTCTGGTCATAACAACATAAACATCCTGGGCTTCGAGGAATGTTTTAAGTTTTTGGGCAATTTTTAAGTTGATATCTTTTTCATGAGCGCCGCTTGCGGCAACCTTACCCGGGTCAACACCACCGTGCCCCGGGTCAATGATTACGCGGTAAGCCTTACCAACTTCCTCTTTTCCTGACAACTGACTGGAAAGTACGAAGATTGCTTCTCTATTAACGAAAAAATATCTTGCAATCAAGATCAGCAGTACCGCTGAAAGAATCGCTATAATAACATTTGGTTTTTTTAACATCGGCGCATACTCCTATAAAACATAGTATGATTTGCCGATTGCGATTATTCCGCAAGATAATCCAAAACAACTTCCCAAACGTCAGGGGTTTCCTGACCCAACTGCCAAAAAGCTACCCCGCCGATTTCATAATTATTCATCACGTTAAATTTGACTCTAAGTGACTCGGCACATTCAAGCCACACCTGATAACGTACCCCGGCACTATCAGTATGTTCTGCATAATACTGACAGGTTTCCTCACACCATTTCGGAGTAAGGCCACGGTTTGCCACCCATTCCTGTGCCAGTGCCATCCCTACCGTCTGCCAGACATTAACCGTACCGCCGGTAGTTTCCCAGATTCGGGTATAAAAAGGGACACCGTTAATAACCTTGTGCGCCGGGACTTGCTCAACCGTCCGCCTTATTCCATGCTCAACATAGTTAATCGATGCTACACTTCCGGCATTTTCGCTGCCCCGGAAATGCTCATCATAACCCATGATAATAACATAATCAGCGAAAACCCCCTGTTCGGGCCGGTTATAAAAATCATTAAAACTATAGGGGACATAATTGTCCACCGAGAGGACGATGCCGAGTTCACGGCATGGAATCGAAAGTTCCCTAATGAATTGAATAAAGTGTACCCCAGTATTAGGGCGTAATTCCTCAAAATCTACATTAATCCCGTCGAGGTCAAATTCAAGTGCCGCTTCAATGAGATTATCAATCAGATAAGCGCGCTTCGAAGTAGAGCCTAACAACTCAAACATATCGACTTTGTTTGTCATATTTTCCACTAATGCCCAAACTTCAAGGCCAAGTTCGCGGGCGGCTTTAATATACGCATGACTTGCAAAACTCGTAAAATTACCTTCGTCATCATTTAAAAAAAACCAAGTCGGCGAGATGACATTAAGCCCTTGCGTATTCCTCGTAACATCCCAAATCGTATCATTTCCGGCCGGGCCGCCGATATAATGCCAGCCAAGACTGATTTTGTAATCCCGGGTATTCGAGGCAAATACCGGCTCTTCGTAGCTAGTCACCGGCACCTTGCGTTCATTGTATCTTTCACCCAAACGGCGCAGTTCAACATATCCGATAAAACCATCCGTTGTTTTTACTTTCGCCCAGGTTTCCATCTCTTCCAGAACAATCACCCTTGTTTCGTTGGCAATTTCCGTCAGAATATCGCTTTTGACCCCGCCGCGGATACGAACCTGGGTATCGCGGTTAATTCTTGCCATCCGAATCTCACCCCATTCGGTATATACTTGCATCCGGTGAGGGTCTTTGTAAGCATCATATGAAAAATTTGTATAATCTTTAACGAAATCTATTGCAAGATAAAGGGTATCACCTTCAAAACGTGAAACCTGATATTGCCGGTGAATCTCATCGTCTTTTGTGCTAATCATCTGCGAACCGATACTTGTCCTGACGGTAAAATCAGGCAAACTATATAATATAAGGCCTTCTCTTTCATCAACATAGAAACGGGCATTAAAATATTTGTGAACAGTCGCTAAGTCAAAATAATAAGTATCATCAAAAATCCGGGCTTTTTCGGATATTATTTCATCCTGCAGGATAATTGCTACTTCATTATTATCAGCAAGACTAAAATATTTTTTCAAATCGGCATATTCTTCAGAGTATTCATAACGTTCCTGATATTCAGGGTAAAAAACAAAATAAACCACCGCACATATAAGAGCGATGGCAATAATTACCGGAATGAGTCGCTTAACAAAGTTCTTCATAAGTAATTACCTCCAACGCTCTTAAGTATAACACATCCTCTAAGCTACGTCATTAGCATTTTTTACATATTTCGATTGTATCTGCGTGCCTAAAAAGAAGGGTGCTTCCTATGCCATGGCACAAATTCACTTACTCCAAAACCACTTTATCATATCTGATTTCTTTCAACGCGCCGCTATCATCCATTACAAAATCAGGCATATATACGGTTTCATCATTTACGCAACGGGTTGCTATTTCATCGGGAGTAGCCATTTCTCCGTTTATGTAAAGATTAATTCCTTGGTTGCTGATATTTTGTAAGCTTGATAAAATTGTCGTTGCTTTGTTCTCAGATTTAGTCATAAAAATCCTCCTTCTGATTATATTCCAATAAGACCTAAAAGGGTTCCGTGATATAAACTTAATTCCTGCGAAATATAATCCAAGATAATTTTGTGGAAAAATGCTTATACTTTTCAAAAGTTTGACGATACTAAGAGATAAAGATAAAAAAAGGTGCCGGACTTGTACGAGTGCTGATAATAAATTAAACAAGTTTAATTACTAAACGAGCTTAGCTCTAAATAAGTTTAGTTGAATGAATTAGGATTATTGAGTTAACCATGATTTGCATCAATGACAAGCACTTGCTTGTAAGACTTTCTTACGATATTTGATTTTAAAAAATTTGATATGTCGGCAACCTGATTGAAACAAGCGCCGATAAGAATTTATGAAAATATTAGTGTAAGAACAATTGATTGATGGTTTAAAATAATAATTACTACCCTCCTTCCGGTACAGATTGTCCAAACAAAACGAAGTGTCGTCAATTAAGCAAAATATTATTCGAGAAATGATTCAAAATATTAAACAGATATTCATCTATTTACTCGCCAATATTTGTGCATTAATTAGCACCTTTGAAATACAGTATATCTAATATTGCTAAATAATACAAGTATAAAAATGTAATTTCTTGTATTTATTTACCAAAGATGCCATTTTACAGCACCATTTATAAAAACTTTTTAAACAAATCGGGGAATCCCTTGACTATTTTTTGCTTAAAGTATAAGATAAGGGTGAGATAAAATGTCAAAAGATAAAGAAAATCGCCGATTTTTCCGATACTCTTTATGTAACAAATTTTGATTTGGGCAGTATCTTATTAGTAAGGATGTGAAAATATGAAAATAGAACGAGTTAATGACCATCAGATTCGCTGTACGCTAACGCGAGAAGATTTAGCCGATAGAGAATTAAAACTAAGCGAGCTGGCTTATGGCACTGAAAAAGCGAAAAATTTGTTCAGGGATATGATGCAGCAAGCATCGTATGAGTTTGGTTTTGAAGCCGAGGACATCCCCCTGATGATTGAAGCAATCCCTCTAAGCAGCGAGTGCATTATTTTGATTATCACCAAAGTCGAGGACCCCGAAGAGCTTGATACACGCTTTTCCAAGTTCGCCCCGTCTGTTCATGATGAAAACGGGGACTTTGAAGATATGATGGAATCACTTGCCGAAGGTGCCGATGAAGTCCTTGATTTATTCAAAAAAATTCAAAATAGCCACCTTAATGAAATAACCGATGGTGACGATACAATAACTAATTCAAGAAGCAAAACGATTGACCGCCACAACCAGAATGACAAAAAGGCGCTTCCTTCTGCTTCACAAGAATTAACCCGTATTTACTCTTTTGATTCATTGCATATCGTCATTCGCTTATCGCACGTATTAGTAAATAACTACCAAGGCTTAAATTCTCTTTATAAAAGACCGCGTGATGAACGTTTCGTACTGGTGATTACTAAAGGTAATATCTCACCGGCGAACTTCAATAAAGTCTGTAATGTACTGTCAGAATATGGCATACCCGAAAAAACTGTCTATGCCTCGGAAGCTTATCTGGAAGAGCACTTTGAACCACTTATTAAAGATACGGCCATTCAAGAGTTAGCACAGATATAAAAACGGTTTGCAAGCAACCAGCCAAAGAATTAATTTCATAACGCACAAAAGTCTCCCACTGCGGGAGACTTTTTTTGGATTAACAATGCCAAGATTATTCACACTTACAGCTTCGCCGAAGGACGGACAGTAGCATATTTGGGCGTAACCATTTTGCGCCGTTCCTTGATTCCGGCTAGAATCATTTGCTTTTTCTCGAGTATGCCGTCACGTTCCATCGCCGGGACACCTTTCAAGGGATAAGGAATGCCGAGTTTTTCATATTTTGAAATACCCATCGTATGATAGGGAAGCACATCCAAAGCCTTTATATTGTAAAACTGGCCGATAAAATATCCGAGATTGTATAGGTCTTTGTTATCATCGGTAAGCCCCGGAACTACGACATGGCGGATCCAAACATCAATGTTCCGCTCATTTAGATAAGCGACAAAATCAAGGATGTTTTTATTGACTTGGCCGGTCAATTCGAGGTGCTTCTCCGGATCAATATGCTTTATGTCCATCATCACCAGGTCAGTCAAATCCATTAAGGCATCCAATTTTTCAATCATCTTGGTACTATTTCGGTTAAATACGATACCTGAAGTATCAAGGCAGGTATGAACATCTTTGTCTTTTGCCATATCAAATAATTCAGTTAGAAAGTCTACTTGCATCAGCGGTTCGCCGCCGGTAACGGTGATTCCGCCTTCTTTATAAAACCCGCGGTTTCTTTCATATTGCTCAAATATTTCCGCCGCTGTCATCAAATTGCCGCCATCCAGTGTCCATGTATCAGGATTGTGGCAATAAGCACAGCGCATCGGGCAGCCTTGTAAAAAGACAACAAACCTGGTGCCCGGCCCATCTACAGTGCCAAAACTTTCAATCGAATGTATTCTGCCCTGCATATTCTCACCATTCCTTTCCCAAAACCATTATATCTTGCGATTTAAGTATATACTTTATCGGCTTTCAATTTCAATAACTATAGAAAAATCAGCAAAAAGATGGTGGTTTTTCATAAATTACTCGTTTTATTATAAAGGTTTTTTGTATATTATATACAGCAAACCGCAAAGAGAATGCAAACACTCTTTTAGAGTGCCGCATTCTCCCTTTGATAATTTATGTTGTTACGTTTTGCTTAATCATTCTATAATGTGCTTAACTCATCATGGAAAGTACGGGAAATAACATCCGCCTGTTGTTCGGGGGTTAGTTTAATGAAGTTAACTGCGTATCCGGAGATACGGATGGTCAACTGCGGATACTTTTCCGGATGCTTTTGGGCATCAATCAGGGTATCGCGGTTTAAAACATTAACATTTAAGTGATGGCCGCCTTTTTCGGCATAAGCATCTAATAATGATACTAAATTATCAACTTGTGATGTGCTTACGTTTGACATATTCTTATCCTCCTAATTAATAATATCTCTTCATTCTTCTAGCATCGTCGGGATACTACAGGCCAGGGGCGTACGGGAGCAATCCGTGCACCCCATGGTCTGAACATCTTTTGTTTCGCTTGATTCTTCATTCACTTCGATATTGACATGGCCAACTCCGCCGGCCATTCCGCTATCGAGCATTTTGACAATATCGTCAATCATGGTGTTGTCAATAGCTTTTGGTTCCATAGTAAACCTTTCATATTATGAAGCAAGTCAGGCAATAAACACTCTCCGGAACTACGGCCTAATTGGTGTAAAATATAAGCTTTCTTCGGGAAAGAAGGCGGCCTAATGTTCCTGCGAGTTGTTTTTGCCTTCCTTGCCTGCTTACGGTAATGAAAATGAATAGTAATATCTATAGGTCAAGGTTCCCTAAGTCCATATCAAGGTCACCAACGAAAACTTTATCCTCTTTGCCTAAAGCACCGGGAATAACGGTAAAGGTATTCGAAATTCCATCCATTGAATCCTTGTACGGAAGTTTTGATACCGAGGTAAGTGATGCAATTGCGCCTTTAGTATCACGGCCGTGCATCGGATTCGCACCCGGGGCAAACGGCTGGCCGGCTTTACGCCCGTCAGGGGTATTTCCAGTTGCTTTACCATAAACCACGTTCGAAGTAATCGTCAAAACCGACATGGTCGGGAAACCGTTACGGTAGGTATGGTGACGTCTAATCATTGTCATGAATTGTTTGACCAAATCATGGGCGATGCTGTCAACACGGTCATCATCATTGCCATATTTCGGGAAATCACCGGTGGTTTCAAAATCCATAATCATACCGTCTTCATCACGAATCGGTACAACTTTGGCATACTTAATCGCTGAAAGTGAATCGGCAACCACGGAAAGCCCGGCAATACCGGTGGCAAAATAACGGAGGACATCTCTGTCATGCAAGGACATTTGCGCCCTTTCGTAGCAGTATTTATCATGCATGTAGTGAATAACATTCAGGGTATTAACATAAACATCAGCAAGCCATTCCATCATATCGGTGAACAAGACCATAACCTGGTCATATTCAAGGACATCGCCTTCAAACTTGCGGTAACGGGGCCCAACCTGCTTACGGCTCTTTTCATCAACACCGCCGTTTAAAGCGTACAGCAAGCATTTGCCCAAATTCGCTCTTGCGCCGAAGAATTGCATTTCTTTGCCAAGGCGCATTGCTGATACACAGCAGGCAATCGCATAATCGTCGCCATGAGTAACGCGCATAAGGTCATCATTTTCATATTGAATCGAAGAAGTCAGGATCGACATCTTGGCACAATACTTTTTGAAGTTGTCGGGTAATCTGGTTGACCAAAGTACCGTCATATTCGGCTCCGGAGCCGCACCGAGGTTCGTCAAGGTATGCAGGAAACGGAAAGATGAACGGGTTACCATATGGCGGCCGTCAATACCAACACCGGCTAACGATTCAGTTACCCAAACCGGGTCGCCGGAGAAAAGGCTGTTGTATTCCGGGGTCCGGGCGAATTTAATCAAGCGCAGTTTCATGATAAAATGGTCAAAAAATTCTTGAATCTGTTCTTCGGTAAAGGTACCGTTCTTCAGGTCGCGCTCGGCATAAATGTCAAGGAAGGTTGAAATCCGGCCTAAACTCATTGCCGCACCGTTTTGTTCTTTAACCGCCGCAAGATAACCAAAATAAGTAAATTGAATTGCTTCTTTGATATTGGCTGCCGGGGCAGAAATATCAATACCATAAGAAGCTGCCATCTGTTTCATATGACTTAAGGCAACCATTTGCTCACTGATTTCTTCACGCAAGCGGATAACATCGTCAGTCATAACCTTGCCGGTTGAGTCTTTTTGTTCTACTTTGTCTTCAATCAGGCGGTCAATACCATAAAGGGCGACACGGCGGTAATCGCCGATAATCCGTCCGCGGCCATAAGCATCCGGAAGCCCGGTGATAACATGCGAAGAGCGGCAAGCACGAATATCGTCATTATAAGCATCAAAACAACCGGCGTTGTGGGTTTTGCGGTGGGTTGAGAAAAATTCACTGATTTCATGATCCACTTCATAACCATTGTCAGAGCAGGCTTTTTCCGCCATTCTGATACCGCCGTAAGGCTGCATTGAGCGTTTGAAAGGTTTGTCTGTCTGGAAACCAACGATGGTTTCTTTATTTTTGTCAAGATAACCGGGGCCATGGGAAACAATCGTCGAAGCGATTTTCGTGTCCATATCAAGGACACCGCCGGCTTCACGTTCCATTTTGCTCAGTTCAAGAACCTGTTCCCATAAATCCTTGGTGTTTTGGGTCGGGCCGACCATAAACGAATCATCACCATCATAAGGGATGTAGTTTTTTTGGATAAAATCGCGGACGTTTATTTCGCCAACCCATTTACCGTCTGCAAAATCCTGCCATTGTGGTTTCATTAGCTATGCCTCCTTAGAATCACTTTAATATTATTAATAGGTATCTTTATCATTATATTTTCCTCTTCTATTATAGTTTAATTATGGCATTAGGGTCAAGTAAACGAATGTACTTTTTCAAGTACAATTGACAGCATCCTTTTATATATGGTATAACCAAATTATTAGATAAAATAAGGAGTATAAAGATGAAAAATAATAGTAGTACTTCTTACCAAAACGTAAAAATAAACGACCGCTTATTTACTGCTTACCAGAAACTGGCAATCGGGACGGTTATTCCTTATCAGGAAGCAGTTTTACGCGATGAGGTCGCCGGCGCGGAAAAAAGCCATGTTTTTGCCAATTTCCGAATTGCGGCGGGAGAAGCCGAGGGTGAATTTTATGGCTTTGTTTTTCAAGACAGTGACCTTTATAAATGGCTTGAAGCCGTCAGTTATTCACTTAAAATAAATCCCGACCCGGCGCTTTCTAAGCGTGCCGATGAAGCAATCAGCTTGATAGGCAGGGCGCAGCAGCCCGACGGGTATATCAATACATATTTTATCATCAATAAACAATACGAAAGATTCGCCAACCTGCGCGAGGCACATGAGCTTTATTGCGCCGGGCATATGATTGAAGCGGCGGCGGCATATTTTGAAGCAACCGGAAAGCGGAATCTGTTAGAAATCGCCCGGAAAAAGGCTGACTTGATTTATGAAATTTTTGTCAAGCAAAATAAACCAGGTTATCCGGGGCATCAGGAAATTGAATTAGCTTTGATGAGGCTTTATTATATCACAAAAGAAGCCAAATACCGCAACCTTGCCGAACATTTCATTAACGAACGCGGAAAGCAGCCCCATTATTTCGACGATGAAAATGCACGGCTTGATTGGGTTATCTGGGGAAAATCAAACGATGATAACCGCTACAACCAGTCACACCTTCCTGTCAGGGAGCAAAAAGAGGCGGCCGGCCACGCAGTAAGAGCGGTTTATATGTATACGGCAATGGCCGGTATTGCCGGCGAGACCGGTGAAAAGGAGTTATATGATGCCTGCGAAACCTTATGGATGAATATTACTGAAAAAAGGATGTACCTGACCGGGGCAATCGGCTCGACCGCTTTTAGCGAGGCTTTTACCGGTGATTATGATTTGCCAAATGACACGATTTACGGCGAAACCTGCGCTTCAATCGGCTTGGCTTTTTTCGCCAAAAAAATGCTTGAAATTAAACCGGACAGCAAATATGCCGATGTGATGGAGCGGGTTTTATACAATTCAATCATCAGCGGGATGAGCCTTAGCGGAACTAATTTTTTCTATTGCAATCCGCTTGAAGCCGAACCGGGTGTTTCAGGTGTAACTCATAGTTATTTTCACGCTAAACCACAACGTCCTGAATGGTACGCCTGTGCCTGCTGCCCGCCGAATCTTGCGCGGTTTCTTACTTCACTTGGTGATTATTTGTTTGCGGAAAATGAAAAAACCATTTTTTCCCATCTTTTTATTGGCAGTATCATGGAATCCCGCGCGAAAAATATTAAAATCACTCTCGAAACCGATTATCCTAATCAAGGTATTTTAACTTATCGTTTTAGTGGAAATAGTGAGTTTGATTTCGCTTTCCGCGTGCCGGACTGGGTGAAAAACATGAGTTTGATGCTTAATAGAAGTCAAATTGATTATGAATCTTGTCTTAAAAATGGTTATTGCTATATCAATAAAAGATGGGCTGACGGTGATATTTTGACCGTCAATTTTGACCTGCAAGCCCGCAAAATTTATGCCTCTGACAAAGTCCGGGCAAATTCCGGCAAAACCGCGGTTATGCGGGGGCCGCTTGTTTATTGCGCCGAAGAGGCCGACAACGGCAAGCTGCAAAATTTGTTTATTCCGCGTTATGCCAAAATAAAAGTTTTAGATTATGATAAGGACTTGTTAAACGGGGTCGTACCGCTTTCTGTAGAAGCTATCCGAATAACAAGTGACGGTAATTTATATTCGGAAACCCCGCCGGCCGAATCAGGGGCTACGCTTAAGCTAATCCCTTATTATGCTTGGGCAAACAGGGAAGAAGGATAAATGAGGGTCTGGTTAAATGAAAAATTCTAATTTAAAAGCTAAAAATTTAAATATCACTTATATCGGCGGCGGTTCCCGGCAATGGGCGTGGACATTTATGACCGACCTCGCCCTTGAACCGGAGTTAGGCGGGACTATCCGTTTATATGATATCGATACCGCGGCCGCGAAAAATAATGAAATCATCGGCAACCGTATTTCTGCGCTTCCGGAAACAAAAGGAAAATGGCTTTATCAAACTATTACCTCACTTGAAGAAGCTGTCACCGGGGCCGATATCATTATTATCTCGATTCTTCCGGGGACATTTAAAGATATGCATTCCGACGTGCATCTTCCGGAGCGGTTAGGGATTTATCAATCTGTTGGCGATACCGCCGGGCCGGGCGGCATTATCCGTTCCCTGCGGACGATTCCGCCTTTTGTCACCTTTGCGGAAGTTATCCGCGCTTGCGCCCCCCAGGCCTGGGTTATTAATTATACGAACCCGATGAGTATTTGCATGAGAACCTTGTATCATGTTTTTCCCGAAATTAAAGCCTTTGGCTGCTGCCATGAGGTATTTGGAATGCAGTCTTTGCTTGCGATGGTGGTAAACCGAAATCCCGGGGTTGGAGATGTCGGCCGCCGGGATATCAAGGTTAATGTATTAGGGTTAAACCACTTTACCTGGTTTGACAGCGCTTTTTATCAAGACCTGGACTTATTTGACATGTACCGCCGGTTCGTTGATGAATTTTACGAAACCGGTTTTGAAACTGATGCAAGTAATTTACCTGACCGCTGTTTTTCCAGCAATAACCGGGTAAAATTCGACCTTTTCCGCCGCTATGGCTGGATTGCCGCCGCCGGCGACCGGCACCTTGCGGAGTTTATGCCCGGTACGGAGTACCTAAAAAATCCCGAAGTAATTGAAAGCTGGGGTTTCTATCTCACCAGCGTAGATTGGCGGATTAAAGATTTGGAAAAACGACGGGCACGAAGCGAACGTCTAGTTACCGGCGCGGAAGATATCATTTTATCCCCGTCCGGCGAAGAAGGCATTTTATTAATCAAAGCTTTATGCGGGTTAGGTGATGTAGTAAGTAATGTCAACCTGCCCAATACCGCAAAGCAAATTGCTAACTTGCCTTTGGAAACAGTAGTCGAAACTAATGCCGTTTTTTCTTATGATAGTGTTATACCGGCTAATGCCGGAAAACTGTCTGATGAAATCCTTGCCCTTACCGAACCACATGTTAAGAATCAGACCGATATCCTTGAAGCCGGGCTTAATAACGGCCGGGAAGCGGTCCACCGGGCCTTTGGGCGCGACCCCCTCGTTTGCAATTATCCTGAGTATGACCGCCGGAAGCTTGCGGAGGATATGATACGCATGGCAGATAAAGATATCTCGCAGGAACCTTAGGCCGCCTTCTTCCCGAAAGAATACTTTTATTTTACACCTATTAGGCCGTAGAGACGGAGAGATATACTTTATCTGCCATGCGTATAAGAACACGGAGTAACCTATGAAACGACTAACTAAAAAACTTTATCCCACCCCCAGACTACCTGAAAAAGTACTCCAATTCGGCGAAGGGGCTTTTCTGCGTGCTTTTGCCGACTATGCCTTCGATATCCTGATTGAAAAAGAATTGTTTGACGGAAGCATTACCATTGTCCAGCCGCTTGAGGAAGGGACCGTACCCTACCTTGCCGAGCAGGACGGCCTTTATACTTTAATAATCAAAGGAATGAACGGCGGGGCGGATGTAGATGAAAGGCGGGTTATTTCTTGCGTTCAGGAATATATTAATCCTTATAGAGATTATGATAATTACATGAAGTCTGCAATGAATCCCCACCTTCGTTATATTATTTCGAATACGACCGAAGCAGGGATTGAATTTAACCCAAGAGATATCTTAACTGATAAACCGCAAAGGTCTTTCCCCGGCAAAGTCGCTGCCTTTCTTTATAAACGTTTTTTATATTTTAATGGTGACAATAGTAAAGGTTTGGTTTTTTTGCCCTGTGAACTAATCGATAATAATGGGATGAAACTTCGTTCACTTGTTCAAATGTATGCTGACAAATGGGAACTTGGGCCATATTTCAAAAAATGGCTTCATGAAGCAAATGTTTTCTGCGATACTTTGGTGGACCGGATTACCACCGGTTTTCCCCATCAAGATGCGCAAGACCTGTTTGAAGAGTTAGGGTACAAAGATGAATTAATAGATGTAAGTGAGCCTTTTTATTTCTGGGCTATTGAAGGGCCGGCCTGGTTGGCAGATGAACTTAAATTCTATGAAGCCGGCCTTAATGTAATTATTACCGATGATATATCACAGTACAAAACCCGTAAGGTCCGTTTATTAAACGGCGCCCATACCTGTTCTGTCCCCGCCGCTTTATTATGCGGTTTAGCTACTGTCGGCGAAATGATGGCTGATGAAGATTTTGAACGATATTTGCAAAAAGTACTTTTCGAGGAGATAATCCCGGCGCTCCATTATCTTCCAACTGACGAATTAAATAATTTCGCTGCCGCCGTCCTTGACCGGTTCTCTAACCCGTATGTCCGTCATGAACTTTCAAGTATTATGCTCAATTCGGTTTCAAAATTCGAAGTACGGGTAATGCCAACGATTGGAGATTACTATTGCCGGTTTTATAAGATACCAAAGATTTTGACCTTTTCGCTCGCCGCTTTAAAAACTTACTATAAAAAAGAGCATAATACCGGTGATTTAGAAGTACTGGATAAACTAATCAACAAACATACCTGCGAAGCCGCCCCCGGGCATTTTCTGGCTTCCAAGGAGTTTCACCGGGCGGTTAGCGCGTATATGGATAAAATTGAGCAGGTCGGGATAAGGGAAGTTATGAGGAAGCTGATTTATGACGAATGAGCAAAAAAATGCCCGCTTCCTGAAAATTAATAGCGGTGACAATGTCGTTGTTGCTTTAAACCGGATTGAAAGTGGTGAATATTTTTTTGATGTTACCGCTACCGAATCAATTGATGCCGGCCATAAAATGGCACTTGCCGATATTTCAGCGGGCGAAGCTGTTATAAAATATGGGCAGCCGATTGGCCGGGCGGCGATAAACATCAAAGCCGGGCAGCATGTCCATACCCACAATCTAAAAACCAGTATTACTTCATTTGATGAATATAAGTATCAGCCCTTGACGGCGCTTCCTTTTAATATAATCGGTAGTAAAGCCGGTTCTTTCTTCGGCTACCGGCGTAGTGACGGCAAAGCCGGCATCCGTAATGAAATTTGGATAATAAATACTGTCGGTTGCGTTAATAGTATTTCTGAACGGATTGCCCTTAAGGCGAAAGAGCGTTTCGGGGAGATGGTTGACGACATCATCGCTATCCGCCATCCTTACGGCTGTTCGCAATTAGGCGATGACCATGAAAATACACGCTTAATTCTTAAAGGATTAGCAGAGCACCCCAATGCCGCCGGGGTTTTGATTCTTGGCCTTGGTTGTGAAAACAATATCCCGGTTGATTTTATGAGGCTGCTTGGTGATTATGATAAAGAACGATATCGTTTGCTTATCGCACAGGAATACGAAGATGAAGAAGCAGCAGCTCTAACGATGATAGGTGAACTAGCCGCTTATTCCGGTAAAGCAAAGCGGATTGAAATTAGCTTGGATGAACTTGTGATTGGTTTAAAATGCGGGGGTTCAGATAGTTTTTCCGGTATTACCGCCAATCCGCTTGTCGGGCGGATTAGTGATATTTTAACCACATATGGCGGAACAACTATTTTGACTGAAACACCGGAAATGTTCGGCGCGGAAAATATTTTGATGAACCGTTGCGAAACCCCGGGACTCTTCGAAAAAATGGTCGTGATGATTAACGGCTTCAAAGGATATTTTGCCCGGCACGGCCAGGCTGTTTATGAAAACCCGGCCCCCGGCAACAAAGACGGCGGAATCTCAACCCTTGAAGATAAATCACTTGGCTGTATCCAAAAAGGCGGGACCGGCACGGTAACAGATATTTTGGCTTACGGTGGGCAAGTGCGGGCTAAAGGGCTGAATTTGCTTGACGGGCCGGGGAATGATTTAATTGCTATTACCGCCTTAGCCGCCGCTGGAGCGCTGCTTATTCTTTTTACGACCGGACGGGGTACACCCGCCGGGGCGGTAGTACCGACCATCAAGATATCTTCAAACTCAGGTTTGGCCGGAAGAAAAGCCAATTGGATTGATTTTGATGCCGGGGTTTTGCTTGACGGGCAGCCGATGGAAGAATTAACGGATGATTTATGGCGGATGATTCTTGATATCGGGTCAGGGAAACGAAAGACGAAAAATGAGGAATATGGCTATCGTGAGTTAGCAATCTTTAAGGATGGGGTTATAATGTGATAAACCGCAAAGAGTTGATAGGCAAGCATAATCCGGTTTTGAAAACCATGGACACCGACTCGCCGCTTACGGTTGGTAACGGCGAGTTTTGTTTTACTGCCGATATTACCGGCCTTCAGACCCTTTATGATGAATATCAGGCCTTTCCCCTGTGTACGATGAGTGAGTGGGGGTGGAATACTAAACCTAACCTGGCGGGCGGCTTCTACACCTTTGATGATGTTGAAAAAACCTATTATAGTATTGATGGCCGCAATTATGAATATGCTGTTGATTGCCAAGCTGAAAACGAAGAAGTTTATAATTGGCTGCGCCATAACCCTCACCGGAGAAACCTTGCGCGGGTCGCCCTCTTGTGGGACGGGCGGGAAATTAGCAGTACTGATATTACTAACATCAGGCAGGAGCTTGATTTATTTACCGGGGTTTTACATAGTGATTTTACTTTAAATGGTTATGATATTAAGGTCCGCACTTGTTGTGCTAAAAGCGCCGATGTTTTAGGTTTTTCGATTATGTCAAAAGCTCCGGCCGGGCATTTATCTGTGCGTATTAGTTTGCCGGATAGCTCACACCGGAAAAATGGTTCGGATTGGGATAGGGCGAGACATTATTATACGGACGAGATGGCGAAGATGAATAACGAGTGTTATTTATTGGGCGATGAGGCAGGCTTAGGCGTTCCGGTTGCTCTAAGCGATGCGACAGGCTTAGGTGCATCGGTTGCTCCGGGCGCCAATAACGCATGTTATTTTATTAAATTTACCGGTAGTGAATTTGAATTTACTTTGGCATTTTCGCCTACTGCTTTTCCAATCGCCAGTGTTGAGGGTATGAAAAATAAATCCAATTTTGAACGATTAATTACTGATAATGCTAACAGTATAAATAACACATGTTATTTTAAGCAAGTCCTTACTGACAGCGCTACCGGCTGGAAGTCGTTTTGGACGAAGTGCGGTTTGATTGATTTTTCAAAGTGCAAAGACCCACGGGCGTTTGAATTAGAACGGCGGGCGATACTTTCGCAATATTTAATTGCCATTCAAAGCACAGGCAATCTGCCGCCGGCGGAAACGGGACTTTCCTGTAACAGTTGGTATGGCAAATTCCATTTGGAAATGCATATTATTCATTCCGGCTGGTTAGCTTTGTACGGCCATAGTGACTTATTGGAAAAAAGCTTTAGCTGGTATGTTTCGATTTTGGATAAAGCCCGTTCGAATGCCGGACGAAATGCCTACAAGGGGGCGCGCTGGCCAAAGATGGTCGGGCCGGAAGGAACCGACAGCCCTTCATTTATTGCTACTTTACTTATTTGGCAACAACCGCATCTTCTTTACATGCTCGAATTGACTATGTTAGTCAATTTAAACAAGCTAGATTTTAAACGGAAATATTGGTTCCTCGTTAAGGAAACCGCAGATTTTATGGTTGATTTTTTGCGATTTAATGATGAAACCGGGTATTATGATTTAACAGCACCATTAATTCCGGCACAAGAAGAGCACCCGCCGGAAACAGTCCTTAATCCGGTTTTTGAATTATGTTATTGGCATTTCGGCTTAGAAATCGCGATTAATTGGGCAAAGGAGCTTAATGAGAATTATTCCCTATGGCAGGATGTATATGAAAAATTGGCTCTCCCGCCTGTTATTGATAATCTTTATCCTGCCCATGCAAATTGTGTTGATACATTCAGTAAATTTAACCGTGACCATCCCTCAATGCTTTACGGGTATGGTTTTATCCCTTGTGAATTAATCGAAGAGGACAAAATGCGTACGACCGCCGAATTAGTCGGGCAAGTCTGGGATAAGCAAAGTTTGTGGGGCTGGGATTTCGCTTTTATTGCGATGACCTATGCCCGTTTAGGTTATCCGGAAAGGGCTCTCGAAACCCTGCTTACGGAAACTGCTAAAAATTCATATACAGTCAGCGGCAATAATTTCCAGCGCGGCCGTGATGATTTACCGCTTTACCTTCCCGGTAATGGTTCTTTGTTGTTTGCCTTGGCAATGATGCTTAAGGGGTACGGGGAAAATAGAGGGGCCTGCGGCTTTCCCGGGAATGGGCTATGGGACGGAATTGTGGTTGAAGGAGTGAGGGGGCTGCCGTGGTGATTTGGGACATTGGCCATATTCAAGTCAATCTTTTACTTGCAATTAAGATAAACTTATATTAAGATGAGGTTATTCAAGAAAACTAAGGAGGATTAACATGTCATACATAATCAATGAAAGCTGCATTAATTGCGGCGCTTGCGGCGGTTCATGCCCGGTTGATGCGATTTTTCAAGGAGATTCACAGTACGAAATCAACCCCGATACCTGTATTGACTGCGGCGCTTGCGTTGACACCTGCCCGGTTGCTGCAATTGTTGCCGGGTAAAAAACGAAGAGATTTACTAAATTTGCATCCATTGGAACGCAAACAAACAAAGTCTAATGCTTCGTTTGAGAAGAATGGCGCAAGCACATTCTTTATTAAAGAATATACATAGTTGCAATTATAAAAAGGGCCGGACGGCCCTTTTTTCATGACTTCCTAAACATCTTTTTTTCTTTTTCCGGTGATTTAAGTTTCCGGCTTCGTTTGCGGAGCATCTCATCAATCCGCTGATAATGGGCTTCATCACGCTCTATCTTTTCTTTTATATAGTTTTCTTCACGTTCTTCCTGGAGACGGAATTGATAATCAAGTTCCTTCAACATCGTTTCTTTGATATCTTCAACTAGTTCCTTAGTATTGCTACGGACAGCATCAGAGATCATCTGCTGTAATAATTGCTGCAAGCGTAATGTTTTTGCTTCATTGGCAGTTGCCATTGTAGTCCCCGGATTCGGGCTATTCATCAGTTCATTGGAATTGACCATCAAGACATGCTTTTCTTTTTCTTCTAATACATGCTTATCGTTTAAAACGTTATTTTCTTTTAAAGCATTACTTTCTCTTTTCTCATATAAGTCTGTTTTTGCAGCAATCTCACGGCCGGCAAAAGGCTGGATTCGCCCATCTTTCAAAATCATGCGGATTGCTTTTAACTGTAAGCCTTGCTCTTTTAAGGACTTCACCTCTTTGAAACGAAGGATATCATCTTCAGTATAATAGCGATGCCCAAGTTCATTACGCTTAATCGGCAATTTCAATTCTTCCTCCCAATAACGAAGGACATGTGATTCAACTTGCACTTTTTTAGCTGCATCTGAAATTAAATAACGGATTTCTTGTTTCATTTTTGCTCCTTTCAAAATTAAGTTTGCCTCGGCAAGCTTACGTGCCGAGCGTAATTGTTTTAGCAATATATTTAATGCACGCGAGTGCGCATCCGCCGGAAGCTTTTACTTTATAGGTAGTTCCTATAAAGTAAAAAGAGGACGGGCCTGTCTGGCTTGTCCTCTTTAGTAGTTTAGTATTATTATGAAGAAATTTTCTAAGTTTGCAGTATATGAGTTACCTTGATAGATTGGCAAATCTTGTAAACTCGGGCAGGAATACCAATTCAGTGGTACCGATTGGCCCATTCCGCTGTTTTGCGATAATAACTTCGGCAATTCCCTTTTTTTCGCTTTCTTTGTTGTAATATTCATCGCGATAGATGAACATTACGACGTCGGCATCCTGCTCAATCGCACCGGAGTCACGCAAGTCGGATAACATTGGCCGGTGGTCAGGACGTTGCTCGACCGCCCGGCTAAGCTGTGATAGGGCGACGACAGGTACATTTAACTCACGGGCAATCGCTTTAAGGGAGCGGGATATATCCGATATCTCCTGCTGCCGGGAATCTGAAGAGCGGGACCCGGAACCACTCATTAATTGCAAATAGTCAATAATTATCATTTTGAGGCCATATTCAAGTTTGTATTTACGGCACTTGGAACGCAGCTCCGGAATGCTGATTCCTGGTGTATCGTCGATTATCAGGTTTGATTTCCCGATTACCCCGGCACCCTCGATCAACTTTTCCCATTCCATGTCAGAGAGGCTTCCCGTCCTAAGATGCTGGGAATCAACCCGGGACTCCATTGCAAAAAGGCGGCTGACTAATTGTTCCTTTGACATCTCAAGGCTAAAAATCGCAATACATAAATTTTGTTTAAATGCCACATGCTGGGCAATATTCAGCGCAAGGGCTGTTTTTCCCATTGAAGGCCTGGCAGCAAGCAATATTAAATCCGAGGGCTGCAGCCCGGCTGTCCGGTAATCAAGGTCGATAAATCCGGTTGCTATCCCGGTAACACTTCCTTTGTTTCTTGAGGCAAGCTCAATTTTGTCAAGGACATTCAGCACTATCTCACGAATCGGGACAAATTCACCGGTATTACTTTTTTGAATCAGCTCAAAAATACGTTTTTCAGTATCTTCAAGAATAAAGTCTAAACTCTCTTTGCCCGCATAACAATTGTTGGCAATCTCTTCGTTTAACCTGATAAGTTTTCGCAAGGTCGCTTTTTCCGCGACGATATTCGCGTAGTGTTTTATATTAGCCGAAGTAAGGGCGGCCGTCATTAAGTCACGAACAAACTCCAGGCTGGCTACTTCCGGGGGGACATCTTTTTCCCTTAAGCGGTTTTGCAGGGTAATCAGATCGACCGGCTTACCCTCATCATTAAGTTCGACCATCGCCTCAAAAACAACACCATACTGACGGCTATAAAAATCAGCACTATTAACGATCTCCGCCGCAACAATAATCGCTTCCCGGTCCATAATCATAGCCCCGATAACGGATTGCTCCGCTTCTATGCTATGGGGTAAAATCCGCTTAAGCAGCGCTTCTTCCATTAACACTCTAAAAGCCTTTCTATAACTTGCAAACTTTGACCGCAGGTCAAATTTGCCCCGTGAAGTCTAGTTTAACTTTACTGTCGGGTCATTACCCGGCATTTTAGTTAATCTCTTCATTCTACTATCACCGTTAATGTTCCTGTGACTTGGGGATGTAATTTAATCGGAATCTGATGTATACCAAAACTACGGATTGGTTCCGCTAACTGAATTTTCTTTTTATCTATTTCAATATTGCATTGGTCTTTGTATGCCTGGCCGATTTCTTTTGAAGATATTGAGCCAAATAAACGGCCGCTTTCACCGGCTTTCATGCTAATATTTACTTTTTTTTCTAATAGGGTTTCAGCAACTGCTTTTGCCGATTCCAAAAGTTCTTTGGCATTTTTTTCAATACCGGCTTTTTTGAACTTGAGGTCGTTTAGGTTTTTTGGTGTTGCTTCAATACCCAACTTCTTAGGAATTATGTAATTTCGCGCATAACCGTCATTTACTTCACAAATTTCATCTTTTTTCCCCAAACTTTTTACATCTTGTAAGAGTATTACTTTCACAATTCACCTCCGTCTATCATGCTATCAAGTGTTCGTTTTAGTGCCCCGATTCCTTCGTCGATGGGAATCCCTTCCATTTGGCAGCCGGCAACATTCATATGGCCGCCGCCACCCATCCGTTCCATGATGATTTGAACGTTCACTTCATCAATTGAACGGGCACTTACATAAATACAGTTTTGATAGTCCGTCAAAATAAAACTGGCTTTTACCCCTTTTATATTTAATAATTCATTAGCCGCCTGGGCGCCGATAATGGTCGGGTTTTGGATATCTTCGCTGGTACAAGTCGAAATCGCATAAGCGCCCCGATAAATTTCGGCCTGGCTGACAGCATCGGCTTTTGCTTTATATTCGTGGGCATCTTCGCGGAATAATTTTCTGACACGGGTTACATCAGCACCGCTCCGGCGTAGGAAAGCCGCCGCTTCAAAGGTCCGCACCCCTGTTTTTGTAACAAAATTGTTTGTATCAATCATGATACCGGAATAAAGGCAATCCGCTTCTTCATGCCGCATCCGGATATTATCATCAATATATTGAAGAATTTCCGCAACCATTTCGCAGGAAGATGAAGCATATACTTCAACATAACTTAAGGTGGCGTTTTCAATTATCTCTGTCCCTTGGCGGTGATGGTCAAGGACAACAATCGATTTGCATAAACGTAAAAGCTCCGGACATTCGGTAATACTTGGGCGGTTGACATCAACCACTACTAAAACCGTATTACTATCGGCTATTTCAATCGCCTGCTGGCAACCGATAATCATATCATCTTCATATTCGGGATTACCCCTAAAAAGCTCAATCAGCGGGTGCACCGAGGTTGTCATTTCATTAATGACAATATGTGCTTTTTTTTCAAGCATCGTTGCAATCCGGTAAATCCCAATCGCTGAACCAAAACTGTCAACGTCGGCCATCCGGTGCCCCATAATAATAACTTTCTCTTTCCCGGAGATAATCTCCCGCAGGGCATGGGCTTTAACACGGGCTTTAACCCGGGTATTTCGTTCAACCTGCTGGCTTTTCCCGCCAAAATAACAGATGTTATCGGGTGTTTTGATGACCGCCTGGTCACCACCGCGGCCTAAGGCCAAATCAATGGCATTGCGGGAAAATTCATAAGTTTGTGCATATGACAGTCCATCTACGCCAATCCCGATACTAATCGTAACACTCATTTCATTGCCGATATTAACCGTCTTAACATCTTCTAATAAGTCAAACTTTTGCTCTTTTAAATCGACTAAAGCTTTTTTGCGAAGGATAATCTGATACTTGTCTTTTTCCAGCTTTTTGCAGATACCATCCAATGACGAAATATATTTGTTTACTTTCCTGTCGATTAAGGCAATTAAAAGCGAACGGCGGACCTCCTCGATACTTTCCAAGGCTTCGTCATAATTATCAAGGTAAATCATTCCGACCGCAAGGCTCTGGTCGTCTACTTCCTTTAAAGCAATACTTAACGCAGTTGTATCAAATAAATATATTGCAATAAGATAACCGTTATAATCAGCCGATTCTATTATATTACTGTTTTCGGCAAGTTCCTTTGTTGATACTTTTTTAAGTTTTACTGAATAGATGCTTCCGCCTGATTCAAGGTTAAATGATTCCTCATTATTTTCAAAAGGAAGCTTGTCCATGGTAATGTCCGGAAAAAGAGTCGTTATCGATTTTCGGTATTTTTTCCCCTTTTGGGTGATTTGTTCAAAAGCTTGATTCGTCCAAATCACTTTACCGCGGTCATCAAGAATCGCGTATGGTAATTCAAGTTCATAAAGTAATGCCTTTTGAATCTGACCATATTGAGTCGCAAAGCTGACTAATTCATTGATGATGACCGGCCGGTTATAAATCAATATTGATAAGAGGACCGCAAAATAAAAAATAATGAAGCAGGTAAGAATCAAACCTGAAGGTATATCAACTAGGTATATAGCTAAATTAACGAATATCAGCAAAATTCCAAGATATATGGAGGTTTGCAGGTATGTTCTTAACTTACCTTTTAACCTGATCGCATTTCTCATAAACAACCCGTCTTTCGTTTGTTTATATAAAGGCAAACACGCCTTAACGACATCATATCATGATTTCTAAAGAAATCATGAATGCCGGACTTTGTCCGTTTAGGATGCGCACTAATACCGCGCTGATATGATGTCTTAACGACATCATATCACTATTTAACAAATTTTACCATAAATTTGTTTTAATGTCACTATTGTAAATCATCGCGTTAGGGTATACCTTAAGCAGTGCAAAACAGTTATCAAGCTATTGCTTGATAACTGTTTATTGCATAAGGGGTATTATTAATCCATAACATACGGCATCAATGAGACGTGACGCGCCCGTTTGATTGCAACGGTCAATGCCCTTTGATGTTTGGCACAGTTTCCGGTGATACGGCGGGGCAAAATCTTCCCGCGTTCAGAAACATACCTTTTCAGTTTATTAGAATCTTTGTAATCAATCACATTATCTTTTCCACAGAAAACACATACTTTTTTTCTTCTGCGCAGACCGCCCTTTCTTTTCGGAAAATCGGGTTTATCACTTCTATTGTAAGCCATATTATTAGCTCCTCCTATTTTCTGCCAATGCAGTTAATGATATTAGATACCTACGGACTGTTCCGCATTTCGTACTTTCACAGTTCTAAAATACTCGGAATCCGCCCAACCAGGGCTACTTCCTCGTATTTCGCGGGTCTCAAGGTCATAATTTTTCATACAAGCATGAAAATTATGACCTTTTGACCCTGGTATCATTTAATTAAATGGAAGCTCCTCATCTATCCCATCCGGAATATTCATGAATCCGTCACCGGCTGATGGTTCCGGCCTTCCGGCGCCTCCTCCGGAATAACCACCTTCACTTCCGGCATTTTTGCTTTCGCAAAATTCATGGTCTTCCACAACAACATCGGTCGTATATACTTTAACACCATCTTTGTTGGTATAACTACCGGTTTGGATACGCCCAACCACAGCGATTTTCATTCCTTTGCGCAAATACTTCTCGGCAAATTCGCCGGTTTTTCCAAAAGCTACGCAACCGATAAAATCAGCCGATGCTTCGTCATTACCACGGCTAAAACGACGGTCAACCGCCAATGTATATCTGGCAACCGCCATACTGTTTTCACCTTGTGAATATCTAACTTCAGGGTCTCTGGTCAAACGTCCCATTAATACTACCTTATTCATAACTTCTCCTATTCTATTAAGCGCGCACGTTGCGGCTAACCTAACAAGGTTAAGTCTTGTTAAGCTAGTCTTCCTGCTTTACGCATAAGAAACGAATAACATTGTCCATAATCCGGATTCTGCTTTCGATTTCCAAGGGCGCTGTGCTTTCTGCATCAAAGTGGATGAAATTATAGTAGCCTTCTTTCATTTTCTGAATTTCGTAGGCTAATCTTTTCTTGCCCCAGTCATCGATATTGGTAATTGTACCGCCAAATCTTCCGATTAGCTCTTTTACTTTTTCGATGGTGGAAACTCTTTCTTCCTCTTCGATTTTTGCATTCACAACGACGCATAATTCATACTTGTTCATGCGGGGTACCTCCTTTTGGTCTCTGGCCCCTTTTTAACTTTGCGAAGCAAAATTTAAGGAGCAAGGAATGGCATTTAGATTAAGTTTTTCTAAGATGCTTGTATATCACGGACTTTTATAATAGCACAACATAAGTTATATGGCAATAGTATTTTTGCGAATTTCTCGAATTTCTCCCAACAATTTCTAGACGCCATTTGAAAATCTAAATTCCACCCCCTTCATGTCTCTCCATAGAATTTAATCTTTCAAATACACCAGTGGATTTTAATCTTGCAAATTTAATGGTATTCTCTAATCTGTGATGCTGGCAGAAAGAAGGATACCTTTATGGCAAAA
>WRAQ01000042.1 GCA_009780115.1 Lachnospiraceae bacterium
ATAAAACACTAATGTGCTTAGAGATAAATGTTAAAATAATCGAATTTATATAAATAAGCCGGATAAATGAGAGGACTCACTATCCGGCTTATAAAATACAATTATCTTTTTCTTACTTAAATTATTCACCTACTCAAATGAAATGGATTATAGAACCGCCCGCCGTTTATCATAACGGTAACTATCGAAATCAATATCACCAAAGCACTTAACCCGATAATGAGATAATCACCTTTAGCAAACTGTCTCGCCGAATACCATGTCCGTCTCCCTAAACGGCCAAATCCACGCAGTTCCATGGCATTGCTGATTTGCTCAATTTTATCCATACTGGAAAAAACGAGGGGGAAAAGGATGGTTAGGATACCGGTTAAACGGCGGCGCAGGGGGGCTTTCCTTGATATGTCAACACCTCTTGCCTGCTGGGCCTGGCTAATTTCCCGGTATGCCCGTTGAACATCAGGAATATAACGCAAAGAAAGGGAAACCGCATAGGCGGCTTTAAAATTAACCTTAATCGCATTTAAAGACGAAGCAAACTCGCTTGGGTCAGTGGTGAGGAAAAAAATCAAAGCAACCGGGACAATTGCAAAGTACTTGAGGGTGACATTCAGTTGATAAAACAATTGCTCGGCAATAATGTAATAACGGCCGCTTACATGAAATAATTCGTTACGTGTCCCATAAATTAAAACGCCTTGCTCGGGGGCAAAAAGAAAGATGACAATATTATTAATTATCAGGAAGACCAGGATAAAAATAAGCGGGGCTTTTAATTCGGATATCTTAAGCTTTGAAATTTTGAAAAGGAAAAGGGATACAATAATCGCAAAAACTAAAAAGCGCGTATCAAAAGTAATCATCGTCGCAATACTTAACGCGAGGGTCATGATAAGCTTTGAAGCGCCGGTCAGGCGGTGGATAGGGGAATTGCGGGGGACATAGCCGAACATGGGTTACTCCTATCTAAAATACGTCATACTTTAATTAGAAACAAGTCAGGCAATAAATACTCTCAATCGCTAGGTCTAATCGGTACTAATTAACATTTTCTTAGGGAAAGAAGGCGACTTAGTGCAATTTCGAGTTGTTTTTGCCTTCCTTGCACGCTAAACAACTTGGCGCATCCAAATATGCACTCACAAGCTTCCTCGCATCACTCACTCCGCAGATATGGGCAAGTTCGTAAAGGCTGGTTTCACGAAGGCTTGCTTTAGCAGCAAGGCCGGGGTCGGACAAAATTTCATAAGTGGGGCAGTCGGCAAGAAGGCGGCCTTCGCTGAAAACGAGGGCGCGTTTCGCATATTCTAAACACAGGTGCATATCATGGGTAATTAAAAGGACTGTTACCCCGCGCCGGTTAAGGCCGGCAAGAAATTCCATGATTTCGGTATAATGACGGTAATCCTGACCGGCAGTCGGCTCGTCAAGAATCAGGATTTGCGGTTCAAGGACTAAAGCATCGGCGATCGTAACCCGTTTTTTCTGTCCGTAACTTAGAGCCGAAACCGGCCATTTGATAAACCGTTCCAAGCCGCATATTTTCAAAACTGCTTCCACCCGGTCTTTTATTTCCGGTTCGGGAACACCACGGACACGGAGCCCGAGGGCTATTTCATCAAAAATAAGCGGTTTGCATATCATTTGGTTCGGATTTTGCATAACATATCCGATTCGCTCAGCCCGCTCGGGAATCGTCAAATCGTGCATATCTTCGCCACGGTAAAAAATCGCCCCGCTTCCGGTCTCTTCAAAACCAACGATGAGTTTCGCGAGGGTACTTTTTCCTGCCCCGTTGGCACCAACAATCGCAGTCATTTCACCGCTATATAATGAAAAATTAATATTTTCTAAAGCCTTAAGTTCGGTTTCAGGATAAATAAAACCAACGTCTTTTATATCAAGCAACGGCGAATCAGACAAAGTACCCGCCGGTTTTAGTTCATCATTCATATTTTCTGCAAAGGCCCGTACTTTTTCTTTATCATTATCAGCTAAATATAAAGTTTCAAGCCGCCCCGGTTTGTCCGCAGGTAATTTAACTACTCCGGCACGCTCCAACGCATTTATGTATAAAGGGCGGCGGATACCGGCTTTTGTCAATTTTTCCGAAACGGTAATTTCATCGGGTGTTGTATCGGCAGCAATCCGGCCACTATCAAAAAGAATTACGCGGTCAATATGCTTCCATAAGACATCTTCAAGGCGGTGTTCGATAATAATAATTGTCGCACCGGTCCGTTTTGCGATATCATCAATTAAAGCGGTTGCAAGCTTGCCGGTCAAAGGGTCAAGGGCAGCAAGCGGTTCATCAAATAAAAGAATCGGGGCATCATCAATCAAAACACCGGCCATACTAACGCGTTGCTTCTGGCCGCCGGAAAGGCGCTGCGGGGAATGAGATAAATAACCGTCGGCCCCAACCAGCTTGGCGGCGGCCTGGACCCGCTCTTTCATTTCATCTTGCGGCCTTGCAAGATTCTCTAATAAAAAAGCAATATCCTCACCGCTTGATAAACCAACGAATTGCCCGTCAGTATCTTGCAGGACGGTGCCGATTATTTTTGAAAGGTCAAAAACACTTTCCGGGGTTTTTCCGGAAATAATCAACTCACCGGTAATTTTGCCGGGATTATTAAATGGAATAAGACCGTTCAGGCAGCTTCCAAGAGTACTCTTGCCACTGCCTGACGGCCCTGCAATTAGGATTTTTTCACCTTTGTATATGCGCAAATTGATATCAACCAAGGTTGGTTTCTTCTGGGCGCGATATTGAAACGTAAAATTTTTAAACTCAATTATCGGTAACAATAGAAAATTGCTCCTGCGTATACTATTTAAGGAGAACAAATCATGCTTAGCATGAATTACTGCGTTCTCTTAGAACTGACACCGCCGTCAGTTTTTTACTCAAGACTTCCTGATTTCACACGGGTCTTAGCATAACCCAATAGGAGTAAAGTACCAACAATCGCCGTCATTACGAAGTTTCCGGCCCCGGCAATTAACCCTTGGGTAAATACTTTGTTCGCCGGTTCAGCATAAATCAAGATATCAAGAACCGGTGCAATCACGCCCCAGGCAATAGCATGGACAATTAAGCTGCCGATTATAAAGCGGATAATATCTGATTTGCCAAACTCGCCTTCTTCAATTTTTCCGGTTTTGATAATAAAACCGGCAAGTAAGCCAACCGCAGCACTTGCGATAACCCAACTCCACCAGATACCCCAGCCAAAACTAAGGTCAGTCAGCGCATGGCCGATCAAACCGATAAGCACACCACAAACCGGGCCGAATACAGCGGCAAAAAAGCCAAGTACGGCATATTGTAATGTTAAGGTCGTATTTGCAAATACGGGAATCGATAGAAAACGCGCCAATAGGAAAAACAGGGCTACACCAATCGCGGTGCCAACAATTTGCTTAATAGTAAATGTCTTCATTAAAATTTTCCTCCCTCACTGGTTTTATACTACGTTTTAATTTTAAATGACCATGCTATATCTGTCAATGGATTTCTGATAAAACTTGGTACAAAAGTACCTAACCTGCCCTGTCCTAATACCAATGTTGTTTTTCACAATTCCAAACTTTATCCCACTCTATCTCCTCGACAATCGCTTCATATACTGGCTTCAAAAATACTTCAATTTTAGTAATTACATCCATAAAATTCAATGATTCATTCTTAATATTCTTCAAAAAATATTTCCATTTGATTTGCATATCAATATCATCTGCAAGCTGTACAATACGCTTAAAGCTATCTCTTTCATAAGCTGTCCCACGGTTTTTAAGTGTTTCAAAGATAGCGGTTTGAAGTTTTATACCATTGAAATCAAATGTACATGCCAAATAAAATATATCATAAAAATCTTTCATGCGCCCAGTTAGTTCAAAGCGTTGCAGGATAGCATCAAACTTTTCGGCAATGGTGCTTTCAAGAGAATAGGTACTTACCTCCGGAGCCTCAAATCCGGGAAGCTGGGTACTGATTCTTCTAAATTCTGCTTTAGGTATAATTACGTCCCCTACGCCAATATCTACATTAAACGGAACACGCACATTTTTGATGCGCCCAATAATTTGGGTGCTGATTCCTTTGTATTTTCGTTGTGGTGAGATTTCCTCATATCCTTTTGACTCCATTTGTATATAGTCATTTCCGGTAGATATAGCAAGAATATTATCTATCACGATTTTGATATCTGCAGCGGAACTAGATTGCCCCCGCAACAAAAAATCCACATCAATGGTGGCCCGGCTTTCAAAATTAGTTAGAGTATATATAAACAATCCGCCTTTCAACACAAGCTCATCCACATATTTCGATTTTGAAAGCTTCCGCAAAAATTCTTCCTGAAAGAACAATTGCAAGTATTGCTGATAACTAATACCAGAAATTTTTGTTTTATTTTTAAGCTTTGCAAGAACAGATGCGGCTATATCTTCCATTACAACCACACTCCAATCAAATCCTTTACTTTTTTCGACACCCGCAACTGCTTTGCGTATTTCATCAGGTTTGGAATATTCTTTTTAGGGTCTTTAACATATCCTTGAACTGCTTTGTAGAAAATTTCCTTGTCCATCTTGCCCATATAACGCAAGCAGTCACATATCGTGCGGTCACGGTCATAAATATTGACATTATTTGAATCAATGCTTCCAACAACAGCACCTAAATTCAAAAGGCTTGCTTCAAAAAAATACACTTTTACAAATGGATAATCAATCTTAATTCTATATTTTGAAATGTCTTTGTCTACTGCCAAATGCCATTCGAAAGGGGTACGATCATTGTATCCATAATAAAATAATGCGGTATTCATGCAAATAACAGCATCAGGAAACAGACGGTTAATAATGCAAATTTCACTTATATTATCCTCATCAAGCAAATGATAATAACCTTGTTTGACTTTTTCAATTACGCCGTCATTTAATAATTTTTGAATATCTTCGTAATATATCTTGGAAGCGCGAAGTTCGGCTGTACGCATAATATAATCATGCTGACTAAATAATTTCTTGATTTCATCCATTGTCCGCATTATCTACCTCTGTTAAACTAAGTTAATTGAATCAAACAAGCGGTCGTTTTAATAATTGTATCCTCCTATATCAAGATTGTCAAATATTTTCATAAATCTTTTAAAATAAACGAGGAGATACTCTATATCCCATCGAAATTAAAAAGCACATAAACTGTGTCAAAAGCGATATAACAGCGTTTAAGCAACTCGACAAAATACCGGACATGAAACGGGGTGAAGGTTGTGTCGTCTGCATGGCGGATGATATTTTTCCGATTACGCCAACAGATATGGCTGTTGGCGCCCGGTATTTATAGTTTTAATAAAAATTTCACTTAATTTTTTCCTGCTACCCCTCAAGCCATTCCGCCGCCGTACCGGCAATCGTTTTCAATGTCTCTGTTGTAAAAGGGGTTGGCAGGCCGGCTTCATCAAGCAAACCGGTAAATGTTTTCATACCCGCCAATTTGGTGAAACGGCAATACTTTTCCCAAGCCCCGGCATGATTCGTCTGCGCTTCCGCCCAGAAATAAAGCGCCATCGTTTGCGCAAGGCAATAATCAATATAATAAAACGGCATTTCATAAATATGAGCTTGTGCCTGCCAGCGGCGCCCTTCGCCATAAAACGGGAACCCGGCAAGGTCAAGATACGGACGGTACTGCCCCTCCATCTCTAACCACAACGCATTCCGCTCCGCCGGGGTCATCTCCGGGTTTTCGTAAATACGGTGCTGAAAATCATCAACCATTGTCCCATAAGGGATAAAAGTTAATGCCCTCGCAAGGTGGCTATATTGATACTTCTCCGTCTGCCCGCCGAAAAACCCTTCTATCCACGGCCAGGTAAAAAATTCCATCGCCATCGAATGCACCTCGGCAGTCTCATAGGTATACTCACGCAAGATAGACGGGTACAAATCACGGGCAAGATAAGCCGCAAAAGCATGGCCCGCTTCGTGGGTCAGGACATCAATATCACCGGAGGTACCGTTAAAATTGGCGAAAATAAATGGTGCTTTGTAATTGCTAATCGTAGCGCAGTAACCGCCGCCGGATTTGCCGGGGCGGGTCAGCACGTCAAACAAATCACTTTCAAGCATAAAATCGATAAATTCCGCTGTATCGGCCGATAACTCATGATACATCTTCTGGCCGTGGGCAAAAATATCTTCGGCGGTGCCAACCGGTTTGGCATTGCCGTCAGGATACTCGAAAGTGTCATCGTAAACCTTAAGCTTATCTACCCCAATCCGTTCGGCTTGCCCGGCTTTTAAACGCTTAACAATTTCAACAATGTATTTTAATACCCCTTCCCGGAACTTGCCGACCATTTCCCGGTCATAGGAAAGCCGCTCCATCCGGTAATATCCCAATTCAATAAAATTCTCATAACCCAGTGTTTTGGCAATTTTTGTCCTTAATTTGACCAGCTCGTCAAAAAGCGAATCCAGCCGCCCCGAATGGCTCATATACCATTCGGCCCTGGCACGCATTGAGGCTTCACGGATACTACGGTCGTTATTTTCATGATAGGGTGCCAATTGGGCAAGGGTCAGGGCCTTACCGTCAAAGTTAATCTGCGCCGAAGCAATTAGTTTGTCATATTCGGTTGTCAGACGGTTTTCTTCCTGCAAATCAGCAACAATTGCCGGTTTAAATGTCTTTAGTTCCATCTCGGCCTTATCAAAAATAAGTGACCCCCAGGCGGCTTCGAATTCCTTGCGGAATGGGGTTGCAAGGAAAGCTTTTTTTAATTCATTAGCCGCTTCTCCCAGTTTCGGTTCCATTTCATCGTTGTAATCTTTTTCATCGCTGTAAAACTGGTCTTTCGTATCTAGGGAATTGCGGATAAATGCCAAGGTAAACATTGTATCAATGTGTTGGCTAAAAGTATCAAACTCTTTGTAAACCGCAAAAGCTTCTTCGGCATTTTTTGCTTCATTAAACTGCTTAAGTAAGGATTTGAGTTTTTCATTGGTTGGTTCAAATTCCAGGCGTTCGTATTTCATGTTGGTGAATTTCATATTATTTATTATCCTTTCTAAAACAAAATCTATATGTCATATATGTCAGATAAAGTATATTTCTCCGTCACTACGGCCTAAGTGGTGTAAAATAAAAGTTTTCTTTCGGGAAGAAGGCGGCTAAGGTGACTTCGAAATATCTTTATCTTCCATCTGATTCCATTTTACGGTTAGCAAATGGATTAATCAAGAGCTAATGAAGCGGTTCTGCTGAAAAGTGCAGAGATGTCATATACGGCAAATTTCATGTATACAAATTCTTCCGGCGGGAAATATAATAAAGTGACACCCGGCAGTGTCACTTCTGAGAGAACGCAAGCGTTCTCCTTAAATATTTACACAGTTGCCATTTCTTGTGAGGGTGGAAATGAATCAAATTGCGGAATCTGTTTGGAATGATAGTGTTAGCAAACCAGAAGAACCTAAAAAACTCGATGCAAATAAGAAAACCGATGTCCTGATTGTCGGCGGCGGGATGGCGGGGATTTTATTAGCCCACCATTTAAAGGAAATCGGGATAAATTCGCTTGTTGCCGAGGCAAAAACCATCGGGGGCGGCGCAACCGGAAATACAACTGCCAAAATTACCGCCCAGCATGGCCTGATTTATAGCGAAATAATCAAGCGGTATGGTGTTGAAAAAGCACGGATGTATTACGATGCAAATACGATAGCAATTAATAATTTCCGCACCCTTGCTTCATCTTTTCCCTGTGATTTTGAAGCAAAAAATGCCTATGTTTATTCCACGGATAATCGTTTAAAACTTGAATATGAAGCCGCCGCTTACCGCAAAATAAAAATACCGGCGCAGATTACCGACAAAATACCCCTGCCAATCAAAATCAAAGGGGCGTTAGTGATGGAAAATCAAGCGCAGTTTAACCCGCTTAAGCTTCTATATGCACTGGCGGAGGGTTTGGAAATTTATGAGCATACATTGATAAAACATATCAAAGACGGTAAAGCTGTCACTAGTGATGGCAAAATTATTACCGCGAAATATATCGTGCTTGCGACCCATTATCCGCTGATAAATATTCCGGGGCTTTATTTTATGAAATTATATCAGCACCGTAGTTATGTCATTGCTTTGGAAAATGCACCGGATATCAAGGGGATTTATTTAGATGAGAAAAAAAATGGCTTATCGTTCCGGAATTATCAAGATTTGCTTTTTATCGGCGGCGGCGACCATAAAACCGGCGAGCATAAACCCAATAGCGGCTATCAATATCTTAAGCGGATAGCTAAAGAAGCTTTCCCTAATTCAATCCATCGTTACCATTGGGCCGCGCAGGACACAATGTCCCTTGACGGTATCCCCTATGCCGGAAAATTTAACGCGCGAAAACGGCACCTCTTTGTTGCAACCGGTTTTAATAAATGGGGCATGACCGGCGCGATGGTATCAGCCGACATCATCAAAAACCTAATTGCTTATGGGAAAAGTGATTACGAGGCGCTTTATTCACCCCGCCGCCCGATGTACTCTAAACAACTTGGGATTAACCTAAAATCAGCCGCCGTTGGTTTACTTAGTGCCGGCGGCCCGCGCTGTTCGCATATGGGTTGCAAACTTATCTGGAACCGCAGCGAGAAAACCTGGGACTGCCCCTGCCATGGCTCGCGTTTCAGTAAAGGGGGGCATGTAATTGATAACCCAAGTATGAAGAGTTTATCTAAGATGCCGTACAAAGGTACGACATCAAACATAAACTAGTCCTGCTTCGCAGGCACCCTTCATACGGCAAATTTCGTGCCTATCGGCACAAAAGTTTGCAGTATTTCTAGCAAGATTGGAGTTCATAAAATGAAAAAAGCATTTTTTGAAGGCTGGTATTATAAACAGCAGGCGAATGGAAAAACCTTGGCAATTATCCCCGGGCGGGCAAATGACAGCGCCTTTATCCATATCATAACTGATGATTTTTCGCACAGCATATCTTTTCCGCTTAAAAAATACACATTGTTTCGCCGTAAGGTACACAAAAAATTTGTTTTACGGGTCGGCGGAAATTATTTCTCACAGTCAGGGTTAAAACTAAAAATCAACCGCGATGATATTTCAATCAGCGGTTATCTTGAGTTTCACGGCCTTACGCCGATAAAAGGGGATATTATGGGGCCGTTCCGCTTTTTCCCGATGGAATGCCGGCATGGGGTTATCAGTATGAAGCATGAAGTAAGCGGGGTGATAAAATTAAATGGCGAAACCTTTAATTTTGATAATGGGACCGGTTATATTGAAACCGACAGCGGTTACTCTTTTCCCGCCGGTTACAGTTGGATTCACAGTAATGATTTTAAGGCCGATTGTTCGATTATGGCGGCAGTGGCGAAGATACCTTTTTTCGGTTTTAATTTTACCGGCTGTATCTGTGTGGTCTGGTTAAACGGCAAGGAATACCGGCTCGCAACTTATCTGGGTGTTAAAATAATCCGTTGTGAACCAAGTTTGATTGAACTTAAACAAGGAAAATATCATTTAGTTATCGCAATAAAACAAAATCAAGCCTTTCAGCTCCCCGCACCAAGGGCAGGGGTAATGAGCCGCTTGATTAAAGAAAGCCCTTCCTGCCCGGCGGTATTTGTCTTCAAAAAAGATGGTAAGGTAATTTTCTCCGCCGAGAGTATGCATACGAGTTACGAATGTATGCTTAAATCAAATTAACCTGCGGTTAATGTGATTGCATCAAATATAACCTGCGGTGATTACGGGCTGCTGATTAAATCATTGTACCATTTCACTGCTTCAATATAAGAATCATTCACTAATTGGGCATCCAGCCGGTTCTCATCCGTAAATTCGGAAACATCATCCCAGTTGGCATATTCATAATTTTCATAAAAACGTAAAAGCCCGGTATAAACACCGCTTTTCGTCAGAAGTGATTCCTGGATATCTTCGGCAACCGGCATTTCCTGCATTAATTGTTCCTTTGACATTTCCAGGGCGACATGTAAAAGCGATAACATGCCCACCATAAATATCTTCTTCGGGTCATACTTGATCCGGAAATACGGGGCAAGCAATTCGCCGAAACGGGCCCGAATCAGTGACATCCGGAAAATCTCCATCGGCTGGTCTTCGGCAATCCCCCGGAGAGCAAGGACTGAAATCCATTTTTTCAGGTTTTCTTCACCCATATAAGCAACCGCCATCGCGATTGATGAAACGTTCCTAAGCCCGACTGCGGCCGAGTTAAGAATTTTTAAAAGTTTGTAGGTTAAGGCTACATCATGAGAAATGATATCACTTATTTCCTGGAAATCCATCGGGCCGTCAGTACTTGAAAGCCGGAGCAATTGGACATAATTCACCTTAATCGGGGCAATTTCTTTTGTTTTCGTCGTCGCAACCGGTTCATTAAAATAATATCCCTGATATAATTTGAACCCACTTTCCTTTGCCGCTTGAAAATCACTTAATGTATTCACATTTACTGCAATAAAACGAATCCGCGGATAACTTGCGATAATTCTTTTTTGCGCGGCATAATTTTTATCGTCGGGGCAAAATTTGAAGTAATCGGCAGTTTTCAGCAAATCCGGGGTAACATCAGCGCTTTTAAGCCCGCTTATCGCCAGTTTGTACCCTCTTTTCCGTAGCTCCATACAAGTATGCATATCACTCATTTTCATGCTTATTGACGGGCTTACCTGGACAATAAACTTTTCTTTAGGCAATATTTTCGCAATCGTCGGATTAAGTAACTGCGCGGAATATGAAATAAAATAATACTGGTCATTTTCGATATCATTGAGGCCAAGGGCATCAACGGTACGGTTAAAACCATTTAGACTGATGGAATGGTCGTCAACTTCGCCGGTATTTCCCCGGTCAACAAGCTCATAACCAAAAGTTTTACCCGCACCAAGCAACAGGGGCTGAATATTAATAAAGAGGTCTTTGAACTTTTGGGCGACTTCGTATTGGTCTTCAAAAAAGGCAACTTGGTTCCGGCCGCCGGCTTTTGCTTTGTAAAGGGCAATATCCGCTTTCCGCAAAATATCCCCCATATCATTCCCATGACGGGGGAACATTGCCGCCCCGATGCTCAAGGTACAGGATACTGCGATATTGGGCAGGGTATATGCACGCAGTGCTTTTTTAAGCAAGTCCTGATAATGCTTTTTCAAGATATCGTCACCGGCAAATTTTCCAACCGGTTCGGAAAATAATAAGACAAATTCATCACCGCCAAGCCGGTATAAATGGCCTTCAAAATCCTTGTCATCCTGGATATGTTCAGCCAGCCGGCGCAGCATCAAATCGCCGGTATTGTGTCCGTAGCGGTCATTAACATTTTTGAAATTGTCCATGTCAAAAATAGCAACAATACCCACCGCCTGATTGGTCAGAATCTTGTCCTCAAGCGCCGCAAAATCTTCTTTTAATCTTTGACGGTTCGGAATTTTGGTCAACTGGTCGATATAAGCAAGTGAATAAAGCTTTTTCCTTGCTTTGATTTCGGTCGTAATATCCCGCAGGAAAAAGACCGCCGCCGGTTTTCCGTCACTCCAGTTTACGGCATGGCATTTGACATTGTAGGTCCGGCCTTCCAAATCTTTTGTATCAAAAGGTTTATAATCTATTTCGACTTTGCGCCCGCCATACGGGCAATTCAAGCATAAGTCCGGTATATTTTTGGCAAAACTGCCCCGGCAGCCTTCTTTGATTTTTTCAGGGTCAGTGTCATCGTCTTCAAAGCGGAAACGCGCTTTTTGGTTGGCAAAAAGTACCTCACAGCCTTTACCCCGGGTAACAAAGACCTCCAAATCCTGAGGGTCAAGAATTGTTCCAAGTAATTTATTAAAATCAGAATTTTTATTATTTTTCTTAAAAGCCATATTTATCCCTGCAATTTTCTTTTGAAATAAGAACTATTATAATATAAATATGAATTTTTTTCAATGTTTCCGTGATTTTTGATGTTGGCATATATTTGTGAAAGCGGGCTTTTCATTCTGTATGCCCTGTATGCCAATAAAATCCGCATTGCTGACTGTAATAAATTGACTCAAACCCCTTTCCCGGCTATTATTAATTTATGGAAAACTTAGCTGATTACAAGAAAAACCGCGGCAAGAGAATTATAAGCAAAACCGGACATGTTGAAAAAATTATTGAATTTATTGAAACCCACCGGCAATATTCCGCTGATATCCTGGAACGCGAGGCAAGATGCTTGAGTATTCAATTCCCGGCATGTTTATGCGAGATTGGTGAAACTGACTTAATTGCCGGTGAAATGAGTCATCTTGCGGTTGGTTTCGCACCGCAGCATAACAATGATATGGGTTATTATTTGGATACCGCTTTGCTTTCACAGTTTTCGGAAAGCGATTTGGAAAAACTTAAACCTTATCTTGATTATTATGAAAAAGAAACTACGGCTAGGAAAGTGAGGCTTAATTATCCCGCTGATATTGCCGAGGCCTTACCCTCTGATGCTTATACCGATGATAGTTATGCGGCTTATCCTTTGTACCGGATGAGCGGTGCCCAACTTGATTTTGACAAGCTGATAAAATCGGGCATTCCCGGATTGATGGAAATTATTGATAATAAAATAAAAACCGATGATTACTGCCCGCCCTTGCTTAAAGCAATGAAAAGCGTACTAATTACTTTGATAAATGTCTGTCAATTCTATGAAACGATGGCTCGCAAGATGGCAAAAAAAGCGAAACCCGGCCGGGCGGCCCAATTACAAAAAATGGCCGAAGCCCTGGCAAATATTTCGCAAGCAAAACCAGCTTCTTTTCATGAGGGCCTTCAATTAATGTTCCTCTATTCTTTGCTGTCCGGGGCGTTTAATTATGGCAGGTTAGATGTATACTTAGGTGATTTGCTGACAGCGGACTTAGATAAAGGCACCCTCAATCAAGAACAGGCTTTATCTTTACTCATCTCCCTCTTTCAGCTTATTGTCATCCGCGGCAATACCTGGGATGCCCGGGTCATCATCGGCGGACGGGGGCGGAGAAATGAAAAAAATGCGGACAAAGTTGCTTTACTTGCGCTGAAAGCATCGGCTATCTTAAAAGAAACTTTACCCCAACTCACCCTGCGTATTTATAATGGAATAAACCCGGAATTAATGGAAGCCGCGATTGATACAATTAATGAAACGGCGGTTTATCCGTTACTTTACAATGATGAGGTGAACATTCCCTCTGTTAGTCAGGCATTTAACGTAAACATGGATGAAGCCTTTCAGTACCTGCCCTTTGGCTGCGGTGAATATGTCTTGAGCCATCAGTCTTTCGGGACTCCAAGCGGAATTATCAATCTGCTTAAATGTTTGGAGTTTGCGCTCTTTAACGGTATTGATATGGTGTCAGGCGAAAAACGGGGATTAGATACCGGAAATTTGATTAGTTATGAAAGTTATGAAGAATTATTTGCGGCCTATCAAAAGCAAGTTGAATATTTTACCGCGGTTTTAGCCAGGCAAGAAGCTTTGGAATATCAAATTGCGGCAAAGGAAGCCGGGTACCTTTATTATTCACTTTTATATGATTCCTGCCTTGAGCGGGAAAAGGCCATTTTTGACGGCGGGATAAAATATCGGGGCGGAACTCTGGAAAGTTATGGAAATACCAATACCGGCGATGCCCTTACCGCAATTAAAAAACTTATTTTTGAAGATAAGGTTATTACAAGAGAAATTTTAGCGGCTGCGTTAACGAATGATTTCAACGGTTATGAAGAAATCCGGCAATTGTTATTAAACGCACCTAAGTACGGCAATGATGATGATTATGCCGATGAAACTATTTGTGAAGTGCATAATCATCTTTGCAAATTTACTAAAGAGCAAGCGGATAAAGTTGGTTTACATAACTATCTTATCGTTATTATTAATAATTCGATTAATACGACAATGGGTTTGTATACTATTGCTTCCGCCGACGGGCGAAAGGCATATGAGCCGATGGCTAATGCCAATAACCCTTCCGGCGGGGCGGACCAAAAAGGTTTACCCGCATTTCTTAATTCTCTGGTTAAAATAGACAGTGGTATCCATGCCGGGGCGGTTCAAAATTTGAAGCTCTCAAAAGAAATGTTTGCAGCACACAAAGATAATACCATTGCTTTAATCAAAACATATTTTGAAATCGGCGGGACCCAGTTAATGATTACCGTCCTGTCACGGGGCGATTTGGAAAATGTCTTAAGGGAGCCGGAAAAATACGCCAATGTAATGGTCAGGGTCGGCGGGTTCTGCGCCAGGTTCGTTGACCTTGACCCGAAAGTACAGCAAGAGATTTTAAGCCGGACTTTGTACTAAAATCCTGTAGTGCGGATGCTTTCATATATTATATTTATTATATAACATTGAATTGTGCGAAATGGACAAACAACTGTTATATTTTTTTATGCATAAAATGTAGAATTAGTGCGGTATAAGTAATTGACAAGATATGGTAAGATGGACGGGCAAACAATTGTTGTTATTATTGATGGAGGATTGAAATGAAAAGGAGTATCTATTTAGCATTGCGAAAAGTATTAGCTTTTTGCTTAGCAGCAGCTCTCCTGGCAGGAACGTTCCATATTCCGGCCCGGGCGGACGAACCAGATGTCCCCTTACTTGAAAATCAGTCAGAAACAGATACATTAGATAATGGACCGGATGATGATGACTTAGACGATGATATTGATGACTTGGGTGATGATTTGAATGACGGCGAACTTGAAGAAATCGCCGGAATTATGGCAACATCGCAGTCGATTAGTATGTTCTCCGGCGGTTCGGATGGTTCTGTTGTATCTGTTCCGGCAGAATACATAAGTATAACGGAAATCAAGTATGATTTTACGGCAATGAATCATACTTCCGGCAGTACAGATATAGATTTTGAGATTCTAGTCCCGGATGGATGGAAATATTTAAGCGGTAACAAGAGAAATATTACAATAACTGGTAATACTGCATATAGTGCTACCTTTGAAGTTGGTGTGAACCAATACGACAGTCAACCTGACCCGGCACCGGGAATCCAAAATCTAGGATTTTTTGATTTCAAATCAAGTGGTATTGAAATGCGGGTAGACAAAATAACGATCAAGGATGTCAATGGTAATACACATGAATTTGAATATCAGATTCCTCCGATACTAAAAGAGGGAAATGGTGTTAACGGATTAGCTCATATATGGATGGGTTTGGCAGACAGAACCTTGATATGCTCTAATGCGGATGCTACATTTTGGCTTGAGCTTCATAGTGGTTTGATTAAGCTTGCTACAGAAGATATAAACGGCGGCGGCTCAGCCGGCACTTACAAAGCCACCATGGTCGGGCAACTAGCTGAAGGTTTTCGCGCCGGCCTTGGTGAGTGGCCAAGTCAAATTGGCGAAGTAGAGTTTGAATTAGGCAAAGAGGCTACTTATTATTTTGAGTTTTCTTCGCCGGCAAGATTTGATAATTTCGCCAGACTCATAACTGATTTTCCCCTTGCAAATGCTGATACCTCCAAAACAGTTATTAATTCAATCAAGGTTAATGGTAATGATGTACCATTGATTGATACCCCAACTGTTAATAGCGAAGGCTGGGGTTCCGGTAATTTGGCTTTAAATTTGTATAATAACTGGAGTGGGGTAAATGATGCTATTGATGTTGATTCCTTTACCTCTACATCAATGAATAATATCGAAATCAAATTCATTGTTTTTGAACAGGAGCCCGATACTACCGATGCTTATCTTATCTTCGGCGATGAAGATTGGACCGGCTACTGGGGGCCAAATGCAAATGATAATAGCGGCAATATAACACCGACTTTTGCTGCTGTTGATGGGTTTGGCACTTATACAACCAAGCTTGAATTTGCCAGCCCGGTTAGTGGTATGAATGTTTTTGCGCTGGAAATTACCGATGGCGAGGAACTCTATCCCAACAATTTCATGGAAATAGATGAGGTGAAAGTCAATGGTGCTGCTGTTTTAGTTGACCTTACCTATACGACTGCTGACGGCGATAATTCCCGTACTAACTTACGTAATACCACAGTAAGCGCATTAGGCGAATTCCGTACCGCCGATGGTAAAGATGAAGGTGTCACGTGGCTGGCAATTGATGAACCCGCTTTGCCTATTTCGTCTCTGGAAGTAACCTTCACCCTTAAGCAAGGTTATTTGCTCGGCGAAGGGCCGCCTGCTGCCCAACCATTCCCTAACTTAGCACACATTACCCCGGTTCCCGGGGCACACCCGATTACTAGAATCGATTATGAGTTCACGGTTAAACGGGTTGATAATGATGTTAACTTTGACTTCTCTGCCCGGTTTGGCAATTGGAGCACACGGACTCATGGTCTAAGCTTGACTACCAATGATGTCGGTGAATCCAGGAATTTTTCCATCACATTCATCGGCGCCGGCGCAAGTGATTTTATCTCTTTAGGTGATATCGGTGACAATACACTCGGTGTTGTTATGGATTTGACCAAAATGGTGGTAACCTCCGGCGGGGAAACATATGATTTCACCTTTGACGGTTCCCCCTATGATGCCCGTATACTCCGTTCAAACAATTTGTTTGGCCCCCATAATATTGTCAATGCCTGGCGCGATGACCCGCCCGGGACGGTCCTCTTTATGGATGACAGCGAAGAGATGTGCTTTGTCATGCAATCCGGCGGGCAAGTCGGCAAACAAATTACCCTTCAAACTGTAGCCGCTCCGGAACAGCCTATGCCGGTTAATATCAAAGAACTTGTTTATAATTTCGAAATCACCGGTATCGGTTCAGAAACCACCCTTGATTTCAAAGCCCAGACCGCCCGCGGCTCCTGGTACACCCGTACTATGAATTTGTCAACGGTGTCAAACGGTGAAATTTCTGTAAACATGAGCCCGGCAGTTGATACCCCTGCCCTGCTTGATATGGGTTTCATTGTTGATAACCTGCCGGCAAGTAATATTGAATTAAAGCTTAAATCGGTTGAAATTAATGGCCGTAAATTAGACATCGAGTCCGGTGAAGAGCCGGTTATTAAACCAAAAGAAGGCGAAAACAGCCTGCCCAATATCTGGACCTTCAACGGCATCATCGCCGCAACGAGTGCTTATGGTGAGCATACCAGAATCGGCGGGGCTGTTGGTGAAGCTGCATTAGTCAAAGCCCCTTCTGCCCAACGGATTTATTTCTATGTCCGCGGCGGTGATTCAAGCTTTACGCCGGTTACGGTAACTAATGTAATGTCAACTTCCCGTTCGCATGATTACACGACCGCAATGGGAGTTGGCTGGAACTTAGGCAATAGCCTTGATGCCCCCGGCGGAACGAATCTTGCTACCTGGGAAACCGACTGGGGTAACCCGATTGTTACCCAAGCATTAATAAATGAAGTCAAAGCTAAAGGTTATGACCATATCCGTATTCCTTTTACAGTTGGTACCGGCAACCGGTTTACTGATCATGGGGCCGGGACACCGGCAGGCCAATTACGTTATACCATTAACCCTACCTGGCTTAACCGTTACAAAGAAGTAGTTCAATGGGCTGTGGATGCCGGCCTCTATGTTATGGTCAACCTGCACCACGACAATTGGATGTGGCTTGGACGGGAAGGCGGTTGGAACGGTGACCTGACTGATTGGCGTTACCGGCGTTTCTCTGACCACTGGACAGAGCTTGCCGCTCTTTTCGCCGATATGCCGGATACAGTTATGTTCGAATCGATTAATGAACCGGAATATAATTCTATCGGCTTGTCATTTATGGAAAAACATGACTTGATTAACAGTGTAATGGTAGATATCGTGCGTAATACTCCGGGTAATGAAGACCGTATTATCGTACTTCCGACTTATCTTACCAATCATGCTGATAGGAACAGCAAACCGCTCATGACCCATATCGCGGAATTGGAAGATGAAAATATCATTGCTACCGTTCATTATTATAATGAATGGGTCTTCAGCCAGGATTTGGGTATCCGGCTATTTGATGAAGATTGCTTCTCCGACCGGCCAGGGTATACCCCCCGTGCTTCAGTTAATGAATTATTTGATATCCTCGATGAATTTTTTGTTTCATATGGAATCGGGGTCAATATCGGCGAGTGGGGCCTCCTTACCTATGACCGTCAGTTTGATTGGTCACAGCAGGGTGAGGAATTGAAATATTATGAGCATTTCCATTACAAAGCCAAGAGTACCGGAACCAGCGTATCATTGTGGGATAATGGTGCCTATATTGATAGAAACAGCCCTACATTTGCATGGCGTAAACCTATCATTGGTGCTTTGCTTTCATCTTCCGCACAAGGTATCCGCTCGGCTACTGCTAAAGGAATAGATACTCTTTATTTCCCTGTTTCCCCGATGATTTATGGTGTACCGGTTATTGAACTAAATCTTAACGGACGGACATTCACCGGTATTGCCGGATTAACCGATGGAGGAGATTATATTTACGATTCATCAACTAATATGGTTATTTTACTCCAAACCTATGTTGATATGAAATACCGGGCCAGGACTAGTCCTTTCGGCATTTTTGATACCATAATCCTTCAATTTGACGACGGCGAAGACTGGCATCAATATTTAGTAGCTACGGCTGATCCTAGTTATGCAGATGCAAGCGGTACCCGGAGCAGCGGAATCAGGATTCCTTTTGATTTCCGCGGCGAAACCGTCATGCGAGTCGAGGCAACTGATTCTTTAGGCCGCTCTGTTGGCGGTAATAATTCCAGTTGGTGGCCATATCTTGAGCTGGGGCGTTCTCAAATCACCTCAACAGACGGGGCTTTCCACGTAGCCTTCCCCACTGCTACAAGTACTGGCTCTTTTGCGCTGACCCGCGGTTTTTTCTCTGATCCAAATGCTGTTGGGCATATTTCAGTCAAATTGATATTTTTCAGCGGAACAGAACTAATTATACCAGTACATATCGACGGAAGCGCCGGTAACAGCGTAGTCACAGTAACCGGCCATGACCCGCTGATAATACCCCCGCCGCCGGCAGATGATATTCCGGGAACTACGGTTGACAATGATTTTATTATTAATAAAGTTGAAGATGCCGAAGGTAAAGGTGATGATGAAATTACTTTGACCCTAACCGAACTGGGGCAAGACGGGCAAGGCGGCCCGGACAGCGGCGGCACCGTAATATCTAAGGATACCTTGGATAACCTTAGAGAAGACCATCCTGATATGATTATTAATATTAAGCTGGAGGGCTTAAACGATGGTGTGATAATCTCCCTTGATACTAATACAATCACCGAGGATGCTGTCGATATCAATTTTGATATGGGTGTCAATTTCGTTAATAGTGATACTAAGTTTTATAGCAGTACTTATCAAGGAGTCATTGTACCGGAAGAAAGTATCGTTATTACTCCGGCTACGACCGGCAATTTCGGACTTGATTTGTCAATTACTATCTCAGCCGCAAAATTGGCAGAGATGAATATCGATGCAAACAATGCAAAAGTATTCTACGTTAACAAAGCTGGTAATTTTGTTGAGATAACAAGTGTAGTTGTTAACCCGGACGATAGTATCACCTTCACTATCAGCAGCGCTTCACGTTATATCATAACCGAAGCAACTACGCTTGAAACCTTTGATAATACGCCAAAATTACCTTCAATACCGGGAACAAGCACAAGGCCCTCATCTTCTTCCGCGCCCACCGGTACGGGTACTGTAACCGTTGCGGCCGCCAAAGCACCCGCTAAGTCAATTTATACCGTCACCGCCCGTTCCCTCAACGAAAGAACCGGGCCGGGAACGAACTTCCCGACGGTTGGAATGCTGCGCCAAGGTACTATTCTTGAGATTTTGGAAATCAGTGCTGATGGCAGATGGGCCCTCGCCCATACCGGGACCTGGGTTTCCATCCAGTTCATCCGTCATGTCAGCGGGCCGGCTACACCGGAAGCTAAGCTGACGGCTGCTGTTGGCAACGCCTCCAGGTACTCTGTTCAGGTCAATCTAGGCTCCCGTCTGCTCGTCCGTAACGCAAGCAGCAGGCAAGGCCGGGTTGTCGGGACCCTTCGCCGCGGTGACATTGTTAATGTCGTCGCAATCAAGGACGGCTGGGCAACCATCAATTACACAAGTGAAATGCCGGTTGCTTATGTATCACTGCAATTTTTGCGGCTGATACAGGAGTAAGTTAGAAGTTAATTAAAATCATAAACAGGGCGCAAATTATTATTGGTTTGCGCCCTGTTTTTTTAAATCCGCTCTTTAAAATTTAATCTTCTTTATTTTTCAAATCATTGATAAACTCAAGAACAAACTGTTCTCTGTCTTTGCTTGCATACATTTTTTTAAGCTGTCCGGGTGAAAGCTGTTTCGTGAACGCAACCCGTTCAGATTCCGGATAATCAGCAAGGCAATCGTTAACCACCTGAAGCATACATTGTTTATCACTTTTTATAAATATTTCGATTAACCTGTCGAATAAGCTGTTTGAGGCCATACTCATAACCGCAGCCCCGATAAGGCCGCCGAGTATTTCAATCGCAAACCAGCTTGCACCAATATTCCAGCCAATTGTCCCAAATAGGATGAGCAGGCCGGATAAGACAAGATTGCGGATAAATTGTATTTTTGATATGCGCCTGCGCGAAAGGTCGATGATGTCCATAAGCAGAATAGTCAAACAGGAAATGATGCGGGTCAACATATTCGCCCGCAGCAGTTGAACCGTTGAACGCAGGATTACACGTGACCCGCCTCTGATTGCATTTATTAAAATTGTGACCAGCTTGGGGGTTATCATGCGAATGATTGTATCTAAATTGCTAAGAATTTTTTTCATAGGTACTCACTGTTCTATGTAATTTCTATAATATTGAATTATATTATATCTGCTTAAAAACCTGCGGTCAATTCCATTTTCAGCAAAAAAAGGTAAAATGCGCCATTTTGATACAAGATTATATACAAATTGTTAATGAAATGATATAATAACACATCAGCAGGAAAACAAGCGACTGCGAAGCAGGCATTTGTTTTCACCTGATGTGTCAACGACAGACTGTAAGTCTGGAGTTGTAAGTATAGAGAATCATGATATAATGTCGCTAAGACATTATATCAGCGCAGTTTTTGTCACATAGTAAGGAGATAACAGCATGCGTTTTATATCAAGACGTAAGTTCACAAGGAAGCTTATCTTAAGCATTTCAGCCCTTTCAATCGCCGGTTTACTTGTAATGTTTGTTATTGTCAATACCGTGGTACGGAATATAATCCATGAAAATATCACCGGCGCAGTTTACAATGATATGCGGGCAACATCAAAAGAGATTGATGCGTGGTTCAACGTCGGAAATCATGTTGTTAACAGCCTGGCAAGAGTATGGCCGGTTATGGGGACGAACAATATCAAACCCATCGCGGTGAGCCTTTTAAATGAATATGATTTTATTGTAGAGATTTATGCGGGTTTTGCCGATGGAAGTTATCTGGGAAGCGAAAATTGGGAACCTGACGGCTTCTGGGATTCAACTACCCGCGGCTGGTACCGGGAAGCTGCGGCATCCCGCGGTGAGTCAATTACTACTATCCCTTACGAATCTGCAACTATGAATATCAATACCATTACAACTGTGGCAACCGTAGCGAAATGGATACCGGATTTAGGCGGGATGGAAGCTGTTGTTGCTGTCGATATTGCAATTAGTTCCATCATCGAAAAAATTAATCATTACCGCCTTGCAGGCGGGGGCTATTTTATCTTATTTTGCCCCAATGGGGAAATCATCTCCCACCCGAATATCAGGTACACCTTAAGCCCGGAAGGTATTATAAATATCAAAAATATTCCGAATGGTGATTTATTGATGGATTCAGCAATTACCGAAGGTAATTCATACAAATTTGATGACCGCAGGCTTGGCGCTTCTTATTTGATGAAATTTTCACTTGAATCTACCGGCTGGACTTTGGCCGCGGTTGTCCCCGCCGCCGCAATATCGGAATCTGTCTCACGGAACCTTTGGGTAATTATCCTTGCTTTTGCGGCCATTTTGATATCTTTGTTTGCGCTAACGATGATTTTCATGTCGCTGCTCACCAAAAATATGGAAGAAGGCCGTGTTGTTGCGCAAAGGATGCAGTCAATGCTCGATTCATCTCCTTTGCTTTGTACCATTTTTGATGAAAACAGCAATGTTATTGAAGCAAACCAGGAAGCCGTCCGTCTGTTTGAAATACCCGACAAACAATTATATATTGACAATTATTTTGCTTTTTCACCTGAACTTCAGCCCGATGGTATTTCATCACGTGATAAAGCCCTCGCCATGCTGAAAGTGGCATGTGAAGAGGGGCACAGCCGTTTTGAATGGACTTATATGAACTCAAAAGGGGAGTTGATTCCCTGTGAAGAGATTATCATGGATGTCAAAAGTCCCGGGGGGGATACATTGATTGCGTATACCCGCGATTTGCGGGAATTTTATAAATTTAAAGAAACCGAAAAAGCAGCATATACCGATGCCTTAACCGGGGCACGCAACCGGCGTTTCTTGATGACAACGGCGGAAAAAGATTTACAGGTATGTATTGAAGAGGACTTGCAATTCTCGCTGATTATGATGGATATTGACTTTTTCAAAAAAGTCAATGATACATACGGCCACCCTGTTGGTGATGAAGTATTAAAAATTGTTGTTTCGCGGATTCGCCATGTTTTGAAAAAAGATACGCTTGTCGCCCGGTATGGCGGCGAAGAATTTGTGATAACATTTCCAGATATCAATTATAAAGATGTATTTGAAACCGCCGAAAGGATTCGCAGTCATATCGCAAAATCTGCGTTCTCCGTCGGTGATTTGAAGATACCGGTTACGATTTCGCTTGGGGCCGCGAGAAGGTCAGAGCAATATTCATCCCTTGCCGATATCATCAACAATGCGGACAAAGCGCTCTATCAGGCTAAGCAAACCGGGAGAAATAAGGTAGTGTCTTTTGAAGAAATAACTATGTAAATCATTAACCGCGTTTGAAGCCAATTATATAACCTTGAATTGTGTGAAAAAGACAAAAAAATGTTACATTTTTTTATGCATATTATGTCGAATTATTGCGGTATAAATAATTAACAAGATATGGTAAGATGGACGGGCAAATAATTGTTGTTATTATTTATGGAGGATTGAAATGAAAAGGAGTATCTATTTGGCATTGCGGAAAGTATTAGCTTTCTGCTTGACAGCAGCTCTTCTGGCAGGGACTTTCCATATTCCGGCCCGGGCGGGCGAACCAGATGTCCCCCTACTCGAAAATCAGTCAGAAACAAATACATTAGATAATGGACTGGATGATGATTTAGACTTAGATGATGATCCAGATAATGATTTAGGAAATGACGATTCCGATAATAATCTTGATGAAGATAGTTTGGAACTTTTAACAGATGATGACTTATTAGATTTGGATGAGATAATGGCATATGGTGCTATGGCATTTTCAAGTATAGTAGCTGATACTTGCTATGTATTGTTCTCCGGTTCTAACAATGCAGAATGGGGCGGCTGGGGCCCGGCGGTTGCATTACCAAGCTTATGGGATTGGTATGGCCCGCATGGCTATTTTGAGCTTGATGAAATAAAAGAAATGTTGGTGCCAGATAGTTCGATAAGGGTAACTTATACCGGTACAACCCCGCAATTATATGTCGCTCTTGATCTTGATTTAGACGGCGAAGTACGTTTAAGCTCAAGCGGCATTTCTGATGGTATTGCTATATATACTTATGCGCAGATTAATGGGGCAATCCCTATTGCCGGCATCGGCTCATTAACTGTATTTGGTGCCGGTGCTAATGTGACAGTTACAAAAGTTGAATTAATAAACCCGGAATGTGATTGTGGAATATGCAATCCTACGGTTATTTGTGACTGTGCTGAATGCGGTTGCGCTGATTGCTTCCCGTCTGACGGCAAGTGCGGGGTATGTGATATATGTACAATTGTCTGGGGTGATATTCCCGAAACTTTAACCGCAAATGATGTCGCTGACGCGATGGGTATTGGCTGGAACCTTGGCAATACCTTTGATGCTCATGCAAGCCCCGGTTCCTTTGCCGATGCGGCGGCGGCAGATATCCCCGTCATTGAAACGGCATGGATGAACGCAGAAGATATTACTACGCAATCATTTATTAGAAAAGTTAAAAGTTTAGGTTTTGAAAACATTAGAATCCCGGTCTGCTGGAGCAAAGTTGCCGACCCGGCTGATGACTGGAAAATAAATCCGCACTACATGGCAAGGGTCAAACAAGTAGTTACCTGGGCTTATGCCGCCGGTTTTTATATTATTCTGAATGACCATCATCAGGAAGATGCCCTGAACATGAATTCCGGAAATTCACAAATTGGGGTTGATTATCTGACAGCTATTTGGACACAGGTTGCCGGCGAATTTGAATCGTTTGGCGAAAGATTAATTTTTGAAGTAATGAACGAACCCAGGTCAAGAAGCAGTTCCGGTGATATTTGGGGCGGTGGTGAAACACAAGCCCACCGCATAATGATTAATCAGTATAACCAGGCGGCTTTGGATGCAATCAGAGCCACCCAAGGCAACAATACCCGCCGAATCGTCATGGTACCTGCTTACGCGGCGGCTAATATCAAAACTGATTTTGTCCTTCCCGATGACCCGCTGAATAGTGTTAACAAGTTAATCTGGTCCGTCCACAATTATGACCCTTTTAATTGGGCACATGACGGCGTAGGGACATACGGCGGCGTTAGCGGCCTTCACTTGCAAAGTGTCCGGAATAATGCCGACGATATCCTCTCCGGCCTTCCGGTTGTTTTAGGGGAATGGGGTTCCATTCACAATGTAGTTGCAACTAATGCAACTGTGGCCCAACAAGAAACCCGTGATGCTCAAAGGGCAACCCATGCCGGAGATTTCGTTGAATTGGCGGAATCCCTAAATATGGTTCCGGTTGTATGGGATAATAGCGGTTTCAATAATGAAGGGGACGATACCAATGCAAACGGAGTTTTTACCGGCGACCATAAGTTCGGGCTTATCCGCAGGCCGGCCCCCCATCATATTGACCCCGTCCATTTGAATATTCTGCAAGAAATGCTTGGTGCCAAATTTGCCGGTTCATTTATCAATGCCGGACCGGCCCTTCCTGCCCGGACTAACTTTCTTGAAGGATATATTGACGGTGAGTTCAGTATTAGCGCGAATGTGGTAAACGGTGATAATTCGACATTGTCATTCCAGTGGTTCTCTAATACGGCAAACTCTACCTCCGGCGGTACGGCAATTGGTGCGCCGATAACCGATGTCACAACTGCAACCTTAACTATACCTACTGATTTAAAAGAAGGAAGATATTTCTACTATGTGGTTATAAGTGCTAACGGTGTACCATCAGTTACTTCAAATGTAGCCGAAGTAAGAGTCCGGCTGCTGTCCGCCGATGATATCGGCCCCCCGCGGATTCCGTTTAATTGCGGATGCACAATCTCCTATCAGGTACGGATGCCGGTTCACGGAGGCCCGACCGGGATTGATTTCGGCGCTGATTTAGCCGGTGGCAATTCTCTGGTAATCGGTGAAGTTTGCTGCGACAAGACATATACGTTCTCACGTACCTTCGGTAATGTCGGCGGCAATGTTAATGTTTTACATCTTGCGATAATAGGGTTAGCTAATGATATAGGTGCCGAGGCGGCCGAAAACTTAATCTTTAATGTACTGGATGCGCAAGTCAACGGTGTCACTCCCCCCGCCTTTAACGGGAAGGTGTCAGAAACAAGCGGGGACCGCCCTGCTAACTTTGAGATTGCATTATTCAACTCGTGGAGTGTTGCTAATGCAAATGTATTTGGCATTACCGGGAGCGGTACCCTGTCATTACCGGTGCCTAACGGGGCTACCATCTCTGTCACTGTTGAATTCAGAGGGCTTCCCTGTGAAGCAGGTACAACAAACGACTGTGAAAAATGTGGTTGCTTATCTTGTTTCCCGCCGGGCGGAAGATGCGGGGAAGATGACTGTCAACTCTGTAATCCGGGAGCCCCGGTACTCACAAATATCACCAGTATGGATTATCATTTCACCTTTGCCGGAATAACCGATTCATCTGCTACATATTCGATTCGGGGATTACCGGGATGGCATGATAAAGATATAGTAAATCCGGAAAACGGTGAGCGCGTTATTTCACATGACCTAGGTGTTCCCGGTCTATCCGGTTTCCAGCATTTTGGCTTTACGCGGGGTGTCCCGGCCAGCGTAACTGCTAGCCCGCCAAATCTCCCGGCCGGCGTAACTATGACACTTGATAAACTGGTAATCAATGATGAATTTGAATTGTTCCCCAAGACCGGTACCGGTGGTTTGGGTGCCCATGACTTTGTTATGTCTTCAACCAGCGATTCATTACCAAGCGTTTGGTGGGGGCTTAATGCCGGAACAGTTATCTTCGAAAGTAATAATGGTTTAGCATTTATCCAATTGAAGTCTGTAAATAACGATGATGTATTCCAATTCTTCGTTGGTGAACAAGTTGACGGCCCTATTTGCGAGATTTGTAATGATGATGGCTGCCACGAATGTGATATAAATTATGTATGTAATGACCCCACCTGCCTTATCTGCAATCCCGGCCCGGGGAATCCTGTTCTGGGAGAAATGCGTGATATAACGACTAATGACCTCGTTTTAGACATGGGGCTTGGAATCAACCTCGGCAATACCCTTGAAGCATGGTCACCCTGGCTTGGAAGCAACCCGTCCCAGCAGGATTTAGAAACCTCATGGGGCAGCCCAATCATTACAAGAGAGATGATTGAGGGTTATAAAGATGCCGGTTTCACTACCTTAAGGGTTCCGGTTGCATGGTCAAATCTTTTAAGTGTCCCCTCTAACTGGATTAATAATACCATTGCCCCTTATTGGCTCAATACAGTTCTGCTTGACCGTGTTGAAAAAGTTGTCAATTATGCACTGGATGCAGATATGTATGTTGTCCTCAATCTACACTGGGACGGCGGCTGGATGTACAACTTCCCCAATCATACCGCAGCTTCGATGCATCGTTATACCAGAATATGGGAACAAGTGGCCGAGCGTTTTATGGCTTATGGTGATAAACTCGTATTTGAATCCCAGAATGAAGAGTTAGGATGGCAAGACCTATGGAATCCATGGGGGGCAAGTACCGGGGCTAATGCACAAGGGAAGATTGATGCCTATGCTCTTGTTAATGCGATAAATCAAAAATTCGTTGACATTATCCGTGCTTCCGGCGGAAATAACCCCGAACGCCACTTATTGATAGCCGGTTACAATACCGATGTCGATAGGACGGTTGACCCATTATTCCAAATGCCGAATGACCCGGCCGGCCGAATGGCACTCAAGGTTCATTATTACGATCCCGGCGGGTTTGCGCTTATCGGCACCGACATGGTGAACCCGTGGGCCCCAATCCGTTTTACCTGGGGTACAACGGCAGATATAGCGCATCTTAATACACAGATGAACAAACTTTACAATACCTTTATCAATAATGGTATCCCGGTTGTTATCGGTGAATACGGTGTAGCGGCTCAAGGTAAGTCTGAAGAGGAAATCCGCAACTATACCCTGGCTGTCACCAAAGCAATGTATTCGCGTGGTATGCTGCCTATCCTGTGGGATGTCCAGCTTAATGACAGCAATCCCGGTGAGGAACACTACTACTATAACCGGTCTATCCCCGGAATGGTTGACCAGCTTCTTGAAGAAGGAATGAAAGAAATCGCCGGCGGTTCCCGCGAACTCAAATCATGCGATGGTTGTTTGCTTTGTTCATGTATGCAATGCTTCCCTCCGGATGGTAAGTGTAACAATTGCGTTAACTGTCTGATTCTTAGCCGTGTCTGGCTTAACGGCAGTGCCAATGGCTGGACTGTTTCAACCGAAGCGCAGGATTTCAATACGGAGGCTATCATTGGAAACGGAACTTACGAGTTGTGGGTAGAATTTGATACACCAATCCAGACATTTGACTTTATATCGATTCAAACTGAATTTAAGGGAACAGGAAGTTATTCGGATCCGGTCCTCACTGATTTCCCCAACCTTAAGTTAACCATCCTCTCTTTCACAGCCGATGATATTGAAATTCCCGGAGGAAGCAATTCTACTACCATATTAAGGGAGCAGGGCGGCGTAATGCGGATGGATCTGATGAGTCCGTGGGCCGGCCAGGGGCAATATATTGCCAATAGCAGCCATAATTTTGGCGGGGCTAAAAAATTTGTCGTAACTTTTACAGTTAGCGGGATTCCGGAAAAAAATCAAGGTGACAATCAACAACCGGCACCCCCTCAGACTTCTGCCCCATCCCCTAGTCCGAGCCCGGCACCTCCTCCGGCGAACTTCGGTGACTCCCCCGGATCGGTCCCGGTATGGAATGAACTTAATAATACCATCAATACCGCAATAACTAATGCAATTAACGATACCTTAGTCAATAACCCGGCTAATACCCTTGGCGCAAATACAGTAAACAATGCCGCAGGTAACGGTTTTGACCTGGTAGTTAATACCGGGACAGAAATTGTAGTCCCAG
>WRAQ01000043.1 GCA_009780115.1 Lachnospiraceae bacterium
CCGGTTCAGCGAAAACAATATTGTTATTTAGGGACATCATACAAATCAATAATACAAATGCAATAATTTTTTGTAATTTAATTTTGTAAAATTTCATTCCTTATCCTTTCTATCTTATCTTATGTTTAATAGCTTTGGGTTTTATCCGACAATCATAGAAATTTTAAGGTTTGATTGTAAAAATTCCCCATCAATTATTTAATTTATCATATTAATGATTATTTGGCAATAATTTCCAGAGAATGGGTTTTTCTTTGTGAAGTCAGAATGTCACTCACGGCCAAGGTGGCTGTGAATATAGACGGTTTATTTTTTTAAAAAATCTCCTTGACAAAAAATCGAACTTATAGTACGATTTACATACCGTAAGTTCAAAAATGAAAAACGGCAGTACAGCAGGAGAGTTATGAGTACTAAAAAACGAATCGCAGATTTTAACCGGAGTAACATACTTACGGCGGCGAAACAATTATTTATTAATAATGGTATCGCCCCTACAACGATGGATGATATTGCCAAAGCGGCCGATTGCAGTAAATCGACGATTTACGTTTATTTTAAAAGCAAAGACGAAATTTATCATCATATTATCCTGGAACATTTCATCATGCTTAAACAAGGTATTGATACGGCATTAAGTGAAAATTATGATTTCATAGCCGGTTATTTTGCTGTTTGCGAGGTTTTGGTAAATTTTCATGAAAACCACCCCCTCTTTTTTGAAAGCATCTTAGGCGATATCAAAATTCCGGAAGATGAAACAGAAACGGTTTTAACGCAAATCTATCAGGTTGGTGAAGAAATAAATAAGATTATTGTGCTTTATTTGCAAAATGGCATTAAGAACGGGCAAATCAGCTTGAAAAAACCGGCGCTTCAAACAGCAATGACACTATGGGCATGTCTCGGCGCTATTATCACGATGGCTGACAAAAAAGCGTTATATTTAGGTAAAGCGCTAAGCATTTCAAAAGTACAATTTATGCAGGACGGGTTTTCATTTTTATTAGCAAACTTAGTTGTTGGAAAGGAAAATTGAAATATGAAGAGTTTGATAAAGAAAAGAAAAGTAGTTGTTATTTCATTATTATGTGTTGTTCTTGCTCTTGGCTCATATACAACTTATTATTTTCATGGCCTGATGTCATATCGGACAAAAGTGAGTGAAATTGTCATTGAAAATATTGATATATCAAATATACCAGATGGTTTGTATATCGGTGAATGCGACGTTGGTTATATTTATGCCAAGGTTAATGTGATGGTCAAAAATGGTGAGATTAGTACTATCGATTTGGCGGAGCACCGGAATGACCGGGGGGCAACCGCTGAAAGCATTATTGGTGATATTCTGGTTCAGCAAAGAATTGATGTTGATGCTGTTTCCGGGGCGACCAACTCCAGTTCGGTTATCAAAAAAGCGGTGATGAATGCTTTGAGTGAGCCATGAAATACATGACTTTTAGGCCGGGGCAAATTTATTTGCCTTTAGTATCAAAAATCCGGAACTTAGGCATGAATAATAGCAACATAGGAAAAAGCGCTTGAAACATTGTGATAGCGCTTTTATAATGCTCATATGTACAGAGCCGCGAGATGAAAATTTTGCCTTAGCACTCGATTTCAGGAATGAATCCTGAAATCTCGAAGGCAAACGCGGCTCGCACGGCGGTTATTCGGCTGAAAAGAATAGCCTCATAACCGATTAGTTGTACAGAATAGTGCTAGGAGTATCCGGTGAAAATTAAAGTCAATATTGATAGTTCATATAAAGAAACTGAAATTACCATCAACACAAACAGCATTAGCGATGAGCTGGAAAAGCTAGTTGCATCACTTAGGGTTTTGGATTTAAAGCTGACTGGTATGAAAGGGAATCAAACATATATCCTTGATGCTGCCGAAGTGCTTTATATTGATACAACGGATAAAAAAACATTTATTTATACCGGGTCGTCTGTTTATGAAACTTCACTTAAATTATATGAATTGGAGCATAAGCTTTCTACCTGTGATTTTTTCCGGGCCGGAAAATCAAGTATTATCAATTTTAATAAAATAAAATCACTTAAATCTGACCTTGACGGCCGCCTTATCGTAACGATGGAAAATAATGAAAGGCTAATAGTTTCACGGCAATATGTTTCATTTGTTAAAAATAAACTAAACAGGAGGGATTGATAATGGAAATAGAGAGAGAAAAAAGTTTATTTAGTAAATATATAGATTTAGTTTTAATAACTTTTGCGGTTTCGATTTTCGTTTTAACCACAGTTGCGTGGCTGATGGATGAGAGCCTGCAAGAGTATGGCGGCGCGATGAGCCTGGCAGGTGTAGGTGTATCATATGTGACAATGCTGCAATTTTTAGCTTTTTCCTTTGTTTCGGCCGGGATTGTCTTTGTATTTACTTATTGTTTCGAAAAGATGCCGGTAGTATGGCGCTTTATCCTTCAATTGATATTAATCAGCGGGGTCATAATATTATGTATAATTGTGTTTAAATGGTTCCCGCTGGAAATGTGGGAAGCCTGGGTCTCCTTTATCATCACTTACGGTATTACTTCATCACTTAGCACCGTACTAATAGTGATTAAGAATCGAATGGAAGACAAGATATACCAAAAGAAATTGTTAGAGTACAAAGAAAATTATAATAAAAAAGAGCCGCCCGGCGGCCAAAAAGAAAGAGGTTATCAAGATGATTCAAATGAATAATATCGTCAAACGTTTTAGCAATCAAACTGTACTTTCCGATGTTAATTTCAAGGTGCGGGAACGGGAAATTTTCGGCTTGCTTGGCCCCTCCGGTGCCGGTAAGACAACGATTATCAATATCCTTACCAATCAGCTTAATGCTGACAGCGGCAGCTTCAAAATCGGGGCAACAGCATTCGAAACCGGCTTAATGCTTGATGAAGACGGCCTTTTTGACCGCTTGACCTGCCTTGACAATTTAACGGTTTTTGCAGATATTTATGGGATTCCCCGCGAGAAAGCAAAAGCCGCCCTTAGAAATGTCGGCCTTGAGGATGCAATGAAAAAAGCGGTTCTCAAATTGTCCCGGGGAATGCGGCAACGTCTTGCTTTGGCCCGGGCGATTTTACATGAACCCAAAATACTGTTTCTTGATGAACCAACCAGCGGCCTTGACCCGGCAACCGCACGGAGTATTCACAAACTGATTAAAAAGCTTTGTGATAACGGGGCTACGGTTTTTCTGACTAGCCACAATATGGAAGAAGTGGTTAAATTATGCGACAATGTTTCCTTGCTTTACAAAGGGAAAATCGTTGAAGAAGGCAGTCCGGTTGCGATTTGTGAACGTCATAATGCGATTAAAACAGTCCCTGATTTGGAATCAGTTTTCATGAAACTGACAGGCTACCGCGAGGAAGATGTAATATGAGCAGGAAAGCAAGCATTTGTTTTCACTTCATGTATCAGTGATAGGCCAAAGGTCTTTAGCTGGAAGTTTATTAATTATAATGAAAGAAGGAATCATATATGAGAAGCGCAAAAACAATTTTTATTAAACAAGCAAAAGATACGATGAAAAACCCGAGTTCTTTGATACAATTTATTCTTTTCCCGGTTGTTGCCTGGCTTATGACGGAATTTGTCGCCAAATCAGAAAACTTTGAGGGGATGCCGGTGAATATGTTTGTGGTGTTAATGGGGGCAGTTTTCGCCGGGATGGGGCTGATAATGGTGACAGCCGGGATTGTTGCCGAAGATATTGAGAAAAAAAGTCTCCGCTTTCTCGTAATGGCGGGGGTCAAACCAAATCAATATCTAGGCGGGACGGGCAGCTTTCTCTTAGTGCTTGGTTCAATTACCGCTCTTTTATTCGGTTTAATCGGCATTTTTACTACAGCCGAATTAGTTAAATTTGTAGTTGTCCTGATTGCCTGCGTGGCCAACTCAATTATTCTGGGCGCGACAGTTGGGTTAATGTCAAAAAATCAGCAATCGGCAATGTCACTTGGAATGCCGGTAGCAGTAGTATTAGCTTTTACGCCGATGGTTGCCAATTTTAACGAAACGATTTATAATGCCTCAAGTTTTCTCTATACGCAACAGCTTAATATTATAACTAATGATTTCACAGAAGACTTTACTAAAGCGATGATTGTTATCTTTATTAATATGGTGGTGTTAATTGTTCTCTTTAGCCTGGCGTATTGGAAGCGGGGGTTGCGTAGTTAGACTGGTAATGAGCGTTGTTGTTACTGTTCACACGTCACTATTCCGCGAGGTGTTTTGCGCGTATTTTGCGCAAATCCCGAGTTGTGATAGCGCCAAATCGCGTTTTTTGCGATTTGTGTGCACATTTGTTGCTGTTTACGGCTTGCCGTGAACAGTAACGCGTTGTTTAGCTAAGGGCGGCCGGCGGCGGCCCTTAGTTGCATCCGGATTTATTTTGTAGTAAAATAGATTTGATGAGTGAAAATGTAAACGAAAAACCGGAAAATCAAGATGCCGCGCCGGAAAATACTATGCCGGAAGTCCCGCAGGACAATGAGAAGACTGTCGACGATAAAAGTCAGTTAACTGTGGGCGGTTTTATTTTTGCATCGCAAGAAGATGCTGAGTTTGCCAAAGAAGAACTTAAGAAAATCGAATATCTGGAAAAGAAAATGAATTACCACCTGCCGGAGAATATTTTGTCTGTTTATAATAAAGTAATGGAAAGCAAAATGCTGAAAACGCCGCTTGGTATTGCTTATCTTAACCGAATGCAAAGCCATATGCGGCAGGTTGGTATTGAAGAGGGGCGAATCAACCCGATTCCTGTTTATACTAGTTTCACCAAAGGGGCTTCCGGTGAAATCACTGAAGGGATCGCCCGGCAGAGAATTGAAAGGCAGTTGAAAAAAGAAAAAAGCGAAGCTGATAAATTTAAGGGCCGCTACAAAGGCGCCATTTTGGTGTGCCTGTTGTTATGCGGTTTAATTTGTGCGATGTTTTATATAACGATAAAGAGCGACAACCCGAACATTCTTAATTATGAGAAAAACCTGCTTGACAGATATGCTAGTTGGGAACAGGACCTTAAAGAACGTGAAAATTTTATCCGGGAGAAAGAACGGGAATTATATGGAGAAGATTAAGATTCTGGTTGTTGATGATGAAAGCAGGATGCGCAAGTTGGTACGTGATTTTTTGGTGAAGTCAGGTTATGATGTGGACGAGGCCGAAGATGGCAATCAAGCGGTTGAGATGTTTTTTGAAAATAATAAATATTCGCTTGTTATTTTGGATATCATGATGCCAAAAATGGACGGGTGGTCAGTCTGCCGCGAAATCCGGAATTACTCAAAGGTACCGGTTATCATGCTGACAGCGAAGTCTGACGAACGTGATGAGCTTCTCGGTTTTAAACTTGGGGTTGATGAATATATTTCCAAACCATTCAGCCCGAAAATATTGGTTGCCCGAGTTAAAGCACTGTTAAAACGTTCCGGGCAGGATACTGAAGAAGATGTTTTGAATGCCGGCGGAATTGTCGTTGACCGGGCGGCTCATATTGTCAGGATTGACGGCCAAATTATTGACCTTAGTTACAAAGAATTTGAATTGCTTTCGTATTTCATTGAAAATAAAGGCCTTGCCCTATCGCGCGAAAAAATTCTTACTAGTGTTTGGAATTATGATTATTTCGGTGATGCCCGCACAATTGATACCCATGTTAAAAAATTGCGCAGCAAAATGGGCGAAAAAGGCGACTTAATTAAGACGATTTGGGGAATGGGGTACAAACTTGATGTTTAGAGGCTGCTATTCATAGCTTGCATATTTAGGAGATTATGAAATACTCGATTAGAAATCAATTTACGCTTATATTCGGGATTCTAATGGCCGGCACGGTTTTATTATGCTGGTTCATCAATATTACTTTTCTGGAATATTATTATTTAAGGGACAAAGAACGGGTCCTTCAAAACAATTACCGGCTGATTAACCAGGCTTCTTTAAGTGGTGAGGTCAGGACTTATGATTTTGGGGTTGAATTACAAAAATTTTGTTCGGAAAACAATATCAGCGTAATAATTTTGACCCCGGAGTCAGAAATTATCATAACTTTTAGCGACCATCAAACAATGCGCCGGCAATTAATTGACAATATTTTTGGCCGCAAAAACAATATAAACCGTATTCTTTCGCAGACAGAAAATTATATTGTCTGGATAAAGACCGATGTGCTTACCCAGGCAGAATTTGTGGAAATGTGGGGGATGCTTGATAATGGTGATTATTTTCTTTCCCGGATAGCCCTTGAAGGAATCAAAGCAAGTGTGGCATTAGCTAACCGTTTTCTGGCTTATGTCGGGGCTACGGCGGTCTTGCTTAGCGGGATTGTAATTTTATTTGTTTCCAAGAAAATAACCGATCCAATCATGGAGCTTGCCCAAATATCGGAACGAATGATTCATCTGGATTTTGATGCCAAATATCAGGGGCGGAGTCAAAACGAGATTGCCTTGTTAGGGAATAATATCAATGAACTTTCGCTAAGTTTGGAAAAAAACATCTCTGAACTTAAAAGTGCTAATAACGAATTATTACGGGATATCCAGCAGAAAAATGAAATTGATGCAATGCGGAGCGAGTTCCTTTCAAATGTTTCGCACGAACTTAAAACTCCGATTGCTTTAATTCAGGGGTATGCCGAAGGGCTTCTTGACCGGGTTAACGATGACCAGGAAAGCCGCGATTTTTATTGTGATGTAATAGTTGATGAAGCAGCAAAGATGAACGAAGTAGTAAAAAAGCTGCTTACATTAAATGAATTGGAATTTGGGCATTCGCAAATTACAATGGAACGTTTTAATATCGTTTCGATGATTTCGAATTATTTGCAGTCAGTTGAAATTTTAATCAAGCAGCGCGGGCTAAAGATTGAGTTTTGTGAAACGGAAGTGATTTATGTCTGGGCTGACGAGTTTAAAGTTATCGAAGTAATAAATAATTATTTTATCAATGCCTTTAATCATGTTTTTGACGGCGGTACGATAAAAATAAGTTTGGAAAGATTGGCAAAGACTGTCCGTTTCTCGATTTGGAATGAAGGTGAGCGGATACCGGAAGAAAATATCCCCTATCTTTGGGACAAATTTTATAAGGTTGATAAGGCAAGGACCCGGACTTATGGCGGAAGCGGCATTGGTTTATCAATTGTAAAGGCGATAATGGAGGCTTTGAATCAGGATTATGGGGTACAAAATTTAGATAATGGTGTCCTGTTTTGGTTTGAAATGGAAAAGCATGAAAAAATAGATTAATGTTGCTATGAATAGTAATATTTTAAGGAGTTTTGATGAAAAGTGAATTTGAAAAACGTCTTACCACTCTTGAGGCTGAATTAATCGCCCTTAAGCAAATGAATGAAAAGCTTAAAGAGCAGGTAATAGAGCAGGGGCAAATACCGGGACAAGGGCAAGTGTCAGGGCAAGTGCATGAATCAGTTCCGGGGCTTACTATGGAATTAATGCGTGAGCGGATATTAAATCTGCGCTTTGAATCGCGTGATATTCAGTTTAACCAGTACCTTACGCAATTGATGAATGATATGGATACCGGCCAGGCAACGCTTAAGCAAGTGGCAGAAGAAGTAACGCGGGTTTATCAAATTTATCTTGAACGAAATAAAGAGATGGCGGCACCGGAAGAGCCGCATCCGGCGGAGCCGCACATTGGGGCAAAACCGGATGGCAAAATTGCCGGGGCGGAGGACAATACTACCGGTATTAATAAAGCTAACGGGGCACAGGGCGATGCTTCCGGCGCTGAATATACAGTTGGGGCGATGATAATCGGTATCGTTGGCGCGGTATTTTTATTAGTTGGTTTTATTACTTTTGGCTTAAATTATCTCACCGGAATATGGCAAGGTATTTTTCTTTATTTGCTTTCCTTAATCATTATCTTAGGGTCGGAACTTTATATTAAACGGAAACTTTCGAAGTTTTCTTATGGCCTTACGGGATTGGGTATCGCTGCCCTATATGCCTCGACGATTATTAATTATCTATATATGAAAACGATTGGCAGTATCACTGCCGCGGTGATTACATTAATAATCGCCGGTTTTTCGTTTCTTTTAAGCCGGAGGAAAGGCTCGGCGATGATGCGGTTAATTAGTTTTATCGGCTGTTATGTCTGTTTTCTTTTAGTGATGCGCTTCCAAAACCAATTAGAATTTCTTGTTGCCGCCGGTGTCCTTTTTCTGGTGAACGTTACCAGTGTCTTTCTTCCGAACCAAAAGCACAGTGAAATCCTTCACAAAGTGCATATGGGGTTAAATACGGTTTTTATCCTTACTTTTGCAGATTTAGCAAGACAGGGCGGAATAATGGATATTTATATTATTTTGTGCCTTGTCTTAAATATTGTCCTTTTGAATATCGTTAGTTTGAAACAGGAAAAAGATACTATAACTACGGTCTTATTCGGTATTGAAACCGGGATGTTTAGCATCATGATTCTAAAGATATTATCTGATTTGGCTCATCCTTATCAATTGATTTCACAGCAGATTTATTATCATGTACTTGTTTATATGCTGATATTGGCAGTTGGTATTTTCTTTTATATCATTAACCGTGACAAATGGGGCAAAATCTATCAGTATTATTTTTTAATTATCTTTTCATTGCTGATGTTAATTGACCCGGTTGACAAAGAATATATCTGGGGAATGCTGGTTTTATTTATTGTGGTTAAGGTTTTCAGCCGGCTCAAAGAAAATGAAGCGGCAAATGCAATAATTACTTTCTTTGCTTTTGCAGCGGGGCTTGCCTGCAAAGATGAGTGGCAAACATGGCTGTTTCTCGCCCTGGCAATCTTAAGTATCCCCCTGATAAAACGGTGGCGGTTATTTTACCAATATACTATTTCATTGTATCTAATTATTTTCGCCGCGCTGAAATTGCCGGATTACAATCAACTCATTCTTCCGGTTGCGGCCCTGATACTGTTTGTTTTAGTCTTGGTTTTCCATTATTTTGTACGGCCGGCAAACCAGAAAGAAGATAACAAGCTTCAGATGACATATAATCTGACAACCTTGGGGGCGATTGCTTTAATTAGTTTTTTTTGTCTTACTGCTACGGATAACATTGCTAAAGCTTTGGTAACTTTAATTGGGGCGGTTTCAATTATTATGTATGTAAATCCGGCCTTTTTTATCATGTTTAAAAAGAAATATTTGCTGCTTGCCGGTTATCTTATTTTTATGACTTTGGTAATTCAATTTCCTAATCCGGTTTATGCCAGTTTGATTTTGATGTTGATTGCCGTAATATGTGTCGGGGCCGGTTTTATTATTCATGACAAATCACAGCGTATCAGCGGCCTGGTGCTGGCAATTTTTGTCTGCTTAAAGATTAGCCTGTATGATTTCCAAGGGCTTGAACCACTGCAAAGGACAATCGTTTTTGCCGGTGTCGGGGCTTTTGCCTTAATAATTTCCTTGATTTATATCCGGCTTGAAAAAGTGGGTGTTGAAAAAGGGCACGGTGCGGAGTATAATCAGCTTAATGAATAAATTATTGATATTACTAATTTTAACCCTGACTCTGACCGGCTGTAACAACTTTCTTGAAGTTACACCGGAACAGCATGCCCAAATCGTAGAATATTCGGCGGGTTTGTTATTAAAATATGACCGGTTTTATGAAAGTAATTTGACGGCGATTACTTTACTGGCACCAAAACCGGAAGTAATTGAAAAACCGGAGGTTGGACCGGAGCCTGATGAAGAAGGCCTGGAAAATGGCGGCCGGCCGGAAATAATTGACAATACGGTTCCGGATATGCCTCGTGATTTGACGGAATTAATTGGAGTAAATGGCCTTGAATTTCGTTATTCCGGTGTTTTAGTGACGAACAGATATCCGGAGGAAGTAGTACCGGGCGAAAGTTATTTTGGTATTGATGCTTCACCGGGCTTGAATCTTTTAGTTGTGAAATTTGATGTTATAAATATATCATCGGAAGATATTTTCCTGAATATGAATGAATATGACTTGCGAGTTGGCATTGGGTACAATGGGGGGAGCTTTTCAAGTGTGCTTTATACAATGCTGCTTTATGATTTGGCTTTTTTTAAGGATGTGATTCCGGCCGGGGGTACGGTTGAATTATCATCTTTGCGTGAAGCAGATATTGCTGATTCCGGCGAAATTCATTCGGTTGAGTTATTTATCCGGTCGCATAAAGGCGATTTTAGCTTTAATTTTTAATCATTTCCGGCAAGTTTATTATTATCTGATTTTTTTGTTGTTATGGATAGTAATTTGTGGTATAATCCATTTAGTTAGTAATAGTTGCTATTTGCAGCACTGTGAATAGTAATTAGTAGCATAAATAATTGTGATGAGGTGAATGTATGGATACAAATATTTTGCTTGAAAGTGGTTCAAATGAATTGGAAGTGTTGGAGTTTATGCTTGCCGGAAATTCCTATGGTATAAACGTAGCGAAAATCAAAGAAATTATTGCTTGGCAGGAAGTAACCCCGGTACCAAATTCACACCCAAGTATTGAAGGGATTTTCATGCCGCGTGACATAATGATTACGGCAGTAGACTTACGGAACTGTTTGCAGCGCGGTATGTCAGAAAAAGATGGGCGGTTTATTATTACCAACTTCAATAAGCTTGATATCGCTTTCCACGTTGAAGAAGTGGTTGGTATCCATCGTGTCTCATGGACGGAAATTATTAAGCCGGATTCGACGATGTCTTCTACCGAAGCTAGTATTTCGACCGGTATTGTGAAAATCAATAACAAATTAATTATCATTCTTGATTTTGAAAAAATTATCTCGGACATCAATCCTGAAGCCGGCCTTAAGGTTTCAGAAATCGAAGATATGGGCAAGCGAAACCGTAACAATGTCCCGCTTCTTATTTGTGAAGACTCCCCTCTGCTCAACAAGCTGATTGTAAATTGCTTGAAAGCCGCCGGATATCACAATCTTATCCATACCGAAAACGGGCAGGAAGCATATGATGTCATTCAAGATTGCTTGATGAAAGATACCCTTAATGAATATGTGAAGTGTATTATTACGGATATCGAAATGCCGATTATGGATGGCCATAGGCTTACGAAGCTGGTGAAGTCTGACCCGAAGACCAGGGATATTCCCGTAATTATCTTCTCATCGCTAATAAACGAAGAAATGCGCAGAAAAGGTGAAAGCCTTGGGGCGAATGCCCAGCTAACGAAACCGGAAATAGCAAACCTTGTCCGGACAATTGATGGGTTAGTAGCAGGCTTATGATGTGCACAAAATGCAAGGTAGCATTTTGGCGCGTGCGGCCCTCGCGAGCAATTTACTTCGCGGATTAGTGGCGCATGAACAGTAACGAACAAATAGTTACCTAGTAATTCCACCACTGCTTACTGTAAGGTAATGCAGTGGTTTTTTTCGAAAATGACCTAGTGCACCGGAGATTTGCATCAGTGCAAGTCTCTGGACTTTGAAGGAGCATAGTTTTGTAATGGCAACAGACGAAGAATATCTCGACAGTTTACTCAAGTCAATAATGGAGGATGAACCAAAGTCAGAGGCTGATGTTGTGATGCCTGAAATTGCTGCTGGAGAAGAGTTGCCGGTTTTCGAGGAAGAATTACCGGCGTTTGAGGAAGAATTGCCAAGCTTCGAAGAAGAATTAGCAAGTTTCGAGGATGAATTACCAAGCTTCGAGGATGAATTACCAAGCTTCGAAGGTGAATTACCGGGTTCTGAAGAAGAGTTGCCGGTATTTGAAGAAGAATCACCGGTTTTCGGAGATGAGTTGCCGAACTTCGAGGATGAGATAGCAAGTTTAGGAGATGAGTTACCAGCGTTCGAAGAAGAATTGCCGAGTTTAGAAAATGAATTAGCAAGTTTTGAGAATGAACAACCAGCTTCAGAAGAAGAATTACCGGCTTTTGAAGATGAGTTAGTTACGGAAGATTTAAAACTTGCCGGTGAACCCTTAATTGATTATGAAGAGCTGACGAATTTTTCCGGGTCTTTGGTTGATGATGAGGTTGATTTATTATCCTTAGGCGGAATGCCAAGTGCTGACGAAATGAAAGCGGATACATCGGGAGATGATGAGGAAGCGAAACTTAGCGATTTTGACTTGGATGCAATGTTTGCGGAAATGGATGAGAATATTGAGTTGCCGGAAGAAGCGGCAGCACCGTTTGGTGATGATGATTTTAGTACCGCCGCCCAAATGGAAGATATGGAAATTGGCGATTTATTAGCCGGAATGAGTGATGACGAAGATTTATCGGGCATAAAAGATTTGCTTGACAAAGATGATAATCACGAGCTGGTTGATGATGATATGCTGGCGCTATTAGACGGAATGCCCGGATATTCTGACGAAGGTGAAGATTTAAATGATGTGATGGCTTTACTTACTGATCCCGGTGCAAGTGAAGAGCCGAAGAAAAAGGCAAAACAAAAGAAAAAAAGAGGTAGAAGCAAAGATTCAAGCGATGAGGAGTTTGCTTTATCACCGGAAGATATTGATGCCCAATTGGGCAAGAAAAAGAAAAAGAGTATTATTTCGCGGTTATTTGCCGCTTTAACTGAATCAGATGATGAATCTGATGAAATAGATGTCCAGATTCAAACGATATCGGCTGAAAATCTAGATATTTTAGATGAACTTAAAGCAGAAGACGGAAAAGTAAAAAAGAAAACTAAGAAAGACAAAAAAGAAAAGAAAGTAAAACCACCGAAAGAACCAAAAGTAAAAAAACCGAAAAAAGAAAAACCGCCCAAAGAGCCGGCAGTACCTGAAAAAAGGGTATCACGAAAGAAGGTATTATTAGTATTTATCTTTTCGACATCTTTGCTGGCAGTTATTATCGCTTTTTGTTTGTTGATTCCCGATTACCTGGAGCGGGAAGAAGCCAAAATAGCTTACAAGAATGAAGACCATCGGAGTATTTTTAGTTTATTATACGCAAAAAACCGCGGTTACAGTGATGAAATTATTTTCCAGCAGTCACAATTGATAATGAGGATAAACCGCCCGCTTGAGTCTTACAATATCTATAAATCCTTGGATAAACCGGTTGAAGCATTAAATGCTTTACTGATTGGAATTAACCGCTACGATGGAATGAAAGAAGAGAACCTCTTTGGCACAGATTTAAGAGTTAATACCGCTTATCAAGAAATTTTGCGTACTTTGTCGGCCGGATATAATCTTTCTGAAGATGAAGCCCGCAGTATTTTAGCATTGGATAGTGAATCATATACCCGAAAATTGTATGAGTTAACAATGGGAATTGATTTTTCTGAAATTGGAGAATAAAACGAAGAGATTTTATAGATGGAGGTTATGATATGAAACGAATTATTCCTTGTCTTGATGTAAATAATGGCCGTGTTGTTAAAGGTGTCAATTTTGTTGACTTAAAAGATGCCGGGGACCCGGTTGAAATCGCCGCCGCTTATGTTGAAGCCGGGGCTGATGAATTGGTATTTCTTGATATTACTGCGACTTGCGAAGGGCGGGGCACTGTCATTGATATGGTCCGGCGCGTAGCCGAAAAAGTCTCAATCCCTTTTACCGTTGGCGGGGGGATAAAGACACTTAACGATATCGAAACAATATTAGCTGCCGGTGCCGACAAAGTCGGAATTAATTCCGCCGCAATCAAAGACCCAAATTTTGTTAGGACGGCGGCGGCAAAGTTCGGGCGCGAGCGTATCGTTGTTGCAATTGATGCCAAAGAAGATATAAACAGTGATGACTTTAATGTTTACATAAACGGGGGCCAGACTGATACTGGTATTGATGCAGTTGCCTGGGCAATCAAAGTAGAAGAACTTGGGGCCGGTGAAATATTACTTACCAGCATTGACCGGGACGGGACAAAAGCCGGATACAATTTAAGATTATTAAAAGCTATTACCACCAGTGTTTATACTCCAATTATTGCTTCCGGGGGTGCCGGTACGCTGGCTCATTTCTACGAAGCTTTAACAATTGGCAATGCCGATGCGGCTTTAGCAGCTTCTTTATTCCATTTCAATGAAGTTACAATTAAAGAAGTGAAAGAGTATCTTCGGGCGAAAGGTGTTCGGGTTAGTTAGGACAAAAGACAAATAATTAGATGGGTATGATTCAAAATGACTGGCTTCCGGCTGTCGAGGAAGAATTTAGAAAGCAATATTACCGGGAGTTATTCAATTTTATAAAAAACGAATATAGCATAAAACGTATTTATCCGCCGGCTGATGATATTTTTAATGCCTTTCATTTTACCCCGCTCAAAAAAGTTAAAGTCTTATTACTTGGCCAAGACCCGTACCACAATGAAAATCAGGCTCACGGCCTGTCTTTTTCCGTCTTGCCGAGCCAGCCGGAGATTCCGCCTTCTTTGCAGAATATTTATAAGGAACTCAAAGATGACCTTGGTTTAAATATTCCTAATCACGGTTATTTGAAGAAATGGGCCGACCAGGGTGTCCTTTTATTAAATACGGTCTTAACTGTCCGCGCCCATCAAGCTAATTCGCATCAGGGTAAAGGCTGGGAGCAATTTACAGATGCGATAATAAGGGCTGTTAATAATGAGGACCGCCCGATTGTCTATTTCCTCTGGGGGCGCCCTGCCGGCAACAAAGCTGCGATGCTTACCAACAAAAAGCATTTGATTCTTAAGGCCCCGCACCCGAGCCCGCTATCTGCTTACCGGGGATTTTTCGGCTGTAAGCATTTCAGCCGGGCGAATGAGTTTCTTGCTGCAAATGGTGAGCAAATGATAGACTGGCAGATAGAAGATGTAAATTAGCCTTGCAATGCTGATACTTGGTTCATAAGCCGAATGTGGAAAACGTCAGCACTAGGTTTCGTTTTCAAGAAACCGTAGTGACTGTTACGTTTTCTCCATAGCACAAGCGGTCGGGCGTTGAACACAGTATCATCAGCCTTGCAGAGAGAAGATACTATAATTATAAGGAGCTAAGAATAGTATGACAAAAGTACCCTTCATTACAAAAGAGCAGATAAAAGAAATAACAAAAACATATCCTACCCCCTTTCACATCTATGATGAAAAGGGAATCAGGGAAAATGCCCGGGCTGTGCGCGAGGCTTTTGCCTGGAATCCCGGCTTTCGTGAATATTTTGCCGTTAAAGCAAATACTAACCCTCATCTTATTACGATATTAAAAGAAGAAGGCTGCGGCACGGATTGTGCATCTTTAACCGAACTGATGATTAGTGATGCCCTTGATATCCGTGGTGACATGGTGATGTTTTCTTCCAATGAAACCCCGGCTGAAGAATACCGCTATGCCAATGAATTGGGTGCGATTATCAATTTAGATGACATTACCCATATCCCTTTTTTGGAAAATATCGTCGGGACCTTGCCGGAAACAATAAGCTGCCGTTATAACCCCGGCGGCATTATTGAGATGAGTAACGGAATTATGGATAACCCCGGTGATGCTAAGTTCGGTATGACAAAAGAGCAAATGTATGAAGCTTTTGCTATTTTAAAAAGTAAAGGGGTAAAAAACTTCGGTATCCACGCTTTTATCGCGAGCAATACCATAACTAATGAATATTACCCGGTGCTGGCAAAGCAGCTTTTTGAACTTGCGGTTGACTTACAGAAGAAAACTGACGCTCGTGTCACTTTTATCAATTTGTCCGGCGGGGTTGGAGTTGCTTATCATCCGGATGAAGCAGGTAATAACATATATGAAATTGGCGCCGGTGTTAAAAAAATGTATGAAGAAGTCCTTATTCCTGCGGGAATGGGCGAAGTAGCTATTTATACCGAAATGGGGCGTTTTATGACTGGCCCTTATGGCGGCCTTATAACAAAAGCAATCCATAAAAAGCATATATATAAAGAATATATTGGCGTTGATGCCTGTGCCGTTGATTTAATTCGCCCGGCAATGTACAAGGCTTATCACCATATCACTGTACTTGGCAAAGAAACAGATGCACAAAATCAAAAATATGATGTTGTTGGCGGATTATGTGAAAACAATGACAAGTTCGCCATCGACCGGATGCTGCCGCAGATTGAAATAGGCGATTACCTCTTTATTCATGATACGGGCGCTCATTGTTATTCGCTGGGTTACAACTATAATGGAAAACTTAAATCAGCCGAATTATTATTGAAAGATAACGGGGAGGTTGAGTTAATCAGGCGTGCCGAGACCCCGCGCGATTATCTTGCGACCTTGGATGGTTTTCCGGTTTTTGAGAAATTTAAATTTTGAAGTTCCTAATTTCGGTTAATAATAAATTGTAAAAGTAACTTCCGGAATTTCAATTAATTAAAATCTCTGCTTGTTTTAATAAAGAAATTGTGTTAAGATTGCTTAGCAGGAAAATATGAAGAAACAAATGCCGGCGTGTCGGAATGGCAGACGAGGCAGACTCAAAATCTGTTGTGGGCAACCACGTGCGGGTTCAAGTCCCGCTGCCGGCAGAGGAAAAGTCCGTTTTTCGGGCTTTTTTCTTTGGAGAAACTGTTCCAAGTTGTTCCAAATTATTTATACTGCGTTTGTGGCTAATGCGTTGGAGAAAAGCTGTTTTTTCATGGACTCTGTGTGTCGGCTGTAAACGTAGTTGCGGAGTGTGGTTCTTTCGTCCTGATGCCCCATTGCGAGTCGGACATCTTCGAGGGAGACTCCATTTTCTAGTAATGCAGAACAGTATGTTTTTCTAATCTTGTGGTAAGATTTTTTATCAAGTCCTGCTAACTTACAGCAAATCAATAATCTTTTGTCGAGCGTCCAGATATGATGTCGTCCGTTTTTGCCGACAAAGATATAATCACCGTCATAAAAACCGTTTTCTTCGTTTGCATTGCGAATTATATCAAATAGCTTTAAGGCAGTTGGGGTTAAATAAACCTTTCTGTCTTCATATCCTTTTGTATGATTCACCACTTCAACTTTATATGTGTCAAATTCTGCTTTGTCATTTAAGACTTGCTTGTACCTAACTTCTTCTTTTTGAACGTGTAAAATATCGTTTTCAATATCCGAGTAGACCAATGCGACCAACTCACCAATCCTTAAACCGAGTTGGAAATTCAGCACAATCGCAAGATAAGCAATATCTTTTGTTTCATGAAATAATTGCATTGCTTTTTCTTCAACAAGTGGCTGTTCATCAACCAGATAGACTTGTGTGCTTGATTTAGGCTTTAAATCCTGTTTGAATGTCTTTGTGTTAATTTTCACAGTATCATAAGGATTTTTGGTAATATAGCGCATATAAACCGCATATTCCAACGTGCCTTTTAGAATCGTAATGAGGTTATAATACTGCTTTTTCTTTAGCTGATGATTGCGAATCATTTTGTATGCCCATGTTTCGATATATTCCTTTGTTAATTTGCAAATCGGAATATCTATGATTTCATCATCGGCATAGTATTTTCGATACTCGCAATCAATTCGATGTACCGTTCCCGATTCTTTGGGTAATCGCATCGCCTTAAATTCCAGAAATTCGCCATATAATGTTTTCAAGGTTCGTGGTTCTTCTTCCAGTTGATATAACTTACACAATGCTTGATAAACTTCATCTTCGCTATTTTTTTTGATAATATTACGTTCGTTATCTTCGTAGTAGTAAGTATACCAACGCTGATCTGAACCAGACATTTGTTTGATCGGATATGGGTGTAATTTTAGAATCTCGTTTTTTAGTGTTTTCTTCAATTCTTCAATTTTTCATAGACCTTATCCAATTCCAGTATAACATGTTTTAGGTTGATGTGAAGTAGATTTATTTTTTGGCAGTAATTTTGGTATAGGGCGAGGAGTAGTTTTTTGTCGTGATTGGTTAATTGGTTTTTCTTCACTTGGAATCACTCCTTCTTTTTTATTCTCTGGGCATAAGCATTTTCATGGTCAATTTAGCTTCTTGATAAAAGCATAGCAGAAAAAAACAATTTTTCCGTATATCCTAAAATCGGGAATCAGCCCTTTGAAATGCTTTTTTCCCGAATATGAAAATTACGCTTTCAGATAATGCTACTTCTTTTGATAACAGTTGTTATGAATGAAACATTCTAGCAAACATATACTTTTTCAAAGTATATGACCCACTCTGACACTTTGGCTACGCCGAAAGTGCCGTGGGCTCTCCGAGTAAATTTTGAATTGCATATTGCATATTGCATAGCCATAACAGCTATGGTAAATTATGTGTAGAGAAATAAAAATGCTAATATATTATAGCAGTAATTATTTAGCTCTGTCATGAAGGAGAAGAACGCTAATGGATGATTTTATCATTAAAGATGCGAGCAGTAACATTATCGGACGCCACGAGGGTGGTGTTTTTAAAGATGTAAGCAGTAATAATTATAGGTAGAGTTGAAGGCGGCGTATTTAAAGATGCTAATAGCAATGTGATTGGCCGCTGTGAGGGTGGCGTGATTAAAGATTCATATAGTAATGTAATAGGAAGAGTTGAAGGTAATTTGATTAAAGATGTAAATAACAATATTGTTGGACGATTATAAAAAGTATTTGGATTTCAGCTTGTTTTATTTAGTAAAGAGTATTTGTGAGAAAGAGGAATAAGCACATAAAAGTTTAGGATGCAGAAACCAATGATAAAAACAAAACTAGAACTTAGAAAAAAAGAATTAGAAAGCGAGCTTACTCTTGCAGAGTATGACTTGATTGATAGAGATTTTTATTGCCAGAGCTGTGCTGAAAAAACAAGCAAAGAACAGTATACAACTCAAGGCTCTTATGTGCTGACAGTTGTTTCCTGTCGGTATGGTTACAATGAAATCAAGAATCATTTTACAACCACAAATGAAAATACTTCTCCTAGATATAATTGTCCGAAGTTTAAGGATGCCCACGATAAAATAGACCGATTAAAAAAAGAAATTAAGAAACTTGATTCAGACATAATGCAATCCCAAAAACAGGAAGAATATAAAATAGTGGAGCCTAAGAAGGTAATTTCTGTTAATACCACAGCAGAAGCACTTACAGAGCGCGGGTATATTTTTTTAGAAGATTCTGAATGGAAAACGGCAAAAGATTATTTCGACAATGCCCTTGACATTAATCCCAAATATGGGGAGGCATATGTAGGATTATTATGTGCAGAATTACGAGTTAATAAAGAGGCCGATTTAGCCAATAATTCAAAAGCTTTAGAAAATATCCCACATTATAAAAAAGCCTTGCGGTTTGGTGATGTGGATTGTCAAGAAAGGTTAGTTCAATACAACAAAGCGATTATAGAACGCATTAATGAAGAAGCGAAGCTAAGACAAAAACGTATAGCTGATGAAGAGCGTCGAGAACGTAAAGCCCAAAAAGCACGTATAGAACGAGAAGCCGAAGAAGCGCGTCAAGAACAAGTGCGAATTACCGAGGAAAACCGCAAACGGAATAAAAGAATCTCAGAGCTTAAATGCTTGATTGAAAATGCTTTGAAATATAAGACCTGCATTGCAGTAGGAAATTGTCATGCAATTGGCTTAAAATCAGATGGCGCAGTAGTAACTGTTGGTGATAATATGTATGGGCAATGCGATGTTGGCGGTTGGCATGATATTATTGCGGTTTCTGCTGGCGCTGGACATACAGTTGGTTTAAGAATAGATGGCACAGTAGTCGCAGTTGGTGATAATGAGCATGGACAATGTGATGTTGACGATTGGTGTGATATTATTGCGGTTTCTACTAACTGGGATTTTACAGTTGGTTTGACATCGGATGGCACGGTAGTAGCAGTTGGTGATAATGAGTATGGACAATGTGATGTTGACGATTGGTATGATATTATTTCGATTTCTACTGGTATGTTTCATACAGTTGGTTTAAAGCGAGACGGAACAGTAGTTGCTGTTGGTTTTAACAAGTACGGAGAATGTGATGTTGGCGGATGGAGTAATATTGTCGCGATTTGTGCAAATCATGGTACATATGGCTTAAAACTAGATGGTACAGTAGTTGCTATTGGTTACAATATTTATTATTCCACAGTTAGCGATTGGTGCAATATTGTTGCATTTTCTACAGGAGCAGGAGCTATATATGGCATAAAATCAGATGGAACGTTAGTTGCTGGTCATATCACAACCGTACAAAGCAATGTTAGTGTTTGGCGCGATATTATTGCGATTTCAACTAATTCAGAATATGAATTAGGATTAAAATCAGACGGTACAGTAGTCGCTGTTGGAGAATTAGCGTGTTTTGAGAAAATTGAAGGTTGTATTGAAAATTGGAGTGATATTGGGTTATCAACTGAAAATATAATTAGTGAAAAAGAGCAATTTGAACAGGCATTAAATGATATGACGCAACGAGTAATGGAAAATACTCTCAAATACATACAACAAGGCTTGTGTCCTTATTGTGGTGGTCAATTTGGCGGTCTATTCACAAAAAAATGCAAGTCATGTGGAAAAAAAGCTTGAGATAAATAGTCAATGAAAATATAATTTTTGTTTATCGACAGCTTAAATCATAAATTTACAAACGAAGATTTATCTTACCAGATGTGTCTGGGAAATTGCAGACAGTGTCTACAATTTTTGAGAATCAAGGAGGAATAACTGTGTTAATGAACAATGACAGTTACTTTCGAGTAATGGAAGATATAAAGGCAGTATTCATGCAGCGCAATACAAAGCTATACTTGGTGCAAATTACGAGCAAATTTTATTGTACTGGAACATAGGAAAAGTAATTATTGAAAACAGCACGTGGGGCAATAAATTCATTGATAATCTTGCCAGAGATATAAAATTGGAGTTTCCGAACGCAACTGGATATTCTGTACGGAATTTAAAGTATATGCGTAAATTTGCCGAGATGTTTCCGGAAGTCGAAATTGTGCAAGCACCGCTTGCACAATTAACGTGGTATCATTTACAGTTGCTTATGGACAAAGTTCCAGACAGGGCAATGTATTTATGGTATGCGGATAAAACTCTGGATAATGGTTGGTCAAGGAATATTCTTTTGCACCAAGTAGGCATAAAGCTATACGAGCGTCAAGCTATAGAAGACAAAGCTGCTAATTTTGAAAGAATACTGCCGTCACCGCAGAGTGAGTTAGCGCAAGAAACATTGAAAAATCCTTATGTTTTCGACTTTATTGAAGTAAAAGAAGGTATCATTGAGCGTGAAATAGAGCGCGAACTTGTAGCCAATATTGCGAAAACAATTATGGAACTTGGCACGGGGTTTGCTTTTGTCGGTAATCAATATCATTTGGAAATCGGAAAAAAAGATTATTACATGGACTTATTGTTCTATAACTTAAAACTTAATTGCTTTGTTGTTATAGAGATTAAAAATACGGAATTTAAGCCGGAATATGCAGGAAAATTAAATTTTTACTTATCGGCGGTTGATGATATATTACGCCGTCCGACCGATGACCCGTCCATTGGGATTTTACTTTGTGCCGAGCGAGATAAAATCACCGCCGAGTACGCCCTAAAGGACATAAACAAGCCCACCGGCGTGAGCGAATATAAGTTGTCTGACTTTGTTCCCCAAGAGTTAGTAGATACTCTGCCGTCAGCAGAAGATATCGAGAAACGGATTAAAGATAAGTATAAAATTGAAGAAGAGGAATGATTGCATGAGCAAAATATCAGCAGAAGAAGCAATGCGTGAATTAACATTAGTGCTAATGTATCTATCTCGATTTAGTGAAAATGACAGATTTTCAAAGACCGAAAATCTATCTTGGAAAGGTTATGATTTTAGCGTAATAAATCAATTGGCAAATGAGGATTACATAAGGCAAGGAAAAAATCCATCCAGAACTAAGTCAGTATGGATTACGCCGGAAGGGGTTGAACTGGCAAAAGAGCTTTTAGAAAAATATGATATTTCTGATTGGAATAATTAGTTTTTCTTGCGATCTCATAAAACTCGCAACGCGTTGCGAGTTTTGGAAAAGTAATATAAAAACGCCACAATAGAAAAAATTAATGATGAACGGCATTTATTTAAATTATTGTTGACCGTTCAGAATAAGCATTTACGGTATCACAATTATGGAAAGAATGTGGCTCGGTGAAGCACGAAAAAGCATCCTAATCAGTGTATTTACTGCAACAATCGTCAATCAGGTTCATTTTGAATCGAAGTGCAAAATATGAGTACAGCAGTTAAAAAGATTACTCTAAAGCGTTAGAGGAAAATAAAGCAGATGTCAGGCAACTTGTCTTGGAAGGCGTAAAGCAGGTTCGGGAAGGAAAAACACAAGACTTCAATGAAGTTTGTGATGGATTAGTGGAAAAATACAAAAATCCAAAAGTATAATATAGGTATCTCTGATATTGCAAAACAAGATTTGGCTGATGCTGGTGACTATAAATCTGTTCCAAACCTGTTCCAAATGAAATAAGGTCGATGAAAATCTCCTTTATTTCCTGTTTGGACGTTCATCTTCGTTCAAGTCCCGCTGCCGGCAGGGCGGGAAATGCGTAAATTAGGCTTTTCCCGCCTTTTTTATTACGAAAAGGAAATCATAGGAAATCGAAAATTATTGACTAATTCCCTATTTTAAGATAAAATTAAATAATTAAATATTACGTTCAGGGCTTAGAGAGGGAAACCTGTGATACCCAATTTATCATTCTTTATCATTTCAGTTTTCTTATTCGCGGGCCTCATTTATATAACCGGCGGTATTTGGTTTAGAAGTAAACGTACTGCAACCCTCAAGCTTTTTTTCGCAATTGGGTTGATGCAATCATTTTGGGCACTCTTTAACGGAATTAGCGTACTTTTAACTCAGGGGTTATTTGAAGTTTTCTATCCATTTTATCTTACTATCGTGTGTTTTTTACCGGCCGTATTTTTGTGGTATATTCTATATTTTACAGAATCAAAATTTGTAAAAAAGCGGTGGCTAACATGGGTGCTGGTTATTTATCCCCTGTTTGATTTTTTTCTGCTTTGGACAAATCCGTGGCATGGAAGGTTAATCACAGGCTATGATGGAATGTACCCTTTAGGCGGTGACTTATTTCCGCTCCATGCTCTGTTGAGTTATGCGCCTTTCTTAATCGGAATTATTATCCTTATACGTTATACGGCAAAAAATATCAGAAAGATTCCGGCTCTTGTTTATGTGGTTGGCGGAGTTTTATTGATGTTGGCTTCAAATATTTTGTATACTTTCGGCATACTGGATTTTGGCTTTGATATTACGCCATTTACATTGATAGTCATGTTCAGCGGCTTTGCAATCTACTCCGCCCAATTAAGACTGTTTGAGGCAAAGGAAAATGCGGAGCTTATAAGCGCTGAAGAAGGAAACAAACAGCAACTGACTAAGCTAAATTTATTAATCAGGGCAACAAAGAATGCTTTATGGGATATGGAAGTCATTAATCACGATTCAGCTAACCCCGAATATGCTTTCAGTTGGTCTGATGATTTCAGGCATATGCTTTGTTATACGGACATGAATGATTTTCCTAACTTGGAAAGCAGTTGGAGCGATTGCATCCATCCTGATGACAAGGATAGAGTTTATGATTGTTTTAGCAAACATTTAGAGGACATAACCGGAAATACGCCTTACGATATTGAATACCGGATGTTCCGCAAAAATGGCAACTGCGCTTATTTCCGTGATACTTGTGCCGCCTTGCGTGATGAAAACGGTTATCCTGTCCGCGTAATCGGTACAATTGTCGATATTACCGAAGCAAAGGATATGGAGCGGAAGTTAATTAAAGAAACGACCGATTTGCGCAAACGGGAGCAGGAGCTTTTGCACGCAAAGGAAATGAATGAGCTGCAGTTTACCAAGATAAGACTGATTAATAAAGCGGCGAAGATTGGAATGTGGGAATTAGAAACGGTTCAAGATGACCCGATGAATCTCAGTAATTCGATCAATTATTCAGACGGGTTCCGGGAAATTCTTGGCTACACCGGCGAGGACGACTTCCCGAATGTTTTAAGCAGCTTTTACAATTGCTTACATCCCGATGATTACCAAACAGTGACAGACAAAATAACCGCCCATATCGCAGATAAAACGGACGGGACACCATATAATTATGAGTATCAGGCAAAGAAGAAAAATGGGGAATATATTTATATCCGTGCCACCGGGCACTCCATCCGTGATGAGGATGGCAATGCAATCCGGACTTTGGGTACTATTATGGATATATCCGAAGAAAAAAATACTTTGGCTAATACGGAAAAATTACGGCAGGAAGCGGAGGTTGCCAGCCAATCGAAAAGTAATTTCCTTGCTAATATGAGCCATGAAATACGGACTCCGATGAATGCAATTATCGGAATGACTATTATCGGGAAAAAAGTTGATGAAATAGAGCAAAAAAACCATGCTTTGAACAAAATCGGGGATGCATCTTCCCACTTACTCGGAGTTATCAATGATGTCCTTGATATGGCGAAAATTGAGGCAAACAAGCTGGAACTTGCGCCAATTGAATACAATTTTGAGCATATGCTGCAAAAGGCCCTGACGGTCGTAAATTTCCGCGTAGATGAAAAAAAGCAGCAGTTGACTTTGAGTATTGATAAAAAAGTGCCGCGCTATTTAATTGGAGATGAACAGCGCTTGGTGCAAATTATTACAAATCTGTTATCAAATGCGGTAAAGTTTACGCCGGAACAAGGTATAATCCGCCTTGATGCATCTTTGATTTCTGAAACCGATGGCAACTGCGAGCTGCGTATTGAAGTTACCGATAGCGGAATCGGCATATCCGCCGAGCAAAAAGAAAGATTGTTCCGCGCATTTGAACAAGCCGAAAGCGGAATAAGCCGCAAGTATGGCGGGACAGGATTAGGGCTTACCATATGTAAAAGTATCATCGAACTGATGGGCGGTAAGATTTGGGTCGAATCAGAGCTTGGTAAAGGTGCAAAGTTTATCTTTACGATTAAAGCCCTGCGCAGTGATAAAAGTTCCGGTTCAATGATTATTAACTACGATAACGAAAGCTTAGATATAGAGGACAGTATTGATGATAAAACGGCCGGCTTTTTTGCCGGAAGGAAATTGCTGGTAGTCGAAGATATTGAAATCAACCGCGAAATTGTTATTGCTTTATTAGAAGATACCGGGCTGATTATTGATTGTGCAGAAAACGGCAGGGAAGCACTGATAATGATTGAGCAAGCCCCTGACAAATATGACATTGTATTTATGGATGTCCAAATGCCGCATATGAACGGCCTTGAAGCGACCCGGCGTATCCGCGCCCTGCCGGAGAGGCAGAGAAGCAGATTGCCGATAATTGCAATGACGGCAAATGTTTTTAAAAGCGACATTGAGGATTGCCTTGCTGCGGGAATGGATGATCATCTTGGCAAACCGCTTGATGCTGAAAAGATGATAGAAAAGTTGAAACTGTACTTAGCTTAGCGCTTTTACGAAAGGATAAATTATGAGTATATTTGCGGCAACTAATCCGGCGTATCATATAGCGTTTTTATTTCTGCTTGCCTGCGGCGGTTATATATATATTTCAGCAAGAACAATTGTAACCAATTTTAAATCAAAATTAAACCGGGAGCATTTTTGTTCGGTTATATGTATTGTGTTTTCATGTTTGTTTTACGGTTTGATGACGATTACGGAAAATGAAGTATTACAACGGTATTTTTGGTCAGCTGCTTATATATCCTATTTTATGTTTCTTCCGGCATGGATACGTTTTACGGCAAACATGTTCACAATCAAGTACAAAATAACAAAATTCATCGTTAGGCGGGGACTTTTTTTAACATCTTTAGTCTTTTCAATATTATGTATTTTTTCAAACGACGTTAGCTTTGTGCAAACAAGGTACGGCACCCAGTTTTCATTTGAAGGCAGTTTGCTTTTTAGGATTGTGGGTATATATGTTTTAATACTATGCTTCTTTGTTTTTGCCGCCCATATCAAATGGTGGCGTGAATCAGATATGACACGCCAACGTGTTCAGCAATGGCAATTTCTCATATTTACATTTTTATTTGCCCCAGTTGGGTTCATAACCGACTTTGTTATACCGGCGTTTACTGATTTAACGATAACTCCTCTCGTATCAATTCTGCTTTTTCCGGCCGCTTTTCAATTTTATATTTCTATGCAGCGAAATAAAACCCTGAATATTACGGCAGTAAATCTATCGGCACATGTATTTGAAAATATCACCATACCATGTTTTGGCCTTGATTATATGAATATAATAAGGCTTGAAAATGATGCCGCTTTAACTTTTTTCGGCGGAAGCCTGATTGGAAATAAGGTTATTGATATTATTCCGATAGATGAAAAAAAATGGGTATTATCAAATTTCAGCAAAGGCATAGAAAGTGAAATAATGGTGATAGAAACACCGGCGGGTTTAAAGACTTGTGATATTATGCTAATCGTGGAAAACGATAAGTACGGTGATGCGCTTTCCAAGGTCGTTATAATAAGTGATATAACCGAAAACCAGCGGAAAGATAACTTACTTGAGGCTGTTAATAAAGCATCGGTTCTGCTGCTTGCTTCAGAAGAAAAAGAAGGCCTCAAAAAGCCGCTTAGAAAGAGTATGGAACTAGTGTGCCGTTCGATGAATGCCGACCGTGTTTATATTTGGAAAAAAGAAGAAGTTAACAGTGAGGTGAATTTTGTTTGCTTGTATAGCTGGATTACTGACTTGCAAAAAGAAAATAATTTTGAAGCTACGGGTATAGCTATCGGCACAAGGCTTATTTACAATGATGAATTGGGATGGATAGAAAAACTTTCGCGCGGCGAATGTATAAGTAACAGTATTTCAAGAATGTCGCCGGCTGAACAGGCATTTTTGGATTATGGTATAAAGTCGATTGTTATGATTCCATTATTTATTGATGATCAGTTTTGGGGTTTGTTTAGTTTTGACGAATGCAAGCAGGAGCGTGATTTTGCTGAAGAAGAAATTGCGATATTACAATCGGTAAGTATTATGATGGCAAGCGCGATAAAACGTCACGAACTGATAACAAGGCTAAATGTCGAGAGCAAAAGAAGTGAAGAAACAGCACATTGGTATAAATCTATCCTGGATACGATACCGCTGTCAGTTTCTGTAACCGACAAGAATAGGAACTGGACTTTTGCAAACAAATCGCTTCAGAATTTCTTAGGTATGGATATGGATGAGATGATTGGCAGTCCCTGTTACAGAGTTGGCGCTTCCATCTGCAGAACCGAAAATTGCGGAATTACCCGGGCCAGGCACGGTGAGAAAGTTACGTATTTTGATGTGGAAAATCTTTCATTCCGGGCTGATGTTGAGATTCTTCGTGACTTAGAAAATGAAATATCCGGGTTTGTTGAAGTTGTGCAAAATATTACCGAGGTTCAGGAATTAACAAGGCAGCGAACCAAAGCCGAAGTAGCAAGTCAGGCAAAGTCATCATTTTTGGCTAATATGAGCCATGAAATACGTACACCGATGAATGCAATTATTGGTATAGCCGAAATATTGATGCAAAACGAGCATTCCAAAGATACAATGGAAGCATTAAATAAGATATTAAATTCCGGCGATATGCTGCTGGGTATTATTAATGATATTTTGGATTTTACAAAAATAGAAGCAGGCAAGCTGGATATTGTACCTGCGGAATATGATGTAGCAAGCTTAATAAACGATTCCGCTTATTTGAACATAACTAAAATCAATGAAAAACCGATCGAGATGGTACTTAATGTTAACGAAAATATACCGGCAAGATTAATCGGTGATGAGCTTCGTATCCGGCAAATTTTAAATAATTTGCTTTCAAATGCTTTTAAGTATACAGATGCCGGTAAAGTAATATTTACAGTGGAAAGCAAAACGATAGAGATGGGCAAAGATATATCATTGATATTGAGTGTACGTGATACAGGTTTTGGTATGTCAAAAGAGCAATTGGAAAACGTATTTTCTGAATACACCCGTTTTCACCAGGAAACTAAGGTTGAAAAAGGCACAGGTTTAGGATTATCAATCACGAAAAGGTTAGTAGACCTTATGGGCGGGGAAATCCATGTTGAAAGCGAAACCGGTATCGGTACAATTTTTACAGTAATTCTTCCGCAAAGATTCGTTAACAATGATGTATTAGGGGTTAAAGTAGCAGAAGATTTGCATAATTTCCGCTTAGAACATATAATAGGCAGGGAAAGAAGGCAAACGGTACGCGACAAAATGCCTTATGGAAGCGTTTTGGTTGTTGACGATTTGGAACCTAACCTATTTGTAGCTACAGGACTTATGAAGCCTTACAAATTGAAAATTGATACTGCCCTAAGCGGAAGAGAAGCGATTGGCAAAATAAATGATGGTAATGTCTATGATATAGTATTTATGGATCATATGATGCCGGGAATGGATGGAATAGAGGCAACAAAAATCCTTCGGGACTCAGGATATCAAGAGCCTATCGTTGCCCTGACGGCCAATGCAATAACCGGGCAGGCGGAAATCTTTTTAGCAAACGGTTTTGATGATTTTATCTCAAAACCAATTGATATACGTCGTTTAAACGCAGTTTTAAACAAATTCGTGCGTGACAAACAGCCGCCGGAAGTTATTGAAGCG
>WRAQ01000044.1 GCA_009780115.1 Lachnospiraceae bacterium
CCAAACATTGCCTGGCCTTTTTCGTTTATCTCAAAACTTCCAAGATATTCAAACTCACCGATAGTTTCATTAAAGCGGAAGAGGTTTGCGAATTTACCTGCATTTTCAGAACCGACATTAAAGTGCTGGCCGACTACCATGCCAAAGCTTTCACGGCTTTCCATCGGTATTTCAATACTGGTAACTGACCCCGCTGTTGCTTCGGCTATTTTGTTCGGCGGGGCCGCCATTCCCTCTTCTTTCAGTGAAAGGTTAATACTTTCGGCATCGAAACCGGCCGGAATATTTCCGCCGCTGATACTAAAGGTGACACCGGCACCGGTATTCATCATCACCGAGCTGCTTGTTCCTTGCAGGGTTTCAAATATTTGGGCTGGGACTACAATTTCTGTCCCGGTATTAACTACCAGGTCAAAACCGTTACCTGCGGCATTGTTTACTGTATTTGCGCCAAGGGTATTAGCCGGGTTATTGACCAAGGTATCATTAATTGCATTAGTTATTACCTCATTAATAGTATTATTAAGTTCATTCCAAACCGGGACCGATCCGGGAGAGTCACCAAAGTTCGCCGGGGGCGGAGTCGGGCTTGGGCTTGGACTCGGACTAGGTGACGAGCCAGGCATCTGCGGGGTATCACTGGTTTTTGAAGCAACTAGTGTGACTTCACCCCACATGGTACTGGAACTATAAGCGCCGGCGAGCGGGTCACTCCAGGTAATTTGCGCTCTTTGGTCCGTTGCCGGGGGCGAGTCATTGATTTGAATATCAAGGCCAATCACCTTACCGGCTTCCCCTGCAAAACTTCCGCGGAATGGTATCCGCATATAAACAACATAACCATCGTTTGTCAGGGCGGAGAAAGCATAGTCGTTATCAAGCGGGGCAGCAACAGCGGTTGTCGGCCAGTTGGCGCCTAACAAGGTGTTTGCAAAGCGGGCGGAAATTCTGCCCTGACTACCTACACCCGAGGCAGCGGTTGGGATTGTCACCCGGTACTGATTGCCGACTTGCGCCTGTGCGTAATCACCCCGGAAATTTGTTTCACTTACAAATACTTCAACCGAATCTTTTTCCCAGTCATTACCCGCAGCGAAACAGATCATGTCATCTGAAACTTCAACGCGGACATAAAGGTTTTGATTATCCCAAAGGATTCGTGCTTTACCGGATGTATCGATACGGCCAACCTCCGGACGGGAGCCGGGGGCAAAGAGCATATTGTCGATACTGATTTCGGGTGCTGTATCCCATAGCGGGTCAGCGGCACCCAATGTCGGTGTCCCTTGCATTGCGCTAGCTTTCTTTGGTCCAAGATCCAAATCAGGAAGTTCCGGATCGGGCCCCGGGTCAGTTAATGCCGGAGGCCATAACGGGTCATCAAGCGGGGCAAGGGAATTACCAAGCCAGCCATCCGGGTCAATAACGGCAAAATATGCCGGTTTTGGTTTAAAAGTCCCGTCAAATAAGAGCGGGTGGCGGTCGCCGCGCCAGCTCATCCCGTCTTCTCTTCCCCAAACGGTGACACGTTCAATCCAGTTTGAATATTTTTTGTAAATCTGGAAAAGCCCGGCATATTGATTCGCCTGATGTTGCAAGTTCGTAGCTGTAGGTTGAGTAACTGATGTAATATCAAGTTCTGTAACACTGACTTCCGCACCTGCTTCAATGAAAAGGCGGATAGCTGCTTCAACAGCACTAATACTTGTATTTACATTGTAATGCGCTTGCATCCCGATACCTTCAATTAATGCACGGCCGGTATAATTTGCGGCGACTGCAACATGTTCCGGGTTACGCGGGTCGGTCCGCCACTTCCAGTTGAGTTTTTTGACCATATCAGCAATTGCGGCACTCTTTGTAACAAATTCTTCATTGTAATCATTGTAGTATAAAGTAGCATCGTCATCAGCTTCACGGGCAAATACGAAAGCATCATAAATATAATCGGCACCGCTTTCGCCAATTGACCTGTTCGCACCGTTATCATAAGAACGGTACCAATTTGAACTGGTACGGAGGTTATTTCTCCAGTCACCGTCAAAGACACCGCCGTCGGCAAAGGCTTCATTTACAACGTCCCATGCATCAAGTGTCCCGGCAAATTCACCGGCAATTAAGTTAATAAATGTTTCCAGATTATCCCTAGCTTCAGCACGGGTCAGAGGGCCGTCGTAAGTGTCTGTGCCGGTCCGGTTTTCATTGAGCCACCGGTATGATTGCTGATGCCAGACAAGGGCATGCCCGATAACCGATATGTTTTTTCCGCTTGCCCAATTAATCAAGGTCCAGGCACTTGAGAAATTTGGCGAGGAAGTAAGTGAAGTCATTGCCCATGAATCAGGCTTCATACAGTTTTCTGCCGTTACTGCATTGTAATGGTGTTCAAACATTGCTCTAGTATCAGCATCCATAGAATCACCAAAGCCAACATTCATGATATTACCAAACAGGAAATAACCATCATAAGTTTGCGCAAGTGAATCAAGCGTAAGGTCCCATTCAGGTAATTCAGCTAATTCCTGCGAAATCGAAACATCATCAATATACCAGTAATCCGGATAGGTACTGTCATCATTGGCGTTAAGACGGAAAGAAATACTGTCTAATGGTACTGCCATAACAGGGGTTACAAATTTCAATTCCACCCACGTATTAGTTGGTATATTTCCGGCATTGCTTGGGAATATATTACTGCCGCTGTTTTGGTTATTCAAGAACATTTGCGGGCCGGAAATTGTTTTCGCCCCTGCGGCCGCTGCGGGGACATAGAAATGCGCAGTTATAGTATAAACCGCACCGGCAGGGAGATTTAATTGGACATCACCGGTTCCCGGGGTCGCATGCTGCGCAATATGGCCAAAACGTACCCAATGATTCCAACCGGTCATAGCATTTGAAAGCCTTGTTACTTTGAGGGAATAATTGTCCTCACGGCCAAATGTATCGTCAATTTCTATATCGACACCATTTCCGTTTGTTCTAAACCTGGCATTCCAAGATGCTGTATCCGGAGCGAAGGTTATTACTATATTGTCCATTGTTTCGGTAAGTTTTCTGTGGATAAGGATAGTTTTCTCTTCATCCTGAATCCCTAACCTGTTTATTTTAAGTTTAACATTTTCGGCCGCTTCAACATCATCACTAAGCGATAATTTCCATACTTTGTTATCGCTGCCTGTAACTGCCTCAAGTGCATCTATTGAGAGTGAGGTGTTGCCGCCGCCGGGAGTAAACTCAATCTCGGATGCAAGCAGGTTAACCACCGGGTCAGTAAATGTCAGCGTGATTTCTGTCGTTGTAACAAGCCCCGCCTGGCCGTTTGCCGCAACGGTATAGTTAATAGTATTGCGTTTGATAAAGGTAATGTCGTCAAGGTAGTAATAGATTTCATCCTCGGGACTTCCCAGGAAATGTATCCCGGCCATAATATCAATATTGCCTGATAATGAACTCAAAGCCGGATTAATATTGAACTCTAATGTACTCCATGATGTATTAATTGAACCGCTATTACCGCCAATTTTACGGGCTCCATTATCAGTATGCTCAAGCCATGTTTGGAAGCCGTATCCTCTTGTCGCGGCGAAAAAGTCAGTCATTTTCCCCCCTACCGCTGTACTTGCTTTGATGCGGTATGTGATTTTTTCATAATCACCTAAGGTCATGCCGCTTGGAATTGTTACTGGTATAATTACCCCTGAATTATTTCCGGTATTGGGCTGGAAGCGTAATACTTTGTTTCCGCCGTCATCATAGATTTCAGCTTCTGTTGAACCGCCGTTTACCCTAAAAGGGGAAACCAAATCACCAATAGCTTGGTCTTCAAAATCAATGACGATATTGTCGCCTGTACCGCCAGAGCCGCCGCAGGTAGTGCAATCACCGTTACAATCAATCGCATTGAATTTGATGTTGGAGACTTCAAATTTTCCTCCTGCGCCTTTATGCAAGCGTAAGCCAAAACGCATATTGCTTTGGCTGGCAAAAGCACCTAAGGCAGCTACAGGCGCATCATTCGCACCCGACCCGGAAAGATTGATGGTTAAGGTACCGGCCGTACCCACACCAGGGACCCAGCCCGAATATGCAAGTAATTGTGTTTCACCGCCATTTGCCGGACCCGGCGCTTGGATATCGTGGTCAAAACCAGGGCCAAGCTGTGAGTTGGTAAAAGAGGTCGGCATCGCAAATAAGCGCAGCCTGTCTCCGGTCACATCCCCATCTACACCTTTAAAATCCAGGGTAACGGAAGCAAACTCTTCAAGGTTTGCCCCTAAGTCGGCATTGAACCTAATTGAAGCCCATTCATGGCCGTTTGTCAGCGTAAATTCTCTTACCCCGTTCACTGCGGCAGCAAGAGTGCTATTATCTCCAACTAATGTATTGATGTCTATTTCAACACAATTCACACCGCCGCCGCTAGGGCCGCCGGATTCGGTGACAACGATTGTATGGATTTCAAAATCAACTGTAGAGCCGTTTTGTGTTTGAATACGAATCTGTTCCTGAGCGCCGGAAGGATTTTTTGCTAAGCTGGTAAGTTCCTCATATGACCATGTCTTTGTAAGCAAAAACTCACCCGATGAGTCTACCGTTTGATTAGCATACCATGACCAAGGATCCTCAGCCCCGTTCAGTGAAACAGTAGTGCCGTTTGATGTTTGGCCGGTCACTGTAAATGTATAATCATATTCAGCTTTAATATTGAGGCCGGCAATTTTGATATCAACTGCACAATGACTGGCACTTCTTCCTGTTAGATGAAGCTCTGTGCCATTCTCTATCGTTATAGTAGGATTGTCAGACTTTTGCAATACATCTGTCCAGGCGCTGTCCGTTGCCATATTGGCTAAATCGGGATCTGTTGCCATATCATAGATTACATTGCCGCTTTGTGAAAACGGGCTGAACGCGCCCAGCATCATGATGCCATCCAGCAAACAATCGCCTAAACAATCTTCATCTAAGCAATCTTCATTTTGACAACCATCGTTATCCAAATCATCATTGTCTGGATTAGTGATGTCCGAACCAGTGCTATCTTCACAGTTTACACAACCTTCGCCTAAACAATCATAATCTTGCGGTAACCCATCACCCGGATCACCTAAAGAATCACCGTCAAGGTTGTCCGCCAGGTCAACTGACATTCCCTCTTCAGCATGAACAAGTAAGGCCCCGTCACCCAGGAAACTGAGCGCGGGAGTGGAAAACATAAATAACGCTAATAATAGCGCAATAGTTCTCCTAAGTACTGCTTTCTTTTTGGTGCTTTGCATTAATGATACCTCCTTTATAATAGTTACAAATTCAGTTAAGTTACAATTTAAGATACAAATTCCAGTCAAGATATGTTTTAGAGTTTGCATTAATTCTATCAATAGTAGCAAATAATAACAATATATTAATACAATTTGCGCAATAACTAGAAATAAGATAGCAATAATTAATAATCAACAAAAAAGTAACACCGTTTAATGTGCTACTTTTTTGTTGACTTATTATAATTATATTAGTTCAGCAATAAAACTATACTATTAGTCTATTATTCTACAGAAATAACATAATAGTAAATCGGCTGGCCGCCATATTGAAGTTCGACATCATGCCGGGTAAATTCAGCTTGGATGCGTTCTTTAAATATTTTAGCATCTTCTTCTTTGATTTCTTCACCATAATAGATGCTGATTAATTCATTATTTTGATTTGCCATTGCCGTGACCATTTGATAAGCAACTTCAGCAATATCTTCACCAACCGAACTGATACCGTCGTCAGTGATGCCCATATAATCATCCTGCTTGATTTCGATGTCATTTATCATCGTATCCCGCACTGCATAAGTAACTTGGCCGGTTTTCACATTGACAAGCTCTTCGCTCATATTGGCAGTATTTTCATCAATATCCAAATCAGGGACGAAATTGATAATCGCCGTAATACCTTGCGGTACTGTTGTTGTCGGAAGAACGATGATTTTTTTGTCCTCTACTAATGTCGCCGCTTGATTTGCCGCAAGGATGATATTCTTGTTATTCGGTAATATATAAATATTGTCGGCATTTACCTTGCTGATTGCATTAAGCATATCCTCAGTACTTGGATTCATCGTCTGGCCGCCTTCAATTAGATAATCCACACCAAGGCCGGTGAAAATTTCATTAATCCCGGCTCCGGCCGAAACGGCGATAAAACCAACCGCTTTATGCGGCTTAAGCTCTTCTTTTTGCTCGTTATTGAATAAAGTTTCCTGGTGTTCAAGCCGCATATTGTCAATTTTGATACCGGAAAGCGCGCCATATTTCAGACCTCTTTGGATTACTAAACCGGGGTCATTGGTATGGGCATGAACCTTAACCATACCATCATCGGCAACAACAACAATTGAATCACCGATTGATTCAAGAAAACTCTTGAAATCCAATTCATGTTTGATATTAAAATGCCTCGTAAGCATAATGATAAATTCCGTACAATAACCAAATTCGATATCCATATCGGCTTTAGCATCAAGTTTTGGCTTGGCGGTTTTCGCGCTGATGGTCAAATCAAGCTCTTTACCCATAAAAATATCATAAGCGCCCTTCAAAACTTCCATCAAACCCTGGCCGCCCGAATCAACAACACCGGCCTGCTTCAAAACCGGAAGGAGGTCGGGAGTTGTTAACAGGACTTCATCAGAATGCTTGATGACTTCATCAAGGAAATAAGCCATGTCACTGACACCTTCATTTACCAGGGCCCGCCCTCTTTCGGCGCCGCCCCGGGCAACGGTGAGAATCGTCCCTTCTTTTGGTTTCATGACCGCTTTGTAGGCTGTTTCGACTGCTTTTTCCATTGCATCGGCTAAAATGGGGACTGTGATTTCTTCATAATCACGGACGACATTTGTAAAACCTCTTAGCAACTGCGACAAAATTACCCCGGAGTTGCCGCGCGCCCCCCGCAGGGAACCTGAAGATATTGCTTTACATACCGAAGCCATATCAGCATTTGCCAGTGCGGAAACTTCACTTGCCGCCGACATAATCGTCAGGGTCATATTTGTCCCGGTATCACCGTCCGGTACGGGAAAAACATTTAGTTCATTTATCCATTCCTTGCTTGCTTCCAGCTTTTTGGCCCCAGCAATAAACATCTGCGAAAGCAGGGCGGCATTGATTTTATTGTTTGCCACTGAACTTTCCTCCTTAATCAATAACTCGAACACCTTCGATAAAGATGTTTATTTTTTCAACTGTGATACCGGTAAATTCTTCAACCCGGTATTTGACATTACTTGCCAGATTTTCTGATACTGTAAGGATACTAACCCCATATGAAACAATAACATGGAAATCGAGGGTCAGTTTGTTATTGTTTATCTTGACATGTATTCCCCGCGAGATACTGTCCATTTTCAAAAGTTTCACGATCCCGTCTTTAACGTTTATCCCGGCCATTCCAACGATACCAAAGCATTCGTTCGCTACTGAACCGGCATACTGTGCGATTACTTCATTATCGATTTGGATATTGCCCATATGTGTGTTCATCGAAGAAGCCTTCATACATACCTCCTAAAATTGCTTTACTTAATCAGATACTTACGGACTGCTTCGCGTTTACACGCTCCCGCAATCCTAAAAACATTTGAACTCCGCCCTGTCCGGGCTACTTTCTCGTGTTTTGCCGGTCTCAAGGTCAAGTTTTTTCATGCAAGCATGAAACACATGACTTTTCGACTCTAATATCATATTATAACCGCAATAACAAAAAAATGAAATAAGAAAAATAAAATTTTATGCTTGCATTCTATTTTTGTTTCTGCTATTATATTACTGTTGTGTTTTTATTAAATTATTTACGGAGGAAATCAAAGTGGCTAAATGTGATATCTGTGGCAAAGGCGCTCATTTCGGCAATAACGTCAGCCATTCAAATATTAAGACGAAAAGAATCTGGAAATCGAATATTAAAAGGATTAAATGTCTGATTAAAGGGGCGGCAAAAAGACAGCATGTTTGCACGGTCTGCCTTAAATCCGGCAAAATTGAACGCGCTTAATAGTACTTAATAGTTGAGCCGGTTGAATCATTTGATTCAACCGGCTCAAATTTTGCAAAGCACCGACAAATCAGGCTTGCCGCTCATAATTATATTCACTGCGCTTTTTCTCATAATACTTGTTAATCACCAGTACCATCTCATGGTCCCCGGCGATATTGTCGGGATGAAACATCTTTATCAAATCTTTATACCGTTTTTTTAGTGACAAAAAACTGCTGACCCCGCGGAACAAATATTCTACCGTATCATAACGGCCATATCTGGTTTCACGGGTATAAGCATCTTTTTCGGCTTCAAAGTGAAGCTGCTCTTTTTCGAGCTTACGCTTGTCCATATCAAGCTGGCCAAAGCCATTTTTCAAGATTTCCATTTTCTTCTCAAAAAAAGCCATATCTTCTTTCAGACGTTTCTTTTCACGGACAAGTTTTTGGTTTAAGTCTTTCATTTCATCTTGAAACTGCTTGCGTTCGGCATTGAATTTTTGTTCCATCCGATGCAAATTATGTTGAGCGTTTTCAATCCGCATATTTTCATTAAATAACCATGCTTTAAGCTCATTAAGCTCATCTTCTGAGCCATGAACTAATACTTCGTCAAAATCTCTTCCGGCAATTGCTTCACTAGGCTTGTTCAACTTAATTGTATCCATGTAAACCTCATTTGTTTTATGAATGTTGTTTTAAATATATACGGAGTGCTGCGTGCTGCGCATTCCCGTTAAAATCATATTTTTCATGCAAACATGAAACACATGACTTTTTGACCCTGCATCCATATTACGTCTTACAAAAATAAAAATTATAACCGATTAATAAAAGTAACGCGATAATAATCAAAGCAACGAAACGATTGACCATAAAAAACATAAGCAACATGCCTACAGCAATCCAAAATGCAATAAAACCAATTATTCTTTGCGAATTACGCAAATTCCGCATATCTAAACCCACTTATGTTTCTTTCTTTATTTTATGCAGATTCAGCGCGATTGATTCTTCCTAGTGAAGCTTTAGATTTTGTTTGTTTGCGTTCCAATGGATGCAAACTTAGAAAATCTCTTCACGTTTATTCCCCGGGAAAAGCAATTTCGATTGCTTCATCATCATCAATGATATCTTTATCCTTGGATTTGGTGAACTTTTCCACCAAATCAGGAATCATATCCAGAATCTTCGTCAGTGAATCCTGATTACGGATATTCACCAACTTCGTTGTCCCGTCTTTGATAACCAAAACAGCGCTGGGAGTCAGCTTACCGCTGAATGCCCCGGCCCCGCCGCTTTTTTTCTCTCCGGCACTTGCCCCGGCGGCGACACCAAAAGTCATATCCATAAACGGCAGGATAATCGTATCTCCAATTTGAGTCGGTTCACCAACAATAGTTTTGGCGGACAAAACAGAGTTCATTCCTTTCATCAGCGAATCAATTACTCCGGTTAAATTATGATCTGCCACTTTCGTTCCTCCTTAATTAAAATTAGTCAATTATTGTAAGTATCCGGAAGAATGACAATTATGAACATTCTTCCCGGATGACGGCCTATTCCTTAGATAAACTCATCATCTTCATAACTTTGCGGATATTGCGGTCGCGGTATATCTTCCAAGCGGCCCAAATCATTATCGATGATGTAATGCGCCCCCGGACGACAAAATCACCATTAATAACCGAACGGCCGAAATCGGGTTTAATATATATATTCTGACCAATATACGGGTACAAAATACTGTAAACTTCCAAAATTTTCGCAGTTGCCGCCGAATCTTCTGCCCCAACTAACAGATTAACCCTGATTTTTCTAGGCCATATACTTTTTATTATCTTGATAAGTTGTCCGGTGCAAAGCGAAAGGGCTTGTTTTAATTCGTCTGATTTCAGAATGTCAATGTAACCGTTTAAATTTGTAATAAAGTCAGAAAGTTTTTGTCGGGTGCCCTTAATTTTAACACAAAAATTTTGGATTGTGTAGATGCTATTTCTAAAAAACTGCTTTATTTTACCAAAGAAAGAGATTCGTTCATCATCTTTTTCATTTTCATTATCAAAGAAGGGCGCTTCCTTCGTTTCGGTTATTGCCTCCTGCGGCACTTGCCCCGGCGGGGCAGGTTCATGGGCGGCCGGCCGGCCGGTTGATTTTTGTTCACCGGCTGACTCAAAGCCCCCGGTTGATTTTTGTTCCTCTTCTGCTTTTGGCTCTTTTTCTGCTTTTGGCTCTTCTTCTGCTTTTGGTTCTTCTTCTGCTTTTGGCTCTTCTCCTGCTTTTGGCTCTTCTCCTGCCTTCAGCTCTCCATCTGCCTTTTTTGAATTACCCTTTTTCAATTTTTCATTCTTTGGTTTTGCACTATTATAAACTGTAAAAAAAAGAAACTTCACCCTTATATAGGGCTTGTCCGGATAAAGATACAAAACTCTAAACAACCGGAAAAGCCAGCTTATCCGGATATCGGCATGTACCGGTACGGCGGTTTCCTCATCGCGGTAACCGCTAAGGGAATATCTGACCGGAACAAAAAGGACTATCAATAATAATAAGGCCAAAATCCCGATTATTGAAAGTAAAATCCAACCAATTATTTTTAGTATCGTTAATACAATCATTTTTATACCCATGTCCGCTTTCGGCGGACTCAAAATCAATAGTTGAAAATGTTTTTCTTTCAACCTTTATCCGGCCCCATTAAATAATCTTTCAGCTTGGCATTCCCCGTTGCTTTAACACATTCTTCGGCAATTTTCCCGACGATATTCACTGCTTCTTCCTGCCCGTTGGCAATTCCGATAATATATGGCGGCCAATACTTCCGGTGCAGTTTTTGCTTCAGAAAAGCGGCATGATAAATCTCTAACTGGTTTTCACCTTCAGCTAAGGTAATAATGAAGATACCAAAAAGCCCGGCATTAACTTTTAGCTTTAATTTGACGGCGGCCGGGTTTTTAATTGATTCTCCGATGTATAAATGTTTGTAGAACTTCATTATTACATATGCTCCCTATCTGATTATTGACTAAAGTGTAGCATATTAAGAGCTAAATTTCAATTTTTCAGAAAATTATTTTGAAAAAAATAATTTTTTGTTTACCAAATGCCAGCTTTAAGCTATACTGGCAGTAGAGGATTGTTTCATGAAAAATATTGCGACGATGGCGCTTAGACCGGGAATGGTTATTGCCCATGATGTTTTCAACTACCAAAACGAACTGATTGTTGCCGGCGGCACTACCGCCGATGTCAATATTCTTAGAAAACTCAATCTTTATCAGGTTATGGTTGTCACGGTCATGGAGGACATTGATTTTGCCACTACATATTATGAAAAAACCCGGTTAAGCACAGGGTTTATTGCCTTTAATGAAGCATACAACCGGGTTATGCCGGTTTATAAGCAAAATATGATTAACTTCATTAACAATAACGTGCCAATTTCTTTAGGCACCTTAATGCAGATTTATCAGGAAATCGTGGGAAAAGTTGATAACAAAAACCGCATTCTTGATTATTTGTACAATATGCAGCCGAGCGAAGATGACTTAACTCACGCTCATTGCCTGAACTCTGCCCTTATCGCCGGAGTTTTCGCCTTATGGCTTGGTATGAACCCGGTTGAAACGAATACCCTTGTCCAATGCGGTTTTTTATATGATATCGGCAAATTAAAACTACCTTATTCATTAATATGGAAACCGGACAAATTAACCGACGTTGAATTTATGAAAATAAAAACCCATACGATGATTGGTTTTGACCTGCTTAAAGACCTCAATTTGAGTGAGCATATTATTAAAGCTACCCTTCAGCATCATGAACGCTGTGACGGGACCGGTTACCCTTCGAAATTGAAAGGTGAGCAAATCAGCAAATATGCGAAATTCATCGCTGTTATTGATGCTTATGATGCAATGACTTCGGCCCGGATGTACCGCCAGTCGAAACACCCTTTCCAAGTAATTGCCAGTTTTGAAGATATGGGCTTTCACAAGTTTGATGAAGCGATTATCCGCCCGATATGCATGAATATTGCTCAAAATATGATTGGCAATTGTGTTATATTAAGCAACGGGCAAAATTGTGAAATAACAAAAATAAAAGAAAACCCTATCTCCCGCCCCATCGTCAAAAATCCCGATGGTTTGTATCTTGATTTAAGCATCAACGAGCATCTGGATATCCAAAGTATAAACTGAATTTTTCTTATCTTTTCTGATGTTTCCGTTTTATGATAATCCCTATTATGCTTCCCGCAAATAATACTGCTGCAAAAATAACTAGTAAACCTATTGCCGGATTGTCTTCATTGATTTTATTGTCTTCATAGATTTCATTGTTTGCGGGTATGGGCGGCACGATAATACTTTCATCTATTTCTGCTGATATTTCCTCTGCTAATGTTTCTTCTGCCGTAGGAGTTTGTACTGATAAAACATAATATGATGCGTGGTTAATTATAAATTCAATCGAATTATCGGAGTTAAATTTAATCAGGTCAGTTTCAGTAATACTGCCATTGTGGCTAATATACCACAATTTTACGTTATTCCCATTTATACCCGCTTCAGAAAGTTGTTCAGAAGTTAATACGAATCGAATATCAAAACCAAACTCACCAACAAAATTGGGAGTTATAATTATTGAATTTGCGGGAATATTTATATTGTTAACTGTTGCGGTATCATTTAGCAATTCAACTGCTATGTCAAGGTCGAACGCTGCTGCATTTAATTTAATCGAATCCGCTATAATTATGAAGGTAAAGCCATTTGGCAGTATCACCATGGCATCTGTACCATTTTCCGCAATTGCTTGTAATGTTTCCGCAGATATTATTGTGTCATTAAGCTCCGCAACAATAAATTGAAATTTTTCCTGAACCGGAGTATTATCTGTTGGCGGATTATCTTCAAAAACTGTAGTAATCACTTGGGGTATTTCTTGCGGCAAAATAATTTCGGGTTCATATACAATTAGACTGATATTTGATGAGTCTCCGCCATTTGGTAAATTACCCGTGCCGTTATCATTGTCATTGTTGGCATTTGGCGGTAAATAACCGCAAACTGAACAACTTGTGCCAAAGTCATGGCCTAACTTGTTAATAATAGATGAACTTAGCTTTAACCCGCATACAATACAATCAATGTATTCCTCGCCATTATCCAAACAAGTTGCAGGGATGGTTTTTAATGTGGATGCGGTATGTCCGGTTTTATTTATAGACTGCGTAATTGTCGCCGTACAATACAAACATTCTATAGTCTCCTCGCCCTTTTCTGTGCAGCCTGCTGCCGTTACTAATGTTACTGTACCGGAAAAATCATGACCGCAATCCGGGTCGCCTCCTATAAATTTCTGATACTCTTCAGCATCACAACCGGAATGCCCACATGTTCTCTTCCACTCGCCGGGCCCGTCTGCCTCAACCCACAAACTCCAATCATGATTTAATGCCGCCGCAAGCTCATAATCACATAAAGTACAAACCTGCGCGGTCGTACATGTTGCCGGCGCGCCTTGGTTATGGCTTATATTACCTGTTTCTATTTCATAACCACAAACCGTACAAAGGTTAGGTTTTGTGCAGTCGGCTGTTTTTGCGTTGTTGGAAATATGGTTAACGCAAAGAATATTGAATATCGCATTTGGGTTTACGGTTACGCTGAAAGGTGCATCAGGTACGGTATCGCTTCTGATGCCTGTACTGCCGGGAGTACCTCCTACTCTCATTCCCGATGCCGGGATTGTTATAGTAAGCGGTGAAGTTGATACCGCTGTCGGCGTGCCGCTGAATGTAAAAGTATAGGTGTCGGAGTTTAAGTCCGGGGTATTTACTGTAACCGTAATACCGGAGGGCAATCCCGAAAACCAATCTGCCGCATTTGTATCTGTAAAATTTGCAGCCGTATACGATTCAATCGTAACCGTAGCCTCAGCCGAAATGGGCTGACCAATCGAACCGCTTATTATTACATCGTTTATCCTTGCAGAAACCGGCGGAAGAGATATGATAAACCTTGCGTTATCGTTGGCGGTTACAGGGAGAGGTATATCACTTATAGTCAGATGTATCGCCGGAATCGTTATATTGAATACCGCCGTAAGCGTATAATCTGTTAAAATTACCCCCGGTGTCCCTGTAAAAGTAAGTGTGATTGTATTGCTTCCTTCATCGGCATATGCGGAAACATTTATTCCATCAGGTAATTCCGCAAACCAGCTATTTGCACTCAAATTTGAAATGCCATTCCCGGCAACCGTTTCGTTAACAAGCGTTATTGTTGCCGTTTGCTGATGAATTGCTATTGTTCTTGTTCCTTCGATTGTTATATTTCCTATTGCTGCATCAATGGGATGGCTGGAAAGAGTTGTAATTCCCGCACTGACCTGCACCACCCCTGCAAAACGGTTTGCGTTTTCCATGGAACGTGCGTATACATAATACGTGGTACGCTCGGTTAAACCTGTAAATACCGGTGTGGTTTGCCAACCGGCCGAAGGTATTGCACCGCTTTCGGTGCTAATTGCATATTGAACAACTTGATTACTCGGATTAACCGGAATCGTCAGTGCGTTGACCGTAATACTGTTATAATTGACCGAAGCGGCTGCCGGCAGGCCGCTGATTGCCGCACCTGTACCTTTATTGATTCCGGGAATCGTCAAAAAAGCATTGTTAACGGTTCTTGCTTGAACAGGAGCATCCGCATCAACGAAATTTGCCGCCGGAATAGGATTAGTCCAGCCGTTAAATGAAGCGGAAGCCGGATTGGCAATTACAGGTGTACCTACGAACGTAATGCGCACTTCTGTATCGCTTTCACGGCGGGCAGTACCTAAAGATACACCATTAGGCATTATTACGCTGTGGGCATGAAAATCTGCGGTATTGATTGAGTCTGCAAAAATACCGTTCAGCAATCTATACGATAAATATACTTCTTCAAACTCTATTGCCTGCCCTACAGTAAAAGGCCCCCCTATTCTGCTTAGTATGATTGAAGGGGCGGCAGGGAGAGGTGTTTCACCGTTGAGAGTACCATTTCCGCCGTTTCCTGTTATATTCGCATTTGCCGGGACAGTCCCCGTGATTTGATTATAGCTGCCGTCCGCAAGAATGATTGTCGTACCATTCGGGACTGTGAGGTTACCGTTTATATATGCTCCGTGGAGTGTAAGGATTCGATAAGCATGCTCCCATGTCCAACCCTCCGCGCCGGTGGAGATATTAGTATTTCCGGGGTTTAAAATAATATTTTGAGGAGAACTTGCGTTTGTGATAAATGAAACCGCAGACGACATATTCAAGGTTGCCGTGCGGGCGGTTGTGATTTCGATATATGCAGAATTATTGTTGACAATCGGTGTGGAACTTCCTATATATGAAATGCCGCTGTCCGCTCCCATTTTGTACCTATAGCCCGAGACATTGGTATTGATTGCCCCGTTGACAGCCCGGCTGCCCTCAGCTGCAAATATACCGCCATTGAAAATGACTGTGCTGTTCACACCGTAATTTGCACCGGCGGCAGTTAATCTCCCGCCGCTGATATTTATCACTGCCGCGTATATACCTACGCTGCCGCCGGTTACGTCCAGAGTGCCGGAACCGGTAACGGTAATAGTACCGTCGCTATGAATGCCGAAAGACCCGAGGCTGCCGGCATAACTGCTTGTGATTATATTCGTACCGTTCAGCACTATCGTTGTACCGTCCGGAACGGCAAGAGCGGTAGTTGCTGATGTTGCGGAGTTGAGGTTTGTAAGCGTAAGGGTTTTGGCCTCGTTGTTCCACTCCCAGCCTGTGCCGCTCTTGTTAATATTAACAGTATTAAAATCCCACGTGGTTGTACTTCTATGAAAATCGCAAGGGCTGGCAGCATCACAAGTTCTTTCCATATCTGTGGCACCGCATAAATTACAAACCGTACAATCGTTGTCTTCCGGTGCATGAATCCCGTCCCCGCCACAAGTAATAAGATTGCCGCCAACTCCTTGTATAGTAAAAATACCGCTTGCCTGGAGCGGTGAAAATTGGAACAAGCAGCCTAGGAAAGCACCGAATATTATAAAAATAGCTAGTGCTATCCGTAGTTTACTAAAATAAATTCTATTCATAAAGATACTCCGTTTTATACTTTTTATTTTATATACGTTATTAATTATATCAAATATAATCTTGGAAATCCGAAAGTTCCTAAAGTGTCCATTACAATAAAGGGTTTGCCTTGGCGTTGCGAAGCAATTTCCTATACAGCAAAAAACGCCGCTCTGCAGCGGCGCTATGACTTGATTTTATATATATTCAAAAGCTAATTATGGTTTCACCAAATACTCGATCGCGCTTAAATAACCATTAAGGCCTTCACCATAAATTTTATAATTGCAAGCCGGTGCCGTTACTAATGTTTTACGGAAGTTTTCCCGTTCCATTACATTTGAGATATGGACTTCAACTTTGGGGATTTCAATTGATCTAAGGGCATCAAAAATGGCATAACTGTAATGGGCATAAGCACCGGGGTTAATAATCAGGCCTTCGGTACCGTCACTGTAAGTATCCTGAATCCGGTCAATAATCGCACCCTCATGATTTGATTGGAAAACTTCAATTTCGGCATTTAATTCCTGCCCTTTCTTGCCAATCAAACCCAACAGATGCTGATAGTCATCGGCACCATAAACGTTTTTTTCACGGATACCCAGGAAATTGAGATTCGGGCCATTAATAATAAGTATTTTCATATTGTACTCCTTTTTAACTTTACGTAGTTTCAAATTTGATACTATTTATCTTACCGGAAATTTCTTTGTTGATTTCGGTTATCGTTTTATTATTCGTATCAATAATAAAACTCGCTGTTTGTTCGTAAACCGGCATTCGCTTTGCAAGCATTTCATTTATCTTAAGTTGCGGGTCAGAAGTTGCTAATAAAGGGCGGGTTGTATCATTTTTCAGACGTTGATAAACTATCCCGGCATCAACATTTAAATAAACTACATCACCCATTTTCTTTAATAAACGGCGATTTTCCTCGCATAAGGGTAAACCGCCGCCGGTAGCGATAATACATGGTTTATTTAATTCTTTATCCAGTTTTTCCAATACTTCTGTTTCAAGCCGGCGGAAAAATTCTTCCCCATGTTCAGCAAAAATTTCGCTGACTGATTGCTTTTGCATATCTTCTATCAACTTATCTGTATCAATTATTTCCCATTGATAGTAGGCGGATAAAGCCTTCCCGATTGTAGTTTTACCACAACCCATAAAACCAATCAAGATAATATGATGCATAACCCTGACCTCTCGAAGTTCGTTGACCGATTCGGTCAATGCGGTGCCTCATGCTTTATTTTCTCATAAATAAATTCGGCATATTCTTCCGGTACTGTTACATCATGCCACAATTCATAAGCGGCGATTCCTTGGTAAAGAAGCATTTTTAACCCATTGGCCGCTTTTCCGCCTGCTTCCCTAATCTTCTGCATAAAAATAGTTTCGGCCGGATTATAAACCATATCGAACCCGGCTTTGATACGCTGATAAAAATCAGGGTTATTGATAAGGATTTCATTTTCATGAGGGTGCATCCCCAAATTGGTACATTGAATCGCGATTAAATTTGACGACGGCAGTTTTGAAAAATCATTGCTTAAATTAAATCCGTTCAGGCAATCTGTCCTCATCATAATATTAACTTCAGCAGCTAAGCGGCGCGCTTTTGAAAAAGTGCGGTTAAGGATAAAGACCTTGCGGGCACCTTGTTCAGCACAAAGGAAAGCGGCAGCACGGGCGGCTCCGCCGGCTCCAAGTATGAGTATCTCGGAGTCCTTGATTTCCATGCCTTCGCTTTTCATCGCCCGGTAAAGCCCGGAAGTATCAGTATTATAACCAATAAATCCGTCCGTATCGCGGACAAGGGTATTCACCGCGCCGATACGCAAAGCGAAGGGGGTAATCTCTTTAAGATACGGAATAACCTTAGTTTTGTACGGGACCGTGACATTCATCCCGGCAAGGCCAAGCGCATAGGCACCGCTGATAGCTGCGGCTACTTTTTTTTCGCAAGGAAAAGCGGCATATATCATATTATGCCCCATTTTTTCAGCTAAGGTATTATGAAGCAGGGGTGATAAAGTATGGGCAACCGGATTTCCGAGCAAGCCGTATAGTTTGGTAGTTCCATTGATAGTCATAAAATTTTCCTCTTACTTTTCTTATAATAATATAAAACCGGTTTCTCCAGATATCGCTTAATAACAATTTGAATTTCTTCTTTTTTGCCAATCCGGTCAACCAGATAGCTATTTATCCCCGCGATATTGGCCCCCCAAATATCAGTAAAAAGCTGGTCGCCCACGAAAATGGTGGTTTCCGGCACTGTCCCTATAACCTCCATCGCTTTCCGGTAGTTCAATATCTTTGGTTTACCCGCCCGGTGAATATACTTGGTGCCAACTGCTTCGGCAAAAGATTTGACACGAGGTTCTTTATTATTTGATAATACCAGGGTTTGATAACCAATCTGCTTGAGAGCCGCAAAAAGTTTAACCGCCGCTTCGTTCGCCGGCGCGCCATGCTCAACCAAGGTATTATCAATATCAAAAATAATACCCCGGAAACCTTGCCTAAATAACTCATCATAAGCAATGTCATAAGCAGATTCGATATGATTTTGGGGATAAAAACGCTTAAATAGTTTCATAGGGTTCCTTTGTTTATTTATTTTATCATTTGAGAGTAAGATAAGCAAGCCGGGTAATAAACTTTCTCCGCCGCAACTTTCTAATTGGTTCTACAACCCGGCGGCGTTTAACAATCTCTTGGTATATTCTGTTTGCGGGTTGCCGAAAATTTCTTCACGGTTCCCCTGTTCGCAAATAATCCCTTGATTCATAATTAAAATTCGCTCACACATTTGATAAACTACCCGCAAATCATGGGATATAAATATAATCGAAAGCCCCATTTCAGCATGAAGTTTTTTAAGCAGTTCAAGTATTTGGGCTTGAATAGTTACATCCAATGCCGAGACCGGTTCATCGGCAATAAGTAACCGTGGTTTTTGCATTAAAGCCGCGGCGATGCTAATACGCTGGCGTTGCCCGCCGGATAACTGCCGGGGGTAACGGTCGGCAAAATAAGCTTCAAGGCCGACTTTTTCAAGCATTTCCAAGACACAACCCTTTCGTTCAGTTTTGGAATAACCACCGCTAATCCGGAGCGGCTCTTCCAAAATCCAACCGATTTTTCTTGCGGGATTAAGGGAACTGTACGGGTCTTGAAAAATCATTTGCGGGCGCTCACAGTATTGATGAATTTCTCCATTGAAGTCTTTATTTATCCCCAGAATGGTTTTAACCAGCGTTGATTTCCCGCTGCCGCTTTCGCCAACCAGGCCGAGTATCTCACCGCTTTGCATTGTAAAGGAAACATCATAAAGGATTTGATGCCTTTTGCTTCCTTTACCGCTGCGAACTGTGTCGGTGTGGAAGGCGTTTAGGTTTTGGACGGTGAGGATATGATTGTTCATACAATATAACCCCCTTTTAATACTATAACCCGCCCGCATAATTGCTTAACTAAGCTTAAATCATGAGATATAAATAAAATCGCGGTTTTTCTTTCACGGTTTAAACGCTTTAACAGTTCAATTATTTGGGATTGGATAATAACATCAAGGGCGGTGGTGATTTCATCTGCAATCAGGATTTTCGGCTCGCAAATCATTGCCATTGCGATCATAACCCGTTGGCGCATCCCGCCGGAAAGTTCATGCGGGTATTGGCGGCAAACCCGTTCCGGGTCGGGAAGTTCCACATCTCTTAGCATTTTAACCACTTTTTCATAACATTCGGCCCGGGATAAAGTTGTATGAATACGGAGGGTCTCTTCTATCTGCCAACCGATTCGTTTAACCGGATTTAAGGCCGTCATTGGTTCTTGAAAAACGATGCTGATATCTTTACCTTGATATTTTCGCAATATGCTACGTGGGCAATTAAGCAGATTATAGCCGTCAAAAATAATCTCCCCGCTTTTTTTCATATCCTGCCGCCTAAGCAAACCGGCAACCGCAAGGGCGCACATCGACTTCCCCGAACCGGATTCTCCGACAATCCCGACAATTTCACCGGGATAAAGTTCCAGGTTAAAATCATATACCACTGTTTCCGGAATCAAATGGTCGTGAAATTCAATATTTAAGTCTCTTACCGACAAAACCGGGGCGGGGGGTTCGTTCATTTGTTACCTCTATTTTGCAAACTTTGAGCCGATAAACTCTTCATACTTCCATCACTTAATAAGCTAAAACCTAAAATAATTAATATCAAAACAATTCCCGGTGCTAATGCCATCGCCGGGGCGCGAAACAAAAAGGGCTGCGCTTCCGACAACATCCGCCCCAGGCTAGGGTCGGGCGGCTGGACCCCGATACCAAGATAACTCATTCCGGCTTCGGCAAGGACCGCGTTATTAAAACCAATCAAAACCGCCGGAAGCAAAACAGTAAAGGTATTCGGCAGAATGTGAAAAAACATAATCCGCAAATTTCCGGCCCCGGCGAGGCGGGCACTGGTGATATAGTCCATTTTTTTGTACTTAAGAAATTCACCGCGGACAATCCGGGCAAAACTGGGAACAAAAGCAATACCAAGGGCCAGGATAACATTATTTCGGCCGCTGCCAAAAATACTGACAAAAACTAAAGCAAGCAAAATGCTGGGGAAAGCAAAAACAGTATCATTTATCCGCATTAACACTTCGTCAATAATTCCGCCAAAATAACCGGTCAACGCCCCGATAACAACCCCGAAAAAAGTACCTATTAGTACAGTTAAAGCCGCCACATACAAGGTAGTTAAACTTCCGGTCATCACCCGGCTAAGCAAATCACGCCCGAAGTTATCATTACCAAAAGGGTGGGTAAACGAAGCCCCGGCGAATTTGAGGCCGCCGTCCATAGTATTGGGGTCATGAGGGGTAAAAAAAATACCAGTCAGCATAAAGATGAGCATGATTGCAGTAATAGAACCGCCGATTATTAAGTTGTAGTTTTTCGGTTTTTTCATCGCAACCTTTTCACAGTCCTGAAGAATGGCATCTTTTCGACATTCTTCCCAAACGAAGCTTTAGATTTTCTTTGCTTGCGTTCCAATGAACGCAAACTTAGAAAATCTCTTTGTTTTATCCGCGGGTCAATCAATCCATAAATAATATCCACAACAATATTTACCACCAGCACCATAAACGCAATTAAGATAATAATTGCCATCACAACGGGATAATCGCGGTTGGCGATAGAGGTAAGCAAAATCCGGCCGAGGCCGGGAATCCCAAAAACCTGCTCGATAATAATGCTTCCGGCAATCATTTCTGCAAGAGTCATCCCCAGAAAAGTTATAAAAGGAATCATAGCATTCTTAAGTACATGACGATATAAAACTTGATTGGTACTATTACCTTTGCTATATGCCGTCCTGACATAATCAAGACGGGCTTCGGCAAGTACCGAACTGCGTAATAATTTGATTGCCATCGCTGCTTTGGGCAGGGCAAGGGCAAGGGCCGGGAAAAACAGATAAGTAATAAACTTTAAGCTATCGGTTTTGTATGAAACATAACCACCGGGGGTAAATAACCGGAGTATCAAACCAAAAACAAGGGTCAAAATGATACCGGCAAAAAAAGGCGGGACAGCCATAATTATCTGATTAACCACCATAATAATGCGGTCAATCAGACGATTAGCTTTTTTTGCAGTATAAACTCCCAATGGGATGGATAATAAAATAATCAGAAGGAAGGCCATAAAAGTCAGGGTCAAAGTAATTGGCACTTTATCCCCGATCATGGCACTAACCGGCATATTATAGCTATAAGAGGAACCGAAATCACCGGTTATAAAAGCGGTAAACCAACGCACGTACCGGACAAGAAAGGGGGCATCAAGCCCCATTTCGGTGCGGAGGGCGGCGAGGCGTTCGGGGGTAGCTTCGGTTCCAAGCATTTTGGTTGCCGGGTCGCCGGCGATTAGGTGGAAAGACAAAAAAACCAAAAATGAGATGGTGACTAAAGTTATGAGCATGGTAGTCAGCTTTTGTAAGGTGTAGCGCATTTTGGACCTCGATTAACAATATAACCCAAGTCGGACAATAAACTTTCTCCGTTACTGCGGCCTAATTGGATGTAAAATACAATTGTTATCCCGGGTAGAAGGCGGCCTAATGTAACTTCGAAATGTTTTTGTCCTCCTTGGGGTTTCAGTACATCAATCAACGATGTACATCTTCGCCATGTCTAGGGCAGGCAATGGATAAAATTCATAACCGCCGAATTTATTACTTATTGCGACAAACTCGGGCAAGTCCTGGATGTACACATTAGCAGCGGTTTCCGTTAGAATACGTAAGCATTCTTTATAGTAAAAAGTTTTCATAAGGTCATCGGCGCTTGCAAGGGCATTTTCCAAAGCGATATCAAAATCCGGATTGGAATAATTATTGAAATTCCGCCGGTTATCAGTATGGAAACGGTCAAGCATTGCCCGGGCAGTAAAAGTCGATGCCACTAAACCAATGACAGTTGTCTCATAATTGCGCCCGGTATTAACTTCCGCGACCCAAGTTTCCCACTCAATTAATTCGATATTCGCCTGTACGCCGATTCTTTTGAATTGCTCAACCAAAACCTGGGCTGTATCCACATGTTGAGTATGATTCGAAGGGACAGTGATAGTAAAAGAAAAACCATCGGGATAACCGGCATCACTTAATAATTGTTTTGCTTTTTCGATATCAAAACTATAAAAATTATTTAAGTCTTCAATAAAATATTTTGTGAAAGCGGGGAACATACTGCTCCCTACCTCGGCACCTTTGCCGTCAGATATCATAAGCATGATTTCAAACGGGTCAACCGCATAACAAAGGGCTTGGCGGACTTCCAGAATATCAAAAGGCGGGACGGCATGATTTAGATAAAGTGCCTGTACCAGATTCATCGTCCCTTCAAGAATATTAAACCGGCCGGATAGTTCATCGGATTGGCTTTTCGTGATACGGGGGACCATATCAAGCGAGCCGCCTTCAAGATCCATTACAATGGTGTCAGAGTTGGCGATGATTTTGAAAATTACCGTTTCAATATTTGCTTTATCCCCCCAATAATCAGCAAAACGGGTGACGACAAAGTTTTCCTGCGGTGAGCGGGAAGTAAATAAATAAGGGCCGGTACCGATTGGATTTGATTCCGGGGAGGCATTCGCTGCCGGAATGATTGCCGTCGTTAGTGAGGCAAGAATTTCGGTGTCGGGGGTAAATAAATGAATCGCAATGGTTTTTTCATCAAGAATCAAAACTTCGCTAATATTAGCAAACGCCGCTACCAGCGGGCTTCCACTACCGGTATCGGCGCATTTATCAAGGGAAAATTTCACATCCTCTGCCGTAACCGTACTTCCGTCATGGAACTTTACGTTTTCACGTAAGGTAAACGTGTAAACCAATCCATTTTCCGCGATGGTAAAGTCACTTGCTATTGCCGGGATGTAGTCTCCGTCGCTGGTGGGTTTCACCAGACCTTCAAAAAGGTTGAAAAGTACCTCTCTGGTTCCTGCCGCCACAGCTCTGTGGGGGTCAAGACTGTCTTCAATATCTTGAGGTATTCCGACGGTTATGACTGAAGATAATTCATCACCTTGCTTATCACCTGAACATGCGCTCAGTGCAACAGTAAGTGAAATTAACACCATAGCGGAAAAGAATCGTACTGCTTCTTTTCTTTTCATGGGTTAAAAATCCTTTCGTCTCTTTTTTTTTACTTGCGTTTTATTTTATACTGAAAATAAAAATTTGGCAAGCAAAAACGAAGAGATTTTCTAAATTTGTGTCAATTGGAAAACAAATTTAGAAAATCTAATGCTTCGTTTGGTCAGTTAAACATTTTCTTCAGTTCGTCCATAAAGGTATTGATATCTTTGAACTCCCGGTATACTGAAGCAAAACGGACATAAGCAACCGCTTCCAAATCCTTTAACTTGTTCATTACCATTTCGCCGATAATGCGGCTCTCAATTTCTTTTTCTTCACGGCTGAAAATCTGGGCTTCCACTTCTTCAATAACTTTTGAAATTTGCTGGGCGCTAATCGGGCGCTTATGGCAAGCCCGGAGGACACCGGCTTCGATTTTGCTCCGGTCGTAAGTTTCACGATTATTGTCTTTTTTGATAATAATTAATGGAATTGTTTCGATTTTCTCATAAGTAGTAAAACGTTTGTCACATTCATCACAAACCCGCCGCCGCCGGATTGAATTATTTTCTTCGGCTGGCCTCGAGTCGATGACCCTGGTATTTTCATGACCGCAAAATGGGCATTTCATTTGTAGTTCCCTCCACATAATGTATTTATATGGGGATTATATAACAAGATATTGATTATGTCAACCATTTTTGTCCAAGTCGGTCAATGACTGGAGCGGTCAATCAATCATGTCTTTTCGGCGATTCTAAATTTAAATTTTAATAGCCGGATTTATTAAGTTCAAATAAAATATTCCCGGCAAACCCGATTATTATTAAGATTAAGTTCCTCAAATCCGGCAAATCACTTTTCTTGACACAAGTCAGGGTGAGGTTTTTCGTTTGAATTTTTGGCTGCTTTTTAGCATGATGGTCTTCCTTTATATTTCTAGCAATTTTTTTTCTTAAATAATTCCTTTATTTTCCCCACATCCTCAATCCCCGGCTGCCACTTAAATTTCTTCAGATTCACCCGGTATTTCTGTTTAGCAACATCAAAATCAACGGTTATGCCTTCATCCTCCAAATGCCACTTTTGCATATCCTGATGCTCAAAAGCCGAGGCCCCTGATAAATAACCTTGGTGGTTCATGATACGGTGCGCCGGTATGCCGGATATTTCTCCGCCATCTGAAATATCTGCAAGTAATTCGTCGGTTATCCGCCGGTTTAAAGCATATCCTACTTGCCGGGAATTTTGCGGTTTTTCACATAATAATGCAATCTGGCCATATGTTGCGGCCCGGCCTGCCGGGACCATCCGGCAAACTATCGCGACCCGTTTGTAAAAATCCATGCCAACCTCTTTTTCAGGCAACTCTATTGATTTTATTTACCTTAAATAATTATACCACCACTCACTCATTTCTAATAGCTTATTATTAAAATTTCACCGGCAGTTTCACCGAAAAAGTGGTAAATTAATCAGGAATAAGAATTTCCTAAGGTTCTTTGAATCTTGCTAATAAAGCCGCTATAGAATATAATTAAGGCAAAGTTCTAATTGCAGAAAGGCTGGATAATTGAAAGATTATCTTTCATAATCCTGATTTCATGCCTGTCAAAACAGGCAGATGGGAGTCTTATGAGGTTTGAGCAAATTGATAAGGGTTTGTCATTGCACCGCGATGAAGATGAATTTGTGATTGGCTATCACCGTGAATGTGACCGCCGCCGGGCGTTAAAGCTTGTTTTAGAATTTGATGCCGAACCGGTTGGTTTTACATATTATGAAACTCCCAATTTTGAACGGTTAGGGATTATGCTCGACTGCTCCCGCGGCGGGGTGCTTAGTATAAACGCTTTCAAGCACCTTTGTGATAAACTTTCAGCAATGGGCTATAATGAAATCCAACTTTATACGGAAGATACCTATACAGTTGAAGGTTATCCCTATCTAGGTTATTTACGGGGCCGTTATAGTGCTGATGAGTTCCGCGAGATGGATTCATACGCTAACGATTGCGGAATTGAGCTGGTTCCATGTATTCAAACGCTGGCACACTTAGAACATGCCCTCAAATGGCGGCCTTTTTCCGGAATGAAAGATGTAAATGATATTATGCTGTGCGGAAATGAAGATGTTTATGAATTTCTTGATGCGGTTTTCAAATCCTTTTCCGGTTGCCTTAAAAGCCGCCGGATAAATATCGGAATGGATGAGGCGCATATGCTCGGTTTGGGAACCTACCTTGAACAAAATGGTTATCAAAACCGTCCCGAAATAATGCTTAATCATCTTAAGCGGGTACTGGAAATTGCGGCAAAATATGATTATGAAGCAATGATGTGGAGTGACATGTTTTTCCGCCTTGCATATGATGGCGAATATTATATTAGTGACGATGCCCCCGCCGGAAAACTACCCTCCGATACTTTGAAGATTATTGAGGATAAAATAAAACTAGTTTATTGGGATTATTATAGCGAAGACAGAGCCACTTACAAACGAATGCTTAAAGCCCATCAGTCAATGGGGCTTCCGGTTATCTTCGCCGGCAGGGCTTGGCGCTGGCATGGTTTCAGCCCCGGCAATGAATTTTCGTTCCATGTGGGTTATCCGGCTGCTGCCGAGGTGGTTGATTTCGGGATAAAGGAAGTTTTTATAACCAGTTGGGGTGACAATGGAAATGAAGGTTCGATTTTTAATCTGTTACCGACTTTTCAATTCTGGGCGGAAACCTGTTACGCCGATAACAACCGGGATGCTGTTGCCCGGCGTTTCAAAACTTGTACCGGTGCTGATTTTGATGCCTTTATGGCTTTGGATAAACCACAATTTACACCCGATAACCCGGCCCCGGGAATCTGTGCTGCCGGAGCGGCACGGGTATTATTTTATCAGGATATTTTATTAGGTTTGCTTGATGTTCATGTTGTTTCGGGTACTTCCGGACATTTTTCCAAAGTAGCCGCCGAACTAACTGCACTGGCTGACAAGCAAGGTGAATATCGTTACTTATTTGAAACACAAGCTGCCTTTTGCGAATTACTTACCCACAAAGTTAATGCCGGGGTAGATATTACCAAAGCTTATATTTCGGATGACAAAGATACGCTCAAGAAATATGCGGAAACACTTCTTCCCGAAATGGTAATTTATCTCGAGAAATTCCAACAATGTTTCCGCACCCAATGGCAAAATGACAACAAAATTTTCGGCCTTGAAGTCTTTGATTTGCGAACCGGTGGGCTTCGTGAACGAATTTTAGCCGCAAAACGGACTCTGGAAGCTTATCTTAATAATGAGATTTCATCAATTCCCGAGCTGGAAGAAAAACGCCTGCCTTTTGCCCTGCCGCAAAATGAAGCTCACCCCGCCGTCCATGTCTACTGGCACCAGATAGTTACGCCGGGCGGGATTGCGGGGATATGAATATAATACGTAAGGAAGGCAATAAACTCTCTCCGTCACTACGGCCTAATTCTCTTAGCGTTACGTTCAACCCTGGGAAGAAGACGGCCTAAGGCTCCTGCGAGATGTTTTTGCCTTCCTTACTTACCACACTTATCTCCAGCTCTTCCAATTGCTTTTCGTCCACAACATCCGGCGCATTAGTCAGCAAGCAGGAAGCATCCTTTATTTTCGGGAAAGCAATTACCTCACGGATTGAATCTGCTTTTACCAAAAGCATCACCAGACGGTCAAGCCCATAAGCCAAACCGGCATGAGGCGGGACTCCATATTTAAAAGCATCAAGCAAAAAGCCAAAGCGGTTTTTTGCTTCTTCTTTGTTAAGTCCTAAGATAGCAAACATTTTCTCTTGAATATCACTTTGGTAAATCCGCACTGAACCACCGCCAAGTTCCGTCCCATTTAAGACAATATCATAGGCTTTAGCCCGGACACTGCCTAAATCACCGCTCTCTAGCAAATCCAAATCCTCATCCATCGGCATGGTAAAAGGGTGATGGACTGCTACATAACGATTTTCTTCTTCGCTAAATGTGAGCAAGGGAAATTCGGTAATCCATAGGAAGTTAAACTTATTTTCGTCAATTAGTCCCATCTGCCCGGCTAATTCCAAACGCAGGGCCCCAAGGACATTAAAGACCAAATCATTTTTGTCGGCGGCAAATAGTAATAAATCTCCTGCTTCACCGGACATCGCGTTGACCAGGTCAGTCAATTCATCTTCGGTCATAAATTTCGCAAAAGACGATTTAAAACTTCCGTCCGGCAAAATTGCCAAATAAGCAAGGCCCTTTGCCCCATATCCTTTAGCAAAATCAACTAGGGCATCGATTTTTTTGCGGGGCATTTCGGCCTGGCC
>WRAQ01000045.1 GCA_009780115.1 Lachnospiraceae bacterium
ATATAAATAATTCCGGTGTTCGTTATGTGATATCTTCAAATGGGAATGATTTTACTTTTAATGAGTGTGGTTTTGATATCGTCCGGAAATTTGATAGCTTTATTATATGGATTCAAAATAGGGAAAAAAATGAAATCGTATATCGTACCGAAGATTTTATCTGCCAAGTAACAAGTGGTACTAATGGCATTGCTAAGGGTATAGTAAGGACACAATCTGCGGTTTGCCTTGAAATAGAAGAAACGATACAATGTACAAATCTTTGCCGCCCTGATATATTTTTAACAATCCCGCCAATATGCCATTCATACGGTTTAATAGCGGGGACATTGCTCCCTTTATACATCGGGGCAACACTAATTTTAATCGAAAAATTTATTGCTTCCAATATAATAAGCAATATTGTTTCAAATCAAATAACAGTACTGTTTGCGGTTCCGTTTATGTATCAAATGATTTGTGATAGATTTATCAATAACGGTGAGTTGGCATCATTGAGGTTATGTTTTTCGGCCGGCGCACCAATAAAAGAAGAAATATTCAATAAATTCCATATGATTAGCGGAATATACATAACTCAAGATTACGGTTCTACTGAAACTGGCGTTATGTGCATCAATAATGAATCGAAGAAATATCCTAAATCGGTTGGTAAACCTGTTGGAAAGAGGGAATTTCGTATTATTAGCGATGACGGAACGGATTGCCAATTTGGGAAACAAGGACATTTCATTACCAAAAGTCCTTGCGACACTGCCAGATATTTATATCCGGAAGAATCTAATTCACAGTTTTCAAATGGTTGGCTGAATCTTGGGGATTATGGGTCTATTGATTCTGAAGGGTATTTATATGTTAAAGGGCGAATTGCTAATTTTATTAATGTCGCCGGAATGAAAGTTGACCCGTCAGAAGTTGAAAATGTCATCATGGAAATTCCGGGAATAAAAGAAGTTGTAGCTTTAGGCAAGGCGGCCAATCCATATGGTGAGGTAGTAAAAGTATTTATTGTAGCTTCAGATAATGTCAGTAAACTTGATATTATTGAGTACTGCCGAAATAAAATTTCTCATTATAAAATTCCCAAAATGATAGAATTTGTTGAAAGCATACCTAAAAGCCCTACCGGAAAAATACAAAGGAAATATTTAGTTTAAGAAAATACAAAGGAGCAATATTATGGAGCTTAAGCTAACAAGAGAAGATTTTATTAATCAATATCCATTATCAAATAACTTAAACAAAAAAGATCTTTTGACACTTTGGAATAAAGAAGGCTTTAACTTATATATTCACATTCCTTATTGCACTAAGAGATGTAAGTTCTGTTATTATAAGTCATTAGAGCACGGAGAAGATTCCGTTCCTGATGAATATATTCAGGCACTTTTAAAAGAAATAGAGATGGTCAGCGCAATTCCCCAGATACAAGCAAAAGTTGCGAGTTCGATATATTTTGGCGGTGGTACGCCTACTAAACTGACATCATATCAGATTCAGACTTTAATGGATAAAATATTATCTTCATTTAATATAGCTGCTGACTGCGAACTTTGTTTTGAAGCAAGACCGGCAGCAGAAACAGACGAAGAAAAATTGTGCCTTTTAATGGATTACGGAATCAAGCGTTTAAGTTTTGGCGCCCAAAGTTTGGATGACCAGGTTCTTGAAGATAATGGAAGGAACCATAATTCCGAATCATTTTACAGAGTGTTTGATTTGGCCCGCAAAATTGGTATTCCTTCAATAAATGTTGACATTATGTCAGGGATGGTAAATCAGACATTTGAAAGTTGGATGAATACAATTGATCAATTGCTTGACCTTAGGCCTGAAAATATTGCTATTTATAAACTTGAGCTTTATCTTAACAGTGAGCTTTATAAACAATTCAGAGAGCAAAAATTTACATTGATGTCAGATGATGAAGAAGCTGAATTAGTAACAGCCGGTTTCCAAAAGCTAATGGATTTCGGATATATCGCCGTAACTAATTTTAGTGTTTCTATAAATAAAGAATATAACCATACCCATCGGAAAAAATTATGGGAAGGGGAAGATATGTTAGGCATTGGTGCTTCATCACATTCTTGCTACAATAATTATCTTTTCCAAAATGAGATTGACGTTCAAAAGTATATTAATTCTATCAAACAAGGCAAAATGCCAATGTTTAGGGCATATTCTATGAGCAAAAAAGAAATAATTGCGCGAAGAATAATTTTTGGTCTCAAATTGGTAAATTTAGAAATGAAACGTTTAAATGATGAATTCGGCTTTGATATTATGGCACTATTCAGAAAAGAATTCGAATATCTACAGGAAAACGGCTTCATTGAAATTACAAAAACCCATATAAATCTTACATTAAAAGGAATTGTATATGGAGATGATATTGTAAGGTTATTTTATTTACCGCACCAAAAAGGTGTATACATGCCCCATGCTGCCCGCAATAAAGTTCGAGGAAAATGCTTATGAAAAATGGATATTATCTAGCCGCATATCTTCATATAGATGAAATCGCCCATTTATACGAATTTCGTATAAGGCACGACCAAAATGTATCACTTTGGAAAAAACAAGACAATTGCTTAACACTTGTTCATTATTGGGAGCTTGAAAGGATTACAGGTATTAAACGTCATGGGCTTTCTTTATTCAACCGGAAGCAGGCGGAAGATCTTCTTAATACTCTTCTTTCGCGTTATGATTTGTGCTTGGAAAACATGGAGGCTATAATTGGTACACCTTTACTTGATACGATTGATGACTATCATTCAAATGCAGATTTTCCCACACAATCCTACCATAGTATAGCTCATATGTTTTCCGCATTAATGGTTGATACACAAATATTCTATAATAATACTATATTAGGATTTGCTGTTGATGGCGGACCGGATACAGTGATGGATAAAAACGTTAATAAAAAGAATTATTATACAGGGTGCTTATCTTTAAGCGGAAAGATAGAAGTGTTCGAGGTGATATCGCCAGGGTTTATATGGACTTATGCCAGAAAGAAATTTAATCTTCGTGAAGGTACTCTAATGGCGCTCGCTACAGCAAGCACCAGCGAACTTATTGTTAATAATATGGAATCGATTATTGAAGTGCGCCGGTTAAATGATTTGCAGACGGCAAACAAGTATGTATCAGATTTGTGGGGTAGAATAGAAAATATTAATGAATACGATAAGGGAATTTTGTTTAACGGCTTTGATGAACGTTTTACAGAATATGATAATAAAGTAAGTATGTTTAGTAAGGAAATTCAAAAAATGTCTTTGCGGATAATGGATTATAATATTCAAAATGCCATTAATTCACATGGAATAATTCCAGAAGATTGCTATATAGCATTAGCCGGCGGTTACATATTGAATTGCCCAACTAATAGTTATATAATGGAAAAATATAATTTTAAGGGTTTTCTTGCTCCGCCATGTGTTAATGATGCCGGTATTTCTTTGGGAATCGCTTTATATTACTTTAATAAAAATATGAATAAAGTAAATTTCAAGCTTAAAAGCGCGTTTTATGGAGATGCTTTTGACAATCTAGATTCCATCATTTCATCTGTGCCATTTCAGCATTTTATTGAATCATCTTCCAATCTTGATAATGAACAATTTACTACCGATTTAGAAAAAGCTCCCCTAATTTGGTTTTACAACAATGCGGAGATTGGGCCGCGAGCATTAGGACATAGGAGTATTTTGGCTGACCCACGTACAAGTGTATCTAAAGATAAACTTAATGAGATAAAGCAACGTCAATGGTGGCGTCCTGTAGCCCCAATAGTTCTTGCGGATAAAATGGAAGAGTGGTTTGAAAAAATTTATCAATCCCCATTTATGCTGCATGTAATAAATGTAAAGGATTGCAAAATAAAAGAAATCCCGGCAATTTGCCATTTGGATGCCACAGCACGTTTGCAAACTATTAATCAAGATACTGATCCGGTTCTTTACAGCGTAATAAACGGATTCTATGAAAGAACAAAAATTCCTATTATATGTAACACATCATTGAATGATATAGGGGAACCAATAATTAATACAATAGAAGAGTGTTTGAATTTTGCTTTAAGAAAGCGCTTTAAAATTATTTATATTAACGGTAAAAGGATAGTGCTTAAAAATCATCAAAATTACCCATTATCTACTCCGCTGCGTAGACCGATTAACTTAAATCCGTTTACTGAAGATGAAAAGAAAAAACTTAAAAAAATATATAATCCGTTTAACTTATCGAAAGAGGTAATGATTTTCAAATATCTTCGCCCAGATATAGGACAGAACGTAGATATCACAGATTATACCGCAGCAGAAAAATTAAAAAAGTATGCCTGGATTGGTAAACAAATGTTAAGCAACATACCCATACCAGGATTATAGGAGGAAAGATTTAATGAGAAATACTATATTACAAAGATTAAAATCCATACTAATGGCAGATGAGTATTTGGTTCTTAAGGATCAGGTTAGCGAACTATCCGAGGAATCATCACTAATTGATGACTTGATTTTTGATTCATTGCAAATTCTTAATTTGATCGTTTTGATTGAAGAAGAATTTGGCTTTGTAAGTGAAGCTGAGGAGCTAGAGCTAGATATGTTTGATAAAATATCAATGCTGATTGATTTTATACAGCAGAAAATCGCAGAAAAAAATTGCGCTTAATATGAAATATATTAATTTGAAAGTATCTGAAGATGATGTTCCTGATTATCAAAAAAGCATCATTGGAAATAAGGGTTATAGCTTATTAGAGTTGGTTAAAATAGGGGTAAATGTACCGGAAGGTTTTATTTTGCCTACGGATATTTGCCGGGAATATTTTCTGAACGGAAGAAAAAACAATAAGCTTGAGAAATTGATTGCAGCGGGGATAAATACACTTGAGGCTGATACCGGAAAAAAATTAGGTGAGATGGGAAATCCACTAATTATATCGATAAGATCGGGTGCGCCTGTATCAATGCCAGGGATGATGGAAACATTTCTCAATGTCGGACTCAATGATGAAATGTTAAGAGACTGTCAACAAATACATCTCTTATTATCATATTTGAATTTTGTGAAGACTTATGCTTGGGCAGAAAAAAATATAACCATCTGCGAATATGGTTTTGATAATTCAAACTGTAAGAAACTTATAGAGGCTATAGGACAATATAAACAACAGTATTATTTAGAGACCGGTGAACAATTCCCTGAAAATATCACTGATTGCATGATAAATTGTACAATAAATGTGTTTCATTCATGGAATAGTGATAATGCCATATTATATAGGAAAAGAAAATCAATACCTGATGATTTGTTTACAGCAGTAATAATTCAGAGAATGGTATTTGGAAACCTAAATGATATTTCAGGTACTGGTGTAATCTTTACGCAAAACCCGATTACTAAGAAGAAAGAATTATATGGAGAATATCTTCCGTGTGCGCAAGGGGAAGATGTTGTTTTAGGAATTTCAAACCCTAAATCAATAGAGGAGTTGGCACAAGAATATCCTGCGATATATAATAACCTAAATTGTGCGGCTAATAAAATTGAGGCACACTTTGGCCGGCCGCAAGATATAGAATTTACTTATGAAAACGGAAAGGTCTATATATTACAAACAAGGGATATGCCTAATTTGAATTTACATTGAAGCATAAAAAATGGAGGTTGATATGGAAAGTGGATTTTGTACCAAATCATTAAATTTTCTTAAGGAAAATCATAAAAATAATAGCAGGGAATGGTATGCCGAGAATAAAAAGACATATGAAGATTTTTTATTAAACCCATTTAAACATTTAGTTTCAACCCTAGCCCCAACTATGTTTGAAATTGACGATTTAATGGTAATTGCGCCGGCTGTAGGTAAAACAATATCCAGGATTCACAATGATATCCGATTTTCTAATAATAAAAGTCTTTATCGCGATACTATGTGGTTTACATTTGCGCGGCCTAAAAAGGAGCGGAACAATTATCCCGCATATTTTTTTGAAATCAATCCCAATTCATATCGTTATGGCATGGGTTTTTTTAGTGCTTCTGTTAAATCCATGGATTTATATAGAAAGGCCATATCGGATAGAGAAGATGAATTCTCTGATTTGGTGACATGCATAAAAAAAGGCGGTGTTTTTATCCCGGAAGGTGAAAAATACAAAAAAAATATATATAATGGTTCAAGCGATATCATTTGTGAATGGTATAATAGGAAAAATATATATGTAGTTAGCCATAGTGATAATAATCAAGAATTATTTGATTTCGATTTTTTAAGTAAAAAACTTTCAGCACATTTTAATAGTTTAGCGAAGCTTTACTATTTTTTAATAGATGCTGTTACGTAAAAAGACCCGCTGCAATGGCAACAGGAGATATATGAATCGGATAATAGAATTTGAAAATATAACAAAAGAGTTTAAAATTTTAAATCGCCGCGAAGGGTTAAAGGGCAGCATAAAAGATTTAGTTTCTAAAAACTATAGCGTAATTAGGGCTGTTAATGACATATCTTTATCAATTGGCAAAGGTGAAATAGTCGGGTATCTAGGGCCTAACGGGGCGGGTAAATCCACGACTATAAAAATGATGACCGGAGTACTTGAGCCAACATCCGGCACAATTGCTGTTAATGGTAAAATCCCTTATAAAAATAGATGCCAAAATGCGCGCAATATTGGTGTTGTTTTCGGTCAGAGAACTCAACTTTGGTGGGCATTGCCGATGATTGAATCATTGAAAATACTAAAAGACATTTATCAAGTAAGTGATGAAGCTTACAAAAGCCAACTTGCTCTATATGAATCTATAATAAACGTAAAACCACTCTATAACAAAACTGTAAGGGAAATGTCACTTGGACAGCGGACATTATGCGATATTTTGGCGGCGTTTCTACATAACCCTAGTGTAATATTTTTAGATGAACCTACTATTGGGCTTGATGTATCTATGAAATCCAAAATAAGACATTTAATAAAAGAATTAAACGCGCGGCAAAAAACTACAGTAATATTAACTACTCATGATATTGGAGATGTTGATGCATTATGTGAACGAATTATTATAATTGATAAGGGTTCGATGATTTATGACGATACAGCGGGGAATCTGAAGAAGTATTTTGGCGCATACAGAACCTTGAAGCTCAAGATAAAGGGAGAATATATATTGAGCGATATCATTCAAGCGCTTGAGTTAAGGTTTCTTAACCAAACATCCATGGTGGTGAGGACTTCTGAAGAATGGATTTCAATCTTATCAAAAGAGGATGAAGCTCCTATCATGGAAATTCTAATGTTTATGCAAGGTTTCATATTGATAAATGATATAAAAATAGAAGAAATTAATACGGAAGATATAATTAAGAAAATTTATGAGGGTAATATATGAATAAATTCTTGACTCTCATTAAGTCTGGGATATTAGTAACCCTCCGCTTTAGGTTGGGGGTATTTGTAACTATCATAGGCAACTTAATTTACTTAATTATAGTTTACTTTCTTTGGCGTAGTATTTATCTATCTTCAGGCAATAATGTATTAAATGGCATGACATTTGAAGATACAATGATTTACCTAGTGCTTGCCTCTTCCATGTTTACACTTCTGGAAAGTTATCTTACATGGAGAATGCATGAAGATATTCAATCCGGCAAAATTATTTTAGATTTAATTAAGCCTATGGGGTATCAACTTTACAAATCCTTGGGGCTTATAGGTGAAATGTTGTTCAAATTAGTGACGACTTTATTGCCGACATTTATTGTAGTATATTTCCTTTCAAACTTCCATATTCAATTGGGCATCAACCTAATCTTCTTTTTTTTAAGTATGATTATCGGTATTGTTATTAGCCTATGTATTGACTTTTTGGTGGGAACCATCTGCTTATATACGCAGTCTATATGGGGAGTAAATATGATTAAAGAAGTACTTGTCCTGTTATTGTCAGGGGCTGTGATACCATTAAATTTTTTTCCGCAACCCTTAAAAAATATAACTATGTATCTACCGTTCCAGGCTATATATAATGCCCCTCTGCAACAACTACTCAATACAGAATTATCAATATACACTAGATTTAGTAGCATGGGGATACAACTTATATGGTTAGTGGCACTGCTTCTTATATGTAAGGTTTTTTGGTGGAAGTCACTAAGAATTATTACGGTAAACGGGGGCTGAAATGAATTAAAGAAAATAGGAACTGAGGTTAAATTATGATGAAGCAAGGATTTCGCTATTATCTAAAAATTTATGGCAAAATACTGGTACAAAACATAAAAAGCAAAATGAGTTATCGCGCAGATTTTTTTATATCCTTAATTGGAATAATTTTTGTAAATTTATCCGGGTTCATAACATTTTGGATAATATTTAAGAATGTTCCGTCATTGCTTAACTGGTCTTATTATGAAATGTTGTTCCTTTATGGGTTTTCTTTAATAGCACTTACTCCTGTACAATGTTTCTTTGACAATAACTGGAATCTTTTAACATATGTTTTTAGCGGTGACTTTATAAAATATTGTTTTAAACCGTTAAACTTATTTTTCTATTATATTTCCGAGATTTTTGATATTAAAGGTATCGGACAGTTAGTTGTCGGAATTACTGTCCTTTCATATTCTTGGACGAACTTAGGCTTAGATTTTTCGCTTATAATCTTAGTTAAACTTATAATTGCATTGGTTTCGGCATCTTTGTTTATGATTTCCATAACTAACTTTGCGGCGGCTTCAAGTTTTTATATTTTGAACAGTGCATATTTTGTCATGATGCTATCAAATAAATTTAAGGATTACGCAAAATATCCTATTACTATTTTCGGCGGTGCCCTGCGTATTATCTTTACATTTATTATCCCAATAGCTTTTATGGCATATTACCCAAGTTTGGCTTTTTTGAGTAATAAAGAAGCAACATTTCTTACATACTTCACCCCGGTTTATGGTATCACCTTCTTTTATTTGAGTTATAAGTTCTGGATGTTCGGTGCGATGAAATATAACGGCACCGGTTCATAGTGAAGAGAGATTATTTATGAATATACGAAAAAATATTGGCATTTGCTCGGCATTAATTATATTAATTATAACAGCGCTTATGCCTGTACCATATGGTTTAACTTTAGAAGGCAAAAATACAATTGGCATTACTTTATTTTTCCTTGTTTTATTGGTAACAGAAGCTATACCCTTGGCTGTCAGCTCACTACTAACAATTGGATTGATTCCAATATTTAATGTATCTGAGCGGTTTGAGGGTGCAGTTTTAGGTTTTGCGCACCCGGTCATATTTTTTATAATTGCTTCTTTCGGAATAGCGGGTGCTATCATGAATACCCCTATTACCAGACGAATATTATTTGCTTTACTTAAAAAGGCCGGGGGGAGAATTGAAACAGTTCTTCTCGCTATGATGATTACTACTGCGGTTACATCATTTTTCATTTCAAATATACCTACTTGCGCAATTATGATGTCAATTGCTCTAGAATTTATTAATTCAATCGAAGATAGTGATGCAAAAAGGTCTATTGGCAAGTCATTTATGATAGCTATACCTGTCGCAACTATGATTGGCGGCATAGCAACACCGGCTTCCTCATCACTTAATTTGCTTGCGATAGGATTATTGGAGCAAAATGCAGGCGTAACAATAACATTTGTACAATGGATGGCTATTGGGATTCCTTTAGTTATCGTATTTATACCTTTTGCATGGTTTCTTATGATTAAAGTCTATAAGCCTGCACAAATAAACCTCAAGAAATTAAAATTATATATGGATATAATTCGTGTAAATGAAAGAGTGGGTAAAAAAGAGGCATTTGTGATAAGCATTATGGTAATCATGCTTATTCTTTGGATATTATCATCATGGGTGCGGGGCATAGAAATATTTACTGTTACACTAATAGGCTGCGTAATCTTTCTTTTGCCTGGCATAAATATTTTAGCATGGGATAAATTTTTAGATGATATTAATTGGAATATAATCTTTATCAGCGGTACCACGTTATCATTAGCACATGCATTAGTTGCTAATGATGTCAGTAATTGGATGGTTAATAATTTATACCCTGCGAATCTTTTATTATCTACAAATATTTTGGTTGGATTTGCCGCAGTAATAACTTTTATTATGCTTTTAATAATTACATCGGCACCTGCGCTTATCACTGTTTTAGCCGGGCCGTTTGCTTCCATAGCTCTTGCAAATGGGATATCTTCTGCTTATCTAATAATTGTATTGGCTTTTTGTGCATGCAATTGTTATCTATTCCCATTAGATACGGTTCAACTATTAACGTATAGCAAAGGATATTATCGAATGACGGATATGTGTAAATCAACTATCTTTTTGCAAATAGCCCTGATTATAATTCTTGCATTTTGGATTCCTTTTATGGGTGGAATCATGAACTTGAAATAACTTTTTTAGATAGAAATTAACAAATAATGCTTCTTGACACAATTATGACACAACTATATGCTATTTTTTTTTGGGGCGATATGTTAAAGATATTGCAGGAAAAGAATAGAAAGAGCGAAAATGAAAAAGCGAAAATGAAAAAGCGTTATATATCTTTATATAACATGACACACAGTTGTCGCGTTTAGTATGTTATCCTTAAATCAAAAAGGAGCCACAAATGGAAAAAGCAATCACTAAAGCAAGTGAAATTATTAGTAAAAGAACCGCTTCCGGTAAATATGAGGATGGTGCTAATCAGTATTGCGTACTGGCACAGGAAGATTTGGATGGCCGTATTACGGCGGCGGTTATTACACCGGCAAAAGCAGAGGGGATTAAAGAAATCACATTCTGCTCCGGAGTGGACAGTAATTGGGTAAAACGCGCCAAACGCGATAGCCGGGCCGCAGTTTGTTTCGATTCGGATGAATACGGCATTACTTTAAGGGGGCGGCTGGAAGTTGTAACTGATGCTGCAATCAAACAGGATAATTGGTATTCAGGTTTGGAAGGGCATTTCTCCGGCGCGGATGACCCTAATTATTGTGTTTTATGCTTCACAACCGAAGTATACAAATTATTTATTGACTGGGAAGAAATTGAGGGAAAAATTTAAATTAATTTTTCAGGGCTCGGGAATTGCATTTCCCGAACCCTGGTAACACTTTCATTTATTTTTAATTGGAAACAGTAAATCCAGTTGCAGTTCAGTTCCTGGATTTTTGATAAAGTTATAAAAATTCATGGTTTCCTCTAAGCATTGTCCATATATAGGCTTTCCCGATGTCATCCGGGAAGCGCATGCATCATTTGCATATTTTTCACTATTGTTAACCCATTCGCCAAGTAAGCGCCAATCTTCGAAACTCCAGTCCCGCAGGACATGGGCTGCGTACATACCACCAGCGAATTTTAGCTTTTCGAGTGTAGAAGGAACCTCCATATCATCGGGTATCGAAACCCACAATTGATAAACATTTGAATTTTCGCCGATTCCGGTGGCGCCTTGTGAGCAGTCAAAACCGAAACAACGGGCATCAGGTTTGATTTTCAGCAATCCGCTTTCGGTAACGAAATCGCGAATCATTTCGCCGGTTTTACCTTCGCAACCATCTCCGGAAGCGATTGCCGCCGCTACGGTCATTGGGGCAAGATAAACGATTCGTACATCTTTATCGGTTATTTTGCTTAGTTCTTCATTTGCTTTGTTTAATCCATCCATAGTCTGTTTCTCCTCTTTAATATGATTTTGGGAAAAAGAAAGAGAATCTATCACAGAATATATTACCTCATCACCAAGCAAGCTAAGATTCAGATTAATATCGGCTTTTTTACGTATTTCCTCAACAAAATCCACTAAAATTGATTTGATTGTTGAGAGTGCTGTAATCTCTTCATCAAGTTGAATGATATTTTGCCGGAAAATTTCAACCGTTTCAGCGGCATCAGTATTATTAAGGATATTTATAATCTGCTTTACCGGCACGCGTAATTTTCGCAAGATAATTATCTGTTTTAAACGATTAACCGCGGACTCGTCATAAACCCGATAAGCATAATCTTCTTTGCGCTGGCTTTTTATTAAGCCTATTTGCTCATAATAACGCAGCATTCTTGCCGAAATACCGTAATCTTTTGACACTTGATTGATTGTTTGAAGTTCCATAATTTAAGCCTCTTTTCTTTTTCTTAATCCAATTATGAAGTAGGACACGGTGTCAGAGTCAAGAGGAAAATTTTTTTAACCGCAGAGCATTCAAAAGTACGGAAATACTGGAAAGGCTCATTGCTGCCGCAGCGAAAGCAGGTGAAAGCAGTGGGCCGCCGAAAATATATAATAATCCGGCAGCGATAGGGATACCGGCGGTATTGTAAGCAAAAGCCCAAAATAAGTTTTGTTTGATATTGCGGATTGTTGCCCGTGAAAGATTGATTGCGGTTGTAACAGCAGTTAAATTATTTTGGATTAGGACAATGTTCGCGCTTTCCATTGCCACATCGGTTCCGCTTCCGATAGCAATACCGATATCAGCTTGAGCGAGAGCAGGCGCATCATTTATTCCATCACCAACAAAAGAAACAACCTTACCCCCGGCTTGCAGTTTTTTTACTTCATTTGCTTTTTCGTGCGGTAAAACTTCGGATAAAACGCGTTTTATTCCTACTTGTTTTGCGATTGCCGCCGCCGTAAGTTTATTGTCTCCGGTAATCATTGCAACTTCTATATCCATCATCGAAAGCTTTTTTATTGCATCATAACTATCGGTTTTCACGACATCGGCAATAGCGATAAGGCCGGCGATTTCAAAATTGGTGCTGCAAGGCGATATGAAAGTTGGCGGCTCTAACCGTTGCCCGGCAAATTTATTAATAGCAAAAAACACCGGGGTTTTGCCTTCATTTGCAAGCCGGTTAGCTTCGGTTTCTATTTTATCAAGGGATACATTATACTCAATCATCAAGCGCAGATTTCCGGCAATGATTTCTTTTGAATGGTCATTACTGGACGATTTTATCCGGCAAAAAATCCCTCGGCCGGGTAAAGCTTCAAAATCGGCCATAGGAAGTAATTCTAAATTATCAAATTCTGCTCGTTTGATAATCGCCTCACCGAGCGGGTGTTCACTGCCTTTTTCAGCAGAAGCGATGATTTTCAGCAGGGTTTCGGAGTCATATTCAGGGATTGCTATAATATCCGTTACTTTAGGTTGCCCTTCGGTAATCGTGCCGGTTTTATCAAAGATGACGGTCTGAATCTTGTGTGCGGTCTCCAATGCTTCACCGCTTTTGATGAGAATACCGTTTTCGGCCCCTTTGCCGGTTCCAACCATTATTGCAGTTGGCGTAGCAAGGCCGAGGGCACATGGACAAGCAATAACCAAAACCGAGATAAATATTTTTAGGGCAAAAGTAAAATCATTGGTAGTTATCAGCCAACTAATAAAAGCGGCTACGGCGATGCAAAAAACAACCGGGACGAAAATGCCGGAAACTTTATCAGCAATTTGGGTTATCGGGGCTTTGTTTCCTTGGGCATCTTCAACGAGCTTAATAATTTGGGCTAAAACCGTATCAGCCCCTACTTTTTCGGCATTGAATTTGATGAAACCGTTTTTATTAATACTTGCGGCGTAAACATTATCGCCCGGTTTTTTGTCAACCGGCATACTCTCGCCGGTCAGCATTGCCTCATCAATTGCCGTAATGCCCTCGATGATAGTACCGTCAACCGGAATTTTGCCCCCGGGTTTAACAAGGACTATATCACCAATCATTACTTCATCAAGCGGAATTTCTATTTCTTGATTTTCTTTTATTATAATGGCGGTTTTGGGCCGAAGCCCCATTAGTTTTTTAATTGCTTCGCTGGTTTTTCCTTTGGTGAGGGCTTCAAGGGTTTTGCCTAATAAAATCAAAGTGATGATAACTGCCGCAGTTTCAAAATAAAGTTGATCGGCATATTCAGATTTGCCATTAATTATTTGCCCGATGGCATATAAACTATAAATAAAAGCCGCTGATGTCCCCAAAGCAATCAAGCTGTCCATATTTGGCGCCCGGAGTAATATCGCCCGGAAGCCAACATAATAAAAACGATAACCGGCGGCGATAACCGGGACAGTTAAAAATAACTGGGCATAAGCAAAGAAAAGAGGATTATGGTGATGGTGCAGTATTTCCGGAATTGGAAGTGACCAGCCAAAGGGCAGCATATGCCCCATTGCTATATATAGAAGCGGAAGCGTAAAAATAGCAGAAATAATGAATTTAAGTTTAAGAATTTTAATTTCTTTTTCTTTACGTAATTTATCTTCATCAAGTGTTTCTTTATTTATTTCCGCCCAGCCATACCCGGCTTTATTAATCGCTTGTTTGATAGTATCAAAACTTATTTTATCTTTGTCAAAGCTAATGATTAGGCGTTCAATAGCAAAGTTCACCATACAGCTTTCAACGCCGTTTAGCTTACTAATTTCTTTTTCAATTCGTGCCGAACAGGCAGCACAAGACATTCCGGTAATACGGAGAGTGAAGTTTTCCATATCATAATAGTAGTGTATAAGGGGAAGAATGTAAACTGTGGATAACAATTCCATTCACATAATCTTCCAATTCCATAACACATAATTTCTCTAATTTTACAAATAATAGAAACACGTTTATTATTATACAGTTTGGAGGAATATTATGAAAGCGACAGGAATTGTAAGAAGAATAGATGACCTCGGTCGTATTGTTATACCAAAAGAAATCCGTAGAACTTTGAGAATCAGGGAATCTGACCCCTTGGAAATTTTTACTGACCGGGAAGGTGAGATTATTTTGAAAAAATATTCACCGATTGGTGAAATGACCACTTTTGCGAAGCAGTATGCGGAAAGTCTTGCGCAAGTTTCCGGCCACGCTGCTTTAATTGCCGACCGTGACCAATTTATTGCGGTTTCCGGCGGTTTTAAACATGTAATGGGAAAATCTCTTAGTCGTGAGTTGGAAGAAAAAATTAATAACCGTGAAACGGTGATTGCTTCCCGTGGTGACAAAAATTTTATTACGGTTTCCAGCGATATGACTTCGGGAACTGAATATGAGCATCAGGCAATTGCTCCGATTATTTGTGAAGGTGATGTTATTGGTGCGGTTATTCTTTTGGAAGGTGATGTTAAGGCCAAGATGGGTGAAGTAGAGCAGAAATTGATTCAATCGGCAGCAGGGTTTTTGGGGCGGCAGATGGAGACGTAGGTAAGTTGAAAACCTGAGCAAAAATAATTTCCACGTAAACCGGAGAGACATCGAAATCAAATACAAAACGCATAATTTTCGGTCATAAAAATAAATCGCGGCAAATTCCTACTTTGTAAACAGGAATGTTGCTTGCGATTTTTTTTATTTATTCCTTAATTATGCGTTTTATGATTTCATGCCTCAAACGGTTTACTTAGGAAAATAGTTGCACCGGTTTCAGACTTATACTTCACATCCACTTCGTCCCTGCATAACAGCGCGTACTACATTTGCCGCACTGCGCCGGAGGTCATTTTCGCTGATTAAACCCTTTTTGAGGGCTTTAAGGATCACTTTCTTGTCGCGTTTCGTGCCCGGCATAATCAAATCATTGCCGGTTTTCAGGCACAATGCCGGATTAGCAACACCCTTCACTGTCGCAAGCCAGTCGGTCATCACAACACCGTCAAAACCCCATTCATGACGTAAAACTCTAGTAAGTAAATCATAAAGATTAGCCGTATAGATACCATTTAGCTTGTTATAAGAAGTCATAACTCCGGTCGGTTTCGCTTCCCGTACCGCAATCTCATATCCGCGCAGATAAATTTCCCGAAGGGCCCGTTCATTTAGATTGCTTGACATTTGCATCCGTTCAGTTTCCTGATTGTTACAGCAAAAATGCTTGAGGGTGACGAAATTGCCGGGCGTTTCTTCAACCCCTCTGGTAACGGCCGCCGCCATTTTGCCGCTAAGGAGCGGGTCTTCGCTATAATATTCAAAATTCCGCCCGCATAAGGGGTTACGATGAATATTCATGCCCGGTGCAAGCAAGAAAGTCACGCCGTATTCGGTCATTTCTCTGCTAATTGCCCGCCCGACGGTTTCCACCAATTCGGTATTCCAGGACTGCGCCAGGGAATGAGCCGCCGGGAAAGCAGTAGTATACTGATAAACCAGCTTGTCCCGTTTGGCATTCCCTAAGATCATTTTTAGGATATAATTCGGCAAATAATTAAAGAAACCTACCATTGGCTCCATTGCTTTTACTTTTTTGCCCCGGAACCCGGCCCGGATTCCGGTTTGAATGCCCGCCGTTTTCAGCAGCCTGACTCCGGCCGGCCCGTCGCAAAGGGCGATGTCCTGAAGGCCTTTGCTAACTAACCGGGGTGTCGTATAACCAACCGCACCGGGGCAATAAAAATCATGTACTTTGCCCATGATATCTAAACCGTCGCCGACAACAACGTCAACACAGTCATTGATAGTTAAGGCAGTTAAAACTTTGCGGACTGCTTCGTTTTCATCATCAATATAATTCTCCGCTTCATATATATTTTCCATCCGGACGGTATAATTGTAATTGGGAAACTCCTCAACATTGATTTTCAAGCGGAAAATCGGTTCGCGGTTGTCAGCTTCAAGGAAAAAGTTTTTCGAGCGGTTCATATTGTGGCCGTTATTTTTTTGTCCGCTGGGATGGGCAATTTCAGTGATATTGGGCCGCTCGCGATTAAAGGGCAGATGACGGGAAATAATAACATCGCTGGCAATCGAAACCGATACATAAGGAATAGTATTCCGGCTGGAATTGCCGATTCGGACGACATAATCGCCGGAATCAAGGATAAAAGCATTAGTTTCTTCATCATATCTGGCCAAGTCTTTCATATCAAAACAAAGTTCCAGCTCTTCAGAGGTTTGCGGTGCCAAAGTCTTTGATTTGCCAAAGGCGGTAAGTTGCTGATATGGGCGTTCGATATTTTTCGGGCCGCAGGCATATATCTGTACCACTTCCCTTCCGGCAAAATAGTTGCCGGTATTCGTAACCGAAACGCGCATAGAAATAGTAGTTTTGTCAACCACTGCCGAAAGGCATTGGAACATAAAAGTCGTATAACTCTTGCCATAACCAAACTCATAACGCGGTTCGACGTTAAAGGTATCATAATAACGATAGCCGACAAAAATACCTTCTTTGTAATCAGCTTCCCGGGCTTGGTTAGCCAGCTTGCCGTAAGTCCGCCCGTAGGGGACGTCGTCATAAGATTTCATCCATGTTGCGGTAAGATGGCCTGAGGGCGCACATTTGCCGGCAATGATATCGGCTAAAGCATTTCCGCCGGTACCGCCAAGCATCCCCATATAAATGATGGAATTAATCCCTTTTATTTCATATATGGGGCTCAAATTCATACATGCCCCGGTATTGATTATTATAATGGTTTTCTTGTAGTTTTTCGCAAGAAAGCGGATTTGCTCGATTTCTTCAGGAGCAAGATTAAAGGAAAAATCATCGGGATTGCGGTCCATACCTTCGCCGGTTTGCCGGGCAAGGACGAAAAAGCAAGTGTCGCAAGCACTTTCTTTGACATCGTTATCAGTAATCATCCGCCCGAATGGGTTGTTAAAATTTAAACCGATTACTTCTTGAATAATGGATAAATTCAATTTGAAGAAAGCATCTTTAACCATTTTCTTAACCGATTCAGTAAAAAGATGCTGCTTGGTACTATATTCAAAACGATAATCACTTAGCCAACTTTGATTTGTGATGGTAAAACCGGCATTTTCCAAACCTTCAAGAACAGAGATACTATTACGCTCATTTACTTCACCGCTGCCGGTCCCGCCTTTGATAGTATAAATCGCCCCATTGCCATAGAGGGCGATTTTCCCCGGCTTAACCGGTAAAGCACCATCATTTTCAAATAAAACAATGCTTTCTAAAGCGGCATCGTAAGAAATACGGGCATTCTCGACTTCGCGCTTAGAAATCTCGGATGAAAGTGATGCGTATGTTTTTATCTTCATAAAATGATTATAAACAAAATATGATGGTTTGTAAACAGAATATTATCGCGCAAAAGCTTGCTTTGATTGACATTTACCAGCTCATATGTTACTCTTTATAAAAGAAATTATTTTAGGAGGGCATATGTTAAGCAAGAAACGGTTACTGACTTTAGCAGAGCTGAATCTAAAGGACAAGATTGAGCAAATGGATGAAGCTCAATTAAATATCTATGCCCAAAAAATGAATTTGTTTATTGATAGTTATCCGGCATATGAGCGAAATGTCAAAGATGCGCTTGCCGGTCACGATTCAGGGATGATTTCCATGAATTTGATGGGGATAAGGATGATGCTTACTGACCTTCATTCCGACCGGCTTGCCAATAAAAGCAATGAATTAATCAATACAATAAACGGAATAACAGCGGACAAACTTGAAGCAAACTTGACCGCCTTTTTTTCCGAAGTTTCGGCTTTATCAATTGCAATGCAAATGGTTCAGCAAATAGATGAAAAACCGGATATCGTTGATGAAGTAACGGAAAAGCAAGAATACTATATTTTAGCAGTTGATGATGCCTCGTTTTTCTTAAGTGCGTTGAAAGCATTTTTAGATGGTACCAAATATAAAGTTACTTGTTTGACCAGTGGAGCAACAGCCCTTCGTTATCTTTTGAAAAATACTCCGGATTTATTTTTACTAGATATTGAGATGCCGGAGATGGATGGTTATGAGTTGGCACAAAAGATAAAAACCCAGGGATTTACAGCGCCGATTATCTTCCTTACCGGAAATGCGAGCAAAGAGTATGTCGCAAAAGCTATCAAAGCCGGCGGCGTTGATTTTATAGTTAAACCAATTGACAAAATTAGGGTAATGGAGAAGTTGGAGAAACATTTGTGATTAACAAAGAAGATTTCCTCGAAAAATTATATGATATCAGTGGGATTAACATCGAAACCGGGATGCGTTATGCTTCCGGAATATTAGATGTTTATTATGAGAGCTTGCGGATTTTCTTTGAAAAAGTTTCTGATGAATCCAAAAACATGGAAAATGCTTTGAAAAATAATGACCTCAAGTCATTTGGTATTACAGTTCACGCAATGAAATCAATGCTTTTGACCATCGGTGCTTCCGAACTATCAGAAACTGCCGCGATACTTGAAACTAAAGCTAAAGAAAGTGATAGCGATTTCTGTCAGTCACAATATCCTGATTTTCAAGAAGAACTTGATTTTTTGAATGAAGGCCTTGCGGATTTGTTTCCGGTTAAAGAGGCCTGTGAAACGGTCAAAGAAGCCGGTTCCAAGAATTTTTTACTGGAAAAACTGGAAAAAGCATTAGTTGCATGTACAGAATTTGATAATGATACCGCAACAGGTATTATGACAGAATTATCGGGATATGATTTTGGCGAAGGAATTAATACGACAATCAATGAATCACTTAGCGCGCTCAAAGACTTTGATATTGATGGCGCAGAATTAAAACTTAAAAAACTTATTATGGATACACTCTAATGTGGACGACAAGCAATTGGACAGATTATGAAATATTGGCGGCTTCGGATGGCGAAAAGCTTGAACGCTGGGGTAAATACCTCCTAATCCGCCCCGATCCCCAAGTAATATGGCAGACCGAAAAAACCCATCCCGGCTGGAAAAGGCCGAATGCCCATTACCACCGCAGCGTAAAAGGCGGCGGCGAATGGGAATTTTTTGATTTGCCGGAAGAATGGAATATCGGTTATAAAGATTTGTTATTCCGCCTTAAACCATTTAGCTTTAAACATACGGGTATTTTCCCCGAGCAAGCAGTAAACTGGGATTGGTGTGCCGAAAAAATCAGCGCCGGGGAGAAACGTTTAAACCGTCCGCTTAAGATTTTGAATTTGTTTGCTTATACCGGCGGTGCGACGGTTTCGGCGGCAAAAGCCGGTGCTAATATAACGCATGTTGATGCGGCGAAAGGTATGGTTAGCTGGGCAAAAGAAAATGCTGAAGCCTCCGGGTTGAGCGCTAAACCAATCCGCTGGCTGGTTGACGACTGTGTGAAATTTGCCGAACGGGAAATCCGCCGGGGTAATACATATGACGGAATTATCATGGACCCGCCGTCTTATGGGCGGGGCCCCAAGGGTGAGATATGGAAAATGGAAGAGAATATTTTTGCGTTCATCAAATTGACGGCGCAACTATTGGATAAAGAAGCAAGCTTCTTTTTGATAAACTCATATACGACCGGCTTGCAACCGGCCGTCCTTTCGTATATGCTGAATACTGCCATTGTCCCCCGCCTTGGCGGGTTGGTAAAAGCTGATGAAATCGGCCTGCCGGTTACGGAAAACGGATTGATTCTTCCGTGCGGGGCTTCGGGCCGTTGGTTTGCGAGTGAGGATTTCTGACTTCGCAATGCAGCCAAACCCATCTCACTCGTGGATGACAATTCAAAACCGCAAAATCCTCCTGACAAAAGCCCGATAACCGGGTATAAAATCTTCCAGCGTATTATTATAATTATAAACGTAGGGTACCCGTTCGGGAAAATAAAGATACATCCTGATGAAATAGAATAAGAATAACAAGATAAAAATAGCCACGATCCCATGAACAAAATACGGAATCGTTTTTCCTTTTATATAACGATAAAAGAAGCAATAAAAGCCAAAAAAGACAATCCCGAAAGCAAGAGGGTTAAGAAAATAAGCGCGGCTAAACTGCCCGGTAAGTACGAACCGCATTGCCCGTGACATTCCGCAGCCGGCGCAAGGTAAACCGATAATTCGATAAACCGGGCAAGAAGCGGTGAAGAATATTTGAATAACAAAGTAGAAAGCGGCAAAGAGTAAGAATACCCACCAATATATACGGAAATCGGCCAATAAACGGGTTGAGATAAGTTTTAAATTTGTGATAAGCTTTGTCATCTTAGCCTTTCCCTTTTATTTTATATAACTAGTAAATCTTTACCTGGTGCTCCATCAATTTGTCCCCGTCATAAACTAATTTTCCATTAAAAATCCCCTTATCGGCCTTTAGCCACTTCCAGATCAGATAATCCCCCTCCCACAGGTTCAGCCCCTCAATCTGCCCGGTCTCGACCCAATGAAGCTCACCTTCATCACAATCCTTTATTTCGCCTTCATATTCATCAGCGGTAAAGAAAAAAATGTAAATGGGTTCACTTATTTTGTTTGATAGAAAAGTTATTGTCCCGCGGAAACGATAATTGGTCAAAGTAACCCCGGCTTCCTCTTTGACTTCCCGGACAAGGCATTCTTCCGGGGACTCACCCATCTCAAACCTTCCGCCTAATCCAATATATTTATTTTTGTTGATGTCATTTTTTTTCTTATTACGGTAAAGCATTAATGTTTTGCCGTTTTTTTGAATATAGCATTCTGTACATAGTATCATTTCGTATCCTTTCGAAAAAGCTTGAAAAACAGTATTGTATAAGATATAGTAATGATGATATCACAAAAACGGAGATTTAGTAAGCTTATGGATACAATTATTGACAGGAGTTATTTACGGAATAAAAAAAGGATAGTTATTAAAATCGGCACCTCGAATATTACCCATGCTGAGACCGGTCATGTTGATTTATTGAAATTGGAAAAGTATGTCCGGATTTTTACGGATATCCGCAACCGCAATAAAGAAGTTATCGTTGTTTCATCCGGTGCCGTCGGGGCCGGAAGGAAAGCGCTGGGGATTAAAGAACGCCCGCGCGAACTTGCGGTAACACAGGCCTGTTCCGCAGTTGGACAAGCACAGTTAATGATGATTTATCAACGTTTGTTTGCTGAATACAATCAAACGATTGCCCAGATTTTGGTGACTAAAAGCGTTATTACCAACGGCACGACCCGGGCGAATACGCAACGGACTTTGGAACAATTGCTTAGTATGGGTGTTATCCCAATTCTGAATGAAAATGATGCAATCTCAACCGATGAAATCCAAAGTGACAATTTTGGCGATAACGATACCCTTTCGGCGTATGTTGCTGAACTAATCGGCGCTGAATTATTGATTTTGCTAACGGATATTGATGGCTTATTTACCGATGACCCCCGCAGTAATGAAAATGCAGTTTTTATTAACTGCGTTAAAGAAATTGATGAAGACCTTGAAGAAATGGCGAAAGGGGTTCAGTCTGATGTTGGCACCGGCGGAATGGTAACAAAAATTGCGGCGGCCAAAATTGCGACAGCCGCCGGGGTTGATATGGTGATTGCCAATGGTGAACGGGTTTACAATATTCCTGATATACTGGAAGGGATTCAGATCGGGACATTATTTAAAGCATAATAAAAAGTGTTTGATATGATTATCGTCTCCGAATTTTTTGTAACAGAAAGATTTACCGATTCTGTAATTGATAATATTACCCCCGATTACTAATCGGGCGCGGTATTGCCTGACGTACCCAGGTAATTGAGCTACTTGTTGGAAAGGAGAAAAATCATGAAAAAGACTATCTTACTGCTCTTTGCGCTACTTATATTTATTCTTTCAGCATGTGGGGAAAGCACGACAATAGTTTTCCCCGAACCGGACCCGGCGGCCAATCGAACTGAAATCGTATATGACGGCCCTGTTATTGAGCTTTTAATCGCTAGTTCCGGAAGGGAACATCCAATGATGAGGCAAAAAATTGCCTTGTTTGAGAAAACGCATCCCCATATCAGAATTAAATCGGAGCCAAGGTTTAGTTCAATAGATGACGATGTGTATATAGACAAGATAAAAACTGCATTAATTGCGGGTGATTTCCCGGATTTACTTCTCAATATCGGCGGGGCTTTTTTATCACAGCGTGACAACAATATGTTCATTGATTTTTATGAAATGATGGACAATGACCCTGATTTTGACCAGGATGATTATTATACAAATGTTTTTGAAGCATATGAAACAAACGGCAGATTATACGCATTTCCGGTGAACTTTACTTATAGCACAGTGGCAATCAATACAAATATGCCGAGAAGTACTTTGCGTAAGTATAACAGGATGGATTATATTTCCTCGCTTGAGATGATACAGTTGTTTTCTGAAACCGGTTCATCGTTTGGTATCGACGTAAATTTATCCGCTAATGCACCTTATTCGCTTACGGGTAAAATGCTTGATTTTATTGATTTCGATAGAAAAGAATGTAATATTAATAGTCAAGAGTTCATTAATATACTGAAAACTTTTAAAAGTGTTGATTTCCCTGCGGATAGCCTTGTAATGTCGGGAAGCAAAGGGGTTACGCTTTGGAAAGATGTAAGCCATCCCGCCGGCCGGACTGATAAGTTGTATGCCTTCCGCCGGGGAATATCACCTTATGAAATTCAATATTTGCTGGGTTTTGATAAAGATGCTTTTACCAATACCATTCCGGTTGCCTATTCCGGCGGCGGCCTTGAGCCAATCTCCCCCAAAGAAAATTTTGATATTAGTTATTGTATACCGGCGGGAGCCAAACACAAAGATGAGGCGTGGCAGTTTATCAAATTTTTATCCGGTGATGTGGCCTCATTAGGCGGGGATGGTATAATGGCCGGGGTTACGCTTATGTCAAGTGAGTTGCTGATACCTACAAACAAAAAACTATTTAAGCAAATATTCGAATATAAAGCTAATATATTTATGGACGACCTCGCCAACCCTGACAAGGCGGCCGATTTTGCAACATATCTTGGCAGATATGAAAAGGTCTTAAGAGACAGGGACAAGAATATCCAACAGGCATATGAAACGGTGCATAGATGGAACAGTATGTCATTGACCTCAATGCATTATCAAGCTTTACTTGATACGGCTCTCCCGGTTTTTGAAGCTTTTTTTGAAGGGTTTATAACTGCGGAAGCGGCAGCAGAGGATTTACAGAACAAAATATGGCTAAAATTGAATGAATAGGGGCAAACGAAAATGAAAATCCAAGATACCAATAAGATCATTCGGTATTTTAATTTCCCATTTTGATATCAACTTGGATTCAATAGCAAATATTAACCCGGTTTTGTTGTACCGGCAAATTAAAGCGATTTTTGAGTAACAAAAATGAAAGGTGACAGTATGGTCACAAAAAAGCCTTATTGCTCGTACAAAAAAAATCGTCACTGCCGCATTCGTGGGGATGGCGCTCTTTCTTTGCTTTTGTTGCCCAGTATAATGGGGTTACTCATTTTCTATATAGTGCCATTTATTCTATCCATTTATAATGCTGTAATAGATAACCCGGCAAACCGAAATTTTGTCGGGTTACAGAATTTTGCGGCGGTAATAGGGAGCGAATCATTCCATCTTGCACTATTTAATACGGTGATATTTACAGGTGTCTGTGTTGTCTTCAATCTTGTCTTTCCGTTTGCGATAGCACTATTATTAAACCGGATAAAAGTTATGCAAAATTTCTTTTGGCTCATCTTTTTGCTGCCGATGGTAATACCGTCCGGTTCCATGGTATTTCTGTGGCAAAAGGTATTCGGATTAAATGGGCTTATCAACCTATTGTTTTTTAAAGATATACCAAAGGATTGGATAAATTCACCGGTTTCATTTTTTATCATTGTTTTCATATTTTTGTGGAAATATGCGGGTTACAACATTGTCTTGTTGTTCGCGGGCCTGAATCAGATTCCGAATGAATACTATGAGTATGCAGAGGTTGAAGGCGCGGGGAACTGGCGCAAATTCACATCAATTACCTTGATATATCTTACTCCCGCCGCATTTCTTGCTTTTGTAATGGCATTGATTAATTCATCAAAGATATATAGGGAAATTTTCTCCCTTGCCGGTGCATATCCTCACCAAAATATATATCTATTGCAGCATTATATGTATAATCAGTTCTCGGCGATTAATTATCAAAAGCTCGCGTCATCTTCCTATATTGTGACGGTTGGGTTTGTTTTAGTTGTGCTTTGCCTGTTTTTTACGCAGAGAAAAATCAGCGAAAACTTTTAGGGGGCATCATGCGTGCGAAATTCATAAAAGCATTTATATTAGCCATTTTGCTGTTCAGTGCGGCGGTATTTTTTCTCCCGCTGCTTATTGTGCTGACAAACTCGTTTATGTCCTCTTTTGAAGTACTTAACCGGTACAGTTTGCGGATAATACCCTCTAATGATTTTGGTACGAATGGCGTTATTCACTTTGTTGAGTTCGGCGTAATCCCCCGCATGGCCACATTTAGTCAATATGATGCATTACTGTTTCAAACTCGTGTGTATATCGGCTATTTTTATAATTCACTCAAACTTGTAACACCGATTGTAGCCGGTCATCTCTTAATCGCGATCCCTGCGGCATATGCCTTTGAGGTATCATCGTTCAAATTCAAAGAGGCTGTTTTCTTTATTTATATAGTAATAATGCTGCTCCCGTTACAGGTCACGCTTGTCCCCAACTTCATCATTGCTGAATTTTTAAATATCAACGGCTCATATTTGGCAATCATCTTGCCGGCAATATTCAACCCTTTCGGCGTTTTTCTTGTCCGCCAATATCTGAAAGGGTTTCCGCGTGAGTATATCGAAGCGGCAAAATTAGACGGGGCGGGACATTTCAGAATTTTGAAATCAGTAACCCTGCCCTTAGTAATGCCGGCAGTAGCCGCCCTGACAATACTCATCTTTATTGATTATTGGAACGTTGTCGATCAAACGGTTATTTTCATACACGACAGTACAAAAAAACCGATGTCAGTTTATCTGGCATATTTGGCGAAAGATATTGATATCGGCGTTGCTTTTGCCGCCTCGTGTTTCTATATGTTACCTGCAGTAATAGTGTTCTTATTCGGGCAGGATTATATGGTCGAGGGTATTCAGCTTTCAGGATTAAAATAGAGGTGAAACAATGAGTATAAGTAAAAAGATAAAACTGACAATCGCTATTGTTTTGACGGGAATTGTATTAATACTGACGTTTTTTTCATCAACGATATATAACTCGCGGTTGCCAATGGTTGTGGTCGGTTATGTTGAAAAAGGGGCCGTCGTAAATACCGTAAATGGCATAGGTGCGGTTGAATTATCTGAAATAGAATCATATTTTACGGCAAAAGTTTTACTTCCGCCGGAAGCGGTAAATCTTTTTAAGGAAAATTTAAAGCCGGATTTCTTTGTCAATATTCCGTCAAATGGCCAATATGGGCTTGATGCGGAACTAGTAACGTTCCGCAGGGAAGCGGGAGAGCTTATTGCTGTTGTTTCATTTTATTCAGAAAACCTGATTGGCGGCGAACCAGTGCAGTTAACAATGCAAGCAAGTGTAGTGTCAAATATCGTACTGCCAAATACGGCGATATATAAGGATGAAAATAATAATGAATACGTCCTTGTTGTTGAGAGACATAAAATTTCCCTTGGTTACGAGTATATCCTGGTTAAAGAACCGGTCAGTATTGTACTGTCGAATGAATATTATAGTGCCATATTCGATTTTAGCGATTTGTTCGGTGAAGCATATAGCGCTAAACTAAAAACAGGAGTTATTGTCATTAACAGTAATAGGCCTGTCTTTCATGAAACACGAGTTAGACTTGCGGATTGGGGCGATTTCGTAGGCTGGCGTTAGGCAGTGAAAAAATTAATCTAAAGCGTGAATAAATAACCCGCTCCGCAGCTTCGGCTCGAACCATGTTGACTTGGGCGGCATTAATAATCCGGCATCAGCCACTCCAAGTAATTCTTCAATTGAAGTGGCATACATTGAGAATGCGGCCGTCATATCGGCGGCGGCCCGTTTTTCCAATTCGCTAAGCCCGCGGATTCCACCGACGAAATCGATGCGTTTATCGATGCGCGGGTCAACAATACCTAAGACCGGTGTCAGTAAATTATCTTGTAAAATAGCCACATCAAGGCCGGCCACCGGGTCAGAAACCGACCCGATA
>WRAQ01000046.1 GCA_009780115.1 Lachnospiraceae bacterium
CGGGTCTGTAATATAAGAGGGCGCTATTCTCTTATGCCTTATTTGAAGCAAAACTTTGGTTATCCCTGCAATTCCGCTAGCTGATTCAAGATGTCCGATATTGGTTTTTACAGAACCAAGGGCGCAAAACCCGGTATCTTTTATATATTCTCTAAATGCCATCGTTAAGCCAGCAATTTCGATTGGATCACCTAAAACTGTACCGGTCCCGTGAGCTTCCACATAGCCAATCGTTCTTGGATTTATTTTGGCTTTTCTTATTGCTTCGGTAATTAGTTCCGCCTGCGCTTTCGGATCCGGCACCGTATATCCATTAGTTTTGCCGCCATGGTTCATTGACGTTGCTTTGATAACTGCCTGGATATTGTCCCCGTCAATGATTGCCTGCTTAAGTGGCTTAAGCAATATCGCCCCGATTCCTTCCCCCGGGACAAATCCATCGGCTGTTTCCTGAAATGCACTGCACTTTCCTTTCCGTGAAATCATATCCATCTGGCATAAGGAGGCATATTTGTAGGGATGAAGATATAAATTTACACCGCCTGCAAGGGCCATGTCACAATCTTTGCTATTCAGGCTCTCACATGCAATATGAATCGCTGCAAGGGATGAAGAACATGCAGTATCAATTGACATACTTGGGCCAATTAAGTCAAATGCATAGGAAACCCGGTTGGCTATCGAATAACTTTCGGCAAATGGAATCGGTTCATCAATATCTTTTACAAAATTCTCAACCCCTTGCATTTGATATGTATTATTAGTGACACCTACAAATACTCCTACCCTTTGCTTATGTAACGTTTCCTTTGAATAACCTGCATCATTAAAAGTATGATACGCATTTTGAAGAAAAAGGCGCTCCTGAGGGTCAATCCCTTTTGCTTCCTTTGGGGAAATCTGGAAGAACAAAGGGTCAAACTCATCATAATCATCAATGAAACCGCCATAATTTGTGTAAATTTTTCCTGTTTTTTCGTAAAAATCCCCATTGTACCGACTTTCCGGTAATTTGGTGATGCAATTTCGATTATTGTTTAGATTATCCCAAAATTCATCTAAGTTTCTTGCTTTTGGATAAATCCCGGCTAAACCAATGATAGCAATATCATCTTCCGCCTCAAAAATCTTCATATTCTCTTCTTTGCCTGATTGAAACATCTCTTTTTTGAACTGGTTATTTTGTAAAAGATATTCTTTCATCGCGGCGATGGTATAGTTTTCATATATAAAGGTCGACGGTAAGTCTCCAAAAACATCGTTTAAATCCCTTAAAATATGTAACCCAACAATGGAATCCATTCCGTACTCCCCAAGCGGGACACGGATATGTATATCTTCAGCGTTCATTTTCAGGTTAGCGGCGGCAATTTGCTTAAGTAATTCAATAATATCCTTTTCTTCTTTTCCTGCGGATTGCGACTTAATTTCTGCTATCTTTTCCGGTTTAACCCGGCTTTTCTCCATGTCATACAAATCTGTTTCATTTGCAAGGTACTGCTTAGGCGCTGTTATTGCGATAGTATGGCTCACCTTACTACGGAGTATTTTATTAAAAGCATCCATGCCCTTTTCTGCTGATATCGGGATTACTTTTTGGAATTTGCGGCCAAGTATATCACCAAATTCCTTTCCAAGCCCGACAAGGTTCCATAACCCCCAGTTAATCATCTTAATATTAATATCGTATTTCTTCATGAACCAGTGCCCGAAAGCATCTTTCAACGAATTTGAGGCCGAATAATTTGCCCCTCCCTGATTGCCAAAAAAGCTGGCAGCACTGGAAAATATGATATAATTCCTGATTTCAAGTTCTTTTCTCAAACGCTCGATAAGCAGACAGGTTTTCATTTGAAGGCCAACCACTTTTTGAAAGGAAGAGGGCGGCATAACTTCGAGAAGGTTGTTTTCGACAATAGCTGCCGCATGGATAATGCCATCTATTACCACCCCCTCCCGGACAATGGTATCCAACTGCTTCATTACGTTATCTACATCTGCTAGATTGGCTTGTAAATATCTGGCGCTTGCACCAAATCTGTTTAACCGTTCCAGCTTCTTATGCTTCTCATCATCCGGTTCGCTGCTGCCGATAAGAATCATCTTAGCCTGATATCTTCTGGCAATATATTCCGCGGTCAAATAGCCAATCCCTCCCATACCACCAAATAAGAGATAAGTTCCGCCAATGGTAAATATCGTATTAACATCTGGCTCAAGTATTTGTTTTGTCAATGTTCGTACATAACGTTCCTTATCCCGGTAGGCAATAAACAAGTTTTCCCATTTTTCCTGTACCAGCAGCCCGATTTCTTCACTTTTAATATCATTTAATTTTTGAGCTGATAAATCAACACATAGGATTTTGGCTAGAGGGTATTCCTGAACGATTGTTTTGCAAAACCCGAAAATAGGGGCGGAATATATATTCTTTATAACCTCATTATTATCCACACTGACACTGCAATTAGTCAGTATTTTAATATGAGGATTCTTTATTTTTATTTTAAGTAAGGCAAGCAAAGCCAATGTACTTATCTGAGCTGCCCGGCAATAATCATGATAATTCAAATCATTCGGTATATCTTCATTTAAGGCACCAAGAAAATAAATTTCATCAAAATCCCGGCCGGAAATGGATGTGAAGTCCATCTCATTCTGTTGCGTATCCACTTCAAATACCGAATCTTCGTGGCATATATTTCGGTTGCCAAGAACCACTATTGTATCGGCAGCATGGCCAAGTTGTTCCTGAATTATGGTTTTAAGTTTTAATTGCCCAGGCGTACCAATTATCATAACCTTAGGATATTTTGTAACTTCCAATTGTTTTGTAAGGGGTACCTTGTTCCATTGCGGAGTCAGATAAAGCAGGTCTTGCCTTTCTTTTTTACTTACCCAATAACTCTTTAAGGCGAATGGGTAAGAAGGTAGCTTTATGATGTTTCCCTTTACTGTAAAGACACTGCCCCAACCCAATTTTGCACCCAAAACCCAGCTTGCTGCTGCCTTTTCATATTCCTTACCCCTAAGCATCTGCAACATTTCTTTATTTTCCTTTGGGGTAAATATTTTGTTGCCGTTATTCTTATTATCGTGATGATAGACGGATGCCCCTTTACCATCAAGGAAATACCTGATTTTCATGATAAGATCCGGATAGTCATTAGCAACAATAGCCAGACGTTCCTCTAACTCTTCACGCCCAAACATAAGAGTATAAGCGAGGTCATTAAAATTTAATTGCTTTTCCAATATCACCTTTAATATATTGTCAACCAGTTTATACAATTGATTTGGTTCTTTGGCAGAGAAAAGGAATATATTCTCCTGCGCCACAGAAACCTCTTTCCTTTTTGCCGCTTCCGGATATTCTTCCACAATGATATGTGCATTGACTCCCCCGGCACCAAAAGAACTGATTCCTGCCCTTAAAATTCCATTACTTGAGGAACTTTTCCATTCCTCTATTTTTTGAGGTACATAAAAGGCTGTATTCTCAAAATCGATATAGGAGTTTAACTCCTTAGAATGCAAGGAAGGGACAATCGTTCTATGTTTCATTTGCAATAAAACTTTTGTCAATCCGGCAATCCCGGCGGCTGATTCGCTATGTCCGATATTGGTTTTAACCGATCCTATCGGACAGGAGCCTTTCTTATATTGCCTATTCTCATAAAGTTGCATCAGACCTTCAATTTCAATCGGGTCTCCTAAACTAGTGCCTGTTCCATGTGCTTCTATGTAAGACAAATCCCCTAAAGAAAGCCCTGCCATATCCAAGGCCGCCTTGGCAGTAAGAAATTGAGAAAGGGCACTTGGAACTTTATACCCATTGGTTCTGCCCCCATGACGGACCGCCGTCCCTGTGACCACCCCTAAGATTGTATCGCCGTCGCAAACAGCTTCCGTAAGGGGCTTTAACAATATGCTCCCTATTCCTTCGGCCGGTACAAATCCATCCGCATCTTTCCCAAAAGCATGGCACTTGCCGCTTTTAGACAACATGCCAAGCTGACACATCGCCGCATATTTTGACGGATGCAAGTATAGATTAACCCCGCCAACCACCGCCATCCGGCATTCTTTCCTCTTTAAACTTTCACATGCAATATGGATTGCCGCAAGGGATGATGAACATGCGGTATCCACACTCATACTAGGGCCGGTGAAGTTAAATAAATAGGAGATGCGGTTTGCTATCGACCATGGGGAAGAAATAGGATATATTGTGTCAATTCCTTGTTTTTCTTCCATTAACAATTGATAACTATTAGTAGTGACACCAACGAAAACACCTACATCTGCCCCCTTCCCTTTCGGGTACTTTCCGGTTAGCCCCGCCCTTGTATATCCGCTTTGTTCCATAAGTTCCCAGACATTTTGTATAAATAACCGTTCCTGCGGGTCCATTGTTTCTGCTTCCTTTGGTGAAATATTAAATAATAAGGCATCAAATAAATCCACATCCGTAAGGAAACCTCCCCATTTGCAATAGGTTCCCCGGGCAGCTTCCTCATCTGCATCCCATCGCTCTATCGGAACCTCTTTTATGCTGTTTTTACTTTCTGTCAGATTAAGCCAAAGGTCCTCCGGGGTATTTGCATCGGGATACTTTCCATTTACACCAATAATTGCAATACTATCTTCTTCTCCTGAATCAGTCACCTCTATATTGGGGGACATCTCATTTGACGGTTTGATATTCTTCTGTTTATCAGCAAGATATTCAGCCAGTTCTTCAATCGTTTGGTATTCAAACAAAACGACCGGTGAAATATGGCCAAAATAGACTTTCATTTTTTGAGTGATGGATTCAATCATAATCGAATCCAATCCATAATCCTCAAAGGGGTCCTGAATATTTATTTTGTCTATTGCAAGTTTCGTTTCTTCCGATATCAGGCGGCGCAAGATATCATAGACCGGTTCCCTTGCGCTTTCCCGGGCCATGGTTACGCTGCTTTTATAGGCTGGAGTTACGCTGCTTACTACTTCCATCAGGCGCTGATTCAACAGATGCTTTTTGATTTGCTCCTGATTACCTACTGTTACAAGAATCCTATTTTTGTCCGAAGCTATTGCCCCAAACAAAGCATCAAGCCCATCTTTAGAAGTTAAAGTTTGTAAACCGGTTTGCTCATATAGCAGTCTTTTTTTCACATCAGGTATATTCATTCCGCCCTCTTCCCACAAAGGCCAATTAATAGAAAGGCTTCTTCCGGACCGCAATCCCCGGCTAACTAGACTTGCCCGTAAATCCATGTAATGATCCATATAACAATTGGCAAAGGAATAATCGCATTGCCCAACATTTCCGGCAACTGATGAAAGGGATGAAAAAACGGCTATAAAATCCAGTTTCTCATTTGCAGATGCTTCATCCAGATTCCTCAATCCATTAATCTTAGGTAAAGTTACCTGCCGAATCTCTTCTTTTGTCTTCTTTATAAAGTAAGAATCCTTAATTACTCCCGCACTATGGATAATGCCATTTATACTTCCGAATCTATTTTTTGCTTCTTTGATAAGTGCGGCGGCCTCTTCTTTTAAAGATACATCTGCTTCAATATATATAGCCTTGGCGCCTGAATGTTTGAGTAATTCCAATTTTTCTTCAATTTCGGCATTCATCTTCGTCCGGCCACAGATAATTAGTTTTATTTCCGGGGATTGGGAAAAAGTCCGGGCCGTAAGAAAGCCAACTCCCGTCACCCCTCCGGTGATGATATATACGCCACCGTCGGAAAGGACCTTGCTTTTTTTTTCTTCCGAAACCTCTGCTACGATATACCCTTCTGTTACCGCTATTCCCTTTTCATAATATACCATGCTGCAATCGGTAAAAACTTTTGACAGTTCTTTCTCGTATAAAATATTAAAATCTATCGGATTTGTTTGTAAAACAAGACGGATTCTGAAGTTAGGGTTCTCCAGATGAATGGTTTTTAAAAAAGCATACAAGGCTTTTTTGACAACAAATTCTTCTTCGCCTCTATAAATACCTAAACATATTATGGAAAAACTCTCTTCCATCGCATAACGGTTGGCCGCTTTAAATAAAAGAATCAAACGCCAGAGTATCTTGGTATCATCCTTTTCGTTTTGGTTTTCCTCATCAAGCCACCCATATATTATCTGGGTTTTTGCATCAATACCGATTTCATTTATCACCCGTGTATAATCTTCACTTCGCTCCGGATCCAGCCAATATTTATTTTGCTGCTCGCAAATATATTCTGTACCGGCAGCAATTTGGATCACTTGCTTGCCTTTATCCAAAAGCCGCCTGGCAAAATCATCATCATCTCCAAAATAAATATATTTAGTATAGTTTCCCGCTTCTCCTTGACTGGATTCTTCTGTTGCTTCGACCGCATAAAGAACACATTTTCCGGAAGGCGCGGCTATTTCATTATCCTCCCACTTTTCTTTTTCCATTTCATTTTCAATCGAAGGTGCCCAAAATCTTTCTTCCGCAAATGGATAACCGGGTAATGATATTTTTTTCCGGAAGTCAGTCCCGTTAAGCATAAACCAATCCACACTTTTACCATCGAGAAAAGCTTCCGCCTCTGCCGGTATCTTTGGCTCTTTATGCCCAATATGCACTATCTGATTATCTGTTTCCCCGTTTAAGTATTTATTGAGTAAAGCTTTAAGTTCATCCTTTCCCTTACAAATGAAAACTATTTTTTCCTTGTAAACTTCTCTTCCGGTTTGTAAAGTATAGGCAATGTCCTCTAATTTTTCAGTTTTATTTCGGTTCAGATAATCTAATAAGCTCTTAGCATAATTTTTCAGGGTATAGCCGCTTCTTGATGATATTGGAAGTATATGTGCTTTTTCATTTGACTCTGTATAAGTTGGGGCATCTAATACCGGATATTCTTCCACTACAATATGACAGTTTACCCCGCCTGCACCAAACGAGCTGATTCCGGCTCTGCGTAAACATCCCTCATTTGCCGGTTTCCAATCGGATAAATCCGTCTGAATATAAAACGGCGTATCGCTAAGGTCAATTTCGGGATTTATTTTTTCGGCAAATAATGAGGGGACTATCTTTTTGTATTTCATTTGGAGTAATACTTTCGTTAGCTGTGCTATTCCCGCGGCGGCTTCGGTATGTCCGATGTTGGATTTTATAGAGCCAACAGCGCAATATTCTTTTTTGCCTGAATTTCCAAATGCATGAAGCAATCCGTTGATTTCGATCGGGTCCCCAAGAGGCGTACCTGTGCCGTGAGCCTCAATATAACTGATTGTACTTGGATCAACTTTTGCTTTCTGATACGCTTTTTTTATTACACGGGCCTGACTTTCGGGATTCGGGACGGTTACACCGCCGGTTTTGCCTCCATGCCCCAAGGCCGCCCCTTTAATCACGCCATAAATAATATCTTTGTCCCGCACCGCATCTTTTAATGGTTTAAGAAGTACGGCACCAATACCCTCACTTGGTACATAACCATCGGCTTTTTCCCCAAAGCTTTTGCATCTACCCTCTTCTGAAAGGAAATGTCTGGCAAACTGATATTTATTTGGTCTAAGGGACAGATTCACCCCACCGGCAATCGCCGCTTTACATTCGCCGTTCATTAAAGATTCACAAGCAAGATATATTGCCGTCAATGAGGAAGAACAATGAGTATCCACAGTTAATGAAGGGCCGCAAAAATCTAGATAATATGACGTCCTTGCGGCAATGGAACCTAGGTTGGTTTCCGGATAAAAATTCGCTTTTTCATTAGTATAATAACCATACTCAGACCAAGTTGCCCCTACAAATACACCGATTTCACCCGCGGTTTTTGCCCTTAAATCGGTTATTTTGTAACCGGCATCCTCAATGACGTGCCAGGCTTCCTGTAAAAAAAGCCTTTGCTGGGGATCCATTTTCTCTGCTTCATAAGGGGAAATTTTGAAGAAAGCGGCATCGAATTTGTCAAAACCGTCTAAGAAGCCGCCCCATTTACAAGAGTTCATTCCTTTCATTTTCTTCGGCGAATAATACTTTCTATAATCCCAACGGCCCGGTGGTATTTCTTCTATGCAATCTTTCCCGGCCACTAGATTATCCCATAATTTACGGATATGCTCTGCCTTTGGGTATCTGCCGCTTAAACCTATTACCGCAATCGGGTAGTGGCCTTCTATTGCTTGCGATGCAAAGGTTTCTTGTATATTTTGTTCAATACCTTTTTCCTCCTTGGCAAACTGATATTTATTTTTTATGACACCAAATTCTTTGGCACCTGATTTTAAAAGCAATAATTTACGATACCCTTTTTTAAAATTTTTCAGAAAATGGATCCGCTTAATGATTTCATCAATTTCCTTTCTTTCTAACCCCACCGGAACAGCCATCCTTACATATCTGTCTTTCTTGTCTCTTCGAGTATGGCTTTTACTATGTACTGAAATCCTTATCCCGGTATTTTCATAGAGCCAGTTAACAAATACCTGGGCGGCAAATTCATACTCTGAGAGCCCGGGAATTTTGCTGATATCAATTAATATACAATTGCCTCCGGGTTTAATTACTGTTGGTACATACAAAGATAAATGCCGCTCTATTGTCTTAACATCCTCAAGCCTTTGACATACATTGCCGATAATCTGTTCCGGCTTCCGGAAACGCTTCAATAAGGCAATAACAGACACCCTGCTTAGCCCATTTCCTGTAAGTGCCAACTTGTTTATTATTTTTTCATAAAGCTCGGTATCCCTTACGCAAATGATTCCCCCTTGGTTAACTCCACATTCTTTGGTAAGGCTGGCAACCATCATATCTGCTGTTTCCAATAAACAGTGCAATGATTTAAGTATTTCTTCCCACTTGCCTTGACTTCCTGCAATTGCCGCTGCATTTCCTATTGCCCTGGTGGCATCGATAATCACCTTTGCCCCGCTTTGGGAGCATATAGCGGCAATTTCTTTCAGATTAGCTGCGGAAAAATTACTGCCTCCGCCGGCATTATTCGCAAGCTCAATTACCACATACCCCGCCTGTGATTTCTGCAATCTGTCTTTGAGCAACTTAATATCTATATCCGCCCCATAATAAGTATCCGAACCTTCATCGCAAGGCAGCTCAAAAATACTATAACCGTTATCTGTCAGGTTCCACCGAGTTGTTGGGAACAGGGCATTCTGGATAACCTCTTTTTTATCATTTTTAATACAGGAAAAAAGCAAGGCTTCCCCATGCCGGCCAGAAGAAACAGGTATCAGGTACGGAAAAGGGAAAAATCTTTGCATTGCGGCCGCAAGTTCAGATTCATAGGCCTCTGTTGATTGGTCAATATCTTCTTCATTCATTGCAAATCGCTGTAATTCAGACCAGGAATCTGTCAATAAATCAATTTCGACCTGATTGGCAGGGATAAATAAAGGGTTCCCATAATAACCATCTAAAGAAACCGTTTCTACTGGTTTATTACTGCCAACTGGGTCTGCTATAAAAAGAATCGCATCTTTAAGGTTACTTTGGGTATCAAGAGCAAAACGGCTTAAATATAATGGTTCGTTTATAGTCCTAAACTTATTTTTAAATTGATAATTCCCCCGGCCGTCAAATATTCCCTGCCGGTTTAATTCATCAAATTCTTCTAACCACTTAGTATCGTCCAAAGTTTCTTCATCCCCCCTGATACCAAAGGTTGCCCCAAGGCTTAATTCGGTAATCCCTTCTTGCCTTAGCTGCTTAAATATCTGAAAAATGGCATATTCAAGCCCGCCAAGCGGCATTGTTTTTCCATAAAATTCCAAATCCATCAAATACCCGTTACAGGACGGTATCGGCGTGATTATGATAACATTCTCAAGCTTTGCATCCACCGTGGTAATAAAAAAGCGATATTCTTTGGAAAATGTCTGGTCCAGAATCTCTGTCCTTGCCCGTTTTATATATTCATTTACCCGGCCTTTTTGCAGGATCCATTCATCTATGACTGCAATGATTCCTGCATCTGTTTTATCATCTGTATTTATCTTGTATTCCCGGGTAACACAAGCACCGCTATTTTCAAAATGTTTGATAGCATAACGAAGATGCTTATATTTCTTTCCGGCAAGGTCCTCCGGAAGATTCGTAATTCTTTGCAAAACCCCAATTGGCATACTTTTAATTACTTTTTCGCCAATTCGGTCTATTTTTCGGGGCATCAGATAAAAAATCCGGTATCCGGCAAAAAATTTCTCAAATTCCCCCGCAAGTTCAAGGAAGTATGATTCTTCTCCTACATATAGAAAAGCCAAAGCCGTATTATCTTTTTTTGCCCCATAGAAAAATCCCTTTCTCTTGGCCCCGATAAAAATATCAGGGGCTATTTCTTTCCTTGCATAAGCTAAACCTTCTATTTCGTATTTTTTTCTTAATTCCTCAACTAGCTTTCTTTCTTTTTCATGAAAAATCAAATCCTTTTCCGGGATTAATATTGCATCATGGGATTCCCTAAGATATGGTTCATCTATTTTAGGAAATTGCTTCGGATATTTGCCGAGTAAATACGCCCCCAATTTTTCAAGATTAAAATATTCAAATAGAATAGTCTGGGGAAGCCGGCCAAACTTTTTCTCTAATTCGTTAATGATTTTAAGGGAGATAAATGAATCAATTCCATAAACCTGCAAAGGCTGATCAATCTCAATATCTTCCACCGGCGTTTTGGCAATAGCGGATATGACATTTTTTAAATATTCTATCATCTGATTCATAGATATTATCTGTTCAGAAACATCAGGTTTTAAATCTTTCGTCTTATCATCGCCAGACTGTAACGCATAAATAACTACTTTCTCAAGCTCGGCTATACATTGTCCGGCTGAATTGACAAGTTTTATATTAAAACAAAATAAATCTTTCTCTAAAGAACCAACATACTCAATATTGCTTTCTATTGCATCATTGATTTTTTCATATATATGGATCGCCCCCACCTCCCGTGGTAATGCCAGCAAGAGATTTCTGTTATTGGTTGTCAAGAAAGCAATAGCAGGCTGAATTGCCACATCTAATAAATACGGGTTAAGATAATATTCCTGTTCTTCTTTTACAGCTTCCCTTGTAATAAAATTAGCGTGCACAAAATTTCCGGATAATTTTACTGTTTTAATTCTCCGGTATAGTTTGCCATATTTTAACCCGCTCTTTTCCATCCTGTGATACCACTCGTCGCCAGTATGATAAGTCGAGGGTTCATTAAGATTTGCTTTTTCCCGATAAACAGGGAGCACTTGATTTTTATCTGCTTCTGACTCATTCCATAAAATCTCCGCCGTGGAATGGACAAAAGAATTATGAGAAAAACTTAGCTTATAAAGCGAATCCGTTTCCGTTCTTACGGCATTCACATATATAACAGTTTCACCCGAAATATATAATGGTTCAATAAAGTTTATCTTCTGAATTGAATATTTTTTATTCGGCCAGAATACTCTGCATGATTCCCATATCAGGGTTATGATATATGCGGCCGGGAGGATTTCCCTATTTTTTACCATATGACTATTGAAATTATCATTGCGTAATGAAATGAGGTAATCCTGATGCAATTGTGCCGGAAGTTTGTCATAACCGGCCGATTGCCCTTGTTCTGAATTTATCTTATAAACTTTATGGTCAAAAGGATAAACCGGGGCGCTTATACAAACGGGCGGGTTTGAGCCATATAATACCTGCCAGCCGGTATCTTTTCCCTCGCGCCAGTTTTTGACACAATCTGCTTCTGATTTTGATAATTTTTCTTCTTCCAGCAGCAATGTTTTTCCATTCACGTAAGCGTTTAACTGTTCGATCAGCCCTTTCTTTGATTCTGCTATAAAGAGGGCCCTTTCTTTCATCTGTGTCCGCCTAAGCTGGTAGGTAGCCGCCAATTTGTATAAAAATCCATCATCTTCTTTATCCTGATAAGTAAGAATATAATCACACAATTGATTACAGTCTGATAAACTTAATAATAAAGAAAGATGAAGATCCATATTATATTTTTCATTAATTGTTTCTAAAAAGCGAAGTATTTTTACCGAATCATTCCGGTAAGCATCCCAATCAAGATTCAAATCCACATCACACGCTTCGATATGATAAATATCCGAAATTACAAAACGCACTGCTTTCGCAATTCCCTTTCGGCTTTTATTTTCCCGCTTTCTTATTTTTAAGTATTGATACAAATTACTGATATAAGTATGCAGAGCCGCCTGGTTTGCCGCCGATAATGGAATAATATATGGCCGGCTATCATTTTCCCGGTTAGTCTCTGCCTTAAGATAATCCGCTGGTATATATTCTTCGGCAATAATACATACATTCGTCCCACTGAAGCCAAATGAGTTAATTGCGGCACGTCTTGCTTCTTTTTGCCCGGTCTTCCACGGTTCCAGTTTGCTTTGAATAAAAAAAGGAGTATCCTCCATTTTGATATGCGTATTCAGATTTTCAAAATGAATGGTTGGAAACAGTACTTTATTTTTTAAGCTAAGCATGACTTTAATTAGCGAAGCAACTCCGGCGGCGGCCTGCAAATGCCCGATTGCTGGTTTAAGTGAGCCGATTGCACAAAAATTTTTCTGATCCGTAAATTTCCCATAGGCATTAACCAGCGCTTCTATTTCAATGGGGTCGCCTAATTTCGTACCTGTCCCGTGAGCTTCAATATAGGTTATTTGCTCCGGGTTCAAGCCGCTTTTTTCAAACAAAGCTATTTCTAATTCTTGCTGTGCCAGTGAACTTGGTGCTGTGATTCCGTTGGACTTGCCATCCTGATTGATTCCGGTATCCCGGATCAGGCCATAAATCTGATTTCCGTCTTTCAAAGCCTTGGAAAGAGGTTTAAGAACAACAACCCCACATCCTTCACCCGGGATAAATCCGTCGGCCCGGTTGTCAAAGGCATAGGTGGCGCCACTTGCTGATAACATATTTGCTTCACACATCAACCGATAGGGCCTTGGGGTCAAAAACAAGGTGACTCCTCCAGCCAAAGCCACTTCACAATCACCGTTTTGGATTGCCTTGCACGCTAAGTGGATCCCCGCTGCCGAAGAAGAACATGCCGTGTCCACTGTTATTGCCGGCCCTTTTAAATTAAGAAAATAAGAAATCCGTGCCGATAACATTGAGTTATAGTTCCCGGTAACTTCATATGCCTCAACCTTATGCTTCACTTTATCAAGGTAGCCAAAATAATCATTACTTACTACACCCGCATATACCCCACAAGGATGATTTTGAATCATTTCTTGAGTATAACCGGCATCTTCAAGTGCCTTCCAGCATACTTCCAGAAAAATCCTCTGCTGCGGGTCCATATACTCTGCTTCCAAAGGCGAGATGTTAAAGAACAAGGGGTCAAAATCATAAACATCAGTAATAAAAGCCCCCCTCTTGCAATATATTTTTTCTTTAAACTTATCATCGTATTGACTAAAATTCCATCTTTCTTCCGGAATGTCCCCTACGGCTTCCACACCTTCTGCAAGTACCCGGTAAAAATCCTCCGCTGACTCAATACCGCCCGGAAACTTACAGCCAATACCAACTATGGCAATTGGTTCGTTCTTTAATTTGTTTTCCTCTATATTCATATACTGTCCGGCATCCGCATCTTTTATATTAACAGCCGGCAGTATTTCTGCAGTAATATATTTTTGCAGGCTTGCCATATCAGGATAACTAAACAGCACCGATACGGAAAAATTATGTCCAAACCGCTCATTAAGCAGATTTCTAAATTCTACCGACATTAGTGAGTCAATGCCCATATCATGGAATGATAATTTATTTAGCTTCTCCTTTGATACCTCTTTCTGCAATACCTTTTGAAGTATATCAACCAGTACGCGATAAACTCCCTCCGCTGACAAATACTCAGCTTTTCTATCCTTGATATTGGCATATGCAACTTCCGGCTTCTTTACTTTATTATTTATTTCATAAATATTTTCCAGTAAATCCGGAGTATTACCCCCTTCGTATTGTTGTAACCATTTTTTCCAGTCAACCGGCATAATAGATATGCTGCCTTCTTCTTTTATTAGGGCATCAAGAATATTAATCCCTCTTTTTGTATCCACAGCTTCAAACCCATTTTTAAGCCAGATATTTTGCGCGGTTTGACCCAGCTTGGTTAACATACCGGTTTCCTTCCAAGGCCCCCAATTCAGGCATAGACAAGGCAGCCCTAACTGTTTCCGGTACTCGGCAAGGCCAAGCAGAAAGCTATTAGCCATACCATAACCTGATACACCGATCGATCCGATAACTGCTGTGACGGAAGAGAATAAAATAAAAAACTCCAGTTCCATATTCCGGGTCAGCCGGTGGAAATTCCATGCGGCATAGACTTTTCCCTGAAATATCTTTTCTATATTGGCAAAGCTTTCATGGGCGATTACATTATTGCCGGCAATCCCTGCCGAATGAATCAAACCGCAAACCGGCGGCATACTGCTTTGTATCTCATTAAATACGCTCTCCAGCTCTTCGTACTTTCCTGCATCTGCCGAAAAGTAACGGACTTGACCGGATAATTCTTTAAATATTTGCCGTTTTTCTTCTGCCAAATTTGATTCTTCAGTTCTTCCGACAATGGCGATATGATATTTATTTTTGCTAATAAGATATTTTAATACTTCAAAACCAAGCCCGCCGGCCCCACCGGCAATAATTACTGTCCCTTTCCTATCTCCATCCTTACTACCGCCAATATCAATCAGAATTTTTCCGATATGCTTACCTTTCTGCATATAACGTAAGGCATCCTTAATATTTTCTTTGGGAAATACCGTGTAAGGAAGCACGCTCAATTCTTCTTTTTCAAACATATCATATAAATCGTCCAACATAGTCTTTATCTCATCGGGGCGTTCATGAACGATTTCAAAAAGAGAAAAGTCCGAATATTTGACATCAGGACGGATTTTGGCCGCATCTTCCTTACTGATTCGTTCTCTTTCGCCCAATTCAATAAAACAGCCGTTATGCCTTAATAACTTAAAATTGCCTTTAATATGCTCACCGGTAAAGGAATTGATGACCCCGTCTACCCCTTCCCCGTCTGTAAGCTTAAGTATCTTGTCTATATATCCCAGTTTTCTGGAATTGAAGATATGTTTTACACCAAATTTTTCCAGCAGATATTGCTTAGGTATACTTGCGGTGGCATAAATCTCAAGCCCCATCTTCCGGGCAAGCTGGATTACGGCAAGCCCCAGGCCACCCGAAGCAGCATGTATTAAAACCCGGTCTCCGGGTTTTAGCTGCATCTTTTTCAATACAGCATATGCGGTCAGATATGCCGAGGGGATGATTGCCGCCTGAAGCAGATTCATGCGCTGAGGTTTCACCATAACAAGCCTGTAATCGGTAACAACATTAGCACCTATACAACCGGGGGCAAAGGCCGCCACATGTTGGCCGATATGAAATCCTATTACTTTGCTCCCCATCTTTGTAATAGTACCGGAACAGTCTAAGCCAAAACCATTTTCTACGCTTTCCATCAGATTCAGGCCGTGTATTACATCGTGGAAATTTAACCCGACAGCGAAGACTTGGATTTCTACTTCCTCTTCGCCTATTTCCCGGGGTACAGCTTCCTCAAATGCCAGACTGTCTATTATTCCGGCTTCCTTTTGGATTAACACTTGATTGCGGCTAAGTTTTGGCTTAGTATCTTCCGTTATGTGGTAATTTTTTAGCACCGGTACATAACGCCGATCATCCCGCAGGGCAATAAAAACCGAACCACCAGTAGCATTAACCTCCTTGAGCATCATAGATAAGCTGCTTTCTGATGTATCCCTTAGGTCAATCATTTTAAAGATAATATCCGGGTACTCTAATCTGGCAGCCTGCTGAAGCCCCCTTACCATTACCGCACAGGGATTGACCCAGGAGTCTGTGAGGGCCGCACCGGCACCTCCCAGGGTAACAGCCGTAAATGCCCCGTTTATATATTTATTAAAGTAAAATTCCTTTAAGATTATTAACAATGGGGAAATCATTTTGGCGGTCATTTCCGGAATATCATAATCCATTGGTGAGAAAGTGGCATCTATACTCCATAGATAGAAGCTGTTTGCGATCATTGCCCTTTTGGGTTCAAGAGATTTTATTAATATTTCAATATCCTTTTCAGGGTTCCATTCATATTCATTTTCAGTAATCTTCCGGTAATCCTGCCCCTGTCTAATCCGGATTAATTTTGTGCCTCCTTTTTCAAGTTTACGGCAAAATTCTTGGGAAAAGGACGTCTCACCTTCCCAAACCAAAATGAATTTTTCCTTAACCTCATCATTATATTTACAGACTTTTTCTTCCCAGACGGTATGGTATAAAAAGTTCATTTTGTGATACTCTGCCAGTCCTTTTTTATCCACTTTTTTCGCTCTATACTCAAAAATTGCAGCGGCTATTCGATAGTCCGGGTGGTAAATAAAAATATTTCCGGCAATACTATTAGCGGATTCTTCTATTTTTTCAGCAAAAACAAGCATTGTTTGCCCAAACTCATCAAACTGGACTGTCTTTTGGGTCGAAACGGTAATAAAGATATTTGTTTCATTGATATGAGGCAAGACAAAACCAAGAAAAACTTGACTGCATGCATCCATAAGCGCCGGATGCGCTATGGCAAGCTTACTTTCATTTTTTATTTCTTCAGGGATTGCTACCTTTGCCCATGCTTTGCCCCCTGCTACTTTAAGCTCCCGTATCCCCTGATGCATTGGCCCAAACAAATAATCAAATTCATTTAGCTGCCGATAATATTTTTCCGGCGCAATCGATTCACCATAACCTTCCAAATAAGCGGGCGGTATTTTTTCCGTCTGCCCCACTGATTCCCGATGCAATTTGGCAGTAGCATAAACAATCCATTCATCTTTTATTTGCGAAACTACAGAAATATCATAGGCATCCTCATTCATCTTTTCAGCATAGACATAGACCTGGTATTCCTCTTCTTTGATAAGCTCCATTGCCCTTTGATAAATAATATTTTCAACCGCATATTGCCTAAATCCAAAAAGTAAAAAGCCGGCCCGGTTTATTATTTCAAGATATGCCGTAGCCGGTAAGATAATCTTCCCTAAGAACCCATGATCCAGCAAAAATGGGGTTAGCTTGGCAGAAATCCGGAAAACAAAGCACTCTTTGTTACAGTCGTAAACCGGTAATCTCATTTGATAAAACATTGCCGGCCCATCTTGCCCTTGTTCCGCTGAAATAGACTTAGGGCGATTAATCCAATAGTTTTTATGCAGAATTGGAGTCACCGGGACATCAACGGGATAATAAATATCCTCATACAGCTCATGCCAATTAATCTGTCCGCCTGCCTCATAATGCTCGATTAATAAATCAATTTTGACGGCCATATTTCCGGAGCCTGAAGACCTCTGCTTTCCCGTTTTAAAGTTCTCAAGTTGTTCGAGAAGCATTTCCCTATTATCAAACCGGAACCCTTTCCGTACTTTCAAAGCCGGTCTAAGGACATTATATGTATAAGTAATTGATTCTAAGGGAATCGGTTCATTATCCCTTATATACTTAGCTGCTGCTTTTACCAACAACTCCAATGCTTCGTTGTTTTGTCCTGATAAAACCAGAATGTTTTCATTTCCCCTGACTTCTTCCGGGACAACCTTTGGTGCTTCACCAAGAATAATATGCGCATTTGTCCCACTAAAGCCAAATGCGCTGACTCCGGCATACTTCTGCTTTTCTTTCCATTCTCCGGATGCCGTCGGAATTACTATTGGGGAACTGTCCCAGTCAAACTCCGGATTGGGTTTATTAAAATGAAGGTTTGCCGGGATAGTGTCATTTTGCATCATCAGGATTGATTTGATTATCGATGCCATCCCGGCAGCCGCCTCTAAATGGCCAAGATTTGATTTTACCGACCCCAAATAAAGGGGCTTGCTGCGATTCCGGCCATAAACCTCATTGATTGCATTTACTTCAACCGGGTCGCCTAAAGGGGTCCCGGTGCCGTGTGCCTCAATATAACTTATTTGCGATGCTTCAAGTCTGGCATTCTTCAGCGCATCCCTGATTACCTCCTGCTGGGCAGTTCCATTGGGGGCTGTAAGGCTGCTGCTTACACCATCGTTATTAATTGCCGAACCTTGAATTACCGCAAGGATTCTATTTTTATCATTTAAGGCATCATCTAATCTTTTTAATAATAAAACACCGCCGCCTTCCGACCTTACGTATCCATCTGCCCCGGCATCAAAAACCTTGCATCTGGATGTGGGCGACAAGGCCCCTACCTTGCAAAATTGGATAGTATGTTCCGGAGTCAGCATCAGATTAACCCCCCCTGCTATCGCAAGGCTGCAATCTCCTGCTTTAAGACCCTGACAGGCCTGATGGATGCACACCAGTGACGAAGAACATGCGGTATCGGTTGATATACTGGGCCCCCTTAGCCCCATCATATAGGATATTCTTCCGCTCGCCATACTGAAAGCCGAACCTGTAAAGGAGTATATGTCTATTGCCTCCGGGTTTCCCGAATAAATACTGTGGCTGCCATAATCATTAGTACTTATTCCAAGATAAACACCGGTTTTTGTCCCTTTTAATTTCTGCGGGTTGATTCCGCTTTTTTCCAGACAACGCCATACTAATTCAAGGAACAACCTATGCTGGGGGTCAAGATAACTTGCCTCCCGCTCAGACATTTGAAATAAATCAATATCAAACCCCTCCGGCGTTGGGACAAATCCCCCCTCTTTGACATACATCTTCCCGTCCCGGCCGGGGTTATTATCATAGTATTTTTCTATATCCCATCTCGTTTTTGGAATAGCTGAAATACAGTCCCGGCCTTCAATCAGCGCTTCCCAAAAGTCAGAAGTCCCGTCAATCCCTCCCGGGAACCGGCAGTCCATTCCCACAATTGCGATTGGTACTTCTTTTTCATTCTTTAATCGTTTTATTTCAATCAATGCCTGCTTGATAAGTAAGCTATTATCCATTTTCACTCCCGCTATTTCAGACTAATTCTAATTCTTTTCTTAATACTTCAGCCGCTTCATCTTCGGTCATTAAATTGATTGCATCTTCGGTCAAATTTATGTTACTCTCATCAATATCCCCTGCCTGATCCGGTTTTGTGCCCTTCCCATCATTCATTCTATCAGTCAGGTACTCCGTCAGGATATTCACATTGGGATAGTCATAAATAATTGTGCTTGATAATTTTAAGCCGGTCTGTTCCTCCATCCGGTCCCTGAATTGCACCGCAAGTAATGAATCAACTCCCATATCCTTGAAACCTTTTTCCGGTAAGACTGCTTCGGAATCTTCCATCATCAGGATAATTTTGAGTTCGTTGATTATGATTTTTTTTAACCCGGTTTTTTTTTCTTTTTTAGCCGTATTTTGCTTGGGCGGCTGGGGCAGGGTAACCGGTTTTTGTTTTTTATTTTTGTATATTCCGGGGCTTTTCGCTATAAAAATATTCTGTGCAAACTTTCCTATATCAACTGCCGGAGGGCCATAAACCATAATGTCTCCATATCCCATATTTTCCAACAGGCATAACCATTGCCCCTTATCTAATAAAGGTGAGTTATTTATGCGCAAATAGCTATCCTCATAATCCCACCAGCCCGTAAATAGCCCGAAAGCAACTGTTAATGCGCTATGGCTTCCGGTGAGTTCATTGATGCACAGATAACCGTCCGGGGCTAGTGCCTGTCCCAAATTACCAAGGATAAAGGCCATGTTTTTGCCAATATGAATAGCATTTGTTCCCAAAATGATGTCATATGAACTCTTGCTGATAGACTGCTCTTCAATGGAAAGGTTAATATCAAATAATTGGTATTTTACAAATTCATATTTGCAGGCAAATTTCTTTTTTGCATTCTGTAAAAAATGCATGGATACATCGGTAAATATATATTCAATCTGATCTGAAAAAGGATAGAGTGCTTTAAGGACATGCTCACTTGTGCTGCCCGTCCCGCCCCCAAATTCAAGAATTTTTATCTTTTTCCTGTCTGTCAATGCTGCCGCTATATTAGAGATGATTACTGCCATTTTCTGGTTAAAATAGGCCGATAACGGATTGTACCTATAGATTCCTTCCACTAGTTCATTTGAGCTTTTTTCAAAGAAAACATCGGTATATTTTATTGTCCCCTCAATAATTTCCCTGCCTTTATTCCCGGCAATATCAATAAGCTGAAACCAGGCCCTGACCCCAGGGCTCAAATGCTCAAGAAAGGATGCCTGCCGATAGGATAGAAGCTTGTCCCTATCCAGATCCGGTATTGGAATTTCCTTTATTGCTTTCACATATTTGAGATAATCTTTTTTAACTTCAACTTTCTTTGGAGCAAGAATTTGATCCAATATTTGCCCGGCCGTCAGGCCGGAGTATTCCATCAATAAAGGAATCTCATTGCAATATACTCTAATATCGGCAGCATCATAAGCATTTATAAATTCTTCACAAGCATCCTGAACCATTTGTCCGATACAAGAAGTAAAATGCCCTCTATTAATCACAAAATCTCTGTTAATATAAACCTTTTTTTCATATATATTGTTTACCTTGATAGCAGCAACCTGGTTCTCTCCAGACGAAAGTATCAAATCCAATATCCGGATACCTTCATCATTCGTAAAAGGCAGCAAACCAATTGCCTTAAGCCTCTTGCTATAATCTCCCTGCGATACAATTCCTGCTTCTGCCCAGAAACCCCAGTTAATATTTTTCAATATTATTTTGCGCTTTTCGCATTCTTTGATAAGGTATGCATCCAGATACCTGCACGCTGCCACATAATTTGCCTGGGCCGGGGAACCCCTGAAAACACATTCTGAAGAAAAATTAATGATGAAACGCAAGTTCTCGCCGCCAAGCAAATTAAGCAAGTTTTGCATTGCAAGAACTTTTGTATCAAAAATCTGAATGAAATCCGCTTCCGTCATTTGCGGTAACATGACATCTTTTAGTACAATGGCGTTATGGATAATCCCGGTTATCTTGATATCTTCCGGCAATTTTAAAAGAACTTGCCGCATTGATTCATAATCTAAAGCATTTGCCTGGATATATCTGACATCCCCTCCGGCCTTCTTTATCAATTCTATCTGCCTAAGGCAATCATTCTCAGGGCGCCTTCCGACCCAAACAAGCTTGCATTTCTTATTGGCTGCCAAATACTTAGAAATTACCTGGCCGATTCCGCCAGCCCCCCCCAGAATCAAGCAGACATCTTGCCCGGTAATCCATTCATCCTTGGTAGTCCTCGATTTTAAAGGCATAGGTACAAGCTGGTTCTTAAGAATCTGTCCCCTGCTTATCCGATATTGCACAAATCCGGTTGCTTCTTTTTTGGTGATACTTATTTTTAATAAATCAGAAAAATACTGCCTATACTCCGTATCGGATACACATTTTAATAAATCTTGACATTCCGCTTCAATTGCTCTAACCTTTAGCTTGGAATTTTCTGAATTCATAACCTTGGCCATTCCGGCAACTGCATAATAAAAGGGCTCCTGTCCCTTCGCATTATTGCTAACTGTAAGTAGGATTAGCTCCTTTTCCTGATTATCATCTATATCAAAATATTTCTTGAACTTATTAAGGAATTGCACCAGATTGCCTTGCAGATTTCCATAGGAATCTTCATTTCGTTTAACTATTGCTCCAAAATCAAGCTCTTCCTTATGAATGATATCTATGCATTCCATTCTATCCAATAACGATTGAAGCATTGGCTGGCTGTCACATATCAGATAAATTTGCTTCTTCTCAATTGTATTCATTTTTTCTTCTTGATTCTCTATAAACCATCCGGGATGATATAGGCATTGCTGAATCCTCTCTATATCTCCATCAAAGATATTGTTTTCGACCTGCTTAAAACGGATATCATTCATTTCACATAAAACCTCTCCGTTTGGGGAAATAACAGTTATCTTAACCTGGAAATACTCCTGCTGAATTAGTAATGGCTTCTTGTATTCCATATAAACATAAATTTCTTCCGGTATAGCAGAATATAGCTTTAATTCTTCGATACTAAAAGGAATATAACTTGCCTCAATGCCTAATTGCCGGCAATGCCACTCCATCGCAAATAAATAAATTTGTAGACAAGCATCCAATACGGAAGTAGGAAAAACTGAATCTTCTTTTTCACCATGCAAAAATGATATATTAGAGATTACTACCCCTTCTCCCACCCAAGCCCTTTGAATACACTGAAACGATTGCCCCCATAAGAACCCTTTGCTTTTACCATATTCATAGAAGGCATCCTTTTCCATAATCTTATGGCATTTCGTCATGATTAACCGGATATCAAGATAATAGGAATCAGATTCCATTTTTTCCATCTGCCCTTTGGAATAGAGATACCAGTCACTTTCCTCATGAGCCGCCGCCGCATCTATGTATATATTAATACTGTGATTTTCTTCATCAAGTAAAACTTGACCC
>WRAQ01000047.1 GCA_009780115.1 Lachnospiraceae bacterium
ATTCTGACCGTCGCCTTTAACCCGGCGGGTGAAACCGGGACCCCGGCGGCCGGAAGTGATGACCCGGCAACGGTGAATGTTACCGTCAATGTCAGTCTGGCAACACAAGACACCCTGACTATCACAAGCCCCGGTACCAAAACCTACGGCGACAGTGCTTTCCCGCTTTCTGTAAGCGGCGGAAGCGGCACTGGTACGGTGACATATGAATTAGATACATCCACGGTTCCGGCCGCCAATCAAGCCGGAACGGTTACAACAGCCGGCCAGGTTACGATTACCGGAAGCGGAAATATTTATGTAAGGGCAACCAAAGCCGCTGATGCGAATTATAGTGCGGTAACGAGCGCAACTTTAACTATTTCCGTTGGTAAAAAAGATGTTATTACCGTTGCCGGGGATGTCGCCTATGACGGCAAGGTCTACGACGGGACCACTAGCGTAACAGGGCTAAGTATAACCGCCCCCTCCGGTATTATCGGGAGTGACATAGTTTCAGTTGCTTATGATACTGCCGTTTATGATGAAGCTAACGTCGGTTCACGTTCAGTCACGGTCAGCGGTCTCACCCTTGAGGGTATGGATGCCGGAAAATACAATCTGACAAACAGCAACGTTACAAAAACAAGTGTCACTATAACCGCAGCACCATTATCAATTACCGCAAATAACAAGGTCATTACGGTAAACGGAAGTGAACCTACCTATACCTATACCGTAAGCGGGTTGGTCAATAATGAAACCGAAGCGATTATTACGACAAAACCGACATTTGTTTTGGATAAAGCTTTTAACAGTTCTGCGGCTGATACATTCACCATCACTCCCAGCGGTGCTGTTGCTGCCAATTATGTGATTACTTACCACAACGGGACATTGATGGTTGTTGATGCGATTTTGCTTAATGTCATCGGGCTGTCCGCGCAGAACAAAATTTATGACGGAACTAATACGGCAACTTTTACCGGCACAGCAGCCTTATCCGGCAACATCGGAAGCGGTGATGATGTTTCGCTAAGCGGGACGGCTACGGGTACGTTTGTAAACGCAAATGTTGAAAATACCAAATCAGTCACGATGGCCGGGCTTTATCTCACCGGTAATGATGCGGCAAAATATCACCTTGTCTTGCCAAACCTGACCGCCAATATCACCCCTGCTTCACTTTCAATTACCGGCTTTGATATTACTAAACCTTATGACGGAACTAATGAAGTTAAAGGCTTCGGCACGCTCTCGTTTACCGGTCTGGCAAATAATGAAACTGCTGATGTTGCCGCTGCCGGAGTTACTGCTTATTATGATGACAAGAATACCGGGGCCGGAAAGGCGATTACTTTCAATCATAATTTCACGATGAGCGGCGGTACCGCCAATGCGACAAACTATACGATAACCCAGCCAACCGGCATAACCGGGACTATCACAAAGGCCAATCAAAATGCACCTGCGCCCCCAACCGAAGCAAGTAAAACGGCAACTAGTATTACCCTCAATACGATAGCGGGCGCGGAATACCGGATTAGCACGGGTACGTGGCAGGATTCGCCTATATTCAGCTTCCTTAACCCCAATACCGGTTATACATTTTTTGCCCGCCTAAAAGGGACCGACAATCATAATACTTCTCCGGAAAGCGCAGCAAGTGCGGTTATTACTACCGATGACGGAAAATTTGCCCAACATGCACCCGCAGCATTTAATCTTAATTTTGCGGTTCATACGGCAAATATATCGTATACCGTGACTATTCCGTTGACGACCGGGGCTGAGTACAGTTTTGACGGAGTAAACTTTGATGAAACCAATACTTTGTCCGGTATCTTACCCGGTGCTATTGTTACCGGTTACAAGCGGATGAAAGAAACAATTACCCATGATGCAAGTGATATCACCAGTGCCAGTTTAACTTTACCCGCATTCTCAACGCCAACACCGACACCGGCACCCGGCGGCGGTTCGGCCGGGGATAGCGGAACAAGCGATACTCCGGCGGCGGTTTCACCGTCACCATCGGCGGCACCTTCACCGGCACCTACAGTAACACAATTGCCAACTCCGGCACCCAGGCCCGGCGGGGGAGTTACTACTACGCTTCCCGATGGAAACCAAACAGGTGATACCACAGGTACTGCATCTGCGGAAACTATCCCGGCAAACGCCGGTGCCGTTGCGGTTGAGTTCACGAGGTCCGGCGGAAGTGTGACTTTGGACTTATCTGACGAAAGAGTCATCGAAATCATTAACAGTGCTAATGAAGGCACCGCTCATTTTGACCTTTCAAGTATTAGAGATGCAACAACAGCGGTTCTGCCCGGCAATGCCTTATCATTACTTACTGATGCCGAATTGTCTTTGGAACTTAAATTACCCCAGGGTACGCTTTTCCTTGATTCCGAAGCATTAAAATCAGCGGTAGGCCAGGCTGACGGGACCGATATCACCGCAACCCTTAATCAACTCAAAGTATCCGATATTCCGGTCAGCCAAAGGCAGAATGTCCGGGGCAGTGACTTGATTTTCAGTATTACACTTTCATCAGGCTCACAAAAAATCACCCATTTTGATGGTGAGCTAATAGCTATCACTGTGCCGTATGATGGAAAAATTCCGGTTTTCGTGTGGTATCTTCGCGATGACGGTGAGTTAGAATTAGTTGAAAGTACATATAATGAAGTGACTAAGACTGTGACTTTCTATACGAACCATCTTTCATTGTATGTCGTTGGCCCTGATGAATCTATTGCCGATGAGATGACCCCTGATTCTTCTGATAGCGGCACCGGAATTGTAAACCCCGCTTCCGTTGCGAATGCTTTAGTTACTGAAAGCGGTAATTTTTCAGGCTGGCCGTTGGTTGGTTTAGGCCTTGGGGTATTAGTAGTTGCGATTGTTGGGGTTATCGTGATGAGGAAGAAACGTGAAGAGTAATATAAGAGATTTGCATTAGCATTAGTGCGGTATTAATCAGTCAAAATACGACGCGAGGGTTTGCCAAGGCAAACCCTTTCTTCACACTACCCGCGCCGCAACCAGATCACCCATCTCCCGGCAGCCGACTTTTGTAAGAGAGCTATCTCCCGGTGAGAAAATATCACCGGTGCGATAACCATCGCTTAAGACTTGCTTAACGGCAGCTTCAATAGCCGCCGCTTCTTTGTCCAAATCAAATGAATATGTAAGCATCATCGCCGCTGAAAGAATCGTCGCTAAAGGATTAGCAAGGTCAAACCCGGCGATGTCCGGTGCCGAACCGTGACTCGGCTCATAAAGGCCGAATTTTGTATCATTTAGTGATGCTGATGGTAACATCCCGATTGAACCGGCAATCATACTTGCTTCATCGGATAAAATATCACCAAACATATTTTCCGTAAGCACAACATCAAACCTGGCCGGTGCTTTTACAAGTTGCATTGCACAATTATCGACCAACATATGAGAAAGAGTAACTTCGGGATAATCACGCGCTACTTCTTCCGTCACTGTCCGCCATAAACGCGAAGAGTCAAGCACATTTGCTTTGTCAACGCTGATAACTTCTTTTTTGCGCTTCATTGCGATTTCAAAAGCTTTCACCGCAATCCGCCGGATTTCGTTTTCATCATAAACAAGCGTATCGGCCGCTTTCCTGATTCCATTTTCTAAGACCGTCTTACGTTCGCCAAAATACAAGCCGCCAGTTAATTCCCGGATAATTATCATGTCAAAACCAAGATTACTAATCTCTGTTTTCAACGGGCAGGCATCTTTTAATTCGTCATAAAGAACCGCCGGGCGCAAGTTGGCAAAAAGATTAAGCTCTTTCCGAAGTTGTAACAGACCGGCTTCCGGCCGCAATTTTGGTTCAAGTTGATACCATGGCGAGGTTTTTGTATCACCGCCAATTGAACCCATCAAAACTGCATCGGCCTGCCGGGCGGCTTGAACCGCTTCCGCTGTCAGCGGCACCCCATGAACATCAATTGAGGCCCCGCCCATCAAGATATCGGTAAATACTATTTCATGACCATAAAGAGCGGCAACTTTATTAAGGACTTTTTTTGTTTCATTAACAATTTCCGGCCCGATTCCATCGCCCGGAATACTAGTAATATTTAAGTTCATCGTAACCTCAAAGTCAGCTTTTGCGTGATTTAACTTGGAAGAATGGCGTTTATGACATTCTTCTCGTATGAAGAGTATTCGCGAAGCGAGGTTAGTTTATCTTTGGTGTCGGGTCATTACCCGATATCTTAGATAAACTCTTCATACTATTCTTCCGGTTTTTCAATTTGGGTTATACATTTTTTTTGCATCGGGATCCGGCAATTTTTGTTATTGCCAAATTCCACAATTACGGTATCATCAGCAAGATCAATAACCGTACCATAAAATCCGCTATTCGTCAGGACTGAATCACCAATTGCAACTTGTGATAACATTGCCTCATGTCTTTTCCGTTCCTTTTTTTGGGGACGCATCATAAAGAAATAGAGAAATCCAAAAATAAGGACTAAGTAACCCATCATGCCTAACATGCCAAACCCGGCAAGTTCTTCTCCACCGGCACCTAATAAAATATTCATTTTTCCAAACCTTTCTTGAATGTATAATATTGGGGTCAAAAGGTTTTGACCCTAGTATCATAATACACAAATAACCTTCTAAAAACAAGGGCTAGACCTATTTAATTTTCATAAAATTTCAATTTCGTTTGCTTATACGAAGTGAAATTTCCTTCCGCAATCGCTTCCCCGGCCTCTTCCATCATTTTATTATAATAATAAAGATTATGTAAAACACAGAGCCTCATCCCCAGCATTTCCCCTGCTTTTAATAAATGGCGGATATATGCCCGTGAATAACGCATGCAAGCCGGACAATTACAATCTTCATCGATTGGCTGGTCATCCAGCTCATATTTTTTATTAAATAAATTCAACTTTCCATAATTAGTATAAAGATGGCCATGACGGCCATTCCGGCTCGGATAAACACAGTCGAAAAAGTCCACGCCACGCCCGATTCCCTCCAAAATATTCGCCGGTGTACCGACACCCATCAAATAAACAGGTTTCGTTGCCGGAAGATAGGGAATCACTTCATCTAAGATATAGTACATCTCTTCATGGCTTTCACCAACAGCAAGCCCGCCAATTGCATAACCGGGCAAATCAAATTCGGAAATCCGCTTGGCATGTTCAATCCGGATATCGGCAAAAATTGCGCCTTGGTTGATGCCAAATAACATCTGCTTTTTATTAATTGTTTCCGGTAACTCATTTAAGCGGTTAAGTTCGGTTTTACAACGGGACAGCCATCTCGTCGTCCGCTGAACCGAATCTTCAATATACTCTTTTCCCGCTTTTGCCGGCGGGCATTCATCAAAAGCCATCGCGATAGTTGAAGCGAGATGCGATTGAATTTGCATACTTTCTTCCGGACCCATGAAAATTTTGCGCCCGTCAATATGCGAACTAAAATAGACACCCTCTTCTTTTATCTTCCGCAAAGCGGCTAATGAAAAAACTTGAAAACCGCCGGAATCAGTCAGAATCGGCTTGTCCCATGACATAAACCGGTGAAGCCCGCCTAAACTTGCGATGATTTCATCACCGGGCCGGAGATGAAGATGATAGGTATTTGAAAGCTGTACTTTAGTACTGATTTCTTCTAAGTCAACAGTTGATACCGCCCCTTTTATTGCTGCCGCCGTTCCAACGTTCATAAAAACAGGAGTTTGAATCACCCCGTGCGGTGTTTCAAACTCGCCTTTTTTTGCCCTTGTCTTATTATCTTTTGCTAATATCCTAAACATATTTCCTCAAATTATTATGAACATCTTATTTGTTCATAGCAACATATTTTTCTAAAAATTCTTCCAATGTGAGCTGTTCTTCTTTGATAATCCGCGCCGCTTCCTTGCCGACATATCGGAAATGCCAAGGCTCAAATTGGATCCCGGTAATATATTCTTTACCCAGCGGATACCGGACAATAAAGCCAAATTCATGGCTATTTTCAGCCAGCCAGCGCCCGGCTTTAGTTTCAGCAAAACCAATATTTAAGTTCCGGTAATCTCGGGATGTAATATCAATCGCAAGACCAACTTGATGCTCGCTTGTTCCAGGTACTGTTACCGTATGCGCCGCCCGCCGGTAAGCTTCAAAATAGGACAAACCGCTCCGGATATAAGAATCAATTTTGCGGTTGAAAAGAAGTTCCTGATGGGCTAAATCACGGTACGGCGAGATAATCTCCAACTCAATCCCTTCATCATATGCCTTTTGCATCATTGTCAACAATTCATCAATAATCCGCGCATCACATTGCATACTTCCTTTTATTGTCCCAAGGACATACGCATAATCATCAGGAATCGGATGTTGTTTGTTTATTAAAATTAAACGCCAGTCATCGGCATAAAATTCAATATTTTCATGCAAATCAGTATCGGTATTTTCATCTTCGGCACCCGGCAAAGTCAAATTATCCACTGTCTCACGCCCCGCTAATATTTCCTCCAATGAATAACTATCATATTCATCCAAATCATTGATGTTATCTTCTAAATCTTCTTCTTCAAAATCGGGATAAAAAATTTCATCATCGCTCATCAGCTTAATCGTTGATTCAGCCACCGGCATTGCTTCGTATGAAGCTTGCGAAGAAATAAACCCATCACGATCACCAAAAACGGGATAAGCAAAACTTGAACCAATCAAGATATTAATCAATAAAAAAGAAGTAAAAGCATATTTTTTCCAGGCACCGATAAAGGCAGACCAAAAATAATGTAAAATTAAAACAAAGCCTAACGCAAGAAACGCCGGAATACGCATAAAAGGGCACTTTCCAACGATTTTGTGATAAGATGAGTTTATTTTTTCCCTAAAGGTTTTTTCGAAACGCTTCATCAAGATGATTCCCTTTAAACCTGACTTCCTAGTATATAGCATAACATATGATATGGGGGTTGTATAGTACTATTTTGCATACTATTGCTAGTGTGTTACTAATTTTTGTGCTATAATGTCGCTAAAACATTATAGTTGTACGATTCAAACAGGAGGCAAGTATGGCTGGTTCAACATTTGGTAATATCTTCAAAATAATGACATGGGGTGAATCTCATGGCGAAGCTTTAGGTGTGGTAATTGATGGTTGCCCCGCCGGCCTTTCTCTTGAAGCTTCTGATATCCAAACCTATTTAGATAGACGTAAACCGGGACAAAGTGCCATCACTACCCCCCGCAAAGAAGCTGACAAAGTTGAGATTCTCTCCGGTGTTTTTGCGGGTAAAACTACCGGGGCACCGATTTCATTGATGATAAAAAATACTAATCAGATTTCAAAGGACTATGACGAGATTGCCGCTTATTACCGGCCGGGGCATGCTGATTTTACATATGATGCCAAGTATGGCTTTCGTGACTATCGCGGCGGCGGGCGTTCATCCGGCCGTGAAACAATCGGCCGGGTTGCCGCCGGGGCTGTCGCGGCAAAAATTTTACTGGAACTTGGAATAAAAATATCAGCCTTTACTTATTCTATCGGGCCGGTCATATGTTCTGCCGAACCTGAAGTTGATGAAAAAGTGTCACCCGGCGATACTTCTAAGAGAAATGATGCACACCTTTGCAACTCCTTATTAAATGAAAAGGTGGTTAAATTCATAAACGAATGCAAAGAAAAAGGTGATTCAGTTGGCAGTGTCGTTGAGTGCCGGGTCAGCGGAGTCCCCATTGGAAAAGGAGCCCCCGTCAAAAACGGAGTTCCGGGCGAAACATCACTTCCGTGCGGAAGCCCGCTTCCGCTTGGTATCGGCGAACCGGTTTTTGATAAGCTTGATGCAAAATTAGCGCAAGCAATGATGTCAATCGGGGCGGCCAAAGCGGTCGAAATCGGCGCCGGTTGCGCTGTTTCCGAAATGTACGGCTCGAAAAATAATGATGAATTTTGTGTTAATGATGGAAAGATATCAAAACTGACCAATCACAGCGGCGGAACCCTTGGCGGAATCAGTGATGGCTCGGATATTATTCTGCGAGTTCACTTTAAACCAACCCCTTCAATTTCGGCAACCCAGCAAACCGTTGACCGACATGGTCAACCAACTGCAGTTCAAATAAAAGGCCGCCATGACCCGGTCATCGCACCCCGGGCGGTGGTGGTTGTCGAATGTATGGCGGCGATTACAATGCTTGATTTAATGATGACGAATATGACAAGTAAACTTGAGAATTTAGCGAATTTTTATAAATAAGGACAATCTATATATTCTCTCTGCAACACGCTTTCGCTCCGAGAAAAACGTTACATTACATAAGACAATAGAAAACATTGTCTAAGTAATGACGTTTTTCCAGGGTTGCTGATAGAATATATAATTGTCCTATTGATTAACTCTCCAACTTATGAAAAATAACACAATTCGGACGGTCAATTTTCATCTCCGGCCCATTCATCACCATTATCTTTTTATCCAAATCAACCCGGAAAAAAGTCAAAGTATTCGATTCGTGATTTAAAGAAACCAAATGACGGTTATCAGGGAACAAAGATGCATCCTTGGGATAATCACCGCTGACCGGCAGACAAAATACCTTGTGCAGCAAACCAAAATCACCATCAAGCGAATAAAGTATAACACTATTATCCCCGGCATTAGAACTAATGACATATTTGTTGTCATAAGAAACCTTTAAGGTGCTTGCGGCTGATTTCGTATCATGGTATTTGCTCAAGGTTGAAATCGTCTGCAATTTCTCAAATTCCGGATTACCCGGTGATTTTTCAAAATAACGGTAGACATCAATATAATTCTTAAGTTCATGAACGATAAATAAAAATTGCCCGTCGCGGGAAAAATTAAGATGGCGCGGCGATGAATCCTGTTCACTTCTGATGATATCAGCAAGCTTGAGTTTCCCGGTAGTGTGATTCAGTGAATAAACATTAACCCGGTCCATCCCCAAGTCAGCTTCCAACAGATATTTATTATCTTTGGACATCCGCGCACAATTAATGTGCGGCCGGAAATTCCGTTCAGCGACACTGCCAAGCCCCTTATGGTATACTTCTTCAACAATATCGCCTATCGCCCCGCTTTCATCAAGATTCAGAATCGTCAGTTTGCCATCGTGATATCCGGCAACAATCAAAAATTTGTCATCATAGTCCGTGGATAAATAACAACCACGCATCCCATTAATTGATGCATAATTAATCAAACGCAGATTGCCGTCGGGTAAAATCTGGTCTGCCTGGACACCATAATCGGTAATCGAATAAAGAAAACGGCGGTTATGCGAAATCGTGACATAGGAAGAATTGGTTATTTCGATTTGGCCTTTTTCACTAAAGCGGCCCTTTTCCATATCAACATCATAAATTTTGATTCCGCATTTTTCTTTTGTACCTGATGTATAAGTAGATACATAAGCGACATATTTTTCATTCTTCTTTGCCATTATGATTTCCTTTGCTAGTTATTATCGTTAAGACGTTCCTGCTCAAATAATCTTAAGTCATTTGCGATTTGGCCAAGCAAATCTCTTACTTTTTCGGTGTTTTCGGAGTTTTCCATCGTAAGGGCTTTCGTGCTGTCTGAATTAATTGACATCTGCTCACTTGACCGGGAAATAGTTTCAATACTGTCAACAATGGCAAGATTTGATTGCTTCATCTCTTCCATTTGCGTTTTCTGATGACTGACATTGGTTGTCACCTGCTTCATACTTACATTGATTGTTTTAAATGATTCTTCAGTATTATAAATCAGGCTGTTTTGTTTCTCACTGATTTCGGTCATTACATCAACGGAACTATTGGCATATGAAGCATCATCTTTGAGACTATTGATAATCGCCCCAATGCTTTCGGTCGCATTCTTCGTCTGGTTCGCCAGCGAAGTAATCTCGCTTGCAACGACTGCAAACCCGCGCCCGGCTTCACCGGCCCTTGCTGCCTCAATCGAAGCATTAAGCGCAAGCAAATTCGTCTGCTCAGCGATTTCATTAATCATATCAATAATATCTTTTGCTTCTTCGGCTTTCTTATTCAGTTCATCCATACTGCGTTTGACCGTTTCAATACTATCGTTCGCACTTTTGGCACTGGCACTTAAAGATTGCATATTCTCCATGCCTAAACGGATATTTTCCCCGGAAACCCCTGTCAAATCACTAATCTCTACCGAAAGTTCAACGGCATCAGTAATACTTTGCTGGATTGAACTTGTCATCTCCATTTGCTTCTGGATTGAATCGGCAGTATGGGCCGAACTTGAAGCAATTTCATCGATATTTTGGTTGATTGGCCGGTTACGGTCAGCCATTGTTTTGGCTTCTTCGTGAATTTCGTCAATCGTCCGGTGAATCCCTTCATTAAATTCATAAATATGAGTAATAAGCTCATCTTGCCGGCTCTTCTGTTCTTCAATTAATTTCATCTTGTTATCAAAAATTTTGCCGGAACAACGGCTTGCTACACAGGCTAAAATCATTGTAAGCGGAATTAAAAACAGTAATATCTGAACATCTTCCATATTGTATTGGTCAAGTTCATTTCTGATGAAAATAATCTGAATCATTTTCGCAACGGCAGTAATAATAGTCACCACCGTAACATTTCGAAGCAATTTAAACTCATTTGTGGCAAATAATGCGGAAAGAATGGGAACAATATAAGCTATCATTAATAAATTTCTTCCCATCATTAATGCGTAAACATAAAAAATTAAGTAACCATAAGCAGCTATATATTTGAACTTGTCACTGTCCCGGTTTCTAAAAAATACGATATTACCTATTATTAATGGTATCCAGCCAACGGCGATAAATGAGATGAACAATAGTGCCCGTTCAGTTTCTCCGCCTAATAATTGAGCGATATAACCTACCGCAACTACAATCAAGATGATATTCCAAGCTGAAAAAATGACACTGTTTACTAATCTTCCTTCTTTACCCATATTTTAACCTATCCTTTGTAGTATTTAAAACTATCCCTATTATACCAAAAATCTTTCCTAATGCCAACTACTTAATTTTTTTGTTTGACATTTTTTCCAGATATTGTATAATTGTAATCGTACGTTTTATTTGTTTAGTATCATTAAACTTTAGGTTTAGTATTTGACGAAAGATTGAAAAGGTTTTCATTCTTTCAATCGGCAATTTTGTGCATGTAGCACAAAAGTTTGCAAGTATTGGAAAGATATATTATGGATATCGGGAGCAAGCTGAAAGAATTAAGAATGCAAAAAGGGTTAACCCAAGAGGAGTTGGCTGACCGCAGCGAATTGTCAAAGGGGTTTATCTCTTTACTTGAGCGGAACCTGACTTCACCGTCGATTACGACCCTTGTTGATTTGCTTCAATGCCTTGGGACTGATTTGAAAGACTTTTTCACCGAAACCGCCGAAGAACAAATTGCTTTTAGCGAAGCTGATTATTTTGAAAAAATTGATAGTGAACTGGGCAACAAAATTGAATGGATTATCCCCAATGCCCAAAAAAATATTATGGAGCCGATTAAACTGACCCTTAAGGCAGGCGGTTCGACCTATCCTGATAATCCGCATGAGGGTGAGGAATTTGGTTATATTTTGTCCGGAAGTATCACGATTATCTTAGGAAACCGGCATATTAAAGTGAAAAAAGGTGACTCTTTTTATTACAAACCCGATTCCACCCATTATATAAAGGCAAATAAAAAAACCGGGGCGACACTTATCTGGGTGAGCAGCCCGCCTAGTTTTTGAGGTGTAAAATATGGATTTTTCTAATTCAAAACCTTTAATTAATCTGCAAAACATCAGCAAATCTTTTGATGGCCAATTAATCATCGATGAGCTGGACTTACAGATTCGCGAAAATGAATTTGTGACCCTGCTTGGGCCAAGCGGCTGCGGTAAAACCACGCTTCTTAGGATAATTGGCGGTTTCGAGACCCCGGATACCGGTAAAGTGGTATTTGATAATATTGATATTACCCATCTTCCGCCCAATAAACGGCCTTTAAATACCGTTTTTCAAAAATATGCCCTCTTCTCACATATGAATGTCGGCGAAAATATCGCTTTTGGTTTGAAGATAAAAAATAAATCCAAAGATTATATTGCCGGCAAAGTCGCTTATGCCCTGAAACTGGTGAACCTTGACGGTTTCGAGAAACGGAAACCTGATACATTAAGCGGCGGCCAGCAGCAGCGAATAGCGATAGCGCGGGCAATTGTGAATGAACCGAAGGTACTACTGCTCGATGAACCGCTGGGTGCCCTTGATTTGAAACTGCGCCAGGATATGCAATATGAATTAATCCGCCTGAAGAATGAGCTTGGTATTACATTTATCTATGTAACCCATGACCAGGAAGAAGCGCTGACAATGTCCGATACCATTGTTGTTATGAACCAAGGTTATATCCAGCAGATCGGGACACCTGAAGGAATTTATAACGAACCGGAAAATGCCTTTGTCGCTGACTTTATCGGGGAAAGCAATATCATTGATGCGATGATGATTGAGGATAAATTAGTCGAGATTCTCGGGGCCCGTTTCGCCTGTGTTGATACCGGCTTCGGCCGCCGTACACCGGTAGACGTCGTTATCCGCCCGGAAGATGTGGAACTGGTTGCACCGGAAGCCGGAACGATTGAAGGGGTGGTAAGCCATTTGATTTTCAAAGGCGTTCATTATGAAATGGAAGTAACTGCCGGCGGTTTTGAGTGGCTCGTCCATTCCACGGGTATGTTTCCGGTCGGGACACCGGTGGGGATAAAGGTTGACCCCTTTAATATCCAGATTATGCACAAACCGGAATCGGAAGATGAACAGGCTGTTTCTATCGAAGAATAGACTTATTAATATCTCGCAGGAACCTTAGGCCGCCTTCTTCCCAAAAGAAAATGTAACGCGGAAGCTAATTAAGCCGTAGAGACGGAGAGATATACTTTATCTGATTTATGAAGAGGATGAATATGATAAATAATTCAAATCATAAACGCCCCGGTGCTTTCTTAATCGGTTCACCCTACTTAATTTGGGTGGTTATTTTTATCGTTGTCCCTTTAATCATGATATTTTATTATGGCATGATTGACCGCAATGGAAACTTTACCCTTGATAACATCTTCGCCATCGCTTCGCCCGTACATGCCAAAGCGCTTAGGCTCGCGATACAGTTAGCTGTTATTGCAACCGTTATCTGTCTGCTTCTCGCTTACCCTTTAGCTTATATTTTGTCGCAGACCAGCATCAACCGCTATGGGTTTGTCGTTTTTTTATTTATCCTGCCGATGTGGATGAATTTTTTACTCCGCACCCTTGCGTGGCAAACTTTGCTTGAAAAAACCGGGGTTATTAATAATATCCTTGCTTTTCTAAGGCTTCCGCCTTTAAATATTATCAATACACCGGCGGCAATTGTTTTCGGTATGGTATACAATTTTCTGCCTTTTATGGTTCTTCCTATCTATAATAGCTTATTGAAAATTGATAAAAATGTAATCAATGCCGCCCGCGATTTAGGGGCGAACGGGTTCAAAGTCTTACAAAAAATTATCTTCCCCTTAAGTTTACCCGGTATAATCAGCGGGATAACGATGGTTTTTATCCCTGCCCTGACGACCTTCGTCATCAGCAACTTACTTGGCGGAAGCAAAATCCTGTTGATTGGCAATGTTATTGAAGAAGAATTTACCCACGCCGGAAACTGGCATTTAGGCAGCGGCCTTTCAATTGTGCTGATGTTATTTATCATTGTTAATATGATTGCTTCATCTATTTTTGACAAAAACGGGGAGGGAAATATCTTATGACAAGAAAAGCCCTCCAAAGATTTTATATCGGTTTGATATTCGTCTTCTTGTATGCCCCAATCATAACACTTGTTATTTTATCCTTCAATGACAGCAGAACAAGAGCAAAATGGGGCGGTTTTACTTTAAAATGGTACGGTTCATTATTTCAAAGTGAAGATATCATGTGGGCTTTGTTTAATACTTTGTCCATCGCTTTAATTTCTGCTTTGGTTGCAACCGTCATCGGGACGATTGCTTGTGTCGCGATTATGCGGATGAAAAAAACGAGCCGCGCCGTCGTGACGGGGATTACTAACATTCCGATGCTAAATGCTGAAATCGTAACCGGTATTTCATTAATGCTGTTATTTATTAGTATGGGTATAAAATTCGGCTACGGGACGATACTTTTATCACATATTACTTTTAATATCCCTTATGTTATCCTGTGTATCATGCCGAAAATGCGCCAGCTTAACCCAAGCACTTATGAAGCGGCAAGGGACCTTGGCGCAGGGCCGGTATATGGCTTTTTCAAAGTAGTCCTTCCCGACCTGCTTCCGGGGATTATTGCCGGATTTTTGATGGCTTTTACGATGTCACTTGATGATTTTATCATTACCCACTTTACCAAAGGGCCGGGTGTCCACACTCTGTCAACGAAAATTTATTCCGAAGTAAGAAAAGGCATCAAACCGGAAATGTATGCGCTTTCCACCCTCATCTTCGTCTCCGTATTGCTGCTTTTGTTACTAATAAACCGTCTCCCTTCCGGGGATGTACGAAAAAAACAAGTTCATAAAGACATCTAGGAGGATATTATGAAAAACAAAATTGTTACAAAAAAATTAGTTAGCCTGCTTTTTGCCATGGTTTGTCTTGGTATTTTGATGAGCGGGTGCGGCAGCAAAGACGGCCCGAATGGCCGCGTTGTCGTTTACAACTGGGGCGAATACATCGACCCCGAAGTAATTAAGATGTTTGAAAAAGAAACCGGAATCAGAGTTATCTATGATGAGTATGAAACTAATGAAATTATGTTTCCCAAAATCGAATCAGGTTCATCAAATTATGATGTCTTGTGCCCTTCGGATTACATGATTCAAAAGCTATTAGAAAATGATTTGTTACGGGAAATAAATTTCGCCAATGTCCCGAATGCAACCGAGCATATCGGCGCGGAATATTTTGAGCGTTCGCGGGAATTTGACCCAACCGGAACATACTCTGTCCCTTATAAATGGGGGACCGTTGGAATCCTTTATAATAAGACAATGGTCGATGGGCCGGTTGATTCGTGGGCGATATTGTGGGATGAAAAATATACCGACAAAATTTTAATGCAAGATTCAGTCCGTGATGCTTTTATGGTTGCGCAAAAATTAAATGGGTTTTCATTAAATACGATGGATGAAAATGAATTAGAAATTGCAAGAGATGCCTTAATCGCCCAAAAGCCGCTGGTGCAAGCCTATGTAATTGACCAGGTCCGCGACAAGATGATTGGCAACGAAGCCGCTCTCGGTGTTATTTATTCCGGTGAAGCACTTTATACCAAAGCAGAAAATCCTGATTTGGCTTTTGTAATCCCCAAAGAAGGCACGAATGTCTGGATTGATTCATGGGTTATTACCAAAAATGCCGAAAACCCGGAAAACGCCGAAATATTTATTAACTTCATGTGCCGCCCGGATATCGCCTTAATGAATTTCGAATATATCACCTATTCGACACCCAACGTAACCGCCCGGTCAATGATTGAAGACCCTGAACTGCGTTATTCAGAAATTGCTTTCCCGAACCTCGAAGATTTCTATGGTTTGGAAACATACCGTTTTCTTGGCGCAAAGGGTGATGAGTTGTATAATAGATTGTGGAAAGAAGTGAAGTCTTGGTAAGAAACAAAGAAAATCTAATGCTTCGTTTGGCGCCCCGGTTATCCGGGGCGTTTTTTACTCACTCACCGTCCCATACGGCCAATCAATTATCCCGCCGAAATCATAAACATTAGTATACCCCATTTCGACAAGCTCTTTTGCCGCATTTTCGCTCCGCCGCCCGCTTCGGCAATAGACTAAAATTATTGTATCTTTGTCAGTTAATTCAATCTCGGCACGACTGGCAATTTCATAATCAGGAATTAATATCGCCCCGGCAATATGCTTTTCGACATACTCTTCTATCGTCCGCACATCAAGGAGGATAAAATCATCCCCCGATTTCATTATTTTATAAGCCGCCGCCGCGGATATTTTAGTGTATAAAGCTTGTTTATTTTCATTTGCCGGCAAAGCGCAACCGCTAATTAGTGATATGAGTAAAGCGGCTAAAGCAAATAATAGGGTTTTATTTTTTTTCATTTATTACTACCTTCACTATTATAGTGCCGTTGTTTGGTTTAGTTAAACCTTCCTTAAAGCTTTTTTCGATTTGTCTTTTTATGAAAAATTTCCTCCATCCTGTACTATGATTTTAGTATAACTCTTACTTTGGAATTTTCCATGTTTAACTTATACTATTTTTATACTACCACTAAAGCACTTAACATAGTCCCAAAGGACCAGTTTGGGGTTCAGCTCGACCTCACTCAATAGGCTTTCCTAAAATGGTTTTTTCCCACTCACTCATCGCCGCTACCCCCGGCTTTAAGCTTCCTCTGCATCTCCCGCAATGTCTCTATATACGCTTTTTCAACCGCAGTCATTTCATCAGAAATCTGTGTCCGGTATGTATTATACTCCTTATGCGCCTTGTCCACGGCATCTTTATGACTGACCTTCCCCGCTCCAACTAAAACACCCATACCGAAGTTCTTCGAAAATTTATCTAAAGTTTTTAACCAGTCCTTCATATACATTGGTTCTTGTGTAAATGCTTTTAATTCCGCCATATCGAAAAATGCGTTTACCATCCGGCGTAAAGCAAAGAGTTCTTTTTCGGTCATATAGTTTTTGGCAACCGTTACTTCACTTTTTACCGGTCGCTTGCCTTTAAAAACGGTTAAGCCCATAAACGGCAACTCAGCATTGGCACGTTCAAATAATATTTCACTTGCCGTGTGTCCACTGACAGCATAATGTAGTTTATTCTGCACGATTTTGAAAAATTCTATTGTTTCCGGCATAGTGGCATCATAATCAAGGCTTGTTGCGTATAAGTCAAGTATTTGCCGGTACATCACTTTTTCGCTGGCACGAATATCGCGGATGCGTTCTAAAAGTTCTTTCCAATAAAGTCCGCCGCCCATATTTTTTAATTGGTCGTCATTCATTGCAAATCCTTTTTGAAGATATTCATGCAAAATATTAGTTGCCCATTGTCTAAATTGTGTACCGCGCTTGGATTTTACACGATAACCAACGGCTATGATGACATCAAGGTTATAGAAATTAACTGGTTTATCATAATTAGGAATGTGCATTTTTTGCACATTGCTTTCTTTACTGAGTTCCCCTTCCGAAAAGATACTTCGGATATGTTTTGTTATTACAGACCTTTCACGACCAAATAACTCCGCAATCTGTGCCTGTGTAAGCCAAAGATTTTCGCCCTTCATACGAGCATCTATTTTTGTCAAGCCATCTTCGGTTTGGTATATAATAACTTCATATTTATCATTCATTATCCAAGCCCCTCAACTTTCTTTAGATTCTGGTGGCCAAATAAATGTCCTATTAAATGTCTAAATAAAGTGCTTTCGCTAATACCGAGAATCACCTAATTTGACTTTGGACGAAATAGCAGGCGAATATCCAAGTCGGTAAATACTGAACAGCGCAACTCAGATTTACCTCTCAAACACAATATTAATTTTTTTCTTTTTTCCAGTTTTCAACACTAGATTTATCAAATTATCTTCATCCAATTTATGATATAATAACGCATCATTAATGACTTCATCTGCTAAGTTTCTAAAATCGTAGTCTTTAAATTCTTTTATATAGTTAGAAATGTTTTTCTTTAGATTATTCAATCCATTTTTTCTTATTATTTTTACATCATAAGCAAAGTCAGCATCATGCGCTAAATTTTTAGTCGGAATAACCATGATTCTTAAAACTTGAACTGAGCCATATTCATTTTCAAACCAAGCACAATGATTATTCATTTGCCCAACTTCATGTTTATGTATTACTTTTCTTTCCGCTTTCACATTATTTTTGCATTCCCATAATATATATGAGTTGCTCTTTATGCACCAAAGATTGTCAGGTCCTTTCCTTATTAATTTATCAGGTCTTTGGCTTTCAAATCCTAATAGCTTTCCTATGTTCTCAAGACTTTTTTCAAATTTCTCCGGTTCTAATTCAAAACTTAAACTTTCTAAACAATCATTTACATCAAGAACGATATCTTCATACGTAGAAAAATTTTCAAACCATTTTTTTATGGAACTCACTCTGCTAGAATTTATATCTTTCATTTTGGTATATGAAATCCCTTCTTTTGGCTTCAAAAGTTGAGGATTTAATGCAAAAGCTTTGTTTTGATACTTTGTAGCTTCTACTTTACTAATTGCATACTTATATCGTCCCATCAATTGAAAGTACCAGCCCTTATCATTTTTATCCAGTTTAATCTCATTAATAAGTTTTTCTAGCGTTTGTATAGCCTCATCATATCTCCCTTTATAATATAATACTTCTGCTTTTTTTTCTGAAATTATAACATGAAACATATCATCTTCAATCACGATTCCAGAAATTTTATCCATTTCATCTTTATAGTATTCTTTCCAACCATCATCTCTCTTTAGACACTGATTTATTAGTTCTACGACATCCTCTATCCTGCTCTCCTCAACTTCCTCTTTAGACCATTTTGCTAATTGCAATCCTATTTCTACTTGCTTTTGAGTTTGCTCAGAAAATAATTCTTTGGTTGAAGAATTTCTCATAAACTTTACAATATCTGCTCCAAGAATTAATATGCATGAATAGTCTTTTTCCCCTCGCACACTTCGCCCCAGACCTTGTTCAATTTTTTGGGCAATCTTTTTTTGTACCAACCTGTTATTCGTTCTGCACTGTTCTTCATAAAGGTCATTCATATTTGTAAAAAAAGGAAGAGAATCTAGTATCAGTATTCTACAAGCAGCATCAGGAAGGTCGATTCCATCATATCTATTTGCTAATACCAATACTTTGCCAAATAAACCTTTCTTCAAATCCGATATCTCTGAAAAAATGGTTTCGGAATCTGCTAGTATACAGTTTCCATAATCTTTTTGCTTTTTCCATGTAGGGACAAGGGCTACAACACCAAATTTATAACTACGCTCTGAAAAAAAATCAACCATTTTTTCCCGCTTAAAGCTATCATTAATTAAGGATGGAAGTAAAATCATTTTTTCACCTGACCACTTTTGTCCCTCTGTAAGTAATGGATTTTTCACTGATTCTGCCGAAAAACTAAGCGTTTTTACAAAAAATATATCATCTTGTGTTGTTGCTGACATCAAAATTCTATTGCCAGCTTTTGAAAAAGTTCCAAAAATATCAACACTAATACTCATAGGCATTATTTCAATTCCATTACTCCCAACGAATGCTTGGCATTTATCCAAATTATCACGAAAAAGTGACCATGAAAATGCTAAAAATGATTCTTTAACATATTCAGATAATAATTTCAAAACTTCTGTTTTTTTATCTATCCAGCTCCAATATGGTATTGGTAATATGCTTTCAAAATCATTTCCATTAATAATATCCAATACCGTTCCTTCCCCTTGTTCATTTAAATCCTCTTCGAATAAATTAAACAAGTCAGCATATAATTCACTATACTTCTTTTTATTTATAGTAACCATAAATGATTCTCTAATCGCATCAATGCAAGCATGTGCATCGTCTAAAATAATGCAACCGGCTTTTTCAAACTTATTCCCTGTTCCAAAAATCGATTTTCCATTAAATATTTTATGAGCATGTGTTACAAGAATCATTTTACCCTCATAATATTCTTCTGGTATTAAATTTCCGCTTCCTATTGTTCCAACAACAATGAGTAGGGCATTACACAATCTCAAAAGAAGAAGGGACTATAAACAATTATGAACACATCCTTATCAATAACCATCGACATTAAGCAAGCAGCTCCTTCATCATTTCATCAACATCGGTGTAAACCTTTCTAATGACGAATCCAGTTTCATACGTTTTACTTCCTCAATAGCCTTTATAGCATTTGGTACAGAGGGGCGCAAGTCAAAAGGAAGTCCGCCTACGTTTCGTGATGTGTAGAGAAATACATTAATTGCATCAGTAATACTCATACCGTATTGGGCATAAACAGCTTCTACTTCTGATTTTACTTGCGGGTCGATGCGAATATACATACTTGATGTTTTTGCCATAAAAATCACCTCTAAAATAATATAACCTATTTTATCACATAAATGTACAAATGCAATACAATGTTAAGAGTCATTAGATAATCTTAGTCAAATTTTTCTGCAATTTTTATTTCATTTTCGTTTTTTTTATGATAATATGATACCAGCGTTAAAAGAGACTAAACAAAGGATGGTGATTATTATTAATACTTATATGCAGGAAGTACTGGAAAAAGTAAAAACACGTGATGGGAACGAACCGGAGTTCCTCCAAACAGTAGAAGAAGTTTTCAAATCCCTTGAAGCAGTAGTGGACAAGCATCCGGAATTTCAAAAAATGGGCTTGCTTGAAAGGATTACCGAACCGGAGCGCGTTATCGTTTTCCGGATTAGTTGGGTTGACGACAGCGGCCAGGTTCAAGTTAACCGCGGCTTCAGGGTGCAGTTTAATGGGGCGATCGGGCCGTATAAAGGCGGGCTTCGCTTCCATCCTTCGGTCAATTTGAGCATTGCGAAATTTCTTGCTTTCGAACAGACCTTTAAAAATTCGCTGACCGGCCTGCCTATCGGCGGCGGAAAAGGCGGCTCCGATTTCGACCCGCGCGGGCGTTCCGACGGGGAAGTCATGCGCTTCTGCCAGGCATTTATGACGGAACTTTACCGGCATATCGGGCCCGATGTTGACGTCCCGGCCGGTGATATCGGCGTTGGTGCCCGTGAAATCGGTTATCTTTACGGCCAATACAAAAGAATTAAAGCAGTCTGGGAAAATGGCGTTTTGACCGGTAAGGGATTATCATACGGCGGTTCGCTTATCCGCCCCGAAGCAACCGGTTATGGCGCGGTTTATTACGCCAATGAAATGTTCAAACATGAAAATGTTGATATCAAAGACCTTACCTTTGCCCTCTCCGGTTTCGGTAATGTTACCTGGGGTTCGGCGGAAAAAATTGCTGAACTTGGCGGCAAAGTCATCACAATCAGCGGGCCGGACGGTTATATATACGATCCTGATGGTGTCAGCACTCCGGAAAAAATCAATTATTTGACGGTTATGCGTGCTTCCGGCCGTGACAAGGCCGAAGATTATGCGGTTAAATTTGGTTTACCTTTCCACGCCGGAAAAAAACCGTGGGAAGTAAAAGCCGATGTCGTAATGCCTTGCGCTACCCAAAACGAAATCGGCCTTGAAGAAGCAAAAACTATTGTCGCAAATGGCACGAAATATATCGTTGAAGTTTCAAATATGCCTTGCCGTAATGAAGCAATTGAATATTTCCAGGAAAATGGCCTGATTATCGCCCCGTCAAAAGCAGTTAATGCCGGTGGTGTTGCAACCTCGTCTCTGGAAATGAGCCAAAATTCAATGCGTTATTCATGGGCAGCCGAAGAAGTTGATGCCAAACTTAAGGTTATTATGAAAAGTATTCACGACGAATCAGCAAAAGCGGCGGCCGAATACGGGTTAGGTTACGACCTTGTCGCAGGGGCAAATATTGCCGGCTTTAAGAAAATCGCGGAAGCGATGATAGCGCAAGGGGTTATCTAATCCCTAGGGGATTTAATTAATAAGTAGGATAAAAGGCGGATTTGAGTCCGCCTTTTATTTTATCAAAACTGTAACAGCAATATTAAATTTAATGTGCATATGTATAACATCATGCACTAAAACCGCGTTCATATTTAACAGTAAATGTACCCTTTATGCGGCATTAAGCACTTGAAAAGGATTATACCAACTCTTTGAATTTATTGTATATATTTACAATTTGTGTTTCAGTCATTTCCGAATAATGCAAACAAAACTTAATTATACCGTCAATCGTAATAAAACCAACGGTCAAAAAATTTTGCGGAAATGCGGGGTTGACAAACCATACATCACTCACTTTGAATGAAAATCCCTCAAAATCTTGTACCCCAAGATTTGAAATGCCAAATGATTTTTTTGTTTTTCGTTC
>WRAQ01000048.1 GCA_009780115.1 Lachnospiraceae bacterium
AAGTTCCGGTTTCGCGGTTAAACGATACCAGCCGTTACCTCTTAAATACATGCCGAAAACACCCTTGCGGTCAGGTGCGACTGCTTCTTTGCCGGTATATTCAACCAAAAACCCCTGATTCTTAATTGCTTCAACAAATTCATCCTGGCTAAGGCCGTTTAAATCAGCAACCACCCGGTTATAAGGCAGGATTTTGAGTTGGTCGTCAGGAAATAATACTGAAAGAAAGCGGTTATATTCTTCGTCACCGGAATGATGGGGGTTATCCTCTTTCCGTTTAAGGGCGACTTTGTAAGCCGAAGCACAGCGGTGATGCCCATCGGCGATGTAGGTTGCGGGAATAGCGGAAAAAGCTTTTTCCAATTCATTAATGGTTTTATCATCATTAATAACCCAAACCCGGTGCCTGATTCCATCATCCGAAACAAAATCGTATTCGGCAGCAGCTTTTTTTTCATTGACAATGATTCCATTAATCGCTCCATTGGCGCGGTAAGCCATAAAAATAGGGCCGGTATGGGCATTAGTCGTGTCAATATGGCGAATCCGGTCAAGCTCTTTTTCCGGCCGGGTATTTTCATGTTTTTTAATGATATCGTCCTGATAATCAGAAACCGCTGAACAAGCGACGAAACCGGTCTGGGTATGGCCGTCCATTGTCAATTCATAAATATAATAACAAGTGTTATTTTCTATTATAAAGGAACCATCAGTTATCATCATTTCAAGTAACTCTTTTGCCCGCTGATAAACGCAGTCGTCATAAGTACTTACGTTTTCCGGAAAGCTGGTTTCGGCCCGGTCTATCTTCAGAAATGAAAGCGGCTCATTGGCAACTATATCTATAGCTTCCTTTCTATTATAGACATCGTAGGGTAAGGCGGCTACTTTGGCAGCGATATCTTTATTGGGGCGAATTGCTTTAAAAGGGGTTATCTTAGGCATGTTTTTTTCTCCGTTTGTATGTAGTATGATGTTCTTGATTATACTTTATATAATGTACATATGCAAGAAGGGCAAAAACAACTCGCAGTTACCTTAGGCCGCCTTCTTCCCGGAAGAAAACTTTTATTTTACACCAATTTAGGCCGTAGTAACGGAGAGTGTTTATTGCCCGCCTTGCTTACTTTATATAATAGCTAAAATAAAAAAAACTTCATAAATTTCAAAAAATCGAAAAAAACACTTGCCAAGCCTTTAAAACTACGATATACTAGATTTCGCTGTGACATTGATAGCTGTGAAGCGCGAGGTTCCAGGACAAAAGAAATTTTGTCCAGAAGAATGCAAAGCATTCTTCCAGGTTTTCAAGGCCTGTGATAGTTCCGTGGAGCGAAAGTCAATTAATCTGACGGCAAGTCACTGTACCAACGTCTTTAGACGTGCCAGTAAGTGTTTAGAAAGCAAGGAAGGCAAGCCCTTCCATCTCTTTTAAGAAAAGTATGACACACACGGGTGAGTGTACATTGCAGTAAACTGCAATGCAGAATGCACACAAATCGCTGAAAAGCGTGATTTGGCGCTTGCGCAACTAGGGTTTTGAGCAAAAAACGCACAAAGCACCTCGCGGGACAGTGCAGTAAACTGCGGAACAGTGGCACTTAATAGTAACTCAAAAAGTGCAGATAGGAGGCAACTTTTTATGGCAAGTCAAGTAATGCGAATTACACTCAAAGCTTACGATCATCAATTAATTGATGCATCGGCGAAGAAAATCATCGAAACGGTTAAAAAGAACGGTTCCCAGGTTTCCGGGCCGGTCCCCCTTCCGACCAAGAAGGAAATTGTTACTATATTAAGAGCGGTGCACAAGTACAAAGATTCCCGCGAACAATTTGAGCAAAGAACCCACAAACGCCTGATTGACATTATTTCCCCGACCCCCAAGACAGTAGATGCTTTACAAAGGCTCGAAATGCCGGTTGGTGTGTACATTGACATCAGAATGAAACAGAAATAGGGGAGGAGAAAAAGATGAAAAAAGCAATTTTGGCAACAAAAGTCGGAATGACTCAAATTTTCGACGAAGCCGGCGCCCTAATCCCCGTAACAGTACTAGAAGCAGGGCCCTGTATCGTCACTCAGATTAAAACGATTGAAAACGATGGTTATAGCGCCGTTCAGGTCGGTTTTATAGAAAAGAAAGAACGTATCGTTAATAGAGACAAAAGCGGGAAAAAAGAAATAGTCCACCGTCATGGTGTTCCCAGGGCGCTTCTTGGCCACTTGAAGAAAGCCGGAACCACCGGCAAGCGCTTTATCCGCGAATTTGCCTTTGCTAATGCAGATGAATATAGCCTTGGCAGCGAAATCAAAGCCGATATCTTTGTAGTCGGCGACAAAGTTGACGTACAGGCGACTTCAAAGGGTAAAGGTTTCCAAGGTGCAATCAAACGGCATAATTTCCACCGCGGCCCGATGACACATGGTTCGAAATTTCATCGCCATCAAGGTTCGAGTGGCGCTGCCGCTTCCCCCGCCCGCGTTTTCAAAGGAAAGAAAATGCCCGGTCAAATGGGTAACAAAAAGATCACGGTCCAAAATCTCGAAATCGTCCGTATTGACGTTGAGAAAAACCTGATCCTGGTCAGAGGGGCAGTACCCGGCAACAGGAAAGCCCTTGTGACGATAAAAGAAACGGTTAAGACGAACGCCTAAGAAAAGGAGGACCATTCAGATGGCAAAAGTATCTGTTTATAATATGGAAGGCAAAGAAGTCGGCTCAATCGAATTAAACGATGAAGTCTTCGGTGTCAAAATAAACAAACATTTGGTACACATGGCAGTTGTTCAGCAGCTAGCCAACAAACGTCAGGGTACCCAAAAAGCAAAAACCCGTTCCGAAGTACGAGGCGGCGGGCGCAAACCTTGGCGTCAGAAAGGAACCGGTCATGCCCGTCAGGGTTCGATTCGGTCACCGCAATGGCGCGGCGGCGGCGTAGTATTTGCCCCGACCCCCCGTGATTACAGCTTCAAGATGAACAAAAAAGAAAAACGTTTAGCCCTCAAATCGGCTTTAACCAGCCGTGCCGAAGGCGGAAAAATAATCGTCCTTGATGAACTCAAGCTCGAGGAAGTAAAGACAAAAAAGTTCCAGCTTGTCCTTGATAATTTAAAAGTAACAAAAGCGTTGATTGTAATCGCTGAAAATGATGAAAATATCATTAAAAGCGCCCGCAACATTCCCAAGATTAAAACAGCGCAACCGAACACCATCAACGTGTATGATATCATGAAAGGCGATACCCTAATCCTTACCAAGGAAGCAGTCGCCAAAATCGAGGAGGTGTATGCATAATGGCAGCGTTACAATATTATGATGTTATTTTAAAGCCGGTTATCACCGAAAGAAGCATGTCCGCAATGGGCGAAAAGAAATATACTTTCCTCGTCCATCCGGAAGCAAACAAGGTTCAAATTAAAGAAGCAGTAGAAAAAATGTTCGACGGCGCCAAAGTGAAAAAAGTTAACACAATGAACTACGATGGCAAAGTGAAACGCCGCGGAAACATCTACGGCCGGACTGCTAAAACTAAAAAGGCAATCGTTCAACTTACTGCTGAAAGCAAAGATATCGAATTATTCACGGGTCTCTAAAACGGAACCCCGAAAGGAGATAAAGTCATGGGAATTAAGACTTATAACCCATATACACCTTCAAGAAGACAAATGACCGGCTCTGATTTCGCTGAAATCACTAAAACCGAACCGGAAAAGTCTCTTTGTGCGCCCTTGTACCGCCAGGCCGGCCGTAACAATCAGGGTAAGATTACTGTCCGTCATCGCGGCGGCGGTGCCAAAAGAAAATACCGGATTATTGATTTTAAAAGAACTAAAGACGGAATCCCGGGTAATGTTATTGGTATCGAATACGACCCGAACCGTTCAGCAAATATCGCCCTTATCGCCTATGTTGACGGCGAAAAAAGCTATATCCTTGCTCCGGAAGGTTTGACCGACGGAATGAAAATTATGAACGGGCCTGATGCCGAAGTAAGAGTTGGCAACTGCTTACCGCTTGACAAAATTCCGGTTGGTACCAATATTCATAATATCGAATTATTACCTGGCAAAGGCGGCCAAATGGTGCGCTCTGCCGGAACAAGCGCCCAATTGATGGCGAAAGAAGGCAAATATGCGACTTTGCGCCTGCCCTCCGGCGAAATGCGGATGGTTCCGATTCGTTGCCGTGCTTCAATCGGGATTGTTGGCAATGGCGACCACAACTTGATTAATGTCGGTAAAGCCGGACGGAAACGTCACATGGGCTTCCGCCCGACTGTCCGCGGCTCGGTTATGAACCCCAACGACCACCCGCACGGTGGCGGTGAAGGAAGAACCGGTATCGGTCGTCCCGGCCCAAGCACCCCATGGGGCAAACCGGCCCTTGGCCTCAAAACCAGAAAGAAGAAAAAAGCTTCGAACAAGTTGATTATCAGACGCCGTGACGGCAGAGCAATGAAATAGTAAAGAATAGTACGCGCCAAATCGAAGATTTGTGTGCAGGCACTATTAACAGTAAAGCTGTAAATAGTAATGGAGGAAAGTATTTATGTCCAATAGATCACTAAAAAAAGAGCCATTTGCAGATAAAAGCGTGCTGAAGAAAATTGATGCTTTGAATGCTTCAGGACAAAAGCAGGTTTTCAAGACCTGGTCCCGCCGTTCGATGATTTTCCCCTCATTTGTGGGACATACGATTGCTGTGCATGACGGCAGGAAACACGTGCCGGTTTATATCACAGAAGATATGGTTGGCCACAAATTAGGCGAATTTGTCAGCACAAGAACTTATCGCGGCCATGGCAAAGACGAAAAGAAATCACGAGTGAAATGATGAAGAGTTTATCTAAGGTATCGTGCAAAGGCGCAAAACCAAAGGAAAACTAAAGCTTCATCAGGGAAAGAAAGGCAGGTTAGAACTATGGCAAAAGGACACAGAAGCCAAATTAAACGTGAACGTAATGCAGTGGTAGACGTTAGACCCAAAGCGAAATTGTCATATGCGCGGGTTTCCGTCCAAAAAGCATGTTTCGTGTTGGATGCCATCAGAGGAAAAGATGTAACAACAGCTTTAGCGATACTTTCATACAATCCTCGTTACGCATCAAGTATTATCAAGAAATTATTACAATCGGCGATTGCAAATGCCGAATACAAATATGGCCAGGATCCGACCAAGTATCCTAATCCGGAAAACCTGATTATCGCCGAGTGTTTTGCCAACAAAGGACCGACGATGAAACGTATTCAGCCACGGGCACAAGGCAGGGCTTACCGGATTGAAAAACGAATGAGCCACATTACCGTCGTGCTTGATGAGAAATAGGGAACGGACGAAAACACGTCCGGGGCAAGAAAGTAAAATTTCTTGCAGGTTAATTAAGGAGGAAGTTTAAAGAATGGGACAAAAGGTTAATCCTCACGGCCTGAGAGTCGGAATAATCAAAGATTGGGATTCCAGATGGTATGCAGATGCGGAATTTGCTGATTTTCTGGTCGAAGATCACAACATCAGGAAATACTTGAAAAAGAAACTTTATGCCGCCGGAATTTCCAAGATTGAAATCGAAAGAGCATCCGACCGTGTAAGAGTTATTATATTTACTGCCAAACCCGGTGTTGTTATCGGTAAAGGCGGTAATGAAATCGAAATCACCAAAAAAGCATTACAGAAATTGACGGACAAAAAATTATCCGTTGATATCAAGGAAATCAAACGCCCTGACCGTGATGCCCAGTTAGTTGCGGAAAATATCGCCGCTCAGTTGGAAAATCGTATATCTTTCCGCCGGGCGATGAAGTCCTGCATGGGGCGGTCAATGAAAGCCGGCGCCTATGGTATCAAAACAATGGTTTCCGGCCGGTTAGGCGGAGCCGATATTGCCAGAAGTGAGTCTTATAACGAAGGCACTATCCCTTTGCAGACCCTGCGCGCCGATATTGACTATGGTGTCGCTGAAGCTAACACTACCTACGGTAAGGTTGGGGTCAAAGTATGGATTTACAAAGGTGAAATTCTTCCCACAAAAAATAGCGAAGAGCAGGTTTCTTCGAAAGAAGGGAGAGATGCATAAATGTTAATGCCAAAAAGAGTAAAACGTCGTAAACAATTCCGCGGCTCAATGCGTGGCAAAGCCACCCGCGGTAATGTCATCAGTTATGGCGAGTTCGGTTTGATTGCCGCTGAACCTTGTTGGATCAAGTCCAATCAAATTGAGGCAGCCCGTATCGCGATGACCAGATACATCAAACGTGGCGGAAAAGTTTGGATCAAAATATTCCCGGACAAACCGGTGACAACCAAACCGGCAGAAACCCGGATGGGTTCCGGTAAAGGTACGCTTGAATATTGGGTAGCAGTTGTCAAACCCGGCCGTGTCATGTTCGAAATCGCCGGTGTTCCCGAGGAGACCGCTAGAGAAGCACTACGTCTGGCGATGCACAAACTTCCTTGCCGGTGTAAGATCATGTCGAAGGCTGACATGGAAGGCGGTGGAAAAGATGAAGAATAAAAAATATCTTGATGATTTAAGGAATAAAACCGATGCGGAACTTCAGAAAGCTTTAGTTGACGTCAAAAAGGAGCTTTTCAATTTACGGTTCCAGAATGCGACCAATCAGCTTGATAACACAGCCCGGATCAAAGATGTTCGAAGAAACATCGCCCGGATTCAGACCGTTATCACCCAAAAGGCGAAATCAGAAGCCTAATTATTGAAAGGAGATACCTGTGGAAAGAAATCTGAGAAAAACACGTACCGGCAAAGTTACCAGTAATAAAATGGACAAAACAATTGTTGTTGCCATTGAAAACCGTGTTAAACATCCTCTTTACGGCAAAATCGTAAAGAGAACGTATAAATTAAAAGCCCATGACGAAAACAATGAATGCAATATTGGCGATACTGTAAAAGTAATGGAGACCCGCCCGCTGTCAAAAGAAAAAAGATGGCGCCTGGTCGAAATAATGGAAAAAGCCAAATAGAAAGGAAGTCGATATGGTTCAACAAGAAAGCAGACTGCGGATTGCTGATAATACTGGTGCAAAAGAAATCCTGTGCATTCGTGTCGTAGGTGGTTCCGCAAGAAGATATGCCAATATTGGTGATACAATCATCGCGACGGTTAAAGATGCAAATCCCGGCGGGATGGTCAAGAAAGGCGATATTGTCCATGCGGTAGTAGTCCGCACGGTTAAAGGTGCCCGCCGCAAAGACGGTTCCTACATCAAATTCAGTGACAATGCGGCCGTCATTATCAAAGACGATAAGACCCCCCGGGGGACCCGTATTTTCGGGCCGGTAGCAAGAGAGCTGCGTGAAAAACAGTTTATGAAAATTGTTTCTCTGGCTCCCGAAGTTTTATAGAGGAGGCGAAGTTTATGGCAATGTTAAAAATAAAAAAAGGCGATACTGTCAAGGTAATCGCCGGAAAAGATAACGGAAAAGAAGGAAAAGTCCTTGAAGTTGACCGGAAAAAAGGCCGTGTTTTAGTAGAAGGTGTCAGTATCATTACTAAGCATACAAAACCTTCGGCTGCTAATCAAAACGGCGGTATTATCCACAGGGAAGCCCCGATTGACATTTCCAATGTTATGTATGTCCATAAAGGGAAGCCGACCAGGGTTGGTTTCCGCTTTGAAAAGGACAAGAAAGTACGTTTTGCCAAATCAACCGGCGACGTTATCGATTAATCAGGAAGGAGGTCTGAAACGTGAGCAGACTTAAAGAAACGTATAGAACCGAAATCACCGAAGGCATGATGAAAAAGTTTGGTTATAAAAACGTAATGCAGGTGCCGAAGATCGACAAGATTGTCGTAAATATGGGTGTTGGTGAAGCTAGGGACAATGCCAAGGTACTGGAATCAGCGGTTAAAGATATGGAAATTATCACCGGGCAAAAAGCGGTTATCACTAAAGCAAAACGCAGTGTTGCCAACTTTAAACTCCGGGAAGGCATGAATATCGGTTGCAAGACCACGTTGCGCGGTGCCAAGATGTATGAGTTCCTTGATAGGCTTGTCAATCTTGCATTACCTCGTGTCCGTGACTTTAGAGGGGTTAACCCCAACGCATTTGACGGGCGCGGAAATTATTCCTTAGGTATTAAAGAGCAGTTGATTTTTCCGGAAATCGAATATGATAAAGTTGATAAAGTGCGCGGAATGGACGTTATTATCGTCACAACGGCGAAGAATGACGAAGAAGCACGCGAACTTTTAACATTATTCAATATGCCATTTGCAAAAGTATAGGAGGAATTATGGCTAAAACAGCAATGAAGATTAAGCAACAGCGCAAACCCAAGTTTTCGGTGCGGGCATATAATCGTTGCAGAATATGTGGACGCCCTCATGCTTATCTGCGCAAATACGGAATTTGCCGTATCTGTTTCCGCGATTTAGCATATAAAGGTCAAATTCCCGGTGTTCGTAAAGCCAGTTGGTAAAATGAACCCCCACATATATTAAACAGGAGGTCAAAGAAATGACAATGAGCGATCCTATTGCAGATATGCTTACAAGAATCCGTAATGCAAATACTGCAAAGCATGATACAGTAGATGTACCCTCATCAAAAATGAAAATGGCGATTGCCCAGATTCTTTTAGAAGAAGGTTATATAAAGAAATATGACGTTATCGACGACGGAAGCTTTAAGACAATCCGCATTATCCTTAAATATGGCGCGGATCGGAACGAAAAGATTATTTCCGGCCTGAAACGTATTTCAAAACCCGGTTTGCGTGTTTATACCGGCAAAGACGAGTTACCTAAAGTTTTAGGCGGGCTTGGCGTTGCCATTATTTCCACCAATCAGGGCGTATTAACTGACAAAAAAGCCCGCGAACTGCAAGTTGGCGGTGAAGTTTTAGCATTCGTTTGGTAAAATGATGAAGAGTTTTTCTAAGGAGCCGGGCAAATCCCGAAACTGAAAAGATTTTCTAGAGCAGCGGAGTACGCCGCATTAAGAAAATCTAAAGCTTCGTCAGGCAAGAATGCTAAGCATTCTTGCAGATTGAAAAAGATTCTAATATTATAAAGGAGGTACGGGCATGTCACGAATCGGAAGAATGCCAATCGCAGTTCCCGCCGGTGTAACGGTTGAAATTGCAGAAAATAATAAAGTGACTGTAAAAGGTCCCAAGGGAGAGCTTAGCCGCGTTTTGGTTCCCGAAATGGTAATAAAAATGGAAGGTACGGAATTAACCGTTACCCGCCCTAATGATTTGAAAAGGAACCGGGCATTACATGGCTTAACCAGGACCCTGATCAATAACATGATCGTTGGAGTTACCGATGGTTATGAGAAAAAACTGGAAGTAAACGGTGTAGGTTACCGGGCCACAAAGTCAGGAAATGGCTTGACCCTGAATCTTGGTTATTCCCATCCAATTGAGATGAATGACCCAGCCGGTATCGAATCAGCGGTTGAAGGTAACGTAATAACCGTTAGAGGGATTGATAAAGAAAAAGTAGGCCAATATGCAGCCGAAATCAGAGATCAAAGAAGGCCTGAACCTTATAAAGGTAAGGGTATTAAATATGCTGATGAAGTTATCAGACGTAAAGTCGGTAAGAGCGGTAAGAAATAGGAAAGGTATGGTTAGATAATGGTTAAGAAAATATCAAGACAAAAAGTCCGTGTTAAAAAGCATTTAAGAATACGCAACCGTTTCAGCGGAACCACTGAAAGGCCCCGCCTGGCCGTATTCCGCAGTAATAATCATATGTACGCTCAAATTATTGACGATACGGTTGGTAATACATTAGTAGCAGCTTCAACACTGGAAAAAGACATCAAAGCAAATCTTAAGAAAACTAACGATGTTGAAGCAGCAACATATTTAGGCAAAGTAATCGGTGAAAGAGCCAAGGAAAAAGGTATCACCACCGTAGTCTATGATCGCGGCGGCTTTATATATCAAGGTAAAGTAAAAGCCTTAGCAGACGGAGCCAGAGAAGCTGGCTTAGAATTTTAGAAAGGATATCAAATAATGAGACGTAATATGATTGATGTTAGCAATATGGAATTAAATGATAAAGTAGTTACCATCAAACGCGTTACCAAGGTTGTAAAGGGTGGCCGTAACATGCGCTTCACTGCCTTAGTCGTCGTTGGCGACGGACAGGGACATGTCGGTGCCGGTTTGGGTAAAGCAAATGAAATCCCCGAAGCAATCCGTAAAGGTAAAGAGGATGCGGTCAAAAATATGATCAAAGTCGCAATGGATGATTATGCCAGCGTTACCCATGATTTTATCGGCCGGTTTGGTGCGGCTCAAGTACTCCTTAAAAAAGCTCCTGAAGGTACCGGTGTTATCGCCGGCGGCCCGGTAAGAAGTGTCTGTGAGTTAGCCGGAATCAAAAATATCCGGACCAAATCAATGGGTTCAAACAACAAACAAAACGTTGTTATGGCAACGATTGAAGGTCTGCGTAGTTTAAAAACTCCGGAAGAAGTTGCCCGCAAACGCGGGAAAACCGTAGCCGAAATTTTGGCTTAAGAGTGTGAAGAGATTTTCTAAGGCGTTGGGCAGGGGCCTAACACCCAAAAAAATCTAAAACTTCACGCGGGAAGAATGCCTAGAAAACGCCATTCTTCTGAACTTTGAAGAATATATGATACGAAATGGAGGATATTATGGCCGACAAATTAAAAATTACCTTAGTTAAGTCCACAATCGGTGCGATACCAAAACATCGGAAAACCGTTCAATCAATGGGGCTCCGCAAGCTTAACAAATCAATTGAGCTTCCGGACAACGCCGCAACAAGAGGACAGATCGCACAGATTAAACACTTAATTAAGTTTGAAGAAATTAAAGTAGAAGAAGTTGCAAAAGCAGCTCCGAAAGCAAAAGCAACCAAAACAGCGAAAGCGAAGGAGGTTGAAGAATGAGTTTAGATTTATCAAACTTGCAGCCGGCACAAGGCGCAAAGAAAAATAATTTCCGGAAAGGCCGGGGACATGGTTCCGGCAACGGCAAAACTGCCGGCAAAGGCCACAAAGGTCAAAAAGCTCGTTCAGGCGCACCGAGGGTTGGTTTTGAGGGTGGACAGATGCCCTTGTACCGCCGTATTCCGAAGCGCGGTTTTAAGAATCGTAATTATAAAGAAATCATTGGCGTAAATTTAAGCTCTTTAGAGCGTTTTGAAGATGGCGCTACTGTTACTGTTGAAACTTTAATTGAAACCGGAATTGTTAAAAATCCTCGCGATGGTGTAAAAATTCTCGGTAATGGAAAGCTTACCAAAAAACTTAATGTTGAAGCAAATGCATTTAGCGAAAAAGCAAAAGAAAAAATTGTATCTTGCGGCGGCACAGTAGAGATTATTTAAGTTTGAAGGTATTGGAAGGAGTAACATTTTATGTTTACAACCTTAAAAAATGCGTTTAAAATCAAAGAAATCAGAGCAAAATTATTATTTACTTTCGGAATGCTGATAGTAATCCGCTTGGGTTCACAACTTCCGGTCCCAGGTGTTAACAGGGAGTTTTTCTCTGATTGGTTTGCAATGCAGACAGGGGATGCTTTTAACTTCTTTAATGCATTTACCGGAGGTTCATTTTTAAATTTTTCAATATTAGCCCTCAATATCACCCCTTATATCACCGCTTCAATTATCATGCAATTGTTGACAATTGCTATTCCCAAGCTTGAAGAGCTGCAAAAAGAGGGTGCCGAAGGGCGGAAAAAAATCGCTTCAATTACGCGGTATGCGACGGTTGGCCTTGCTTTGGTCGAATCAGCGGCAATGGCGATTGGGTTCCGTAATCAAGGTATATTGCAGCCAGGTTTCACTTGGATAGATATTGCCGCCGTAATTTTCGCCCTGACCGCAGGAAGTGCTTTCCTGATGTGGATAGGTGAACGGATAACTGAAAACGGTGTCGGTAATGGTATCTCGATCGTACTTGTTATCAATATCATTTCTTCAATTCCGCAGGATATCACCGGTTTGTACGACCAGTTCATCCGGACACGATCAATCCCGGCCGGAGTTATCAATGGTGCAATTATTCTGGCAATTATTCTTGGAATGATGGTACTTGTTGTTTTACTTAACAGCGGAATCCGGAAAATCCCGGTTCAATATGCGAAGAAAGTTCAAGGCCGGAAAATGGTCGGGGGTAATACTTCAGCAATCCCATTGAAGGTGAATACATCCGGGGTTATCCCAATCATCTTTGCTTCATCGATAATGCAGTTCCCGGTTGTTATCAGTACATTCTTTTATCAAGGCGGCAATACCTTTTGGGATGAAGTTATCAAATATATGTCGTCAAGCCATTGGTTTAGGCTGGCAATACCTAGTGACCGGATTTACACCTTAGGCATGATTGTTTATATGCTGCTGGTTATCTTCTTTGCTTATTTCTATACGGCAATTACTTTTAACCCGGTGGAAGTATCGGAGAATTTGAAAAAACAGGGCGGTTTTATCCCCGGAATCAGGCCGGGTAAGCCAACCAGCGAATATATGACCGCAATATTAAATAAAATTGTATTAATTGGTGCTTCATTCCTTGCTTTTATCGGGGTGCTTCCATTCATATTTAATGGCATCTTTAATGCCCATATCAGCTTTGGCGGAACCAGCTTAATCATTATTGTCAGCGTTATCCTTGATACGATGAAGCAGATTGAATCACAAATGTTGGTTAGAAACTATAAAGGATTTTTGAATGATTAAAGAACGAAGAGTTATTCTAAGTCATGAAAGTACATGACTAATAATATCTAAAGCTTCGTTCGGGAAGAATGTCTTGAAAACGCCATTCTTCAGCATATTGAGTTAAGGAGGAAGAATATGAAAATTATCATGTTAGGCGCTCCGGGAGCCGGAAAAGGTACCAGGGCATCATTAATGGCTGAACATTATGGCATTCCGCATATTTCAACCGGTGATATCTTCCGCGCCAATTTGAAGGCCGGAACCGACCTTGGCCTTGAAGCCAAAAAGTATATGGATACCGGCGCCCTTGTCCCGGATGATTTGACCGTGAAAATTTTGCTTGACCGGGTTTCCCAGGAAGATTGCCAGGATGGGTATGTTTTAGACGGTTTTCCCCGGACAATCAATCAGGCCGAAGTTTTGGAAGCAGAACTTAAGAAGCTTAATGACAAAATAGATTTTGCGATTGACGTTGATGTATCCGATGATGTAATTGAAGCGCGGATGAGCGGGCGCCGTGTATGTGTTAAATGCAGTGCGACTTATCATATTGAATATGCCCCGACGAAAGTGGAGGGTGTTTGTGATAAATGTGACGGCGAAACAATTTTGCGGGCTGACGATGCCCCGGAAACTGTTCGCCAGCGTTTGAAGGTTTATCACGAGCAGACCCAGCCGTTAATTGATTTTTATAAAGAACGCGGAATCCTTAGAATGGTCAGCGGTTCCGGTTCAATTACCGATGCGCTTGCTGCTGTTATAACAATATTAGAACAAGGGTAAAACAATGGCTGTTACAATCAAGTCGCCCCGTGAGATAGAGTTAATGCGTGTTTCCGGCCGGGTTCTAAAGATAGCCCTTGAAGAATTAAGCAAAATTATCCGGCCTGGTATTACAACCAAGGATATTGATGATTTGGCGGCTAAGGTAATTGCAAGTTATGATTGTATCCCCAGCTTTTTGAACTACCAGGGTTTTCCCGCTTCAATCTGTGTTTCGATAAATGAAGAAGTAGTGCATGGGATTCCCAGCAAGAAACGTATTTTATCCGAAGGTGATATTGTCAGCCTTGATGTCGGAGTAAATTATAAAGGTTATCATACTGATGCCGCCCGGACTTATGGAGTCGGTCAAATCAGCAAAGAAGCCGGACAATTGATTAGTGTCACCAGGCAAGCCTTTTTCGTCGGTTTAGAAAAGGCGCGGGCCGGCAATCATTTATATGATATATCCAATGCGGTCGATGCTTTTGTCAGCAAGTATGGATATGGAATTGTCAGGGATTTGGTTGGTCATGGAATCGGCCTTGAGATACACGAGGAACCGCAGATCCCCCACTTCAGGCAAAAGCGGCGCGGGTTACGTTTGCGCCAGGGAATGACAATTTGCATCGAACCGATGATAAATATGGGTTATGCCGAAGTGGAATGGCTGGAAGATAAATGGACAGTGGTATCCGAAGACCGGTCGTGGTCAGCCCATTATGAGAATACGGTTTTGATCACTGATGGTGAACCGGAGCTTTTGACCAGATGAGCATAGTGCCGCCCGGCGGCACACATTAAGAGATTGTTACACAATTCTCCCTAAATGTTTCACTTGGTTCGCGAGGTAATATGAATGAAAATCTAATCGGCTTATTTGCCGAGTCGCGGGCGGGTCATGATAAGGGTAAAGTATTTATTATTGTTAGCGCTGAAGCGGAGTATGCCGGGATTGCCGATGGTAAAAGCAGAATCATCGAAAACCCCAAACAGAAAAATATCAAGCATTTATCGATTATTAAAAAGGAAACTCCTTTACGGGAAAAATTGCTAGCTAATAATCCGGTAAGTAATGAAGAAATAAAATATGCTCTAAAATGCTACAAAGCTATTACGATAAAGGATTAAGAAGTTACAGTTAATGAGTAACTATTCCGCGAGGTGTTTGCGCGCATTTTGCGCAAAATCCCGAGTTAAGTAAGCGCCAAATCGCGTATTTTGCGGTTTGTGTGCATAAAATTTACAGATTACAGCTTGCTGTAATCTGGAAAGGTTTAGGTGGATATGCCCAAGTCAGATATGATTGAAATCGAAGGAGTAGTAGTTGAGAAGTTACCCAATACCATGTTTCAGGTTGAACTGGAAAATGGCCATCGAGTCCTCGCACATATCAGCGGAAAACTCAGACAGAATTTTATCAGAATATTACCGGGCGACAAAGTAACTTTGGAACTTTCACCTTACGATTTGACTAAAGGCCGCATTATTTGGAGAGACAAGTAAAAAACGGGCAACTGCAATGTAAAAAATAAAAGCTTGTTTTTACCAAATTGTTGTGATACAATAGTAAACGGTCTTTTTGCGACCGCGACTATAGAATTAGATGTAGAAACGTAAAAGACAAGTCTTTTACGATTTCGTATCGGAGAAGGAGATTGATATGAAAGTAAGATCATCTGTAAAACCGATTTGCGAAAAGTGTAAAATTATTAAAAGAAAAGGCGCAATTAGAATTATCTGCGTTAATCCGAAACACAAACAAAGACAAGGTTAATCCGAGCCTAGCAAGAAGATAGCTTGAAGAACAAGCTGTCGTCTGCCGGAAAATACTTGTTGATACCAACCCGGGAACGAAATTTATTTCGTTCAGGCTGGAAAGATCGGATTCTAATTTCCGGTTGGGCATTTGCGAAATGCCTCAATCAACACTAGTAGTAAATCATTACTATTCACTGCTTTGCAGTAAATGGCAACAATGATGCACATAAATCGCAAACGCGGTTTGGCGCGGGACAGTTGCACTGAATAGTAAAAGAAAACATGCAGGAAAGAAAATGGAGGAAACTAAAAATGGCTCGTATTTCAGGTGTGGACTTACCACGGGAAAAGCGCGTAGAAATAGGTTTAACCTATATTTACGGTATCGGCAGGACCAGCTCAAACAAGATTCTGGCCGCTGCGAAAATTAATCCCGACACACGCGTCAGGGAACTTACTGACGAAGAGGTTAAAAGAATTAGTGAAGTAATCGATAAAGACTTTATGGTCGAAGGTGATTTAAGACGAGAAATCGCCCTAAACATCAAACGGCTTCAGGAAATCGGATGTTATCGTGGTATCCGTCATAGAAGAGGTCTTCCGGTTCGCGGACAAAGGACAAAAACAAATGCAAGAACCAGAAAAGGTCCGAAACGGACAGTTGCGAACAAGAAGAAGTAGGAGAAAGGATTAAATAAATGCCAGCAAAAAAGGGAGTTAAGAAAACAACGACAAAAAGACGCGTCAAGAAAAATATCGAACGTGGACAGGCGCATATTCAATCATCTTTTAATAATACGATTGTAACCCTGACTGACTCGGAAGGAAATGCCCTAAGTTGGGCAAGTGCCGGCGGGCTTGGTTTCAGAGGCTCACGTAAGTCTACCCCTTATGCCGCCCAGATGGCGGCGGAAACAGCAACAAAAGCCGCTACAATCCACGGTTTGAAAACCGTTGAAGTTTTTGTAAAAGGGCCGGGTTCCGGCCGTGAAGCAGCGATTCGGGCTTTAGCAGCAAACGGGCTTGAGGTTATTTCAATTAAAGACGTAACCCCGGTCCCGCATAATGGTTGCCGCCCGCCGAAGCGCCGCCGCGTATAAAACGAAGATTTTTTCTAAAATAGACTTCGTTTGACAAATTTGCGTATATTGAACAGATAATTAATTAGGTTGGAAGAAGGCGCCAAGAGGCGTTGTAAACAATACAGGAGGAAAAATTTAAAATGGCAGTAAACAGAGTACCAATACTTAAAAGATGTAGAGCATTAGGTCTTGAGCCCGGATTTTTGGGTTATGACAAAAAATCTATCCGCACCAATCAGCGGATTGGAAAAAAAGTCAGTGAATATGGTCTTCAATTAAGAGAAAAACAGAAAACCAAATTTATCTATGGTGTTCTTGAAAAACCATTCCGCAATTATTACAAAAAAGCTGTCCGCATGAAAGGCCTGACTGGTGAAAACTTGATGGTTATGCTGGAAACAAGGCTTGACAATGTTGTATTTAGAATGGGTTTTGCCCGGACAAGAAGAGAAGCAAGGCAGGTTGTCGGACACAAACATTTCCTGATTAACGGGAAGCGTGTTAACATTCCTTCTTACCAAGTAAAACCAGGTGATGTTATTGAAGTGCGGGAAAAATCACGCCCTTTACAAAGATACAAAGATATCCTCGAAGTTACAAGCGGAAGACTGGCTCCGGATTGGCTGGAAGTTGATCATGAAGCTTATAAAGGTACAATCAAAAATCTTCCAAGCCGTGAAGCTATTGATGTACCCGTCAATGAAATGCTAATTGTAGAATTGTACTCCAAGTAGGTGTTGTTTTCACAAAATTTAAAGGAGGATATTTAACGTGTTTGATTTTGAAAGACCTAATATCGAAGTTGCTGAGATTTCAGAAGATAAAAGATATGGACGTTTTGTAGTCGAACCCCTAGAGCGTGGTTATGGAATCACTCTGGGTAATTCACTAAGAAGGATTATGCTTTCCTCATTACCCGGGGCGGCTGTCAGCCAAGTGAAAATAGAAGGCGTCTTACATGAATTTAGTTCGATTAAAGGTGTCAAAGAAGATGTTACCGAAATTATCATGAACATAAAGGATATCGCAGTTAGAAATAACAGTGATACAAATGAGCCGAAAGTTGCTTTTATTGAGTTTGAAGGTGAAGGCATCGTGAGGGCTTCCGATATCAAAGCGGATTCAGATATTGAGATATTGAACCCCGACTTGGTTATCGCATCTTTATGTGGTAAAGATTCCAAGCTTTATATGGAACTGACGATTAGCAAAGGCCGTGGTTATGTTGCTGCTGACAAAAACAAAAGCGAAGATTTACCAATTGGCGTAATTGCAGTAGATTCCATTTATACCCCGGTAGAAAGAGTAAATGTAACAGTAGAAAATACACGTGTTGGCCAGATTACTGACTATGACAAACTATCACTTGATGTATTTACCGATGGTACTTTGGTACCTGACGAAGCGGTCAGCTTAGCAGCGAAAGTTCTTAGTGAACACTTAAGTCTCTTTATTGATTTGTCTGAAAATGCAAAAACCGCAGAAGTTATGGTTGAAAAAGACGAAGATGAAAAAGAAAAGGTGCTGGAAATGAGCATCGACGAGTTGGAGTTATCAGTTCGCTCTTACAATTGCCTTAAACGCGCCGGAATTAATACGGTTGAAGAGTTGACAAACAAAACTTCGGAAGATATGATGAAGGTTCGTAACCTTGGCCGTAAATCATTGGAAGAAGTTTTGGCGAAATTAAAAGAATTGGGATTGCAGTTTAACGCAATTGATGAGTAGTGTGAAGAGTTTACTCTAAGGAGCCGGCCAAAGGCCCGGCACCAAAGATAAACTAGACTTTACACCGGAAGAATGTCGCAAGCGCCGTTCTTCATAGATAATTAAGTCACACTATAGCGTGACGTGGAGGTTAAAATGGCAAAATACAGAAAGCTAGGTCGGACATCCGATCAGAGAAAAGCATTATTACGTAATCAGGTAACAGCCCTTTTATATCATGGCAAGATTGTTACCACCGAAACTAAAGCGAAAGAAGTACGCAAAATTGCCGAAGGTTTGATTGCTATGGCCGTCAAAGAAAAAGACAATTTTGAATTAGTTACGGTTAAAGTGAAAGTAGCAATGAAAGATAAAGACGGAAATCGCATTAAAGAAGTTGTTGACGGCAAAAAAGTGACGAAGTATGATGAGGTTGAAAGAGAAATCAAGAAAGATTTACCTTCCCGCAATCACGCGCGCCGGCAAATGCTTAAGGTACTTTATCCAATCAAGGACGTTCCGGCTGCTCCGGCCGGAAGAAAACGCGGTACCAAGCAAGTAGACCTTCCGGGTAAACTTTTTGATGAGTATGGCACCAAGTATGCCGGACGTAACGGCGGGTATACCCGTGTTATCAAGATTGGCCCCCGTAAAGGTGATGCCGCAATGGAAGTAGTTTTGGAAATGGTATAAACCGTATCTGCATAGAAGTAATTTCCGGGGTCGCCGCCGAGCGGCCCCTTTTTTTCCATTAGGGGAGATAATTTATGCTTATTATTAAGAATGGCCGCTATATAAATCCTGAAACCGGGGAAGATAGTATATATGATATACTGATTGTTGACGGAAAAATAGCATTAGTTGGTAATGGTATTTCTTTTGCAAATTCAATATCAATTGATGCAAGGGGAATGGTGGTTGCCCCTGGTTTGGTAGATGCCCATGCCCATTTTCGTGATCCGGGTTTTACTTATAAAGAAACTATTCAAAGCGGTGCAAAAGCAGCGGCAAAGGGAGGTTATACGACAGTAGTATTGATGGCGAATACCAACCCGCCGGTTGATAATGTAGAAACCTTACGTTATGTCTTGAATGAGGGTAAGAAAACTAATATCAATATTGCCTCTTGCGCAACTGTTACATATGGAATGCACGGAAGTGAAGTCGTCGATATGGCTGCTTTGGCAAAAGCCGGGGCAGTTGGTTTTAGTGATGACGGAAATACGATTACGGATAAAGAAGTACTTATAAAGGCTATTTTGGAAGCCAACAAAATAAGAAAGCCGCTTTGCCTCCATGAAGAAAACCCGTATTATATCAAACACGCCGGGATTAACCGGGGATACGCATCAGAGATACTTGGGTACAGGGGGGCATCACGAAAAGCGGAGATTTCAATGATCAGCCGTGATATTGATTTAATTTATGAAAATCTTGGGACGGCACTTATCCAACATGTTAGTACTAAAGAAGGGGTTGAGTTGCTTCGGAAACTTAGAGAAGTTTATTCCCTGGTTTTTGCTGAAGCTGCCCCGCACCATTTTACTTTAACAGAAGAAGCCCTAATTGAAAAACGTAATAATGCAAAAGTGAACCCCCCTTTGCGAACTGAGGAAGACCGCCTTTCAATAATCGAGGGATTAATCGATGGAACAATTGATATGATTGCGACTGACCATGCCCCTCATACCCCGGCTTGTAAAAATGGCCCGATTACCGAGGTGCCAAGCGGAATGATCGGGTTGGAAACAGCGTTATCGCTAGGAATCAGGGAGTTGGTGAACCCGGGTTATCTTTCACTTTCACGATTAATATATAAAATGAGTACCATGCCGGCTGTCTTTTATGGTTTGCCGGCCGGTGATATTAGAACGGGTAAAAAAGCGGATATCGTCATTTTTGACCCCGAGGAAACCTGGAAAGTAGAAAGTGATGGTTTTGCATCAATGTCACGAAACTCGCCATTTGTTGGTGAGACATTGCCGGGGGTAGTACATTATACTATCTGTGACGGTAATATTGTATATAGTAAGAAATAAGCATAAAAGGAAAAGCTATGTCAAAAATGAAAACGAAGGGGATTGTCATTTCGCAAAATAAAATAACACCTGTTATTTATGATATGTGGATATGCACCGAAATTGCAAAGGATGCAAAAGCCGGCCAGTTTGTTGGTATTTATCCGAAAGATAGTGCAACGCTTTTACCACGTCCGATTAGTATTTGTGAAGTGAGTAAGGATAAAGAAGCAATTCGTTTAGTTTACCGGGTCAGCGGAAGCGGGACAGCAGAATTTGCTGCTTATCAACAAGGGGATTTCATATTTTTGCTTGGGGTTCTTGGTAATGGTTTTCCGGCTTTCGAAGCAAAAACTAACAGAGTCTTTTTAATTGGCGGCGGCATTGGTATTCCCCCGTTGCTTGAGCTTGCGAAAGTGATAAAAGAAAAAGCTGCCCCCTCTTCAATAGATATTTTCTTAGGTTATCGTGACAATGCTCTTTTTCTTGCAGATGAGCTTGCTGCTTATGGTAAAATTCATATCGCAACGGAAGATGGAAGCAGCGGGTCTAAGGGGAATGTTATTAATGCGATTGAAGAAAGCGGGTTAACCCCCGGTGTCGTTATGGCTTGCGGCCCCTTACCAATGCTTCGTTCAGTCAAAGCATATGCCGCCGGATTGAATATTAAAGCCTATCTTTCACTTGAAGAGCATATGGCTTGCGGTATCGGTGCTTGTTTAGGTTGTGTCTGCCGCACCACTGAAAAAGATCACCATTCACATGTTCAAAATGCCCGCATTTGCACCGAAGGGCCGGTTTTTGATGCGGAATATGTAGAAATATGAAGAGATTTTCTAAATTTGCACCCATTGGAACGCAAACAAAGAAAATTTAGGCCTGCTATGCAGGTACTCTTCATAAGCATATTTGAGCCTGTCGGCTCAAAGATTGCAGGTATTGGAGGTTAACATGAATTTATCAGTAAATATAGCAGGTGTCGAATTTAAAAACCCCGTCACAACCGCTTCCGGGACATTCGGCTCCGGCCAGGAATATAACGAGTTTGTTGATTTGTCTGAACTTGGCGCTGTTGTCACTAAAGGGGTTGCAAGCACCCCGTGGCCCGGCAACCCTACTCCCCGTATCGCCGAAACTTATGGGGGAATGCTTAATGCCATCGGTTTACAGAACCCCGGAATTGATGTTTTTATTGCCCGTGATTTGCCCTTTTTGCGAAAATACAATACCCGGGTCATTGTGAATGTTTGCGGAAAAACTACCGAAGAGTATCTCAATGTCGTTGAAAAACTTTCCGATACCGATGTCGATATGCTGGAAATAAATGTTTCGTGCCCGAATGTCAAAGAAGGTGCGATTGCTTTTGGCCAAAATGCAAAATGCTTATATGATATCACCAGGGAAATAAAAGCAAAAGCAAGACAGCCGGTTATCATGAAGCTTAGCCCGAACGTTACTGATATTACTGAAATGGCAAGAGCCGCTGAAGCGGCCGGTGCCGATGCCCTGTCAATGATTAATACCCTGACAGCAATGAAGATTGATATCCACCGCCGTACCTTTGCACTGGCTAACAAAACCGGCGGCCTTTCCGGCCCTGCGATCAAACCGGTTGCAGTCCGGATGGTCTACCAATGTGCCCAGGCGGTGAAAATTCCTATCATTGGAATGGGCGGGGTTGCAAATGCTGCTGATGCGATTGAATTTATCCTTGCCGGGGCTACTGCTGTTGCGGTAGGAATGATGAATTTCATTACTCCG
>WRAQ01000049.1 GCA_009780115.1 Lachnospiraceae bacterium
GCTCTTTTACCATCCAAAACTCACAAGACGGTGCTATGAAGCTTTCAAAAAAAATCGTGTCTGGTTCCCTAGTGTTCAAAAAAACACGAATTGCTAGGGTTTGGGTGGGTGTTTTTGTCTCTCGCTATATTTGGGAAAAAAATAATAAATATTTTCATTTACCCTATTGACATATCACCGCTGGACTATTCAACTATATTTTAACCTTCTTCAAAACATTATAAATTGGCTTCCCTGCCACCGCCATTAAAATAAAATTCCATGCTCCATGCCAAACGTCCCATGGTAATCCGGCAATCCAATAAGAAAGCGCATAAGCCGGGTCAATTGGAAGATAGGCAATTGCAAAAAATGAACCGAAACAAAGGCCGAAAACTCCCGATACCACCGCCCAGATAAGGAAATCATCTTTAATAAAACGCTTTAATAAAAGCACTATCAAGCACAAAAGCGGCCATACATATAAATAGCTAACCCACCAAAGGCCAAAGCCCCACATCAGCCCTTCTATCAAGGTGAATACCGTCACGACAATAAAAGTATCTTTTCCAAACAAGATAGTATAAATAATAACAAGCAATGATATCAGTTCAATATTTGGTAATGGTTTAATCGCCATCATGGCAACTGTCAGGATGGCACTTAAAAATGCCAGCCTGACTATTTTGCGAATTGACATATTACCAGCCCCCGGTATGGGTAAAGGTATAAATGTCGCCATCAGTTAATGGAATTTCATCAACGCCAACAAATGAATCCTCACCATTGACACTCACCCACCAAAAGAAATCATCATCACTTTCTACGCCATCCCAGCCGGTGACGAAAAAGCCAAAGGCACTTTCTGTACCCTGACAAGCAGGCATTATCCGCAGATACTCGCCTAAATAAAGTAAATCCGATTTTTCATTCTTTGTTACGTGGTAATTGTTGTGGTCAGAAATAATCTCCACTTGAAAGTTTTTGATACCTTCCTGTGTTTCCCTGAGATTCAGGAAAACTGCTATTCCGGCGGCAATAATGATAATTCCCGCAAAGATAGCGATGATGCTTAGCTTTTGTTTTTTGGTCATATTAATCTCCTCTCTTTCTCACCAAAGAACAGAAATTGAATATGGCAAGTCTTAGGACTTTGCTTCAACCGCATGTATTCACCTTCTCATGCAAAACTGCACAATGGTTTTCATAAAGACGAGTGTACCGATATCCGGTATACTTGAATACATGCATCCGCATTACCTCAGAAGTAAGCTGTCAATGATTTTCACATTGTTCCTTTAACCATATTCATTGTTACTTAATTAATAATATTTATCTGAAGAATGATATTTTAGCCATTCTTCCCGTGTAAAGCCTAATTTATCTTTTGTGTCGGGCCTTCTCCCGATATTTTAGATAAACTCTTACATTAACCGTTTCAATAGTTCCTCTCTTTTTTCTTCATAACCCGGCTTGCCAAGCAATGCAAACATATTTGCTTTATAATCTTCGACCCCGGGCTGGTCAAACGGGTTAACCCCCAAGATATAACCGGAAACGCCACAGGTAAATTCAAAGAAATAAAAGAGTTCACCAAGATAAAATTCATTAACCTCGGGAACCCTGATAATCAGATTCGGTACTTGCCCGTCAGTATGGGCAAGAATCGTTCCGTTCATAGCACTGCGGTTGACAAATTCCACTGATTTGCCTGTTAAATAATTAAGCCCGTCCAAATCAACCGCTTCCGCTTCAAGAATTATTTCATCACGGCTTGTTTCGATATCAATAACTGTTTCAAAAAGAGTACGGGCACCGTCTTGAATAAACTGCCCCATTGAATGCAGGTCGGTAGTTAAATCAACACTCGCCGGGAAAATACCCTTTTGATTTTTGCCTTCGCTCTCACCGTATAACTGCTTCCACCATTCTGAAATGAAATGTACACAAGGCTCATAATTAGCCATAACTTCGATGCCTTTACCCTTACGCAAAAGGATATTTCGTAAGGCGGCATATAACAAAGCATCGTTTTTATTAAAGTCAGCTTCTAACGCATTTTTACGGGCACTTGCTGCCCCTTCCATCAATTTGTCAATATCTGCACCACTTACAGCAATCGGTAAAAGCCCAACGGCAGTAAGGACTGAAAACCGGCCGCCAACATCATCCGGCACAATAAAAGATTCATAACCCTCTTCAGTTGCTAACTTCTTTAATGCCCCGCGTGATTTATCAGTAGTTGCATAAATCCGGGCGGCGGCTTCTTTTTTACCATATTTTTTTTCTAAAAGATTCTTAAAGACACGGAAAGCAATCGCCGGTTCGGTTGTTGTGCCGGATTTGCTGATAATATTAACCGAAAAATCACGGTCGCCAATGACTTCAATTAAATGCTTTAGATATGTAGAGCTAATTGAATTACCGGCGAAATATATCTCCGGTGCCTTACGAATTTCTTTGCTGACCGCATTATAAAAGCTATGGCGCAAAAACTCTATTGCCGCGCGGGCACCCAGATAAGACCCGCCGATACCAATAACCACTAAAACTTCTGAATCCTCTTTTATTTTTGCTGCCGCTTTTTTGATTCGGCTAAACTCATCTTTATCGTAGTTGACCGGCAAATTAATCCAGCCCAAAAAATCATTTCCCGCGCCGGTTTTTGAAACAAGAAGTTCGCGGGCGGCAGTGGTTTGCCCCCTCATCATTTCTATTTCATCAGCGGCAATAAACGAAGCCGCTTTCGTATAATCAAATGTAATTTTACTCATTTCTTTCCTGCCTTCCACAATAAAAAACAAAATTCTATTAATTCTAACATTTATCTGCGAAAAAAGCAAATGAAATCAAAACATTTTGTTGCAAATCCAATAATTTTGATAACCGGCTTTTTATAGATGTTGTTAAATTTCCAGTGCTTTTTAACGTCCCCGAGACGATTTGAACGTCCGACCCCTCGCTTAGGAGGCGAGTGCTCTATCCACTGAGCTACGGAGACAATTCACAGCTAGCGCTGTTCATAGTCTAATGCACACAAAAATTGCATGTACACGCAATTTTTGGCGCGCCTTTTCTATTCTTCAGGAAAATTAATAAATCCCTGCGCCCAAATAACTCCTTTAAAGCGGCGCCCGGCTTCCGGTTCGCCAAGAAGATCATTTTCGTTGATGCAAATATCGATATTAATATCGTTACAGCTAATTGCAAGCTGATAAACACCTTCGCCGGTTTGACTATTGTGGACTAACCGGGAGTCCAGGATTTCGCCCATTATTGAATAGTGGTCACATTCAACTCCATAAGGCATAAAAAAGGTATCAACCAGGCTAAACACATCTTCAGTGTTAATCCGCTTAGATATGGTCGTATAAGTATCCATATCCTCTATTGTTAAACTTTCAATAGCTTCCTCATCACCCTGCCGGGCCGCTTGAATAAGATTACTTCTATTAGTATTAGCGCGGTTTATCCGGCGTCGGTCATGTTCATTTTTAATAATCGGAAATAAAATCGTTCCCTCAATAGATAAACCGGACAGGGTCAAATTCGTATTACGGACAGGAAGTTTACCGGCGTTTTTAAGTTTTACATATGTGATCATATTTTGCAGATAAAAAATAAGTGAAACACCAATACGGATATCATCACAAACCCCGGCATATGACTCTTGTGAAGCATGCCGTTCGACGGAAACATCTTCACTGGTTGATATTGATGACCCGCGCATATAAGGATAAAAATATTCATATATAAATTTGTCATCTTTGTCAAATTCACCACAAACAGCAACACCAATATTATCGGCATAGTTTTTATTAAACTCTGCCAAAATAATATTATCAGAATTGGTTGTATAAGTACAAGAAGTTGATTGCAGAACGATATCAGTCAAAAGTTGTTTAACTTCATTGCGGTCTGATAATTGGCTAAAACCGACTGCGCGCATATATCTATGCAAGGCCTTTCCTCCCGTTTGATTTTGATTACTACGTATCATAGCTTGTGGATGCACACTAAAACTACGCTGCTATTATTCCTTAACGGCATAATATCTTATCCGCTCCGCCCATATAATTTCTAAGTGCAGCGGGAATCCGTACTGTTCCGTCTGCCTGCAAATTGTTTTCAAGGAAAGCGATTAACATGCGCGGGGGCGCAACTACGGTATTGTTTAATGTATGGGCAAAATATTTTCCATTTTCTCCATTAACACGAATTTTAAGCCGTCTGGCTTGGGCATCACCCAAGTTTGAACAACTTCCTACCTCAAAATATTTTTTCTGCCGGGGCGACCACGCCTCAACATCATATGATTTAATTTTTAAATCAGCTAAATCACCGGAGCAGCATTCCAAAGTCCGGACCGGAATATCAAGGGAACGAAATAAATCAACGGTATTTTGCCACAATTTTTCAAACCAAAAAGATGAATCTCCGGGTTTGCATACAACAATCATTTCCTGCTTCTCAAATTGATGAATCCGGTAAATACCACGTTCTTCCAAACCATGCGCGCCTTTTTCTTTGCGGAAACAGGGCGAATAACTGGTTAAAGTCTGCGGTAATTCACTTTCGCTTATAATACTATCGTTAAATTTACCTATCATCGAATGCTCAGAGGTACCGATAAGATACAAATCTTCGCCTTCGATTTTGTACATCATTGCATCCATTTCGGCAAAACTCATTACTCCGGTAACAACATTTGAGCGAATCATAAATGGCGGAATACAGTAGGTAAAGCCACGGTCAATCATAAAATCACGGGCATATGATATAACTGCCGAATGAAGCCTTGCAATATCACCAAGCAAATAATAAAAGCCCTGGCCGGAAACTTTTCTGGCACTATCTAAATCTAACCCGGCGAAACTTTCCATAATTTCCGTATGATAAGGAATATCAAAATCAGGAACAACGGGTTCGCCATAGATATTAACTTCGACGTTTTCACTATCATCGCGGCCAAGCGGTACATCATCATTGATAATATTAGGGATGGCCATCATTATTTGATTTATTTTTTCTTCAAGTTCATTTTCTTTTGCTTCTAATCCTTGTAATCTCTTAGCGTGAGCGGCAACTAAAACTTTTCTTTCTCCGGCCTCTTCCTTTTTTCCTTGTGCCATCAATGTGCCGATTTCTTTGGATATCTTGTTACGGTTAGCCCGAAGGTCATCAGCTTCTTGTTTCGTATTGCGGTTTATTAAATCTAATTCAATAACTTCGTCGACTAAAGCAAGCTTATGGTCTTGAAATTTTTTTCGGATATTTTCTTTAACGATTTCAGGGTTATCTCTAAGAAACTTAATGTCAATCATGTACACCTCTTTATAAACTCTTCATAATATACATCTAAAAAAACTTTTTGTCAACCGGACATCCATTTTATGATTCAGCTACTCAATAACTTTCACAATAAAAATTGTCTTTTCTTTCATCATATCAACTTGCTTGTTTTCTTTAAGGGGATTTCCTTCTTTATCTCTGATTATTTTCAAAACCGGCCGTTCGGAAAAAGCTCTGTTTTGCCGGATAACCATACCGGTTTCTTCTTCATTAGTTACAACAATACTACCAACCGGGTACACAGCAAGAAATTCTAATAAAGCGCTAACCACTTTCTCGTCATATTTAAAACCACGCAAAACTTTCAGGTTTTCAATAGCTTCATAAACCTTCCATCTATTTTGAAAGATTCCGCAAATCATCTCATCAAACATGTCGCAAGTTGCAACAATCCTTGTTTCCAGCGGCAAATCTTTTATTTTCATAGGAAAACCGGAGCCGTCAATATACTCATGATGATTCAATATGATTGATTTTGCTAGTTCACTAATCCACGTTTCTTCTTTTATCGACGTATAACCGTAGATGGGATGCTTATAATATTCAACTGCTTCAACTGTATTAAAATCATCAATAGTTCGATTGATATATTCAAAATTCAAATAACGAAGCCCAAGATCGTGAAGTAAACAGGCAACGCTAATATCATGTACCCTTTCTTCCTCTAATCCCAATTTGAGGGCTACCAAAGTTGCCAGACTGCAAGTAGATACCGAATGCTCATACAAATCTGAGCTTCGTTCCCTTATATCATAAACCCGGTCAACAACATCTTTTTCTTTTAGAATATTAATAACAATTTCTTCGGCGGTATTGCTTAATTTTTGCAATTCTTTGTTTCGGGCATAGGTATGTTTTTCAAGAATATTGCGAACATTTTTATGAATTAACTCTTTCATTTCATGCTTCATAACTGATACGGATTCGAGGTTCCGATAGTTTTCATCATAAAGATAAACTTCAGTAATTCCCAATCTTTTGAGCTTTTCAATATAATCTTCGGTTAAAACGGTCCCTTCAGCTAACAAAATTTGATAATCATAGCTAAATACTGCCCGCGATAATATTTGACCTTCTAATAATTCTTCAACCTTACATATCTTCATAGTGCTCCCCCCTTCAAGATTTCTTATTCATAATCGCTGTTTTTTCCATATGCTATCTCAAGTGCTTGTTTTTCTTCATCTCCTAAGTGAATTGAACTTGCCCCATTAATAATTTCTTTTGTATAGGTATAACATCCTTCAACGCTATGAACAGAATTTAAGACAAACCCGTTATTTTTTTCATCTAATAAAGCTAAGCTAAAACTTAATTTTCCGCCCATTTGGTTAAAAGCATCGTACTTTACTAAGCCGACTTTCTGAAAAGCATTGGACACTTTATCAAATAAAGTGCTGACATCTTTTCGATTTTTCTCAACGGCAAGTTTTACATATTTTGTATCTTCATATAACCTAACGATATCTTCTTCCAATGAACGGGCGGTATTACCTTGCATAAATTTCTGGTATTTCTTATTTAGTTTCGAAAATTTAACTAGTATAACAATCGTAAGACTAAGTAAACAAATGATAATTATTAAAACTAAAATCAAAATAATACCAATATCTAAGTTGCCTAATCCTATGTTATTTAATAAACTGCTTCCCATGTTTATGTCCTCTTTTTATGTAATGTGAATAATGATATAATGTCGCTAAGACATTATATCAGCGCGGCTTTAGTGCGCATCCCCCGGAGGGCATGATTTCTTTCGAAATCATGATATAATGTCGCTAAGACATGCTATCTTGCTATCTTTTCGATTATCCTATCGAAATCATCGTGGCTATAAAATTCAATGTCAATTTTTCCTGCCCCTTCGCCTTTAGCAGTTATAGAAACCTTAGTCCCTAACACCACTTTGAGCTTTTCCGCCATATCTTGATAAATAATGTCAAGATTATTAGTATCTTTATTTTTTGCACTGATTTTGTCAACTACTGTTTTACCCCAGTTTTTCACTAGTTTTTCAACATCACGAACGCTAAGTTTTTCATCAAATATCTTTTGTGCCAGAGCATACTGATGGTCTGCATCTTCAATTGTAATCAAAGCCCGGGCATGGCCGGTCGTAATCATTTCAGTAATAATCATTTGTTGAACTTCATCACACAGCTTTAATAAACGAATAGAATTTGTTACTGCTGTACGGCTTTTTGAAACTCGTTCCGCAATTTCATCTTGTTTTAAATTAAATTCCGTAAGTAATCGTTTGAAAGCTTGAGCTTCTTCAATGGGGTTTAAATCTTCCCGTTGAATATTTTCAATCAGCGAAATCTCAACGATTTCCTGATCGGTATAATTTTTGATAATTACCGGTATTTCCTTCAAGCCAGCTTTTTTTGCTGCCCGCCACCGACGTTCACCAGCGATTATTTCATAATATTTAACCCGGTCTTGAACCAAAATTGGTTGCAGTAAACCAAATTGCTTGATAGAATCAGCAAGTTCTTCCAGGGCATCTTCATCAAAATTTTTCCGGGGTTGGTCGCGGTTTGGCTCGACTTTGATAATACTAACCAAAGTTTCTCCCGTCGTGCTTATCTCTTTAGTTTCAGTTTTAATTGCTTTCTTTTGTGTTTCAGTGGTACTTGGGATTAAAGCATCTAACCCTTTTCCTAATCCTCTCGCTGCCATATCTCAACTATCCTTTCTGTTGATTACTTCATCTGCAAGTAACATATACGCTTCCGCGCCGGCGGACTTTGGGTCATATTTATTTATCGGCATACCATAACTAGGTGCTTCGGCAAGCCGTATGTTTCGAGGGATAACCGTATCATAAACTCTTTGATTAAGATGATTTTTCACATTTTCAACTACTTGAGAAGACAAATTAGTACGGGAGTCAAACATCGTAAAAACTACCCCCTCCATATCAAGATTGGGATTCAATCTCTCTTTGACTAAATTGACGGTATGTATAAGCTGACTTAATCCTTCAAGTGCATAATACTCACATTGAATTGGAACTAAAACCGTGTTCGCAGTTGTCATCGCATTAATTGTCAACATACTAAGCGCCGGCGGGCAATCAATGATTATATAATCATACTGATTGCTTACCCACTCTATTTCATTCCGAAGTATATATTCTTTTTTGTCAACTCCAATTAGTTCTATTTCTGCCGCTGCCAAATTAACATTCGAGGGAATAATAGATACACCAGGAATTACTTCTTTGATAATACATTCGTTGATGGAACAGTCTCCTAATAGGAGTTCATAGATAGTAAAACTTAATGAATTTTTTTCGATTCCAAAACCGCTTGTTGTATTGCCTTGCGGATCCGCATCTACAACAAGGACTTTTTTATTTTTGTCTGCTAATGCAGCCGATAAGTTTATTGATGTGGTAGTTTTGCCTACTCCACCTTTTTGATTTGTTATTGCAATGATTCTTCCCATTTTTTTAAGTTTAGCCTTTCGTAATATGCGCCACTAAAGGCACTGTTTTTTATAATGTTTCACAATTTTGAATTGGATGTTTCACGCTTGAAAACTATATCTTGGGTTCCAATGTTTCACGTGAAACATTATCTTGTAGTAATGACTTTTTTCGGTACTATGTTTCACGTGAAACGATGCTCTTCTTTTTGCTTTAGAGATACTATGTACTTCTAGCAAAATCCTAAATCAATTTTATAATCTAATTCTCAAATAACTTCACTACATTATTTTTAATCGCAAAAACGGCTGCCTGAGTACGGTCATAAACTTCGATTTTCTTAAAAATGCTTGATATATGATTTTTTACCGTTCGTTCACTTATATTTAAATTATTGCCGATTTCTTTATTGAAAAGACCGCCGGCTATTTGCTCTAATATCTCCAATTCTCTCCGAGTAAGCATTGCTAATTTTTCTTTATCAATATCCCGCTTAATTAATCTTGAATTTAATGAAGGGATAAGATTAGATTGAATATAAGTTCCGCCTTCCACAATTGTATTAATTGCTTTCTTTAGTTCTACAAACCCGGCATCTTTTAATATATAACCTTCTGCCCCGATATCAACCGCTTTAACTAAATATTCTACTTCATTATGTACGGTAAGCATCAACACCTTTATATCACTTTTATTTGTTTTTATTTCTTCTAATACATCAATACCGTTTATTTTTGGCATATTAATATCAAGTAATAAAACATCCGGACTTACTTTCTTCAAAACTTCCAGACATTCTACACCATCACCAGCTTCAGAAATAACCTCCATACTTCCATCAAACTCTAAAAGCTTCTTGATTCCTTCTCTTATTAGTACATGGTCATCTGCTAATACTAATTTGATACTCATTTTACCTTCTTTCTTTGTTAAATTAAGTCTATTGATAACCTACGGAGCTACGAACGAACATGAAACGCATGACCTTTTGACTCTGGTTATCAAATGCTATCTGTCGGAATACTAATTCTTATATCTGTTCCGGTTTCACCAGAAGAATAAATATTTAAACTCCCTTTTAAAAACTGAACCCGTTCTTCTAAAATTTGTAGCCCAAAATGGTTAGAGTCGTCATCTCTGCTTTCATCATCAAATCCAATCCCATCATCAATTACTTCCACGTAAAACATATTATTATCTTCATACAATCTAATATTAATTTCAGTTGCTAATGAGTGCTTTATTGCATTTGCGATACATTCTCTGATAATTCTATATATGTTTGAAAATATCAACTCATTTGTTACTGTAATTTTCTTATCCATTTCGAGATTGATAAAAATATCGGTTTCTTTCTGCTGTTTATCAATCATGTTTTTTACTGCTTCCTGGAATCCCAAATCATCAAATTCCATCGGCCTCAAATCATAAATTGTTTCGCGCATTTCTTTAATAACTGTACGGATTTTTTGAGCAATGGTTTTCAATTCCAGTTTTGCCCGTTGCGGGTCGCGGTCAATAAACAAAGAACTCAATTCTATGGAATGGATTAAATGAATCATATTCTGCAAAGAGGAATCATGTAAATCGCGGGCTATCCTCTGCCTTTCTTTTTCTTGCATATCCAAAAAAACGAAACGATTAAGAAAAGGGTCAACAGATATTACTTCATTAATATTATTTATTCTTTCATCAAGAATATCAATTTCTTTTAAAAGCTGATGATTTTCTTCTTCCAAAGCATCTTTTTCACGGCTTATTTCACTTTTTTTAAGTAAATTAATATCTTTATTATTAATACCATGTGGTGAAAAAATTAATTCATCAGCTAAGTTATCATCCTCGGTTGCAGCGTATTTTTTAATGTAATAATCTAATTCCTTTATATGTAATAAATTACTTTGTAATTTTGTTTTAAGCTCAATACTCTCAATTAAAAAACTATCTTGTATTGCTGATAAAGCTTCATTTACATTTGTAGTCATCCTAACCCCCACCTCAAACGGTCTCTAATAAACATCATATACTAAATTCATGTTAATGAAAAGAGAAATTTAACTGGTTTTCATAAGTTTTTAGTGGTATTATACTTAGTATGATAAACAATAACATTTTTTTGCAAGATTTAGATGAACTTAACTTAAAATTAAGTAATAACCAATTGAGTAAATTCGATTATTATTTGGAATTACTCATCTCGGAAAATGAAAAGTTCAATCTCACGACTATCACCGAGCCGAGTGAAATATATAAAAAACATTTTATTGATAGTCTATCACTAATTTCCTACGGCTTAAATTTTTTTACAGATACCAAGGTAATTGATATTGGCTCCGGTGCCGGTTTTCCCGGTATCCCTCTAAAAATTGCTTTTCCGCATTTGAAAATTACTTTACTTGATTCAACAAACAAGCGAATTTCTTTTCTTGAAGATGTAATTGACAAATTAAATCTTTCAGATATCAAACCTATTCATGGCCGGGCTGAAGAATTTGCCCATCAATCATTTTTCCGGGCACAGTATGATTTGTGTGTTTCACGTGCGGTTGCTAATTTATCTACCCTTTCGGAATATTGTTTGCCTTTCGTGAAGCTTGGCGGCCTTTTTATAGCCTATAAAGGGGAAGATATCGATACGGAAATTTCTGAAGCCCAAAATAGTACTTCTTTGTTGGGAGGTCAACTTGATAAGCAGATGAATTTCACTTTGCCAAACTCAAATATTTCGCGTTCGTTAATCGGGATAAAGAAGATAAAAGAGACACCAGTGAAGTATCCGCGCCGCGCCGGGTTGCCGGGAAAGAGGCCGTTATGATTATTGTCTTGTATTTTGTATAAAGCTATATAAACAACATGCCTATGCACCCTGATATATTAATTATGCAATGAAATAATATTGCAATTCTGACGTTTTTCTTAAACCAAACGATATACACCATCGGAGACAATGCCAAAATTCGCGTTATGTTTTCCCAAGGCGTAAATAAATGGTACAACGAAAATAACACTACATTTATGAAAGGGGCACTTTTCCCCAACTTGCTCATGCGGGGCAAAAGAAAACCTCTGAAATAGACTTCTTCTGTGAAAGGCCCCAATAAACCGTTAAAAATAAAGTTCATAACGATGGTCAGGGTTAATATAAACCCCTCCTGAGCCGAAGGATCAAACCTGTTCACTCGGAACCAATCGGGAACCCAGTTAAATACCGTCCATATCGGAAGCTCAAGCGGAGCAACGACCATAAATATAAACAACGCGAATATCAGGCAGGGTAAAGTCCAAAGAATTGTTTTTATCAGCGATACCTTTTCTGTAAAGCCGATGATGTCAAACAATTTCTTGCCTTGTTTGCGGGCAGTTATATATAGGATAGCCCATTGCACAGGCAGCATACCAAACGCAAACCCGAACATTATCGCAAGAAGAATAGGTAAACCAAATCCCCATGTTGGATTGGCGCAGACAATGGCAATCAAAAGAATAGGCACACCGGGGAGCAAATGGTACAAAATAATTTGTGTGTGATTAAACGGTTTTAATTCATGCGGATGATTCATTGTGGAGTTCCTCCTCAAATATTTTTAATTCATTTCCCCCCAAAAGGGTGATAAATGCTACCGCTAACGTGTGCATCAACTTATGTTCATCCAGTTGTCCGCCATTTGGAAGATTTGTTGGAAGTTGGTAATGCTTATATAAAATCACATCCCGTATAATCCCATCCAATGAAGTTGCCAAAAAAAAGATTATATCTTCAATAGGTACTTTTGGTATAAAATATCCTGACTCAATTTGCCGTATTGCGTACATAATACCTTTTTGCTTGAATTTTTCTTCTTCGGAAGCGATAGTGATATTTTTGATAAAGTCGGTATACTTTTCCTTGTCGCTTGCATATACGGAACATAGCTCAAAATAAATCTTACCGACACCGATAAGGTTGTCGAGTACAATCTGCTTCCAAATAAACAAAGATTCATACACAATTCGTTCAGGACTGAGGCTACTATTCTGCAACGCATCCAGTTTAGCCGATGTATCGAACAAAATGCAATCTCGGTTTATGAGCGCAATGAAGATAGCATCTGCATTGGGAAAATAGCGATAAATCCCTCCTTGACTAAACCCGCTCTCCGAAATAATGTCTCTCATACTAACGTCATACATAGGTTTACGCATAGAAATAGCGAAAGTGGCATCTAATATTTCTTTTCTTTTTTGCTCAAAGTACGATTCTTTGACCTTTGGCATAAGCCTCTCCTTTAAAGATGACACCATGTTCATTATTATATTAGCATAGGAAAAAAGAATTGTCAATAGATAAATGACCATCTGTTCATTTTTTTTATGACTACTCTTAACGCCCCCGATACTGCTCCATATAAACTAACAGTACCGCAATATCAGCAGGGGAAACTCCGGATATCCGTGATGCTTGCCCGATTGAAAGGGGCCGGAGGGTTTTCAGCTTCTGCCGGGCTTCAAGACGTAAACTTGACACTTCATCATAATTGAGTTCAGATGGTATCTTTCGGTTTTCCATTTTTTTAAACTGGTTTACCTGCCGCTTCTGTCTTTCAATATATCCTTCATATTTTATCTCAATCTCTACTTGAACAACAACATCTTCCGGTAATAAATCTCTCTCTTTATCTAAAAGCTCAAGTTTTTTATAATCAAGTTCGGGACGTGACAATAAATCAGCAAGACTAACCGCTGACCTTAATGGGGCACTTTCATGAAGAACCAAAAAATCCTGAACATATCCCGCCGCACCAATACGTGTTTCCTTTAAACGCTTCACTTCATCTTGGATGCTTTTCTGCTTTTTATTAAGCTTTTCAAATTCCGCCGCTGATTTAAGGCCGGCAATAAAACCCTTCTCACCCAAACGTAAATCCGCATTGTCCTGCCGTAATAACAAACGGTATTCGGCTCTTGATGTCATCATCCGATATGGTTCAAAATTTTCTTTTGTTACCAGATCATCAATCAAAACACCGATATAAGCTTCCGAACGGTCAATAACCAATTCTTCTCTTCCTTGCAAAGATAAAGCGGCGTTAATACCGGCAATCAAACCCTGGGCGGCAGCTTCTTCATATCCGCTGCTTCCATTTATTTGGCCGGCACTATAAAGCCCGGTTATTTCCTTAAACCGCAAGGTAGCATTTAACTGTGCCGGATCAATACAATCATATTCTATCGCATAAGCATTACGGACGATTTCGCAATTTTCCATACCGGGAACAGTACGGTACATAGCGATTTGCACATCCTCCGGCATTGACGATGACATTCCGCTGACATACATTTCATTAGTTGACAAACCCTCCGGCTCAAGGAATACCTGATGCCTGTCTTTATCGGCAAATTTAACTATCTTGTCCTCAATCGAGGGACAATATCGGGTACCGGTCCCTTCGATTAAACCGGAATACATCGGCGAGCGATTCAGATTTTCGCGGATAATTTCATGAGTTTTTTCATTTGTATAAGTAAGGTAACACAAAGCTTGTTCTTTTTGGATTGCAGCAGGGTCAGTGCTAAAAGAAAAGGGGATTATTTTTTCATCACCCGGCTGTGGGGCCATTTTTGAAAAGTCAAGACTGCGCTTATCCATCCGGGCCGGTGTCCCGGTTTTGAAACGACGGAAATTGATGCCCAATTTTTGCAATACCCCGGTCAAGTGAGTAGCCGCCTGTAAACCATTAGGGCCGGTATTCGTAATCGATTCACCGCATAAGCAACGGGCATTCAAATATGTACCGGTGCAAATAATAACCGCTTTACATTCATAAATATTTCCTGTAAAGGTTTTAACTCCGGCCACTTGATTATTTTCAACTAAAATATCGACGATTTCGCCTTGCTTAATGCTCAAATTTTCTTGATTTTCAAGAATTTCCCTCATCGTATTGCTATAAGCTAATTTGTCAGCCTGGGCGCGCAAAGAATGGACAGCCGGGCCTTTAGATAGATTAAGCATTTTTGATTGGATAAAGGTTTTATCAATATTTTTTGCCATTTCACCACCGAGGGCATCGATTTCCCTGACAAGATGGCCTTTCGAGGTGCCGCCGATGTTGGGGTTGCATGGCATCAGGGCAATACTTTCAATACTGACTGTAAAGACAATCGTTTTAAACCCCAACCTGGCAGCGGCAAGGGCAGCTTCACATCCGGCATGGCCGGCTCCTATGACACAAATGTCAGTTTTTGTCTTCAAATTATATACCTCTTGTAAGTTATATATGGCTATAGTAATTTTACACCAAGTTTTTATTCAACTCAACTACTTAAATTGTGTCAATCCAATTCAAATATAAAAAGCGGTTATAATATAAACACAAACTATTATATATATTATATATCTCGGTACAATTTTAATTATATTTTTAGCATATTTGATTATAAATTAATCATGACTTATTAAAGCAATTTTATTATATAATAATCTCTTAATATAATTGCTAAGACATTAATTTATCCTATTATATCTCGTAAAAAAGAACTTAATTAAAAATATAGGATAAGATTCATTTTTAATTATTTGTTTAATTAATGAATATTTTTGCCAAATTTAATATTGACAAACTTGATTGATTGTGATTTAATTTAAATAGAATGTAATTTGTTAGTGGATTAATTTCACGAAATTTGAATAGAGGATGATAATATGAAAAAAAGTATTAAAAGAAACTTGAGTTTTATATTAATTTTTATGCTTCTTATTTTTCCCATATATAATGTTGAAGCATATTATTTTGAGGAAAATAGCAATGACGTATATTTATCAATTAATTGTTGTGAGCTAACAGAAAAATGTGACTATGAAGATAAACTAGCGTTATTGAATGCTGGCCTTATTGAACCTATTTATTATGATGAATCATTTGCCTTATTAGATTTGGATGTAGAGTTTATGCCAATAAGTCCACAAAGTTGGCCTTGGACAGATTGTTCTAATTTATTTGGTCATAGCTGGGGAGGTTGGACTAACTGGTACTTTACAGGAGGAGGAGTACATGGTAGCGTTTCTTGTACACGAGGTATCAGAAGAGACCGCACATGTTCGAGAACATATTGCAATGCACAAGAATCCGAATATGGTCTATTAATTGACAATAATTGCCCGTGTTAACACATTACATAGCTAATTATTTTATGTATATTTTATTTTAGGAAAGGATAAAATAATAATTATGATAAATTGGAAAACATTTATTTTTTTAATTGTCAGTTTAGGTCTTATTTTGATTACTTCTATAAATGTACTTAGCAACAATGGGAATGTGTCCTCTCGTTGTAAAGATTGTAGTGCAAACGCAACTAAAATTGCCGGAAAATCAATAAATATTTCATTACATCCTTCTTTCTTTGATTTATCCTTAGCATACTTAGATAATTATGATATTGATGGTTATGAAATTGAGTATTTTCAAGAATCATTAACTGGTTTTCATAAAAATTCTGACATGGACACGCATAATCAATTAAATTCCTTTCCGTCATTTGTTGATGATATTTTCATAAATAATGAAACAACTTTAACAGGATTAGTTTATGATTTAAAAAAATCTATGATTTGGTTATGTGATATCTGTGCAAACCGCATAGCTAAAGCATTATTAAATTAATTTAAATAATAGGCGCGGTTTTTCGTCTTTGACGACTTCCGCGCCGTTTTATTTGGCGTTTACTTCCCTACACAAAACTTCCCGAAAATTTCATTCACTAAATCATCATCAACCTGTTCGCCAATGATTTTTCCCAAATTTTCGTAAGCATTCATCATATCAATCGTCAGAAAATCTTCCGGCATTTTTTTATCAAGGCTTTGTTTAACTTGCTGTATACTTTCCAAAGCTTTAATAAGTGCTTCTTTGTGACGAAGATTCGTTATATAAACCTCTTCTTCATTATCAATCTCACCGCGCAAGAACATTTTCTTAACCGCTTCGCTAAACTCGGTAATCCCTGTCCCATCTTTAATGGAAGTTCTAATAATAGTAGACTGCGGGTTTTCAGACTTATCCCCCAAGTTATCAACATGTGGATAAATCCTATTCACGATATCCGCAAGCTCAAAACCATTGATATTACTGCAAAGGTCAACCTTGTTAAGTAAAGTTATCACCTTTTTGTTTTTTATCAACTCACTAATCCGACGGTCATTTTCATCTATTTCTGTAGACGAATCAAGTAAATAAATAATCAAATCCGCTTCGGCCGCATATTTTAAAGTCCGTTCAACGCCAATTTTTTCAACCTCATCTTCTGTCTGGCGGATTCCAGCCGTATCAATGATGTTCAGCATAAAGCCGTCCATCACTACCGATTCCGAAAGAATATCCCTCGTTGTGCCGGCAACATCGGTAACAATTGCCCGCTCTTCACCAATTAAAAAATTAAGCAATGAAGATTTCCCCACATTTGGCTTGCCAACGATTACCGTATTTATTCCTTCTTTTAAGACTTTACCCTGCTCGGCTGACTTAAGCAACCGGTTTAAGCTATTAATAATCACTTCAATTTTTTCCGTCAGTTCTTCACAATAACCATCAAGGCTAAAATATTCCGGGTCATCAAGGGCAGCTTCAATATAAGCAATTTGATACAAAATTTCTTCGCGAAGGCCTTTTACGGCAACAGATATCGCACCTCTTAACTGGCTAACCGAACTTTTTAAGGCAAAATCATTTTTTGAGCTAATAATATCCATCACCGCTTCAGCTTTTGCCAAATCAATTCGGCCATTTAGAAAAGCCCGTTTTGTGAACTCGCCCGGCTCGGCAAGCCGGGCACCATTTTTCACCAGGCATTCCAAAATACTGTTCATCATTCTGGTGCCGCCATGACAATTTATCTCAACAACATCTTCCCTAGTATAGCTATTTGGTGCTTTCATCAATGAAACCATTACTTCATCAATAATATTTTCACCATCAATTAAAAAGCCATAACGAATAGTATGGCTTTTCATTTTTTCCAAGTCGGGGAAAAGATTAGATGTAATTTTTATTGTATTGGCGCCGCTGATACGGATGATTCCGATTCCGGAATTAATCATCGCTGTAGCAGGGGCAGCGATTGTATCGTTTAACACATTAAATATACCTTTCAACTACTCACTTTTTTATCGTAACTACTACCCGGCGGAATGGTTCTTCACCTTCACTATGAGTAGTAACAAATTTGTCACCTTGCAGAATTGAATGAATTATCCGTCTTTCATAAGGGTTCATTGGTTCAAGAGAAACCGGGCGGCGTGACCTTTTAACTTTAAAAGCAATATTTTTTGCCAAATTTTCTAGAGTTTCTTTTCTACGTTTACGGTAATTTTCAGTATCAACCTTAACACGGACATATTCTTCACTTTCTTTATTCACTATTAATGAAATTAAATATTGTAAAGAATCTAATGTTTGGCCGCGTTTTCCAATTAAAACGCCCATATCTTCACCGGATAAGTCAATACTTAAATCACGGCCTTTTTCATCAAGGTTTATATCAACTTTAACCGCCATTTTCATTGCATTAAAAACATCATCCAAAAATAAGGCAGCACAGTCAACAACTGAATTTTTTATTTTAGCTTTAATAGTAGCTTGTTTTGAACCTAAACCAAGAAATCCATTTGAACCTTCTTCAACAACAACGTATTCTAATTTATCACTGGTAATCATTAATTCCTTACATGCTTCAGTAATTGCATCATCCAATGTTCTTGCACTGATTTCGATATATTCCATGATAATACCTTCCTTTCGTGGTTGCGCAGCAAACGTTATTCGCTTTTTTTATTATTCCGGCTATTGTAATCTCTGACCATATTCGCTTTGGCCGCCAGACTGCCGGGTTTATAATTCGTATTAATATTTTCAGTTGCTGTATTTTTGGTATCAGTTTTAGCTTGCGGTGAACTTGCATGAGCCTGTTGATTGGCTTTGCTGGTAATTGGTTTAGCCGGGGCTGTACCGGCAGTTCTGGTTTTCATCGCCGCATAAGTATTAACTTTATTGGGGTCCATCCCCAATTTTTCCATTTTCTTTTTCCGTTTTTCAACATTCTTTTTAATCAGTTCATCCAAATCGATTTTGTCAATATGACGGTTAATAATAACCTGCTGAATACTCCTGACAACCGCACCGGCAACCCAATAAAGTCCCATACCGGCCGGCAGGGTAAAGCAGAAAAACGCTGACATCAGCGGCATCATCGTATTCATCATTTTCATCGACTGCATCATTTGGTTTGGCTGCCCGTCACTGGCGGGGGCCTGTTGAGGCATTAATTTGATATTAATCCACTGGGTAACAGCCGACAAAATCGGAATGATAAAAGCGCCGATTAAAGCAAACCACATTACATTGGGGCCGCCGCTCCATGCTTGTGTTGCCATATAAGAGGGGGAATTTCCGATATTGATTCCGAGAAAATTATTGTATCTGTCTAATAAGGCAGCAGTATTATCAACATCAACCGCCAGATTTGGATAAATATCCTTAATTAAGCTAAATTCCAAGGTCGTTGCTTTGTTAAGGACATCAATATAAGCATTTTGAACAAGTTCAGTAGTTTCACCAACAAGATAATTCTCATTGCCGAAAGTTTTGTTCATGTTAATCATACCGGTATTTCTGAAATTTTCCCGGTTTTGGATAAATTCCGAACTTCCCGGTTCACGGATAAGCTTGTCTACCAAAGGGAAAAAAGCATCCCTTATTTTCGTAACATATGCCGGCATATTATTGATAACCCGGTAAAGGGCAAATAAAATCGGCATTTGCACCAAAAGCTGGACACAGGTACCCATTTGCGATACCCCATATTTTGCATAAACAGCTTGGGTTTCGCTATTCATCGCTTGCATGGATTCCTGATCTTTTTTGCCTTTGTACTTGTCCCTGATGACTTGAATTTCGGGATTCATCTTGGCTGATAGTTTGGAAAATTTTTGTTGCTTAATCGTCAGGGGCAACATACAAATATATATTACGATAGTAAATAAGATAATCGACATACCGGTATTTGGTAATCTGATTGTATCTAAGAAATTAAAGATACCGTTCATTACATGCCCAAGGATATTGGCAATCGGGCCTAAAAATGCCCCGTCATATTTGGTTAAAATAGCTAATAACAATGTGTCCTCCTAACGAACTGGATCATAACCGCCTTTTGAAAAAGGATTACAACGCAAAATGCGCCAAAACGCCATAATTCCTCCCCGCAATACTCCGTATTTTTCTACTGCTTCCAGACCGTAAAGCGAGCAGGTGGGATAATAAGGACATTTCGTCGTTTTCATAGGGGAAAGATACTTCCGATAAATTTTAATTACTGCAATTATTATTTTTTTCATTTTTAAACGGATAAAATCCGCTGAAATAAATTGCCAGACCGCGGTAAATTTTATTTAAACTCCCGTTTGCCTGCTTTAGCAGGTGTACAAACCAGGATTGTGAAGATTTATCTTTCACATTAATATTTTGTGAAGCTTCGCTAAATGTAAAACAGCTTTGTTGATATCTTGATATGAAGCCCCACTGGCACTGACTCTGGCAACGACTACGATATTTAAACCACTATTAAACATCATTTCATGCAGCCGGTAACTTTCTCTTATTAATCTGGTAATCCGATGTCTTACCACACTGTTTCCCACTTTTTTTGAAACTGTAATTCCTAGATAATTTATCTCACTGTTGTTTTCTGTAATATACATTACTAAAAATTTGTTGGCATATGATTTGCCATGCTGATAAATTTCGCGGAATTTCCAATTTTTTTTAAGTGATTCACTAAATTTCATAAAGGTAAAAAATGGCCGCCGCCGGGCGACCATTCTAAGAGAAAACTTGCAACCATACAAGTATGATTTTTTCTCCCTAAACGTTCTACTTTACTCGCGCTATTTCGTTTATGCAAATTTCCTAAGCAGATAATATTTTTCTTCCTTTTGCTCTTCTTGCAGCTAATACTTTCCTACCCGCCGCAGTTTTCATTCTTGCCCTAAAGCCATGCACTTTTGCTCTTTGCCGTTTCTTCGGCTGAAATGTCATTTTCAAATGAAAATACCTCCTCTCCACAGATAAACAACATTTAAATTATAAGGTAACATCTTCGTCCAGTCAAGCAAAAAAATAAAAGTTGTGGATAAAAGCTATGAAAATATAGAAAAATACAAAATAAAAGTAAAATAATTAGATTAACTGTAAAAATTAATGCTCATGAATAGTACTACAATCATCACAAAGCTCGTATTCATAAGTGTATTGGTAGTTGTTTTACAGTAATTTGTCGCTATAAATATTCCATGCCCATAAAATATTCATTACTATCACGATAATAGCGAAAATAATAAACATAATCCAGATAATATTTTTTACTTTTGCAATTTTCATACTTAATTCTATTTCCGTTTTAATTAATTTCAGCTAGATAAATCGAAACCCTATTTTGAATAATAGCGGCAACCTCTTCAGGAGTTTTTTGCCCGATAAAATAA
>WRAQ01000050.1 GCA_009780115.1 Lachnospiraceae bacterium
CATATGGGCTAGTGCCACTTGTTTTACACAATAAATTAAAAAAGAGCTCCTTCGTTTATGTTGAAGAAGCTCTTTGGAAGTTGTTTGGGTGAAAAGTTGGACTTTGTCAACAGCTCCAAAATGCTACTTTTCACTTTTATTAAAATTCAAACCGTCATTTTCCTACAAATTATTCCCCAAAAACAGAACATTTAGCCCATATCTCCATATAATATCTCATATCAACATTTTTGAGGGCATTATGTCAAAAACTACCATCTGTGTTGTCGGGAAAGATAAAAGGCAGAATTATCTGGCATTATATTTGCAGGAACAGGGGCTTACGGTCTGCCGTAAGGAGGAATTTGAGCCTGATAATCTTAAGGGGTTTGATTATCTGGTCGGGCCGGTAACTTTTTATCCGGCCGGCAAAGTATCTTCCGAGGTCGGGGAAGCTTGCCGTAAAGCGCAAGTAAAAGTCATTAACTACATGGCTTGTGAAGATTTATTATCGAAAAATGCCGAATTAACCGCCGAAGGTTTACTGGCTATAATTATTCAAAATACAAACTTTGCTTTAGCTGCTTCCAGGATATTGATTCTGGGTTATGGCCGCTGTGGCAAAGCTATTTTGCGTTTATTAAGCAAGTTTTCCTGCCTGGTGGATATTTATGATACCGTTCCGGCATCTCTTAAGTATGCCTCCTACAACATAGTCATTAATACCATTCCTGCCCCGGTTTGTACGAAAGAATTTCTTATTCAGTTTGAACCGGACTGTTTATTTTTTGAAATAGCTTCTTCACCGGGCGGTTTCGACAAAATAGCAATCGAAGAATTTGCCCTGACTTTAGTCAACTGCCCCGGTATTCCCGGGTTATATTCACCGCAAAGCGCCGGTATTGCAATTGGTGAGACGGTGTTAAAGATGATGCAAACACACTAGAAAGGAAAGTATTCATGAAATACGAATTTGAAAGTTTAAATATAGGGATTGCCATTACTGGCTCCTATTGTACTTATGATAAAGTATTCCAGGCAGTAAAGGAATTAATTGAGACAAAAGCAAATTTATATACAATTTTTTCGAATAATGCCTCTTCAACGGACAGCCGCTTCGGTGACTCCGCCGCCTTTTTGAAAACCGCATTGGATTTAACCGGCAAAGAACCGATTTTGACCATTCCTGATGCCGAACCACTTGGGCCAAAAGGAATGCTGGATATCCTGGTTATTGCCCCCTGCACCGGCAATACGTTGTCAAAATTGGCCAACGGTATCTCCGATACGCCGGTATTGATGGCAGCTAAGTCACACCTCCGCAACAACAAACCACTGGTTATTTCTTTGTCAACCAATGATGCCCTTGGTATGAATCTGAAAAACATCGGCATTCTGTTAAATACAAAAAATATTTATTTTGTCCCTTTCGGGCAGGATAATTTTAAACAGAAACCTAATTCAATGATTGCCCAAGTTGAGTTGATTCCCGAAACTATCCAAATGGCAATGGATAATAAGCAAATTCAGCCCGTTATCCGTAGCCCTTATATTGAGGAAGGTAAGGTTGGATAATGAGTGGAATTGCCGGTTTTTATCAAAATAAATATGATTTTAAAGAAAATCCGGTTTGGCCGAACAAGTTAAGGGCGATGAAAGAAAGTTTGCAGGAAGTGCCGTCCGGCACGACTTTTCTTTACCCTCATGCGGGAATGGTATCTACAACGGATTCGGCTTTTTTCTCTGGGCTTGGCAGCATTTTTTTGTGCGGTGAATTGTACAATGCTAATGACTTGCGCGGGTTTCTTGTTTCATATCTTCAAAGTGGTGAAACCGAAAGTGATGCCGGGATAATTCTGAATGGTTATCTAGCAATTGGTACCGGTTTTTTTAAGCAACTAAACGGTATTTTTGCTTTTGCTATCTATGATGAGCGGCGGGACTGTTTACTGATTGTCCGCGACCCGCTGGGGGCAAAACCGCTATTTTATCAGCAATACGAGGATTGTTTTGTTTTTGGCTCGGCGCAAAAAGCCTTGTTTGCTTATGGTATAAACCCCTGTGCCGACCGGGAAAGCTTTTGTGAAGTTCTTGGGCTTGGCCCGGCCCGGACACCGGGTCATGGCGTGTATTGCGCAATGCGTGAGGTACTTCCGGGGCATATGATTATAAAAGGCCCCGGTTATTATCGGGATGAAGCTTTCTTTACCCTTCAGGGTTTGGAGCATGTTGATACGGCAGAGGAAACCAGGGATAAAGTATCTTGGCTGATTAATGATAATATCAAACGGCAACTGACTTCCCCGGCTTCGCTTGGTATATTATTATCCGGCGGCTTAGACAGCAGCCTTGTTGCTGCTTTTGCCCGGCAGGAGCTTAATAAGGCCGGCGGCCGTTTGAAAACATTTTCCTTTGATTTCGTTGGAAGTAAAGAAAATTTTAAGCCTTCTGCTTTTCAGTCCTCACTTGACCGCCCTTTTGTCGGCATTATGGCAGCAGCGCTTGGAAGTGAGCATACCTACCTTGAATGTGACAGCTTAACCCAAGCTGATTATTTGGATAAAGCAGTTGATGCCCGCGATTTACCCTGTATGGCTGATATCGAATCATCACTGTTGTACTTCGCCGGGGAGGTGGCAAAAGATTGCCCGGTTGTCCTGACAGGTGAAGGGGCTGATGAGATATTCGGCGGTTATCCCTGGTTTCACAAAGAAGAATTGTGGCAGAAAAATTTATTTCCCTGGTCTTATGATTTAAGTGTCCGGACGGCATTGCTTAAAGAAGATTTTCTTGACTCTCTCGGTTTAACCGAATATGTTCAGCATGCTTATACCAAATCCCTTGCCGAAACCCCCCGTTTTGAAGGGGACAATGAAACTGAAACCCGGCGCCGGGAAATAGCATGGTTAAATATCCGGTGGTTTATGGCGACATTGCTTAACCGGCTTAACCGGGCCGGAACTGCGGCCGGGCTTTTAACCCGTACCCCGTTAGCGGATATCCGGCTTCTTCAATATGTTTATAATATACCATGGGCACTGAAATGCGAAAACGGGAAAACGAAAAGCCTGTTGATAAATGCCGGGCAAGATTTGTTGCCGCTGGAGATATTATACCGCAAGAAAAGCCCTTACCCCAAAACTTATGACCAAGGTTATGAAAAATTGCTGGCTAAACGGTTGCTGGAGCGGGTCACGGATTTAGCCTCGCCGCTCCGGCCAATTATAGATGTCACAAAAGTAAAGGCTTATATAGCCGGTGGTTTTAATTACGGAATGCCTTGGTATGGCCAGTTGATGGCGGGGCCGCAAATGTTGGCTTATTTACTGCAAATAGATTACTGGATGCGAAAATACCGCTTGACAATATAGTTAATAAATGCTATAGTTGAAATGATTCAGCAAATCAGTTCAGCGTTTGCTCCATAGTATCAAAATACAACATCATGCAGTCACACTAAAATCCTTGTTATTACCTGCTGTGCAAAAGGGTATGTATGGCAAAAAAGAAATTGAAGCAGATGTTGGGGAGTGTTAGTAGAAAGTACGAGGAGAAAAGATGATTAGTAAAATCAGAAGTAAAGTTGCATCACTTAGGTGGTTAACTTTGTTAGCCATCGTCTTATCATTGTTAATTGGCATATTAACACAGCCGCTTGTTACCCATGCATCTACTGATATATCGGTAGACAATATTTCGAGTTTCGCAACAGACACAATTTATCAGATAGTTACCGACCGTTTTTGGGATGGCAACCCCGCCAATAATGCCCGAACGTCGCACAGTGACCCCCGCAGGGTTATTGGCGACGGTAATCCATGGGGCAGCCCGAACCGGAATGACCGGCTTTATCATGGCGGTGACTGGGCGGGAATCACTCAGAAAATCAATGATGGCTACCTGACCGGGTTAGGTATCACGGCAATCTGGATTGCCCCGCCGATGGAAAACATCGACTACATAAATCCGGCCGGCCCGGGTGGGATATGGACTGCTTCATCCTACCATGGTTACTGGGCAAAGGATTTTTTCCGGCCTAATCCATATTTCGGCACGGTCGCCGATTTTCAGACTCTTGTCGCAACAGCTCATGCAAACGGAATCAAAATTGTTATCGACTTTGTCCCAAACCACACTTCAGCAACAGATACATTTGATTTACCCTACAATGCAAGCGCACAGTATAATTGGCCGGAAGACGGCGGAATATACCGTGACGGGGTATTATTAGGCAGAATGCATGATTCAGTTGAAGCAACGAGGAAATATTTTAATCATGAACCGGCAATTATCAACTGGGAAAATTTAGAAGAAAGTATCTATCGTTCGATGTCCGGATTAGCAGATTTGAACTTGATGAACAATACGATAGACAGCTATATGAAAGATGCAATTAAATTTTGGCTTAATTTGGGTGTTGACGGAATCCGGGTCGATGCGGTTAAGCATATGCCGTTAGGTTGGCAAAAAAACTGGGTAAGTTCAATTTATCAGACTAAACCGGTCTTTATTTTCGGCGAATGGTATGACGGAGGTTCAACCCCGGATGCAAAAATGGTGCAATTCGCCAATGAAAGCGGAATGAGCGTTTTAGATTTTAGCTTTGCGAATGTTACAAGAAGAGCGTTAGGTAATTTGACGGCAAACATGCAGGATATACATAATACCATCGTCAGTACCGGGGCTGCTTACAAGCAGGTTAACAATCAGGTGACATTCCTGTGTAATCACGATATGGCACGCTTTACAACGGTTGCCAACGGCCATCAGCCGAGTACCGATGCCGCACTGGTTCTGCAAATGACACAGCGGGGGGTCCCGGCAATATACTACGGTACAGAGCAGTATATGCTTGGGGATGGTGACCCGGCCAGCCGAGGAAACATGGTTTCCTTTGACACTAACACTAATGCCTACAAAATAATCGCCGCCCTTGCCCCGCTCCGGAAATCAAATCCAGCCCTTGCATATGGTACATATACCGAAAGATGGATTAATAATGATGTCTATATTTATGAGCGCCAATTCGGTGACAGTGTAGTTTTGACTGCAATAAACAGAAACACATCGCAGGGTTACAATATCACTAACTTGCTGACAAATCTTCCCGCCGGTACTTATAATGACGTGCTTGCCGGGGTTAGAGGCGGGTCCCCGATAACCGTGCCTTCTAATGGGACAGTGCCGCAGTACTTCTTAGGCGCCGGTGTTAGCGCGGTTTGGGAATTTACTTCCACAACGCAAGCTAACCCTATTATCGGCAGTGTAGACCCGTTATTGGGTATCGCAAATAATAATGTCACAATTACCGGGCGCGGGTTTGGCAGTTCGGCAGGAAGTGTCAGATTCGGGACAACGACCGGTACTGTTGTTGGCTGGTCTGATAACAGAATTACTGTCAGGGTACCAAATGTTGCCGCCGGTACTTACAATGTCAGTATCACAACTTCCGGCGGGGTTACGAGCCCGTCATATCCAGGTTTTACTGTCCTCACAGGCCCGCAGACAGCCGTGCGTTTTATGGTGAACAATGCAACTACCGTCTTTGGCCAGAATATTTATTTAGTAGGAAACGTTGCTGAACTTGGTTCGTGGGACCCTAATAAAGCAGTCGGCCCGATGTTTAATAATACGCCTTCGATTGGCAGCTATCCGACTTGGTTTGTTGATGCGAGTGTCCCGGTAAATACCCGGATTGAATACAAATTTATCAAAAAAGACGGCGCTGGGAATGTTGTGTGGGAAGGCGGCAATAACCGGGTCTTTAATACCGGCCAGACCACCGGCGAAGTAACGGGTAATTGGCAATAAATATTCAAAAAAGTAATTTGTTCAACAACATATTAATATGTTGAAATAAAAAGACTTAATTTAATGGAGGGAAAATGAAAAAGAAAATGAAAAATTTTATTACTACAGCTCTTATAGTGGCATTGTCGCTTACTTTGGCGGCCTGTACGGGCACAGATGACACGGAAACGCTCAGTACAGGGAGTGAACAAGAAGCGGCTACGCACAAAGTAACAATCTATGACGGCGCCGATGTATTAACAGAGCTTGAAGTTGCTGACGGTGCCCGGCTTAATCTTGACGGGATCACAATCAATGGTTACACTCCGGAAAAAGCGGGCTTTGAGTTCCTTGGCTGGTTTTCGACACCGAGTAAAAGTCATGAATTTGATTTTGCGGCCGTAATCAATGATAATGTATCAATTTATGCGGGTTTTGCCGCTTTTCAAGAAGATGAGCGTGAATTTTTCATTGTCGGCGCCGGAACAAGTAATATCATGCTTGCCAGTAACTGGGGCGGTGGTGCGGATGCTTTCGATGATGAGCATAAGCTCACAAAAGCTGCCGGTGAAAATAAGCATACGATCACGGTTGATTTGATGGAAGGTGATGAGTTCCAATTCGTAATCAATAGTTCGTGGCAAAACCAGCGTGGTTTCGGTTATCTTAAAGAAAGCAAATTAGATGACGGGACAGCGGCGTTCAGCGGTGCGGGCGGCCTTGGTGATGTTTCGGCTAAAACAATGAACATCCGGGTAGAGCTTAGCGGAAATTATACCTTTACACTAACAACATATCCGGCCGAAGATTACTATGATGAAGCAAATTCCGAATATAATGAAGACAATAAGGAATCGTTCAACATGGGGACTTTTGACAGGATTGATTGGGTACGCAATGGTAATGTAGAGGATATAGTTGCAACTGAAACAAATTTTTATATCAAAGGTGCCGGGATAACTCATTGGGAAAATGTCTATTCCGGAAGCCACCGGCTTGCCGGTACGCTTGAAATTTACCTGAAAGAAGGTGAAGAGTTCCTTTTCATCTCAACTGTAACTCAAGATGGAGTAACAACTGAAGGTACCCAATTTTTACGGTATGACCATCTCGATTCCGAAAGCGAAGCTTTATTTGATGCCGCCGGTGGAATGGGTAATAATATGATTGCAAAAGCAGGCGGTATTTATACTTTCACATTAAACGGTGATGTTCTTTCCGTAACGATGGAAGATGCCGTTCCGGTTTTGCGGGATTATTATATCGACGGCACTTTCTTAGGCGAGTGGGGTGACCCGATGTACGGCAGTGCTGATGCCAGAGTTGAAGGCGAACAAGGTGCCGGAAGTAACGTTTTCATCGGTACGCACAAGCTTAATGAAACCGCCGCCGATTCGGGCATCTTCAAAATCGAAGGAGTGGAATTTGCCGCCGGTGATGAAGTTGTCGTCCAGACATACAAGCGCGGTGCGGCTGAAAACGGCTTGTGGGATACTGACGGGAACAATCTGCTTGGAACTTACGGTTATCATTCTTTGCTAAAAAATAAAGCAGATTTTGATTCAGAATGGGATTTTAATATCAAGATTAGAAACGCGGGCACTTACAATGTCACTTTTGATTCATATTCAATGACTATATTGCTTGAACTTAACTAGTTAACGGGCAAGTTGGAATAATGTCACTTTGCTGCCGGGCCGCTTTCGCTCCATATAAAACATTGCATTACTAATGCGCTAAGAACACACCGCATAAGTAATGACGTTTTCCAAGGCCCGTCTTGCAAAGTGCATTTTCCACTTGCTCATAAGTTATCAAAGTCCTCGCGAAATGAACCGCCTGGTCAGTTATCATATCCTTGCGGAATGAACAGCCTGGTCAGCGGGAATGCGGTTGACGGCATTTTTGATACAGTCAAAAACTACCTGCGGGCGGACAGCAAGATGGGCATCATAGCGTAGAATATCCACGGTTTTTTCCATGAATGCAAAGGCTTTAAAAAGTGAACTATGTGAAAGCAAAAGTTTAGACGATAGTTTCAGTGCGTGGATTTCACTGAGTTCAGAAACGAAGATTACATTGGGGAACACGGTTAATATTTCCTCACGCAAAGCTTCATTGGCGTAAGCAAGAGAAACATAATCATAAACCGTACCAAAATAAGCATCGGCGGCGGCCTTGATTTTAGCATAGTCCGGATTAACCTGATAAAAAATCGGATCATCAATAATGCAATCAAGGGCAACCAGCGGGATATAGTTTTCATTACCAAGCGCGGAAAATTCTTCGATGCACATATTATAACAAACACAGGCTTCAGCGGAAAGTTTCTCCGCCAGTTTGCCGGGATTATAGGTCAATGAGTATTCATTCTGCCGCATAATTGTATCAAGGCTCTCAAGCAGTAACATGACCTCAAGATTTTGTAAAGTTCCGGAAGATGAAGTGGTACGTACGAGAACAAAACGGGTCGAGTTAGTTTTAAGCCCGGCAGCAAGAGGGTTAGGGGAGTAATTAAGCGCGTTGGCAACTTGAAATACTTTTTTCTTTGTCGCTTCGGAAACACGCATTTCCTTATCACGCCCGTTAATGACGTATGAAACGGTAGTAATCCCAACACCGGCAACTTTTGCGACATCTTTAATTGTTGTACGTTTTACCCTCATACATGGATTATATGCTTAAACCGCTATTTTGTCAATTCTATTAAACTAATGAAGGGATCATATAAGATGAATAAAGAAGCAATTTTACATATACCAAATTCGCGGTTTTGTTTCGCACTTAATGACAATACTGTCATATTACGTTTACGGATGTCGCGAAACGATTTAATCGGCAATGTATATGTTGTATACGGGGGTAAATACGATTTTTTCGAAAAACAAAACAGATTGCTTCTTGAAAGGTCATATACTGATGATTTGTTTTGCTATTATCAAGCCAAGCTTACACTTGATGACTTACGGCTTGTTTATATCTTTGAAATCAAGCATAATAATAAGACAACATATTATTCAGAAGATGGCTTGACGGATTCATTTAATTTCAAGTACAACTACTTTAATTCCTTTCAGTTGGCATACATAAATCAAATTGATGTCCACCGCGAGGTGGAGTGGATGCGCGGGGCGGTTTTTTACCATATCTTCGTTGACAGATTTTTTCGGGGGGATATGGAAAAAGAAGATAGTTACATTAACCTTAAGTGGGGCGCGCCCCCTAATTCAAAGAGTTTTGCCGGCGGTGACTTAAAAGGGATTACGGCCAAAATTGGTTATCTTGCGGATTTGGGAATCAATGTATTATATCTGACCCCGGTATTTCGCTCGCGTTCCAATCATAAATATGATATAAGTGATTACTTCAATATCGACCAACATTTCGGCAGCAACGAAGATTTCCGAAAGCTTATCTTAAAGGCTCACCGGCATGGGATCCGGATTGTGGTTGATGCCGTATTTAACCATTGCGGCGAAGATTTGGCACAATTTCAGGATGTAATGGAGAACGGAAAAGCTTCGCCCTATTTTAACTGGTTTATCATCAATGGGGATAAGCCGGTCAAAAATCCACTTAATTACGAATGTTTCGCCGCCTGTGATTATATGCCGAAATTTAATACGTCCAATCAGGAATTGCAGCAATATTTGCTGGATATCACGGCATTTTGGATGAAAGAATATGATATTGACGGCTGGCGCCTTGACGTATCGGATGAAGTGAGCCACAATTTTTGGCGAAAATTCCGGGAACATGTTAAAGCAATCAAAGCGGACTGTGTTATTATCGGCGAAAACTGGCACGATGCAAACCCTTTCCTGCTTGGCGACCAATATGACAGTATTATGAATTATGCTTATACCAAAGCTTGTTATGATTTTTTTGCCGACGGGCTAATCAGTGCCGACGGTTTCGCCAGGCGCTTAAGCGGTTTGCTAATGCGCAATACCACTCAAGTTAATACGATGATGCTTAACATTCTGGACAGTCATGATACGCATCGGTTTTTAACCTTGGTTAAAGGCAATACCGACAAGTTGATTTGTGCTTTAGCCGTAACCTTCATGTATATGGGTGCGCCGGGGATATATTACGGGGCGGAAATCGGAATGGAGGGCAACCATGACCCTGACAGCCGGCGGACATTCGACTGGAGTAAGGCGGATGAGGCTAATCCGCTGACTAAGTTAATCAAAGAATTAATTACTCTCAAGAAACGCGAAGAGCTGAAAACAGGAGATATCAAATTATCTTCTCAAGATGGCTTATTTTTACTTGAAAGGGCATCGGAAACGAAAGCACTTAAGTTGTGGGTCAACAATACCGGCGCTGACCTTCATTTAATTTTAACCGGCGCAGTAGTATTAGAGCATAACTTTACCGGGCCGGTATTACGGAACGACGGATTTGTAATCGAAGATATTAGCGTGAAGAATACTTCTAAGGTATGAAAAAAACCATGCCAATAAGTAAAACTTCATACCGGGAGATTAGAATGAAAAAAAGGATAATAATACCTCTTGCGGTTATAATGGCTCATTTTCTGGTAATAACGGGTATTATAGCCGGCGGCTTTACTAGGGACGAGAGTGTTTCCTTGGATAAAGATGCACAAGCATCAGATAGATTCACCGGTATCCTGGAACGTGACATTACGCTTAGGGTGCTTGAAAACGATACCGCCTTAAGGCAAGGTTATTTTGAAGAATTACTTAATGCGTTTAATGCGGAGTATGAACAATATGGAATCAGGGCAGTTGATGCCAATATGGATCAATACCTCGACCTTGAAAATGACGGGCCTTTCGGTTTCGGGCCGGATGTGCTTTATCAGGCAAATGACCGGATAATGCGCTATGCGCTTGGCCGTCATGTTCAGCCATTACCAATCGAACAACTTGATTGTTACCCCCATATTGAGCAAAAGGCATGGGATGCTTATAAAATGACCGTCAGCGGCCAGGATTACTACCTCGCTGCCCCGGTAAATATTCAAGGCCCTTTCCTGTTTTACCGCAAAAGCTTATTGCCTAGCCCTGATATTATCGAGAGCTGGAATGCATTATACAAGTTTTCACAGGAGCGGCGGGAAGAGGGCAAATTCGGCTACATGAAAAGTCTGATTGACGTATATTATTCAATTGGGTTCTTGTTCAGTTATGGCGGCTATATGTACGGTGACAACAATACCAATATGGAAGATATCGGCTTAGCAAGAAACGGTGCGGAAAGGGGTGCCGGGGTACTCCGCCAGCTTGCTTCGGTCATGGATGAAAGATGCATTGATTTTACGATTACCCAAATTTCATATTCCCAGTTTGCAAACGGAAATTTTTTTGCAACAATGACAACGCCTGATGTTTATACGCTGTTTGTTGATGAATTGATGGCGGTAGGTTTTACCCGCGAAGAAGCGGTTGCGGAAATAGGTATCGCTGATGTGCCAAAACTTCCGAAAAGCGGCGATTTAAGCGAAGAAAATCCTGAATTAATGCCAAGCCGGATGATGGGGGGCGTAAACGGCTACGCAATCAGCAGTTATACAAAATATCCCAACGCCGCGCTTGCTTTTGTCAATTTCGCAACCAGTTACGATATGGTAATGCTCCGTAATGAAATTCTTGGTATTATCCCGGCCAGGAAAGATGCCGCTGAAAATTTGGGCGAGCTGGCTCAAACCATCAATAATCATCTAGTCGAAGGAAATATTGTCGTGATGCCTTCGTTAATGGGGCAGGTCTGGACACCCGCCGAAACATTTTTCACTGATCTTGCGAACGACCCGTTCCGCCGGGATGGCGACCGGAAATTCACTACTCTTGAAAGTAAAAGGCTGGCCCTTGAGCGGCTGTCCGGGCAGATATATGATGCAATTCATACGTTAAAGTAGGAACGTTGGAGGTAATTATGTCTTTATTAAAAAACTGCAATGCATATGTAATTGCTTCCATGTTACTCATGGGGGCGGGGCAGATATTGTACGGGCAATGGGTGAAAGGGTTATTGTACCTTGCGCTGCAAGTTACAGGTATAATTTTCTTTATCAATTATGGGGCGGCAATGATAGCGGGTTTTATTACTCTCGGCACAGTAGAGGGGAATGCCTGGTACGGCATTGATGGTGATAATTCCGTCACGATGCTGATTACCGGATTATTCGCAATTATCATCCTTATTATGTATTTTGTTTTGTATGTGTCAAATATTAAAAGTGCATACGAAAGCCAAAAACTTGCCGCGAGCGGAAAAAAACCGCAAGGGATTATCGAAGATATTAAAGAATTGGCTGACAAGAAGCTTTATAAAACTGTCCTTCTCGTTCCGATTATCGGCGTTTGTATATTCAGTGTTTTACCAATCGTTTTCATGATATTAGTTGCGTTTACAAACTTCGGCGGCGATACTGTCCCCCCCGCCCTCGTTGATTGGACGGGGTTTGAAAGCTTTAAAAGAGTTTTGACCCTGGGGACATTTGCGCCGACATTTATCAAGATATTCGGGTGGAATATCTTGTGGGCGGTCCTTGCAACGGCCTTTGGTTACTTAGGCGGGCTTGGGCTTGCGCTATTATTTAACAAGAAATGCGTTAAGGGTAAAGTATTCTGGCGTGCATTTCCTATTCTCGCATATGCAGTCCCGGGTTTTATCTCATTGATTGGCTTCCGGTTCATGTTCGCCGCCGGCGGGCCGATCAATCAGATGATTGTTAATAACGGCGGTGATGTTATCTTATTTCTTGGTTTAAATTCAACGTGGCTTTCCCGGGGAATCGGCTTATTAGTCAATACCTGGCTGACGGTCCCGACCAGTATGTTGCTTGCAACCGGTATTTTGGCCAATATGAATAAAGATACCTTTGAAGCGGCAGAAATCGACGGGGCCGGGCCGGTGAGACAGTTTGTCTCGCTTACGCTGCCTTTTGTTTTATTCGCGACAACACCGGTATTGATAACTAATTTTATGCTGAACTTTAACAATTTCGGAATCTTTTTCTTTCTGCGCGGCGGGTTCATTTCGGAAGGGTACTTTCTTGCAAGTGATACTGATTTGCTGATTAACTGGCTATTCCGGCTTTCGATTGACAATAATTATTATTCAATTGGTGCAGTTATTAGCTTAATTATCTTCCTGATAACATCAATAGTTTCTTTAGATGTATATTTAAGGTCAGATGCCTACAAAAAGGAGGACATTTATCGATGAAAAATCATAGAGTCAGAAAATCAATTGATGCAGGAATTACTTATTTTATCCTGCTTGTTGTAAGTCTTATTTTTAGCTTCCCGGTATTATGGCTGCTGCTTGCATCATTTTCAAAAACCGGCTCGATTTATTCATTTGATGGGTTCTTCCCGGCTGAATATAGCTTGGATTCTTTCCGGAGGCTGTTCACTGATACGGTTTTATACAATTATCCGCAGTGGTTCAAAAACACCCTTTTTATTGCTGTATTAAGCAGTTTGATTGGCACAATTCTCGTCATTATGACCGCATATACGATTAGCCGCTTCCGCTTCCGCGGGCGCAAGATGTTAATGAAAATAACCTTGGTTCTTGGGATGTTCCCTTCATTTATGGCAATGACGGCAGTTTATATCTTAATGACACATTTTAACCTAATCAATCAGCATTGGGGGCTTGTCTTGATTTATAGTGCCGCGGCACCGGTTGGGTATATGGTGCAAAAAGGTTTCTTTGATACGATTCCCGGCTCGATTGACGAAGCGGCAAGGATTGACGGTGCTTCAAGTTTTACGATTTTCCGGAAGATTATTTTTCCGCTTTCAGCACCAATTATTGTTTACACCGGTTTAACTTTATTTGCATGGCCGTGGAGTGATTTCATTCTGCCGCGGTTATTACTGAAAGACCGTGATTTGTACACGGTAGCGGTCGGGTTGATGAGCTTGGGCGATGATGAATTTGCCCGCTTTTCAGCCGGGGCGATGTTTATCGCTATCCCAATTATTATCCTTTATTTCTGCCTTGCCAGATTTTTGATTAGTGGTTTGTCGAGTGGGGCAGTGAAAGAGTAGGTAAATCGTAAAACGATATAAAGCGGGGCTTTCACGCTGTAAACTTCCTATAACAAAGTATACGATATTATATCATCAACATGCCCTTGTATAATCGAGCAAAGGAAACATCATGAAAAAAACATTACTTTTATTTTTTGTTGTCTTGATTTTATCCGCTTGTACCGAACCTGAAAGAGATAGTAATAATACGGCTAAAACCCGACACACAAATGAAGATGAGGTTGAAGATGAGTACAATTGGAAATTGAAAGATAACAGAGAAACACTGATAATTGGAACTTATCAAACATATCGCGAACGGTGTATTTTTAGAAAACCGGTATTTGATTTTAATATGAGTAACTCCCTTTATCAGATTGAGATAAAGGAATATGAAGATTCAAGCCAACTAAACAAAGATATAATCGCTGGTAAAGCACCGGACATTATCTGGCTGCCCCCTAATTTTATGATGGATATTTATGCAATAAAAGGGGTACTTGTTGACCTTAATCCATTGTTGGATAATGACCCTAAAATAAAACGGGCGGATTTGCAAGAAAATATCCTTGCGGCCTTTGAGGTAAACGGACAGTTGTTTGGATTACCGCTTAATTATCGGATTGAAACAATTACCACTGGTCGCTCGCAGATTGGGGGAATGTATTCCTGGACTCTTGACGAAATGATGATGATAGTGAATGAAAAATTACAATTACCTGAGATTAAGGTTTTTGAATGGCATTATAAATCGTCAGTGCTTTACTATTGTCTGCTAAATTATACCGAAATTCTTGTCGGTGAGAATAATGGCGGGATTTTTGACCGTGATTTGTACATAAAAATACTAAATTTTGCCAATCAGTTTACCCCCGACCACTTATTTAATGCGCACGAATTTATTTTTGACCAAACCCGCGACGGGCAGGTTCAATTTTGTCAAGGCTTTATTGATTCTGTATTTTCTATTCAAGAGTTACAGTTTGATTTTGGGGAACCGGTGGTGTTCCTAGGTTATCCAACCGAGGAAAATAGCGGTAATATTGCCTATTCGGATATATTAATTGCAATAAATCAAAACTGTGACAATCAAGAAGTTGCCTGGTCTTTCATAAGCAGTATGCTGACCGAAGAATATCAAATTAATGCTGTTATATCACAATCATTACCGATTAGGAAAAGTGCATTGGAAAGAAATATGAGAAATAAAATAATGAAAAATTCCAGGGAAATGAAAGGTACGGATGTGGTATTTGAAAGCCATCTTCCAACGGAAGATGAAAAACAGCAACTGCGGGGCTTAATAGAAAGTGTCACGAAAATTTTCAGATGGGATGCGAGGATGGATATTCTGCGGGAAGAAGCGCTGTCATTTTTAAATGGTGCTAAATCAGCCGAAGAAGCTGCTGATGTTGCTGCAAACCGGGTTGAGATTTATGTAAATGAGATGAGATAGGTTCAATCAAGGCATACTAATTGAAGTTATTCTTCGGTTTAGTATGTTTTTTTGTTTCCCGAAAATGAATCATAGCGGTTATTTTTATGTCCCGCTTAAAAACCTGTAAAATATGGAAATCACTTCCCCCCAAAAATTGAATATGATATAATATACATAATAATATTGTGCTTACATAATTGAAGGGAGAAGAGTAATATGCAAAAGATAGATAATCCTTCGAGAATGACTTGGTCAATAATAATGGATACTTATCCTGATGTATGGGTTGGCATTACAAATGTAATGTGGGAGAAAAACGGCGGTACAATCGAATCCGCAGTAGTTGAGTTTACTGACAAAAACGGCGGGGAATTAACCGAAATGCAAATAAATTCAAATGGCAGTTTTATGGCGGTTTACACAACCCCGGATAGCGTTTTACAATTAGGAATGGTTGAGGCGATGTAATGAGACAGTTTACACTTAGACTAGATAGGGCATATAAAAGACCATTAATATATTTTGGCGAAACAAATATAAAAGCATTACTTGATACAGGGGCATTTTACCCGATTTGGACTCAGCCGATTCATATTCTGGCGAGGTTAAATGCAGTATCCTGCAATAAAAGAATCAGCTTTAGCGGATTTGGCGGGAAAACATATGGTGAATTATATACTCTAAAAAATTTTTCGGTTGGCAGTCTCATATTTACGGAAATGGATATTATCGCCTGCAGTGAGTTAAAGAACCCTCCGGCTCAATTTATTTTCAGTGCGACGATGTTTCAACGTCTAGTCTATCAGATTGATGACAAAAATCACACTTTTAAAGTTAATATACCTCAAGATGAAAGTAATATAAGGAGACTAAAAATAATCGAAGCAAAAAATGGTTCGTTTGATGTTTTCTGTCAATCGGCTTAACTGCTTGCAAAGGTATCGTAATTATATTATGATAATAACATGAAAGATAAATCTTTCACAATCCTGAATTATATGCCTGCTAAGACAGGCAGACGGGAAGTAACGTGAAAGATAAATTTTTCACAATCCTGAAATTAATGCCGCTCGAAGAGCGGCTTATGGGAGTTGGCATGATAAAAAAGATATTAAAATTTTTCGGGATAACTTTACTTATTTTTGTAGCGTTCCTTGCTGTTTTTCTTTTGGTTTCTACGGTTTTAGAATACCGCCCGGCTGATGTCTACGTGCTTGATGTTACCGGAAGTGCCGGAAGAAGCCTTGAATCCGGCGATTCGTTAACAATACTTGCGTATAATATCGGTTATGCTGCCCTTTCCGCCGACCAGGATTTTTTCATGGACGGCGGGTCGATGGTACGTCCGGCTGAAAAAGCAATAGTTGAGCGTAATATGGCGGGAATCCTGAAATTTATTGCGGCAACCCCGGCCGATATCTATTTACTTCAGGAAGTAGACATTAATTCCAAACGTTCTTATCGTATCAATCAGGTTGAGCAGTTTATCAATAAAACGGGGATGAATGCCGCCTTTGCTTACAATTTCAATAGTATTTATACACCTTTCCCTATCCCGATGATTGGCAAAGTCGAAAGCGGGCTGCTTACCCTTACCAACCTCGAGGTAAAAGAGGCAACACGGGTATCACTTCCCGTTCCGTTTAAATGGCCAATCCGGCTTTTTAACCTAAAACGCTGCCTTTTAGTAGAGCGGGTCCCGGCCGGGGAAAAGGAACTTGTACTGGTAAATTTTCATCTTGAGGCTTATGACGACGGTGAAGGTAAACGGGAGCAGCTTAATAAGCTGATGGCCTTATTGATTCAAGAATATCAAAAAGGAAATTATGTCATTGCCGGCGGTGATTTTAACCATATCTTTCCCGGGGCGGCTTATCCGGATGTCTATCCGGAATTGTGGGTCCCCGGTGAGCTTGACGAGAGTATGCTTCCGGAGGGCTGGCAGTTTGCTTTTGATGCTTCGGTACCAACTTGCCGGCTGTTAAACAAACCTTTCAGCGGCAATTATGAAGATACACAGTTATATGTTATTGACGGTTATATCTTGTCACCAAATGTAAGACTTGACTTTGTACAAACAATCGATACTTCATTTGACTTTTCCGATCATCACCCGGTATTATTAAAAGTAACATTAGAATAAAATAAATTACACCACCTTTCTCCCGGACGTTCTCCGGGAGTTTTTTATTTAGCATTAATTTTTTTCAAAAAAAATATTGACCTTAAAGTTCCTTGAACCTTTATACTTGACACAAAGATGAAATCAGAGGTGTATGACATGAGGTGACAATATGACTAATGGTGGGATAAATTACAAATCTTCTGAAGAATTATGGGTACTTGGCAGTGTATGCACAGCGTATAATACCCCGACTACGATTGACAAGCATTGCTGCGAAGTCATTAAAGAACTGAAAATAAGAGGCGAAATCAATGATGCAGACGAACAAAAAGCTATAAGGGCGATGAAAGAAATCTATGCGGTACAGAAGCGGAGTTTAAATGTAAAACCGCTGGTATCCGCAATCAGAAAAGAAATGAGGGATTATGCTTGCAATTGAAGATAGTGAAAATATATATATGCAATTGACGTTTGATTTAAGCCCGCATACCAAGCTTTTGTTTAACGACCGGCTTGATTTGGCTGATTGTAATCCGGCAGCAGTCAGCTTCATGGGATTTGATTCAAAGTATGAAATGCTGCTTGGTTTTAAAAGGCGGGTCAATGAAAGTATACCGGCATTCCAGCCAAACGGGCAAGTTTCCGTACCGCTGACTGAAAGGCTTATGAATGCTGTCCGGCAAGATTACCACAAATTTGAAACCGAGTTGAATATCTGCGGTAAAAAGCAAAACATAGACGTAGAATTTACAAAAATCCCTTATGGTGAGAGTTTTGCAATTGTAGGTTTTGTTTACGAGCTTACTGAAATCCGGGCTCGGGAAACAGAGCTTATCGAAGCGCAAAAAGTGAATGAACTTCAGCTTGCCAAATTGAACCTTGCCAACAAAGCTAAAAGTACATTTTTAAGCACAATGAGCCACGAAATCCGCACGCCGATGAATGCTATTATCGGCATGACGGCTATTGGAAAGGCAGCTAAAGATGAAGAAAAAAAGGATGAAGCATTTGAAAAGATAGAAGTTGCATCAAAGTATCTGCTTGGTATCATAAATGACATTCTTGATATTTCAAAAATGGAGTCCGGCAAACTTGAATTATCATGTGTCAAATTTGACTTTACGATGATGCTGAAAAAAGTCACGGACGTTATTAACCATTGTATTGAAGAGAAACGGCAGCAGTTTATTGTGTGCACGGATAAAAATATACCGTATCAGTTATTCGGTGATGACCAGCGGCTTTCGCAGATAATAACCAACCTCTTATCTAATGCAATCAAATTCACACCCGAAGAAGGAATCATCCGTCTTGATTCCCGGCTTATATCTGAAATAAACGGCACATGTCTTTTACAAATCAGCGTTGAAGATAACGGAATCGGTATATCTGAAGAACAAATAGACCGCCTTTTCCGGCCATTTGAACAGGCTGATGCCGGTACATCGCGAAAATACGGCGGTACGGGGCTTGGGCTTCCTATCTCAAAGCGAATTGTTGAACTTATGGATGGGGATATCTGGATAGAAACAAAGCAGGGGGCCGGCACCAAGTTTTTGTTCACGGTTTTTTTAAAACGTTGTCTTGATGAAAGGATAGATAAAAATGATATTATGCTCGATGAAGACGATTTCACCGGGCATGTCATCTTACTTGCCGAGGATGTAGAACTTAATCGTGAGATTATTATTTCATTGCTTGAACCAACGAATTTGACGATAGAATATGCAGAAAATGGTATGCAGGCAGTTGAAAAGTTCAAAGCATCACCTGACCGATATGACATGATATTTATGGATATTCAAATGCCGGAAATGGACGGGCTGGAAGCAACGAGAAAAATACGTGAATCCGGCATCCCAAATGCAAAAACTATCCCGATTATTGCAATGACGGCCAACGTATTTTGTGAGGACGTTGAACAATGTTTATTTGCCGGAATGAATGACCATACGGGTAAACCGGTGAATATGATGGAAATACGAAAGCTGCTTCGGTATTATTTAGAAAAAATATGAGGCTGGATTTTCTTCTTAATTTGCGTTATAATCGGATAAGGAGTGTACGCAAATATGAAGGAATTTTTGACTATCAAGAAGTTTTCAGAACTCTCCGGCATCGAAGAGAGTACTTTGCGTTATTATGATGAAATCGGGCTTTTTTCCCCGGCAAAACGTGACAAAGAAAATAATTACCGCCTTTATTCCCCGGAGCAGATTATCGCCGTCAATTTCATAACTGTGCTTAGCGGGTTAAACATACCGCTCAAAACGATCGGTGAAATGATGGATAAACGGACACCGGAAGGGATTATGAGGCTGATAGAACAGCAGCAGAAGCAATTGGATATGGAAATGCAAAGGCTTCGGGAATGTTATTCTGTTATTCATGAAAGGATGGAGCTGATTCAATACGGCACCAGGCTTCAAAAAGGTTACAAGGTGATTGACGGCTGGAGGGTGGACGATGATGCTGAATTGGATGGCGGTGACTATATAGATGAAAATTCAATCAGCATCTTAAAGCGAAATGAAAAAGCATATATCCTTGGACAGCTAAATGAGTTTGCGGAGGGGGAATTATTCTATGAACCGTTTATGCGTTTCTGCAACTCGGCAAAAGACCTTCGCATTAATCTTAATTATCCGATTGGCGGATATCATGAAAATATGAAACATTTCCTTGATTCACCCGGCAAACCAAACCGTTTTTTTTCGCTGGACCCCACCGGCAACCTCAAACGTGCTGCCGGGGAATACCTAATTGGCTTCAAACGCGGTTATTATGGCGAAATGGGCGATTTGCCCGGAAGAATGGCGGCGTACGCAACGGAAAACGCCCTGACCGTTACCGGCCCGGTATATGTCATGTACCTACACGATGAAATATGTATAAAAGAACCAACCCAATACCTGGCGCAAGTAAGCGTTGCCGTTAAACGTAAAAAAGCATTGCCCGGCAGCGGTACTTATAAGAGAAATGCAAAACCTAATCTGCCTTGAACCCGCAATTCACCTTAATGATTTACACAATTGTCTCTTCAAAATATACTACCAACAAGGTGCCCATCTATTACAAAATGGCAAAGAAGCCTAAGTTATAAAATTAAAACAGGGCGCGATACGCCCTGTTTTCTTATGATATATGATAGTTTTTTATCTGACTCTGATACGCTCCCCGACCCTAATCTGGCCGGGATTCCTTATCTGCGGGTTTAATGCGATTATCTGCGGCAACGTCATACCATGACGGCGGGCAATCTGCGCCAGATTGTCCCCGGGCCTGACGATGTAAGAGCTTACATCAAGAGCCGGTACAATAGGAAGATTAGGCCGTTCATTAGTAACGGTTAACAGATAATCCGCCCCGCCGGTGATACCAAACATTGCCTGGCCTTTTTCGTTTATCTCAAAACTTCCAAGATATTCAAACTCACCGATAGTTTCATTAAAGCGGAAGAGGTTTGCGAATTTACCTGCATTTTCAGAACCGACATTAAAG
>WRAQ01000051.1 GCA_009780115.1 Lachnospiraceae bacterium
AAAGAAATATATAGTTTTTATCCTAAGCTATTATTAGATGAAATCGGAGAATCTGAAAAACTGAGCGAAGCATTAGAATTGCCGATGCTTATTGAAAAGTATTCAAATAATCCTGACAATGAAACCGCTTATTTATTTGAGCAAATACTTACTGACGGCTTTAATATATTCCACAATGTTAATGCCATTTGGCGTGGCGGTGCAGGGCATACCGATATAGAAGGATTATATCTTACTAAAAGCAAAAAGTTTGCGGTAGATGCAAAGTCAACGGCAAATAAATTATTAGCTATTAATTCCGGGCGGTTAAGAGAACATCGGGATGAAATCGGCGGAGCATACAGTATAGTAATAACGCCTCGTTATGTTCCGGCAACCAGGAGAGATATCAAAAACCAGCCAATTGTTATAATTCTCGCAAGTACTTTTGCTGAATACCTTTACAACCATATTTTCCACGATGTGAGGGATGTTGATTATGCTGACTTTGACGATATAATCGTTGAAAATCTCGGAACTGATATTAGCAAATTGATTTCAAATATGACTTTGAATAAATTTGCGGCAACTAATTAGGAGCGATTAATATATTTTACGTTACCTATCAGCAAACTCCCCTAACCTAACTCCATCCCCACCTCAAACATCCTCCCCCACGGAAGGTAAACCTCTTCAATTACCACCGGATGCTTGCGGCTTATATTCAGCGCCGAATAACTCACCGCTAACTTTTCCTTAATCAATAATTCAACTTCCGCCAGTTTTGCTGAAACATCATCGTCCTCTAGACCGAGACCTTCTAAATCATTGTTAATAATATCATGCCGCACATCAGCCTGATAACAAACATCCTCAATAATCCGGTAAAGCAAATTGGGCAGATTTGCCCCGAAACAAGCCTGGGCTAAAGTAGTTCCCAGCGTATTACAATTCGTATTCCAGCCGGCATAACTACATAATTTATCGAGAACATTCAGTTCATCAAGATAACGGATTAATTGAAAATCACCGCCATTGCAAAAGGCGCTATCGCATAACGCAACTTTTCGCCCTTCGTTCAAAAAATCCCTAATCTGATAACAAAAGTCAATCAGGTTACGATAACTGCTATAGCTTATATCAAACTCTTCATCATAGGTATCCTGCACTGCTTTACCCGGTGAATTAATTGCGAGGATAAAGTCGGCTTTGTCAGGAGATAAAGCCAGTTTTGCCCGGCAGGCCCGAAGATGAGATTTAAGGCTTTCATACATTGGCCGGTCCTCAAAAAGCGGAACGATTGTCGGCCCGAGTATCGAAGCATAATATGGATAAAATGAGGGTTCAAGGTCGTAAAATTCATTATATGCCCTGGCAAGAAGTGATAATGCTACTTCATCCGCCCCCGGATAAATCATTACTTTGAAATCAAGCACTGCTTTCTTGACCGCATCTATGACCCGTTTTTGTGAGAGGGCTGTATAACCATAGGGCGAAGAATCATCTTGAGGAAAAACCAGGAAATCGATAATTCCCCTTTCAAGATATTTAATGACTTCAAGATTTATTTCCGTATTAAAATCGCGGCGGGTTTCATAATCCTTGATAACTTCATCAGGTATACTAATCGCCGAAAGCTCCGCCGCTTCGGTTTCATTTAGACCATGACGTTCTTGATAATCAAGCAAGTATTTGCGCCGGAAAAGGGCAAAACCGTATTCAGCATAATAATCCGGTTCTTCATCGCTGGAATCATATTGCGGTGTCCGCATAATGCAATTAAAAGCATAAATTTTGATATCTTTATCCAAGGCTTTCAACTCTTTAAGTACTTCCAAACGGCTGAAGGCTTCCTGCATAGTCAAATAATGAAGGCGTGAAGGAATTAAACCGCCATAAACTAACGTATCAATTGAAATGATTAGGTTTGTACAACCATCAAGATTTTCCCGCAGAAAGCCGGCAATCATCGTGGTATCGGCAGGGCGCTTTTTATCACCAAGAATACTTTTACCGGGGACTAAAAGTTCAACTTTATTTGAACTTTGGCCAATCATTTGCGGAAATAGGTAGTTACAAGGCCTTTCATCTAAAGGAAGTAATAGTATTTTCATAATAGATAATTCCTTTCATTAATAACGCAGAAGTCTGGCGCTCAATCGCAAATACCTCGCGCAATATGATACATGCCCCACAACCCTGCATCGTTTCCCAGCCCGGCCGCCATAAGTGAAACGCCGGAATGCCCGGGCATATCACAATTACTTACTTTCTCACGAATCAAACCGATAACATAATTATTACTCATAATCCCGCCGCCAAGAATAATAAGAGAGGGGTTAAAAGCATATATCAAACTAATCAAACCATAAACAACTTCATTAATCCATTTATCAACCAAATCTTTGACGGTTTTATCGTCCAAATTAGCCAGCACTAACCTACCGTCCTTAAGCTCCGGCCTCACCGCGCTGACCTTTGAAATCAAAGCAGAAACACTGGCATTTGCTTCATAATAACCACTTATACCGTCGTTATATTTATCCGCATTAGTAATAATCCGGCCAAATTCCCCCGCCGCATTCGTTGTACCCTTGTCAATAGAGCCGCCCCGTACAATCGCCCCGCCGATACCTGTCCCATATGTTAAACACAAAAAATCGTGCTTTCCTTTTCCTGTCCCATAAATGGCTTCGCCGATAGCGGCCGCATAAACATCGTTTTCAACGAAAACGGGCACATTAAAATATTCCATAAAAATTTGGCACAGATTCGCCCCGGTATAATTAGGAATATTATTATTAGCATAACTGATGATGCCGGTTTCACTATCTACCTGACCGGCTGTCGAAATAGCGATTGCCTCAAAATCATTATAATCCTTAATAATATCAATCGCTAGCTTAATAACGTGCGGCCCGCCTAAATAAGCCTCACTTAATACCTCCCGTCGGTCAAACAACTCCCCGTTCCTGAAAAGGCATGATTTTATTGCTGTACCGCCGATATCTAAAGCAATTATATTCATCGCTACATCCTTTAACCAGTACGTCCGGCAATAAACTCTCTCTATCGCTAGGTTTAAATAATTTCAATCAACTCTTTCATTCGGGAGAAAGCGGCCTAATGCGACTGCGAGATACTTTTACTTTCCTTATTAACCCAATTCCCGCACAAAACGCTCCGTAATCAGTTGCGGCCGCGTAATTGCCGAACCTACCACCGCAGCATGGCATCCGCAGGCCATCGCCTGCCGAAGTTCAGCAGGTGCCCATATTCCGCCTTCCGCAATCACTGGCTTACCGCATTGACTGACCAAGTCAGTCAATAGACTGTAATCCGGCACTACCATACCTTTACTTTCATCAGTATATCCGCATAGCGTTGTACTGATGATATCAAACCCCATTTCCGCAGCGGCAATACCCTCGGCAAAAGTTGCACAATCGGCCATGAATAGCTGCCGGGGATATTTTTCCCGTACCCGGGTAAAAAAGGCTTTAAGGCCCTCACCGCCGGGCCGCAACCGGGCGGTCGCATCCATCGCGATTATTTCCGCCCCGCAACCGGTCAACTCGTCTACCTCTTGCATTGTCGGCGTTATATAAATAGGGCTGTCATTATAATCGCACTTCACGATACCGATTACCGGAAGTGCGGCGACTTTTTTTATTTCATTGATATCAACTGCTGTATTGGCACGGATACCCTTTGCCCCGCCCATCATCGCTGCATAAGCCATTTTCGCCATGATATATGAAGAATGCAGCGGTTCGTCAGGCAGCGCCTGACATGATACAATCAAACCGCCCTTTATATTATCCAAAATATTCATAAAATAATATCTTTCTTTCAATCGTGAGCGTGTTTTGCGGCGAAGTGCAGAGATGTCACACGCGGATTAAGTATTTCTAATCCTTACACCTCTTAATCACGCCATCCGCAATTCCTGCGACCTTCTTAAAAGCACTATGGAGCAGATAAGCATTAATTACGTCCAAATCACTGAAAGTTTGATGAGACCAAACCTTACCTTTTAAAGCCGCTAATGCTTCTTTAATCGTTCTTTTATCATAACTATTACACGCTTCTTTGATAATAGACATTTTATTAATTAGTAATTCTTCATCAACATCAAATTCGCCCTCGTCATCCCGCTCATCATTTAAGTTTATTTTTGAAATCAATGAACGGATATTATTTAACAAGGTTGGTGTTTTTTTAAGTAAAAGCTCAATATTGAACTCCCGCCCGGCCTGTTCCAAATCAAGGGCAAAAGCGGATAAATCTTTTTCGCCGATAATATCAAGGGCATTTTTCATGCCATGGACACTAGTGACATAAAGCTGAATATCCCGTTTATCCTTAAATTCAAGTTTGGCATATAAAACATCAAGGACAGCCAGAGCTTTTTTGGCATCCCGCAAGAAAGCGGCAACGATAGCTTCCGGCAGGGAATAGATTTTTTCCGCCGGTACAATTGTTTCTTTATTTTCCCGTCTTGCTGCTTCAATCATTTCGGATGGCTGCTTATCGCGGATTAATTCGTTCAAAACGATATTTAACTCACTCATATCAATTGGTTTGGGGATAAAAGCATCAAACCCATTAGTTAGGAAAACCTCGGCCTGTCCGGCCGCGGCGTTGGCGGTCAAAGCGACGATGGGGGCTTTATATCCGGACTCGCGCAAAAACTTGGTTGTTTCCATTCCGTCTAATTGCGGCATCATATGATCCATAAAAATAATATCATATACGCTTCCATTTTTTACCCGCTCAATAGCATCAAAACCACTGGTAACAGTTTCGATAATCAAGCCATACGGAATAAGCAGGCCTTTAGCGACATAAAGATTTGTTTCAACATCATCAACAATAAGCACCTTACCATAAGGCATATATTCACGGGTAAATTGGGTTTTATTTGATTTAAGGTTGTACTCATGGCGTTCAGATTTAAAGCTTTCATCACAAGCCGTCCCGATTACCGCCGTCCCGATTCGCTCTTGAGGGATTTCAACAGTAAAAACGGTGCCTTTTCCCGGTTCACTTTCGACCGAAATATCGCCGTCCATTAAGTCGAGCAGACGTTTTGTAATACTCATTCCCAGGCCGGCCCCGGCAACGGCGATATTTTTCTTCATATTAAAACGGGCATATTCTTCAAAGATTATATCAATTTCTTCTTTTGACATCCCCTGCCCGGAATCACTGACCCGGAATACCAGTTTAACGTTTTTAGTTTCAGTTTCAGTTGCAAAAATCTCCAGTTTTACTGAACCTTCATCAGTATATTTGTAGGCATTGGACAAAATATTGCTTAGCACCTGTTTAATCCGGAGTTCATCACCAACTAATCTAAGCGGGGTATTTTCGTCAACTTTTAGAGTGAAATTGATTGGCTTTGACTCATAACGAAGGCGGGTTAATTTTACGGTATCACTAATCAGGTCGGCTAAATCATAAGGGGCAGGGATAAATTCAAGCTTTCCTGTTTCAATTTTGGAAAAGTCAAGGATGTCATTGATGATATTTGCTAACAGTTTTGCCGAATCATAAACAATATTAAAAGCTTCTTCGGTATTGGGAGGAAGCATTTCTTTTTGCAATTGAATCTCACTCATCCCTAATATGGCATTAAGCGGGGTACGAAATTCATGGCTCATGTTTGCGAGGAAAATACTCTTGGTATTACTTGCTGCAAGCGCCTGGTCAAGCGCTTCCGAAAGTTTATTCATTAATTCTTGCTGTTTCCGCAAATCCCTGGTATAACCAAGCACCACTTTCTCATCGCCAAACGGCACTCCGACCAGAGTTACTTCGGCAGGAAAAAGTGTGCCATCGGGATGTAAATGAACCCATTCAAAGACCACCGTTTGTCCTTCAAACGCTTTGTTGACGAGGGTAACAATCTTTTCACCAGACCTTGTCCCATCGGGTTGGAACTCGGGAGAAAATTCAAAAAACCGCTCACAATACTCTTGCTTGCTGCTTAAGCCATATAACTTGACTGCCGCTTCATTACAATCAGTAGTCTCATGGTTTTCGTTCCATATTTGGCAGCAGATAGGTGAAGTGTCCAGCATTAGAAGAATACGTTCCTCTTCCTTTACTATTAATTTCATACGGTTAAAATTATCATTTCTATGTAACAGTAATAAAATTAAAAAGCTAATAAATAAACCAATACCTAATAAAATCCAATTTTCATAGTATGAAAACCATGCACCGCCATAGGTAATTTCCAAATACCAATCGGCATGTAAAATCGGCAGATGATGAACAATTGTGCTTGCGGTTTTCTTAACTTTTTTATCATTGCTTGCGATTATCTGGCGTTCGTTTGTATCAGGATTAATCCGCCATAACTCATAAGCATAGTCCTGACTGCCAAAAGAACCTAAACCAATAGAATCAAGGGCGGCCGGAAACTTAACTGTTACCGAAACGATGCCCCAAAAAATCTCACCACCCTCCGGTGTATCAATGAAGACGGCTTTCCTGCCCGCGAGGACATACTCTCCCTGTATCGCAAGGAAAGGGCCGCCCATGACGGTCTGGCGCAACTCCACCGCCATAATTGCTTCGCGGTTGCCGGCCCGGGGCTGAAAATAATCAAGGCCGATAACACTTTCCCCGCCTTCATAAGGGGTATAAATATGTGTAACAATACCCCCGGGTGCCATTATAAAATTAAGTATTGCCGGATCATCCAAAAGTATCGGCGCCATGCTATAAAAATCACTGGAATAATCATCGGAAGAATTAGGATGATTTTTTGCAATTACAGCTAAGGTCTCGGTTTTACTAATCAAAGCTGTGACTGTTTCAAACAGAATAACGCTTTCCTGCAGGGCTAAATGCTCCATATGGAATTTTTCGTTTTCCGCCCGGTTTAAGATAACAATAAATATAATCGTAAATGATAATATCACCGTAATAATAAAAGATATCAGAGTACTCATTGATAAATTTGATTTGTTTAACGTTTTAGTCACACTTCTACCTCCGCGAACAGGTCGCTGACTTCAAGAAAGACATCAACAATCTTCGGGTCAAAGTGGGTCCCTTTACTATCAATGACAATATCAAGGGCCTTTTCATGCGAAAAAGGTACTTTATAAGGACGTTCAGAAATAAGGGCATCATACACATCAACAATTGCCATCAACCGCCCTTGCAACGGAATGCCCTCTCCTTCTTTTCCGTAAGGATAACCGCTTCCGTCGAAACGTTCATGATGATAACCGGCAAAAAGTTTGGCATGATGCAATAATCCTTGATATCCTGATTCAACAATAATTTCATCAACAATCCTTTCACCTTCAATTGTATGTTTTTTCATATTCTCAAATTCTTCAACAGTTAATTTCCCCGGTTTATTAAGAATCAAATCAGAAATTGTCACCTTGCCGACATCATGCAAACGCGAAGCAAGAATAACGGCATCCAAATCCCATTGATTGATGGTGTCGGAATATACACCAAATTTGAGCATTGCTTTCAATAATATTTCCATAAACATCGTCGTTCGCTCAATATGGTTGCCGGTAAAAACATCACGGTTTTCTACCACGCGGGCAAGCGCTGAAACCGTACTGTTCCTAAGCGCCCTAAGTTCACTTGTTTGCTCATTGATAACTGCTTCAATTTCCAGATGAGTTTTGATCCGGTTTAGCAGAATCGGCCGGGTAAATGGCTTATGGATAAAATCGACCGCCCCTAATTCAAAGCCTCTGACTTCAGCAGTCGTATCTTTACGGCTGGTTAAGAACATGACAAAAATATCGGCGAAACGATTATCATCTTTGAGTTTTTGTAAAGCTTCAAAGCCATTCATAACCGGCATTTCGATATCAAGAAGAATTAAATCCGGTTTGATATTTTCCAGGAAATCGAACATGTCCGCTGCTGACGGCAAAGTAAAAACACGATAATAATCAGATAAAGCATCTTCAGCGGACAACAAATTTACATCATTATCATCGACGATAAATATAGTTTTCACTATTCGGCTCCTGTTCATACCACGGATTTATAACAGATTAAATTATACCATATATTAAGAAAGCGGGCAATTAATAATTTAGGAATCATATCGTATTTGCGCTTGATGAATGCTTACTCACATCAATAGAGACATAATTTTCTTTTTATTCTGTCATAATAGTAATATGTCATACCAAATTTAGAAAGGACTCAAAATATGCCCGTCGCAAATAAAACCGTAATTTCATTTGGCCTTGTCGCGATTCCAATCGCGATGTATACAGCCGTTCAGGACAATGATATCCATTTTAACCAGCTTCACAAAGAGGATGAAAGCCGGATCCGCTACAAAAAAGTCTGCGCCCATTGTGAAAAAGAGGTTAAACAGGAAGACATCATTAAAGGATATCAGTATGACAAAGACCATTATGTCACTGTCGCTGATGAAGAAATAGAAAAAATAAAAACCGCAAAGGATAAATCAATCCAGATTCTCCATTTTGCCAATCTAAATCAGATTTCACCGATTTATTATGACAAAGCCTACCATGTTCTTCCGGACAAAGGCGGAAACAAAGCCTTTGAGCTTTTCCGCACCGCCCTGCTTGAGCAGCAAAAAATCGCCATCGGCAAAACAGTTCTTGGCACTAAGGAAAAGCTGATGGCCATTATTCCTCGTGAGGACGGTATCGTCATCCAGACAATGTATTTTGAAGATGAAATAAAAGAAATACCCAAGTCATATCAAAAACCGGAAGTTGCCGGCGAAGAATTAAAAATGGCAAAAGTTTTGATTGATTCGATGAATACACCTTTTGAACCGGATAAATATTTTAATGAATATCAAGTGCGGTTAAAGCAATTACTTGATGACAAAATAGCCGGTAAAGAAATCGTCGCGCCGAAAGAAGCCAAACCGACAAACATCATTGATTTAATGGAAGCTTTAAAGCAAAGTGTCGAGCAAAGTAAAAAACCACGGCGCAAAAAGGCAAGCGGACAGTAATATCCTGTTCATGTGTTATGGCTTGCCGTGAACAGTAGAGTATTGCTATATTCTCAAAATTATATTATACTGAATTTTGTAAATGAAATAATATTAGGAGAATTTTTTATGCCAAAAAAATCAGCCCCTCCCGCTCTCTCTTTTGACAAAGATTTATTTAAACGCAGTGTCGTATACAATGTCCGGACCCTTTACCGTAAAACAATGGAAGAAGCTAGTGAACAGCAAGTTTTCCAAGCCGTATCATATGCTTTGAAAGATGCAATTATTGGCAATTGGATGGATACGCAGCAAGAGTATGACAAACAAGACCCGAAAATGTTATACTACCTGTCAATGGAATTTCTGATGGGGCGGGCCCTTGGAAACAATATCATCAATCTTAAGGCTTTGAAACCAATTAATGAAGCCTTAACCGAACTTGGTTTAGACCTCAATTTAATCGAGGACCAGGAGCCGGATGCCGCTTTAGGTAACGGCGGCCTTGGCCGTCTTGCCGCATGTTTCCTTGATTCACTTGCGACCCTTGGTTATGCCGCATATGGCTGTGGAATCCGTTATCGTTTTGGAATGTTTAAACAGCAAATTCATAATGGCTTCCAGGAAGAAGTACCGGACAACTGGCTTGATATCAATAACCCCTTCGAACTTCGCCGCCCCGAATATGCCAAAGAGGTCAAATTCGGCGGTTATACTGATGTCCATGTTGATGAAAACGGCCGGAACAACTTTGTCCAAAAAGATTATCTTTCCGTCCAGGCGATACCATATGACTTGCCGATTGTTGGTTATGGCAGCGGGATTGTTAATACATTGCGGATTTGGGATGCCCAGCCAATGGAGTTCTTCCTCCTTGATTCCTCGGACAAAAAAGATTACCAAAAAGCCAAAGAGCAGGAACACCTTGCCCGAAGTATCGTTGAAGTCCTTTATCCGAATGACAATCATTATGCCGGCAAAGAACTTCGTTTAAAACAGCAGTATTTCTTTATTTCCGCTTCGGTTCAGGAAGCGGTTGCGAAATATATGCGCACTCATACCGATATCAAAAAATTCCCCGAAAAAGTCACTTTCCAGTTGAATGATACCCATCCGACGGTAGCGATTGCCGAATTAATGCGGATTTTAATGGATGAACTATATTTAACTTGGGATGAAGCATGGGCGGTTACGACCAAAACCTGCGCTTATACCAATCATACGATTATGTCGGAAGCTTTAGAGAAGTGGCCGATTGAATTATTTAGCCGGATTATCCCCCGCATTTACCAAATAATTGAAGAAATTAACCGCCGGTTTATTGCGCGGATTAATCAGGCTTATCCCGGCAATCAGGAAAAAGTCCGGAAGATGGCGATTATTTATGACGGGCAAGTTCGGATGGCCCATCTGGCAATTGCGGCTGGTTATTCCGTTAATGGTGTTGCCAGATTACATACTGAAATTCTCAAGAATCAAGAGTTAAAAGATTTTTACGAGTTAATGCCGGAGAAATTTAATAATAAAACTAACGGCATTACCCAGCGCCGCTTTTTGCTGCATGGTAATCCGCTGCTTGCTACCTGGGTGACCAACCTCATCGGTGATGATTGGATTACGGACCTTTCGAAAATTAACAAACTGAAAATTTATGCCGATGATGCCAAAGCCCGTCAGGAATTTATGAATATCAAATACAAAAACAAATTGCGGCTTGCTGATTATATTCTGCAAAATAATGGCATTGTGATTGACCCGCGTTCAATTTTTGATATTCAAGTTAAACGGATGCATGAGTACAAACGTCAGTTGATGAATATTTTGCATGTAATGTACTTGTATAATGAAATTAAAGAACATCCGGATATGGATTTCCACCCGCGCACATTTATCTTTGGCGGTAAAGCCGCCGCGGCATACCAAAATGCCAAGCTGACAATCAAATTAATTAACGCTGTCGGTGAGATGGTGAACAATGACCCGGTGGTCAGCGGCCGGATAAAAGTCGTCTTTATTGAAGATTACCGGGTTTCCAATGCCGAATTACTTTTTGCGGCGGCTGATGTTTCCGAACAGATATCGACCGCAAGCAAAGAAGCCTCCGGCACCGGAAATATGAAATTCATGCTAAACGGTGCCCTGACAATTGGTACAATGGATGGGGCCAATGTTGAAATTGTTGAAGAAGTTGGCGAAGAACATGCCTTTATCTTCGGCGCAAGTTCTGATGAGATTATTCAATTCGAAAAATACGGCGGTTATAACCCGATGGACGTTTTTAACAACGACCCTGATATCCGCAAAGTTTTAATGCAGTTGATTAACGGCACTTATTCACCAGGTGATACGGAACTGTTCCGCACTTTATACAATTCGCTGCTTAATACCCTTAGTACCAACAAGGCCGATGCTTATTTTGTCCTCAAAGATTTCAAAGCTTATGCTGAAGCACAGAAACGGGTTGAAATCGCTTATCGTGATGAAAAGAACTGGGCGCGCAGTGCGATTCTTAATGTTGCTTGTGCCGGCAAATTTTCGTCTGACCGGACAATTGAAGAGTATGTTGATGAGATTTGGAAGCTCGATAAAGTTACGCTTCCGCGAAAATAATAGTATGAAAAGTTTAACTAAAACCAGGAGTATTAAATGATTAAATTATATGACAGCGGTGTATATCTGCTTAACGGGGCCACCCTTATCCCTGACGGGGCGGAAACTTTAGCCTACAACAAGGAAGAGGCAAAAAAAGCAACAATAGCTTACGATATCCTGACAGCACATAATACCTCGGATAATGACCTGCGCCTGAAAATCAAATTTGATAAACTGACCAGTCATGATATCACTTTTGTCGGTATCATTCAGACGGCAAGGGCATCAGGATTGACAGAGTTTCCCCTGCCTTATGTTTTGACCAATTGTCATAACTCACTTTGCGCCGTTGGCGGCACGATTAATGAAGATGACCATATGTACGGCTTATCCTGCGCAAGGAAGTACGGCGGGATATACGTCCCCCCTCATCAGGCTGTTATCCATCAGTATGCCCGTGAAATGATGGCCGAAGGCGGCAAAATGATTCTCGGAAGTGATTCTCATACCCGCTATGGTGCCCTTGGCACGCTGGCAATGGGTGAGGGCGGCCCGGAACTGGTCAAGCAACTCTTAGGCCAGACCTATGATATAAATATGCCGGAAGTTATTTTGGTTTACCTGACCGGAAGCCCGGCTTACGGAGTTGGCCCGCAAGACGTAGCCCTTGCGATTATCGGGGCAGTCTTTGAAAAAGGTTATGTCAAAAACAAAGTAATGGAATTTATTGGCCCCGGTGTGAAAAATTTAAGTGCTGATTTCCGGATTGGTATTGACGTAATGACCACCGAAACCACCTGCTTATCATCGATATGGGAAACTGATGAATCTATTCGTGAATTTTATGAAATACATGGCCGCCCCGATGATTATAAAGAGTTATCGCCCGGTGCGGTTGCTTATTATAATGGCGCGATTGAAATCAAGCTTGATGAAATCAAACCGATGATTGCGATGCCTTTCCACCCGAGCTATACATATACGATTGACGAGGTAAATGAAGACCCGCTCCGTATTTTAGCCGAAGTTGAGCAGCGTGCCGCCGTTAGTTTGGGGGAAAAAGTGAAATTTTCCCTGCGGGACAAAGTGCGGGACGGCAAGTTTTATGTTGACCAGGGTATCATCGCCGGTTGTGCCGGTGGTGGTTTTGAAAGTATTTGTGCGGCCGCGGACATTATGAAAGGTAAATATACCGGAAGCGGCGGTTTTACCTTAAGTGTTTATCCTGCTTCAACCCCGATATATATGGAATTAATCAAAAATGGCTGTGCGGCGGCAATTCTTGAAACCGGGGCAATCCTTAAAACAGCGTTTTGCGGGCCTTGCTTTGGGGCTGGTGATACACCGGCGAATAATGCTTTCAGTATTCGCCATTCGACCCGCAACTTCCCGAACCGCGAAGGTTCAAAGCTGGGTGACGGCCAGATTTCTTCGGTTGCCTTAATGGATGCCCGTTCCATCGCTGCCACTGCTGCTTTCGGCGGATGCCTGACTTCAGCCGCTGATTTACAAGTCCCATTAGGAAAATATAAATATTTCTTTGATGAAAAAATATATAAAAACCGGATTTTTGATGCCTATGGCAAAGCCGACCCAACGGCCGAAATTCAATTTGGCCCCGGGATAAAAGACTGGCCGGAAATGATTTCTTTAACTGAAAACATGCTTCTCAAAGTCGTCGCGGAAATCCACGACCCGGTTACAACCACTGATGAACTTATCCCTTCCGGCGAAACTTCATCATATCGCTCCAACCCCCTTGGGCTTGCCGAGTTTACTTTGTCGCGCAAATGCCCGGATTATGTTTCGTTGGCAAAAGAAGTGCGGGAAGCGGAAGAGATACGAAAGAAGGATAAAAAGGAAACGGAAGAAGGCCGGAGGAGAGCAGGGCACCCGGAAAGTTATGAACTTGATGAGATACGGCTTGAAATAATGCCGTTAGTGGAAGCAAAATTTATAATGGATAGTATCAGTTGGGAAAATACCGGTATCGGCTCGACTATCTTTGCTGTCAAACCCGGTGATGGTTCCGCCCGTGAACAAGCAGCTTCCTGCCAGAAAGTCCTTGGCGGCTGGGCGAATATCAGCCATGATTACGCGACCAAACGTTACCGCTCCAACCTTATCAATTGGGGGATGCTCCCTTTCTTAATCGAGGAAGGCAGCCTTCCGTTTGCGAAAGGTGATTATATTTTTATCCCCGGTATTCGTAAAGCGGTAGAAGATAAAGATGATGTTATTAAAGCATATTCTGTCAGAAAAAAAGCAGGACAAGAATTATATGACCTCAGTAAAGAAGAAGGTTTTGAACTTAAGCTCGGTGAGCTTACCGATGAAGAACGCCGGATTATTCTGGACGGGTGTTTAATAAATTACAATAAGGTAAAATATGGATATACTTAACCTGGATAAGTGGAATAAAAAATTATTTAATTTATGTTGGTTATATGTTATTATTGCAACGATAACAAGCACGGTGACATTTTTTATTCTTTATTTTTTGAATCCGGTTATTTTTTACCCGGTGCCGATTTTTACTTATATCTTATACTATATTATTCTGCCGTCGTTATTGATGGTTATCGTGACAATTCTGTGCAAAGTATCGGTTTTGTATGCTGGTAAAAGCCATGATAACTTGAAACCATATTTAATCATATTTACTTGTATTATCCACTGTAATCTTCTATTACTAGTCCATTATGGTATACCATTTATGCTTGCCGCATATTTTGTCCCGCTGATATGTGCATTGATTTACAATAATAAAAAAGTTCTTGTCTTTGCTTATCTTGGTTCAATGTGTGCTTTGCTTTTAGTCTATTTTTCGCTGCTTTATAATTTTTGGTCATTTATTCCCCGCCCGGAGGCTTTTAGAGTTGGCATGGACAGAGGGGATATGATTGCAACTTTGTCACTTCTTTCCGCCGCTTATTTCATTTTCAGGATTATTTTAAACAGATACAGCGAAATCATTGAACTATTGATTGCCAAAGAGCGGGTTGAGGCAAAAATAGAAATGCGCGCGCAATTCCTTGCTAAGATGAGCCATGAAATCCGGACACCATTGAATGGTGTTATCGGATATGCGGAAATATTGTTAGGCAGTGAAAATCTTACGGAATCGGTTCGTGAGCAGGTGAATAAGATTAAATATAGTGCGGATGGAATCCTTGAGATTACAAATGAGATATTAGATATTGCAAAAAATGAATCCGGCAATGTCAAATTAGAAAATATTCCCTTTGATTTAAAGCATGTCCTTACGGTTTGCGAGTTTACAATTGAAGCAAAAGCAAAAGAGAAAAACCTGATGCTGAATTTTGATACCGGCGATTTACCCGAAAGGAATCTGCTTGGCGACCCGGCCAGACTACGGCAAATATTGATAAATTTATTATCCAATGCGATTAAATTTACTGAAAATGGCAAGGTAAGTCTGGAGGTTGAAGTTTTAGAAGAGAATGATGAAACGGTTAAGGTTCTGTTTGCGGTCAGAGATACCGGGATTGGGTTAAGCAGTGAACAGATTAAATATATTTTTGAGCCATTTTGGCAAGCCGGTTTGGGTACAACCCGCCAGTATGGCGGAACCGGGTTAGGGCTTGTATTAGCAAAAGACTTTGTTGCGATGATGGGGGGAAACCTTAATGTAGAAAGTTTGCCGGGCCAGGGAAGCAAATTTAGTTTTGTTGTAGCTTTTCAAATAGCACCGTTGGCTTTAGAAGAAGCCGGGAAACAATTATCATCTATTGATAAGCAAAGCTTTTCCGGGGATATACTGGTTTGCGAAGATAATAAGACAAATCAGGAAGTTATCAGTGTCCATTTAACAACGGCCGGCCTTGATTTTATTATTGCGGAAAACGGTAAAATCGGAGTCGATTACGTAAAGCAGCGAATGGAAACCGGAAAGCCATTTGATATTATATTTATGGATATTCAAATGCCGGTTATGAATGGGCTGGAAGCCGCCGGGGAAATTATTAATCTGGGTGTAAAAACACCAATTATCGCGTTAACAGCCAATGTTATGCCCGAAGATAGGATAAAATATTTGGAAGTTGGTATGAAAGATTATTTGTTGAAACCATTTAAACAACGCGATTTATGTATTTTTCTGCGGAAGTATCTGGTTAATGAAGTTATTGATATTAATCTCGGTCTTATTAATTCCGCTAATAATGAGGCCTTACAGAAAAAACTGTTACTTAAGTTTCAAAACAATCATCAGGAACATTATGGGCAAATCGAAAAAGCGGCCATAAATATTGATAATGAAACCGGCCGCCGGCTTACCCATACCCAGAAAAACGCCGCCCTTTTAATTGGCGCAACCAAACTTTCGGAAGCCCTCGAAAAATTGGAAAAAGAATTTGCCGGCGGCCTTAATGAATATCCAAAGAAATTGATGGAAACCTATAGAAATGAGTTGGATAAAGTGGTAAAATATATTAAAGACATAGGGCTGTAAGTCTTAGGAGGGATACAAGTGTTGCGATTGGCTATATGTGAAGACTGTGAAATGCAAATCGATGTAATATTTGAATTACTTACTAATTATCAAACAAAAAGGGACAATGTCCAAATTGAAATAAACGCTTTTTCATCAGGGGAAGACTTACTTAAAAATCTTAATTTAGGTATAGAATATGATATAATGCTTATCGACATCTTGATGCCGGGAATTGATGGTATTGAATTAGCCAAGGAAATTAGAAAAAAAGATGATAATGTTATCCTGATATTTATTACCGCAACGGAAGATTTTGCAATTGAAGCATTTAAGGTTTATGCTTCAAATTACATCGTGAAACCAGTTATAGAAGAAGATATGTTTTCGATCTTAGACCGCTTTATCCCGTTAATTAAAAAGGGGGCCGAGTTGTACCTTACCCTTTCAATGTCAGAACGTACGGTTAAAATACCATTTTCATCAATCGTCAGTGTTGAATTATTAAACCGGCGGCCGTGTGTATATCTTGATAACGGAAAGATATTAACTGGAAAGTTTTTGCGCGGAAATTTTAACGATTTTATCAAACCGCTGCTTAAAGATGAGCGTTTCTTCCATGCCCACAAATCTTATGCGGTAAATATTTCTTTTGCTATGGAACTGACAGGCGATTCATTGATTATGAAAAGCGATATGGTTATTCCGGTGACGAAAAGAAATTATGCCGAAGCAAAAAGAAGATATCTTAGTTATCATAGTAAAGTTTCCCCCAATATTACCGATATATAAAGTAGTTACTATTCACAGCAAAATGGTTGACCCCACGGATGGACATTCAGGGATAAGGAATCCCCGATGACCATCTGTTTTTGTTGACCAAAGAAAGGAGTATTTATTTAATGCGAATTGATTCCAGTACAATAGGAATGGAGTCCGCCAGAACTTTCTCTACCCAAAGCAAGCAAACGGTCAGCACTTTTGTAGCAGTTGGCCAACTTACATCGACCGGTTTTGGTTTTGCCAACTTGTTACCCGGCCAAAACGGTGAACAACCTGGTGCAGAGGAAGATGAACCAAAAAATGAAAATGTGACTACCCGCCTCGAAGATTTACGAAGCAGACTTAACGGTTTTTCTTCACAGAGGATATTCGGCGGGCCAATGATGGCGATGGATCGTGATCATGCAAGTCAGTTACGCAGCATCAGGCAGCAATGTATTGACTTTTTGTTTCAAATGCTTTTTCGCGGCAGCAATAGAAAAATCGGAACCTTTGGCTCCAATACGCAAAACCAAAGTTCCGAAGCTGTTGTATTATTCCGTCCGGTACCGACCGATGTCCTAATAACCGGGTCGCATACGAGATTCGAATACAGCGAATTTGAAGAAACCAGTTATACTACTACTGGAAAAGTCAAAACATCTGATGGCCGGGAGATTGAGTTTGATTTAAACATCATCATGACCCGGGAGTTTAAAGCTGTTTTTGAGGAAACCTATATCCAGGTTTCGCAAATTTTTGCCGACCCCTTAGTCATCAATTTGGAAGGGTTTATCGCTGAACTAACTAGCCAGACTTTCATCTTTGACCTTGAAGGAAACGGGACGATGAGTAATATCCCAATTTTATCGTCACGGAGCGGTTATCTTGCGATTGACAAGTGCGGCAGTGGTATAATCAGGGACGGAAGCCAGCTTTTCGGCACAACTTCCGGTAATGGTTTTGCCGACCTTGCCGTACATGACCAGAATGGAAATGGCTGGATTGATGAAGATGATGATATCTGGGAGCATCTGCGGATTTGGGTCATGGAACCGGATGGAAGCTGCCGCTTGTATACCCTGGCGGAGAAAGGTATCGGGGCGATTTACCTTGGTAATTTAGAAACCGAATTTGCTTTAACTAATGAGCAAAATGAGATTAAAGGTATGATCAGAAATACCGGGCTGTTTCTTTATGAATCGGGGGCGGTCGGAAGTGTCCAACAGGTCGATTTAGTAAAATTTGAGGCGTGAAGATGTACCTAAGGCAAACAAATTTGCCCGAAGCAGGGCTTTGTACAACATCTTAGATAAACTCTTCATGCTCTGCATACAATAAGTTATGAGTAAAAGAATCGTATCCGGAAAACACAATCTTTATGTCAAAATCCTTGGTACGGTTCTTTTATTTGTGTTTCTGTTGCCTTATGTTATTACTTCGTTATTTGGCAATGTTAATAGTGCCGGAACCGGTGGTTCAATTGATGCCTTGCTAAAAAGCTGGGAAAAAGAATTAACCGGAAGCAATATTTACGTGGAGAATACTACTACTTCCGGCCGTGAGCGGATTCCTTTAGAATTTTATTTGCTTGACAAATTGAGCCGGTCAATAAATACCGAATATCATTTGGAAGCCCTTAAAGCCCAAGCTGTTTTGCTTAGGACTGCTTTAATGGAAGAATTATGGGAAACCACCGGAAATATTCGCGGAACTGTAAAAGTCATTGATTCCGAATATGGAAGTGGTATTTTAAATGAAAATATAGTAATTGCGGTGACTTCAACCATGGGGGTTTTTCTTACATATCATGATAAACCGGCGAAGGTTGCTTATTTCGCAGTTAGCAACGGGCGGACAAGGGATGGAAGTGAGGCATTCGGGCAGGGGGCACCCTCGTATTTTCATGCGGTTGATTGCAGCCGCGATTTTCTGGCGGAAAATTTCACATCGCAAAAAGCAATCGGCAGAAATGAATTTATAACAACGATTGAAAATTCCACGATGATAAGTCTGCCGGCTGATTTTGAAATAAGTGATATATATATAAACCGCGATTTAAGCGGCTATATTATTGATATAAAGATTAATACCTTACCATCACCGGTTATTTTAAGCGGGGAGGAGTGCCGCCAGCTCTGGGGCCTTTCCTCATCCTCATTCAATATTGAGGAAAGTGGGAATCGGGTAATTTTTTCGGTACGGGGGATTGGGCATGGCCTTGGTATGAGCCAGTATGCCGCCAATGAAATGGCCAAAAATGAAAAAAATGAAGACTATATTTCGATTCTGGAATACTTTTTTTCTGGGTTAATACTGACAAAATTTGAATAATCATCAAAAAATTGGGAAAAACTATCGGTAATTAAGAAACTAAATTATTAGTTTTTATCCTATTTATGATTATCCAGGAGGTAACTAGATGAAAAGATTTCAGAAAAGACACAGATCCGGGCTTGCGAGAGAACGCTGGATTATGGCCGCTGGTTCGGTTATTGTGCTAGGTGCGCTTACGCTGACCGGTTTTTATGTCCGGAATCTAAGCAACCAAAATTTTGATGGGTACATCGTCGATTTGACAACACTTGAAGATTGGAATAACCAAATATCACAGAGTGAAACATTTCCTGATAACGATAGCGGTTTTACGCTCATCGACCATTTAATGCCGTCAGATGATTTGGATTATGACCCATTTTATCAAGAGACAAGTGGGCGGGGGGTGGAATCACAGTCGGCTGCCACCCTGCCAAGTGATGTAAAAGAGCAAATCGGAGGGCCGGACCCGGATCTTTTCATTGCCAATAATCCTGTAATGGAAGGCATAACCTCCAGTGATTTGGAAATTGGCGAGCTAGTTATGGCAAGTGCTGAAGAAAAACCAAGCGCCGAAGAACTACGGGAAGAAACCAGGGCCCCGCAAAGGGAGGCCGCTAGCCGGACTACCCCGGCTGCCACTCCGTCCGCCTCTCCGACTCCCACTCCTGCAAGTTCACCTTCACCGGTTCCGGCGATGTCCACCGCAATGCAGTCAACCCTTACTTTCAAGGAGGGCGACAACCTGGCCTGGCCGGTGGTAGGAAATGTCTTAATCAATTATAGTATGGACAAGTCTGTTTATTTCCCAACCCTTAAGCAATATAAATATAATCCGGCGATTATAATTCAGGCCAAAGAAGGTGATATCATTTCCGCCGCCGCCGCCGGAAAAGTAACAAGCATTTATACTGACCGGCAAATTGGTACTGCGATTACGATTGACCTTGGTAATGGTTTCGAAATCACTTACGGGCAGTTAAAAAATATTCTGGTTTCGGAAGGCAGCTTCGTTTCGTCCGGGGATATTGTAGGTGAGGTAGCAGCACCAACGAAATATTTTAGTGTTGAGGGGACAAATGTTTACTTCAAGTTAACTAAAGACGGGGTACCGGTCAATCCATTAAGTAAGTTAAATTAAAGAGGGGATTTATTTCTTATAATAAAGCATAAAAATGGGCTGTTGCTGATTTATAGTTACAGCCCATTTTTTATCAATCTTTCTTCAATGTATTTTATTATTCATTTTTAATTGGTTTTTCTGCAAAAAAGTCTTGTAAACTCTAATCAAATATGCTATGGTTTGATAATATCTAAAAAAAATTCTAAAGGGGATCTACCAATGAAAAATCAAATCAAAAAACTATTAGTTTTATTACTTATGTTTTCTATGCTTCTAAAACCCAATCCCATTTTTGCCGAACCTGATACAAATGACC
>WRAQ01000052.1 GCA_009780115.1 Lachnospiraceae bacterium
GATCGGTTTAAGGATAAAGTCACTCGCTCCGGCTTCAATTGCCTTGACAACGGAACTTTGTTTCGCATTCCCGGTAAGGAAAATGATTGGCGCGTTTTGTCCGGATTCTATAATTTTTTGCGCTAATTCATAACCATTCATTTTAGGCATATCAATATCGAGAATGAAAAGAACAGGTTGGTTGATTTTGAGATAGTTAAGAGCCGCCTTTCCATTATTGACACAGGTTACATTATAACCAGCATCTTGGAGAATCTTTTGAGTAGCCATTAGAAAAAGACTAACGTCGTCTACAACTAGTATAGTGTTTTTACTTTCAGGGCTTTGGACAATGCTGGAGATTTGCTTAGGTACCTTTGCCGGAACGTGTTCTTGGTATTCGATCATTTGCAAATCAATGGACAGCGCAGAGACTGTTTTTAAGAAATCAATTATAAAGTTTTGTAAATCTTCATATCGCACGTTTCCAATCTTGCTTAAATAGATTGTGCATTCTTCGGCTAATTTTTCGGCATATATTTGTTTCAACATATCGCAAATTAACGTAAGGACATTTGTCAACGCGACGTAATCCTTTGCTTTTAACGCTGTTTTTGCAATTTCATCTTGTGCCGGGAAGTCATTGATGAATGAATTTACAGTCATTGAAAAAATACTTAATTGACTATCCTCTATGTGTTTTATTTTGTTATAATCCAGTTCAATAATTTTTATAAGCCGTTCCTTGTCAAGCATATGTAGTACTCCTTATAATTAATTTCTAAAGCACCCATGAAAAAGTGCTGTTTTAATACAGTAATCGGTTATGATTAATGATAACATGCAAAAACTAAAATAACGCGAAAGTTCCATATATGTCACTTTCGCGTTGATAATAATTTCCTTTAAAATTATAGGTAATAATAAAGATTCCATAATTAAAAGAAAGCAAATGATTATGAATTCTTGAATATATCGGAATACAGTTTGAACATTTCGAGAACCAATGGATCAAAATGCTCCGGTTGGGTACGGCCATCCCCGTTTAATATAATGTCACAAGCATCGGCATGTGTGAACGCAGGCTTATATTCCCTCTTGCTGGTCAGCGCATCATACACGTCGGCTAAGGCGACGATTCTTGCGGACAATGGGATTTCGATGCTTTTCAATCCCTTGGGATAACCGGAACCGTCATATTTTTCATGATGATACATCGCGATATCCACCGCGGTCATCAAGTTATCAGTTCCGGATTCAAGCAATTTACTGGTTTGCAACAGCATATCAGCTCCTTGAATGGTATGGGATTTCATTATATCAAATTCTTCCAGAGTGAGTTTGGCCGGTTTTAATAATATAGTATCCGAAATGGCAATTTTACCGATATCGTGCAGCGGTGAAAATGTCGTGATATCATTTATCTCTTTTAATGAAATAACATCGGGGTGATTTTGATGGAGGCATTCAGCCAATGTTCTGACTAGCTTTTTAATTCTCTTGAGATGTTCGCCTGTTCCCAAATCGCGGCGTTCGGCTAAAAATGACATACCGAATATTACAGCTTCCTGGGATTTACGAAGCTCCTCTGTACGTTTTTCAACAAGTGTTTCCAAAGTATCACGGTGCAGTTTATTAGCCATTTGATTGCGCACCTTGATGCTTACGATATCCGGGTCATACGGTTTGACGATATAATCAGCGGCACCCAGCTTTAAACCTTGCGCTTCGCTGAAGCTGTCCCCGCTGCTTGTAATAAAAATGACAGGCGTATGCAGGAACCTGTAATCTGCTTTCATCCGCTTTAGAACTTCAAAACCATCGATGCCGGGCATCAACACATCGAGCAGCACGATGTCCGGCAAGTTCTTATCCATTACCGTAAGCGCGCGCTCGCCGTTCGAGGCTACATAGGTGGTATAGGAGTCTTCGAGCATACTCCGCAAGGCACTCAGATTTTCTTTTGAGTCGTCCACAATCAAAACAGAATTTTTGGTTTTCATTTATATCACCGCCATTTTTTATTAACTATATTTATCCTTTGTCACATTCATAATCCAAATTGTAACATCAGAAAACCAACGAAACGCCAAAGTTCCATATTTGTCTCTTTTGGCGTTGGTTTTACGGTGATTTTTTATATTTTCCCGATTTTTCACGAAATATATTATAGTCTGGTAATATTGTGGGGGTTGATTACCTGCCTAACCCTCAACAAAAATCTGCAACTGCAAGAACCCAGCGGGCGACACTCGACATCCAGACTTCTTTGTAAGTTGCATTGTTGGCCATCGGCCAATAAGGGACATCTTCATTCTCGCGGGTTTGGATGCCGACCGGCATCTCTCCTGCTGTTTCACCGAGCAAAACAGCGTACTGCTGGGCATAATTGTTACCCTCACCATACATTAACGACTGCCCGAAAGGATTCTTGCCGGCATTCCAATAAAGCTGGTTCCTTGCGATATCCATTAATTCTTCATCGCCAAAATAACGGCCAACTAACGAAGCCGCTTTACCTAATGACAGCAAAACTGCCGTATTTCCCCTAAACGAAAACCAAACCGGAAATTGACGGAGACAATAATTGTCATTTAATTTTATTCCTGACTCTAACTGTTTGTAATAGTTATCCTTATCAGACTGATAATCAGTATGAACATGCAAATAGCGGAAAGTTTCGGCATCATTTGCTTCGTTAAACGCATGTACCCCGGACGGCTGCATACCATACGGCGCGGAATAAGACTTCATTTCTTTAAGATACTCACCGTAACGGCGCAGGCCATCTTCCCAAACACCGCGATTATCAGCACTCTCCTGCGTTTCAAGTAAGGCGGTTAGTGCTTGACAGAAGATATAGTCACGGGATTGATGGTTAAAGTGAGTAATAACCTTCTTCGTTTCATCACGATAGAAAAAACCATTAAACGAAAGGCCCGCATCACCTTTATCCTGGCAATTCAGCATTAACTCACCAAAACGGGCGGCTTCTTTTGCATAATATTCTTCACTGTTTACCCGATAAATCTGCGAAGCGCACCAACTTGCGGCCGCATAATATTGAGCCGGGCCGGCATTATAAGTGTGCTCCATTACCTGCCCGTCTTCACAGCCAACCAATTCAAAACGCTCAAGCGCGAATTTGTAATCTTCTTTCGCCGCCTTTAAAGCAATATAAGCCCTGTCAGGGTCGTCAGCGGTTAAGGCAAAAGCAGCAAAAGCGGAAACCCCGCCCATCAGAAAATTTTCAAAAGAGCGGTTATGGACACAAGCTTCCACGTCATCATTATTGCCAATAAATGAATCCGTCCAGCGTAAGCAGGCGGCATTTGTCGCCCGGAAACCATCACCAAACCGTGTCCGGATAATAAAATCAAGGCCCCAGGAAGCTTCTTCAATTAAACGGTTATATAATAGGATATCATTTTTTACCCGCAAGGCAGTTTCAAAAAGGGCGTACGCTGCTTCTGCGGTTTGTAAAGTTTGCTGGGAAAGGTCACCGGCATCGTGCCAGCCGCCATTAAAAACCAGGCTCAAATCACCGTGTTTGGCAATAATATCGCCATGACAGTATCCATGCCCGCCGCCAACCGGAAAACCGCACCGCTCCGAATAGATAAAATTAATTGCTTTCCAAATCGCTTCCGTAAAGGGGTTTTCTGTAAGCGGAAAAACCTCGGTAGTAATATGATTTACTTTTAGCCGGTAATATCCTTCTTTATCCAAATCAGAAAAATCAATAATACCAAATTTCCCTTTTTCATTCTCCAGCCTGGCAATCTTACCTTTATACACTACTGTTTTGCCCGCCGGTTCGATTAGTTCAAACTCACCTTCAGTAAAGGCTGTCACCGCAATTTTTTCACCATTAATAAAATAACCGGAAGTGGAATAACAAATTGTTTCGTTGTTACACTGCCAGCCTAAAGAAATATCAGGATTTTCTACTTGCTCAAGAAAAATATCTTTGATATAAAAATTAAACTCATTTTCCCCGCCAATTTCATGGCCGTAACAGCTAAGTTCAAAAGCAAATTCGCATACCGCATCGCGGGGTAAATCGGGAAATTCCCAGACGACATCATTCCATTTATTGTTTTCAAGATTTACGATATGAAAACCTTCGCGCCAATAAATATCGGGGATTTTTGTCTCACCGTCATTTACCAGGCACAAGGTCAGAAAAGGGGCATGAAAACCGCCGCATTCCGGCTTAATCCGGCATTTGACCCGGTTATAACCCTGCCAGTCTTCACCGGCAAAAGGTAAGCTTGCTTTCGCATTTCCATAGGTTGTATAACGGGGCATCGGCGCTTCCATTTCACGCCGCGCCGGTGAGCTTAAAAGCAGGGCTTCCCCAACAAGCTTGATTTCACCACCATCGCCGCTTATCTGCCATGGTTTTAGTACTTTACTATCCCATAATAAACGAGACTCGGCGACATCTTTCCGAAATAATCTTACTTCGGTTGATTTACTCCGGTCCGGTTTCAGTAATTTATGTATATAACCTGAATTAATTAGTTCATCTTTAAAGGATTGGGTTATTGATTTTGCCATTAATTATCACCATACTTATGCGCGGCCATATGTACTAATTCGTCTAAACGAATTTGGTCGCTTAAGGAAATATCAGTAAAAACAATCGCATACATCCGCTTATCGTCGTAGATGCCGCGGTCAACTTTTACTACTCCCTTAATCTTTAAAGTGATTGGTACAATAATTGCAAGGCGAGGGTCTATTTTCAAATCAAACCACAAAACATCACTCGGTGCATAATCCCGGTCAGTCAGAATAAGAAGCCCTCCGGCGGCTATGTTTGGTACTTTAACCTCATGCCAAATTTTCCCGTCTTCACTGATTTTTGCGCTGACCGTAAAGTTGTTCGTCCTTACATAATCTCTTTTGGTAAAAACATCATCCATGCCCGTATACCTCCCAAGATCCTCTTATCATATTGTAACATGAGTGAGAGGTATATACAAGCAAAAAAATCGCCGCCCGGCGGCAGCGATTCTAAGATAATACTTCGTATACTCCTGAAATGATACTTATTTGACCCGCGCATTTTCTACCGCTCGGTAAAAGTAGCGCAAAGAGTGCCGCTTGGCGAATGAGCATCACTTCCACAGATATCAACATGTTCAGCACTACAAATATAGTTTCTATTATAAACGCAGTTCATCGCTTCACAATCGACATTAATAGTTTTGCTGGGATGGGCGGTTGAGCTTTGGAAAGAATCAAAACCACGTTCCCGGAAGCTTTCACAACATGTATCTTCATCGCAACCGGCATGAATACCGCCGATTAAGATGTCGCCTTTACAACAGCTTTCGGTTTTGTTATAACTGCAATTTGTTACCGTACAATCTAATAATGACATAGTTTACCTCCTGATCAATTCTGCAAAATGCCGCCGCTAATGCGGCCTTTTTTATAAGCATTAACAAAGAAAGGTAAAACTATACATCAAAAATCTTATCTTTATATTTTGTTGAAGTGCCATCGTTTTCCACGCCTTGCGCAAGGTTTGGCGGCACTACGAAGTCAAAAATACTTACTCGCTGCTTTTCCGAATCACCTTATCGCGGATTTCCTCACTGATTTGGCGGACAAAATCGGCAAGCGGTTTCGCCCCCTCATCCCCGGCAAAACGGCTGCGTACGGAAACAGTGCCGTCTTCTTCTTCCTGGGCACCGACAACCAACATATAAGGAATTTTGTTTAAGCGGGCATCACGGATTTTGTAACCGATTTTTTCAGCCCGGTTGTCGCATGTCACAAGGATATTTTCGGAATGAAGCTTAACCCTGACTGCTTCGGCATAAGCTTCATACTTGTCAGAAATAGGCAATACACGGACTTGTTCGGGACATAGCCAAGTCGGAAATTTACCCTCATACAATTCAATCAGCCATGCCAAAGTACGCTCATAACAACCAAGCGCAGTCCGGTGAATAATATACGGGCGGACTTTATCCCCGTTCTGGTCAATATAATAAAGGTCAAACCGTTCGGCAAGAACCGCATCCCATTGAATCGTAATCATCGTATCTTCTTTGCCATAAACATTCTTGGCTTGCAAATCCACCTTGGGGCCATAAAAAGCCGCTTCACCGTCTGCTTCGGTAAAGGGAATATCAAGCTCAATCATGATGTTGCGAATCCGGTTTTGCGTATCTTCCCAAACCTCCGCTTCACCAATATATTTGTCCCGTTTATCCGGGTTCCATTTTGATAAACGGTAACTAACTTCATCTTCGATACCTAATGTGCGCATACAATAGCGGGCAAAATCCAAGCAGTCTTTAAATTCTTTGTCCATTTGGTCGGGGCGCACGATTAAATGCCCTTCCGATATCGTAAACTGGCGGACACGGGTAAGGCCGTGCATTTCGCCGGAATCCTCATTGCGGAAAAGAGTTGCTGTTTCACCATAACGGATAGGCAGGTCACGGTATGATTTCTGGCTTGCTTTGTAAATAAAATATTGGAACGGGCAGGTCATCGGGCGCAGGGCAAGAACTTCTTTGTCCTCTTCTTCACCCAAAATAAACATTCCCTCACGGTACATATCCCAATGCCCGGACAATTTGTACAAATCACTTTTAGCAAGGAACGGTGTTTTAGTGCGGACATAACCACGGTTAAAATCTTCTTCATCTTCAATCCAGCGCTGCAAGGTTTGAATAATACGCGCACCCTTGGGCATCAGCAGCGGCAAACCTTGGCCAATTACATCAACCGTGGTAAATAATTCCATTTCACGGCCGATTTTGTTATGGTCACGAAGTTTAATTTTTTCCAAATAGTCAAGGTAATCCTGAAGTTCTTCTTTTTTTGCAAAAGCCGTCCCATAAATCCGCTGAAGCATGGTATTATCAGAGCTTCCGCGCCAGTAAGCACCGGATGATGAGATTAATTTAAATGCCTTAATGTTTTTCGTATTCATTAAATGCGGGCCGGCGCAAAGGTCAGTAAAACCACCCTGCCGGTAAAAAGAAATTTCGGCATCGTCCGGCAGGTCATTAATAAGTTCAACTTTGTAATCTTCGCCGGCTTCTTCCATCATCTTAACCGCCTCATTGCGCGGTAAGGTAAAACGCTCGACTTTTGCACCCTCTTTGATGATTTTTTTCATTTCTGCTTCAATAGCATCCAAATCTTCGCGGGTAAAAGGGGCATGCTCAAAATCATAATAAAATCCGTGTTCAATGCTTGGCCCGATGGCAACTTTTGCCTGCGGAAAAAGGCGCTTTACCGCCTCGGCCATGATGTGGGAGGTGGTATGGCGCATTGCAGCAAGGCCATTCGGGTCGCCGGAAGTCAAAATACTAAGCTCACAATCGCGGTCAATTACTGTCCGCAAATCGCTGACAATACCATCCACCTCTGCGGCATGGGCAACCCGTGCCAAACCCTCGCTAATATCGGCGGCAATTTCATAGATGGTGACGGGGGCTTCATATTCTCTGACTGAACCGTCTTTTAAGATGATTTTCATTTTAACTCCCCTCTGCCTGCCTTATCAGGCGTACTAATCAGGATTACGAATGATTTATTTTTCATAATATTACTTCCTCGGATTTATTAATTTAAAACTGCTTTTCATTGACCGCTTCGGTCAATTGCGCCCGCAGCATTTCTTATATTTCTTTCCGCTGGCACAGGTGCAAGGGTCATTCGGATAAGTTTTTTCGCCTTTAACTACCGTTGCTGACAGCTTCTGCTCCCGGTAAAGCTCTTTCCGCCTTTCCTCATCCAAAACATCTTCCCACTCCGGCAGCTCATACAACCAGTCGGCCCCGGCAGCAACCATGTTTTTATACAGCTTTTCTTTATCGATGCCCATGCTTACCTTGGTATCTTCGGTAAGCTCATCAAGCGGGTTCGGCTTTTTAAGACTGTCATTCATCCCATCAAGGATTCCGGCCATCGTCAGTATATTCAATTCAAACCGCTCGGCAAGCTCTTTTACCGTTCCGCTAATAGCCTTACCCGGTTTCTTCAAAATCTCTTTGTACACCCCTTTTTCATACTCAAAATAATCCGCCCACAGCTTTTTAAGTTCACCTTTATCCGCCGTATCGGAATAAGCTATATCACGCCATTGTTTAATTAGAGACATTGTAATTTTCCTTTCCATCTCTTTGTTTTTTTTAGTATATATTATTTTGCAAAAAAAGTAAAATGTTTTGTATAATCTGCATATTCTGGTAAATACTACAATTAACATTGATAAGTAGTTTTATACTTATCCTCCCTCCCAAAAGACCGGGGCCTTAAAGCTCCGGTCTTGCTTTTGGTTATTATTTTGCAAGTTTTAACTAATATATTATCCTAATTATTTTTGCCTCCGGCGTTCACTTATCCAAAAAATCATATTGCGACATAAATAATTCGTAATATAACCCTTTTTCCGCCATTAAGACATCATGGCTGCCCATTTCCTTGATTTGCCCGCCATCAATATAAAGAATGCAGTCAGCTTTTTTGATGGTTGAGAGCCGGTGGGCAATGATAAATGAAGTCCGCCCCTTAAGCAAAGCCGCAAGCCCTTCCTGCAAGAGAAACTCCGTTTCCGTATCAATACTGCTGGTTGCTTCGTCAAGAATCAATATCTTCGGGTCAGCAAGCAAAGCGCGGGCAAACGAGAGTAACTGGCGCTGGCCGGCTGACAGGCGTGTCCCCCGCTCATTGACTTCGGTATCATATCCATTTTCCATCGTAATAACAAAATCATGGGCACAAACTGTTTTCGCCGCCGCAATCATCTCTTCTTCCGTAGCTTCGAGCCGGCCATAACGGATATTGTCGGCAATCGTCCCGGAAAAAATAAAACTATCTTGCAGCATAACCCCCATTTGTTTCCGCAGGGATTTAATCATTACCGAATTAATATCTATCCCATCTATCAAAATTGCCCCGGAATCCAAATTGTAAAAACGCGAAAGCAAATTGATAATCGTTGTTTTTCCGGCACCGGTCGGCCCGACAATTGCATAAGCCTCACCGGGTTTGACGGTGAAATTTATTCCGTTTAAAATTCTGACACCACTGTCATATGAGAAAACAACATCTTTAAATTCTACTTTTCCGACAATCGATGGCATTGGGACAGCTCCCGGGGTATCAGTCACCGTTATCGGTTCATCAATTGTTTCAAAGATTCTTTCCATATACGACATCGCTGTCACTAAAGAATTATAAAACCCGGCCAGGGTATTTATCGGCATCCAGAAGCGCCCGATATAAGCGGCAAACAAAATTAGTGTCCCGGCGGTTAAAGTATCACCGCCCGATATCCAGTTAACCCCAAGTACATAAATAATCGCCGTTGTCCAAGTCGCAATATTGTCCGCCGCCGGCCAAAGCAAAAAGGTAAGTTTAACCGCCTCCATCCATGCCTGGCGGTAATTTGAGGACAAATCATTAAAAATGCGGATATTTTCTTCTTCCCTGACAAAACTTTGCGTGACCCTGATTCCATTCATGCTTTCCGCGATGTAGGCATTCAGATTGGAAGTCTTGTTGCTTAGTACCTGCCAAGCCCGGCGCTGTCGGCGTTTTATGATAAAAACGACGGTCATTAAAAGCGGCAGCCCAATCAGGCAAACCAATGTCAGCCGTACATCATAAACAAGCATAAAACCAATAATAAAAAATAAGCTGCACAAGTCGGTGAAAGTATTAACTATCCCATTACTTAGCAAATCGCTAAGACTATTGACATAATTCACTACTCTAATCATGATTTTGCCGTGCGGGCGGTCATCATAATAAGAAAAAGGCAATTCTTGCAGATGAGTAAAAATATCATAACGAATCCGGTGAATGATACCTTGCCCCGCTCGTGAAGTTAAGGTGATTTTCACCCTAATTCCGACAACAATCAGCAAGTTAATAACGAGGAACAAAATACTGATGTTAATAATCCCATGAATGTCTTTGTTGGGAATATAAACGTCCATAATTTGCTTAAGGATAACCGGGGTGAGCATGCCTAAAGCACTCGAAACCAGCATTACCACGATCGTGATAATCATATCACGGCGATAAGCATTGATATACCCAAACAAGCGCTTCATATGGGCAAGTTTAAATTCACTTTCAAGGTTTTCGTCAACTTCTATTTTATTGCGTGCCATATATGTCCTTCCATTGATAATTTCAGTCGTGAGTGACATTCTGACTTCGCAAGCAGGCCGTTGGAAAACGTCGGCACTAGGTTTCGTATTTCAGAAACCATAGTGGCCGCTAAGTTTTACATCGAGTGAAAACGTGTCCTGCGGCGAAGTACAGAGATGTCACACGCGGAATAGCATTATCATAAAAACGCCTCTAACAACGAATAGGTATTGACATTACTATTACCCAACGCCGAGACACTAATTTCCCGGCCGGGTAAGTAGGCTGTAAAACAATCAACCCCGCAATCCCCGCCCACTGCAAAGTAAACTAATTTGTCAGCCCGGTTGGAAATATAAACCCCCAATCCATAAGCGCCGTTCTCATCAAATTTTGCATGTGGATGCAAAAATAACTGTGTTGTTTTCTCTGATAAAATTTTATATGCAAAAATAGCGCGCCATAGTTTATCCAAGTCCCCGGGACAAGTAAATAACCCGCCGTCAGAACCGCCAACCACCGGCATACTAAAGATATTCATGCGCCATTCGCCTGATTCATTATCTTTCTTATAACCATATGCCGTATTTGCCGGCAAAGCATCCATCCGGTAATAACCAGTGCCGACAAGGCCGCAAGGTTTGATTATTTTGTCAGTTACAAATTGCTGGTAAGAAATCCCACTGGCCGCTTCAATTACTAAACCCAAGATAATAAAACCGGCATTTGAATAACCAAACCGGGCACCCGGTTCAAATTTGGGCGGAAGCGGCGTAATCATTTGTAAATAATAATCAAGCCTTTCCCATAAGTAAACGGGGTATTTTTTATTTAGCTTTTCAAGCTGTTCATCACAGTCTTCCGCTTCTTCGTCAATATAATCGCCAATTCCAGAAGTATGGGTCAATAGCTGAAAAATCGTTACCCTTTTATCAATCCGCCCCAAATCATAAGGAAGTATATCGCAAAGTTTGCTATCAAGCGATAGTTTCCCTTCATCAATCAATTTGCACACAGCAAGGCCGGTAAATAATTTCGTAACTGATGCAACTGCAAATGCCGTTTCACTATTATTTAAAAGTTTTTCACTGCGGTTACGAAAACCGCAACTTTTTTCAAAAATAATTCCTTGCCCGCTATTTACCGCAAATACACCGGAAAATTTGCCGGCCTCCTGCCAGTTATTCCATATTTTTTCTATATCCATAACAAGCTCCTATAAATTTAAGGTGTTTGGGCCTTTGCCCTGCACCTTAGAGTTAACTTTTCATATTTGCATCTTTGTTAACAGTCCGGCGTACCGATGAAGCCATCGGCTTAAAGTATTTGCGCCAGAAAATATTTGCATTTGGATTCGCGGTTTCAAAATCTACATGTAAATAGTCAAGCGAATTTTCCTTACAGTAATCAAACGCATTTTCCAGTAAATATACGCCGACATTTTTGCCCCGGTATTCGGGCCGGATATAAAGGCCAATTCCTTCAATCAAACCGCAGTTCATCGTCGCTAAGGTTTCCGTATCATTTTCTGTTGCGCTATTAACCTGAATAAAACCAATTATTTTGTCATCGTCCCAAGCAACATAAATATTAAAATTCCTTATTAGTTCTTTGATATATTCAATGTCAACATCCTCACGTCTTAAAAATAAAGGTTCTGCTTCATAATAACGAAGTGATTCATGAATTATTTCTTCTAATTTATCCAAATCATCTTCATCCGCCAGCCAAATTTTAAAAGGGCAATTAATGCCGTTTTCGATTATACTTTCGACTACACTTGGTTTTGCATAAGCATCAACAACATATGAACCAAATCCAAGGTCATAGAAAAATGTTTTCAATTTATTATCTTTAGATAAAAATATCCAAAGATGGTTAAAGATATTTTGCCCGACCCACTTTTTCGAAACATGCATATATAAAGCAAGATATATTTGCTCTTTGTTAAACTCTTTCGCCGCATGGGAGGTAATATTGCACAGGGCGGTTTTTTCATTATGAAAATCAAAGGTAAAATATCCTAAAAAGCCGAGAATCTGTTTGTCAGCCCTTGCAACAACGATAGTTTCATTTTGAATTTGGTTTTCCAGCAACGCGGCAATTTCTTCGGTATTTTCAAGCCAATATTGCGGAAATTCATCATCATCCCCATATAGTTTAAACTGGTCTACCCAAAGTTTTACCGCCTTATCAACATCTTCACTTTTCATATTATCGATTTGAATTTCAAAATGACGATAAAAATTTTTAGGCAATAACGAACTAATCTCGCGGCAATAACGGTCATCCCAAATCTGAATTTCAATATACTTGTGCTTGACTGTTATTGTATTGAAGTAATCGTCAATTGTCCCTTCATATTCTTCAAGTACCGCTCTCATGGTACTTTTTGTATATATCGTTAACGCTCTGCCGCTTTGAAATATATCAGCGCTATTTCCAAAAGTAAAACTAATCGCTTCATCAGGAATATCTTTTAGCGGAAATTTTTTTATTTCGCCCATTAGCCAATTATCAAGAAAAGTACTGCCTTGTAATACAAAAGGTAAGGGCTGCATTTCCTTTGGCTTACCGCCATACATGGTAAAACAATCATATAAATGTTTATTAGCTTGGGTACGCCAGTTATAATACTCTTCAAAGTCAGCAAAAGAAGTACTTGCATCTATAGCCCTTGCTATTATAAAAGCATCTTGCAGCGGTAACCGGCAAAGATTGACTATCGGAAGCTTATATAAATTTTTGTAATAAACTACCGATAAATCATCAATGTTTATCATTTATTCCCCCGTCAAACTCCCCGTATTGATGATTAAAAACCTTATGGTAATATCCCTTTTTGTCCAAGAGTTCATCATGCGTTCCCGACTCAACTATCACTCCATCTTCGATAACCAAAATCAAATCAGCATCCTTAATCGACGAAATCCGGTGAGCGATAAAAAATGCGGTTCTGTTGCCAAGATGTTTTAACGAATCTTGAATAATTGATTCGGTTTCCATATCAACAGCCGAAGTCGTATCGTCCAAAATCACAATCGCCGGGTTTTTTAATAATGCCCGCGCCAGCGATATTCGTTGTTTTTGCCCGCCGGAAAGCCCAACACCGCGTTCACCGACGATAGTGTCATATTGTTCCGGCATCTTCATGATAAAGTCAGCAGCATTGGCAATTTCGGCGGCAGCTTTCACTTCTTCAAAGGTACAGCCGGGATTTCCATAAGCAATATTACCTTCGATTGTATCGGAAAAAAGGAAAACGTCCTGCATTGCCATTCCGATATTTCCGCGAAGTGAGCGAAGGTCATAATTTTTTAAATTCACTCTGTCGATTAAAATATCACCATCGGTCGGGTCATAAAAGCGGCACAGCAAATTCATCAACGTCGATTTACCCGAACCGGTCGCGCCGATAATTCCCACTGTTTGCCCCGGCTCGACAGTAAAATTGATATCCTTTAATACTTCTTCACCTTCAATTGTATAGGATACACCGCGGAATACCACGCCCCCTTTCAGCTTGGGAATCGTGTAAGGGCCGTCAAGTTCCTTGATATTTGGCTCGACATCAATGGTCGAATAGATTTTTTCCACGGAAGTAACAAACCGCTGATAATCATTAGCAAGCCACCCCGCCATTCTCAAAGGGTTATTCACCATCCAGATATAACCATTAACCATTACAAGCTGGCCCAGCGTTATCATTCCGTTAATAACCATAATACCGCCGGCAAGATAAAGCACTATCGTTGAAGCAGCGACAAAAAACTCAAATAATGGGACATACCGGCGCCAAATCATCGCCGCATTTATTTCCGCATTGCGGTAGTCATCATTTTCTTTATTAAACTTCGTGATTTCATAATCTTCTCTGGTAAAAGCCTTTACCACCCTGTTACCGCTGATATTTTCCTGGACAAAAGCAGTCAGGCTGGAAAACTGCGACCGGATTTTGTGAAACGCCGGTTTTATTGCCTTAAGCTGTTTTGCGGTTGTAAGGGCGGTTAGCGGGACAACACAGATAATACAAAGTGCCAGCCGGTAATCCACAATAAAGGTCATCACGATAGCGATTAAAAAGATTAGTACATTATCAAAAACATTATAAATCGTCCATGCGGTAAAATGCCTTATCGCTTCCATATCACCGGTTTGGCGCGACATCAGGTCGCCGGTACGGTTTTTATTATAAAAGGAAAAGTCTTGTTCCAGCAAGCGCCGGTAAACATAATCGCGCATTTCGAATAATATTCCCTGGGATGCCCGTTCGAAGATTAATATATAGATGTACTTAACCGCCGAGCGGAAAATCGTCACCGATATAAAAATTATTATCAGAACCGGAAGTATTTCATAACGGCCGCCAAGAATTACTTCATCAATGATAGTCCCTGAAATCACCGGGTTCACAATAAAGCACAATGCGACGATTGTCACCAGGACAAACGCGAAAGCGTAACGGAGATAATATTTTTTTAGGAATGTGGAAAACCACTTCATTGCATTCATCAATGACCATTTTATATTAGGGCGGAGTAGAAAGCAACAGAAAAATGTGATATACTTTAGATAATTAACTATTGCAAAAATATTAAGGAGCTCTCATGGATAATTTGTTTCCCCGCACCACTGTCGCCGGCATTTCATTACCCCGAATGCTCATAGGCACCAACTGGCTCGCCGGTTGGAGTCACAAAAGTGTGGCGGCTGATGACCGGATAAAAAACCATCACAGCGAATCATGTACTATCATACCTTTACTTGAAACTTTTGTCAAAAATGGTATTGATGCCATTATGGCACCATTCGGGCGTGTCCCGCCGATTATGAAAGCGGCCGCGGAAGTTGAACAACGGCTTGGCCAAAAAATTATCCGGATTGATACACCGATTATCAATGTTGATGATAGTGACAAGGCCCGTCGTGATGCTGAAGCCACCATCCGTGAAAGCCGGGAACTTGGGGCGGATTTTTGTCTCATCCACCATTCAAGTGCTGAACAATTAGTTAATAAAAATAAAGGCATCATTGACCGCTTCAGTGACTATACCACTATGATTCGCGAACAGGGGTTAATTCCCGGTGTAACTGCGCATATGCCGGAAATAATCGTTTACTGTGATGAAAATAATTATGATGTCGAGACTTATATACAGATATATAACTGCCTGGGATTTTTAATGCAAGTTGAAGTTGAGACCGTTGCTGCAATTATTAATAATGCTAAAAAGCCGGTGATGACAATCAAACCGATGGCCGCAGGGCGGGTAACTCCTTACATCGGCCTGAATTTCACTTGGGCAACACTTAGGAAATGTGATATGGTGACAGTCGGATGTTTCGATGAACATGAGGCCGCCGAGGTCATCGAGATTTCCCGGGCGGCACTGGAAGGCCGTTTCCCTGACCTTGAGAAGCGCCAAAGCCCTAATCAGGAACAGGCAGCGTTCGGGTAAGAAAACGAAGAGATTTTCTAAAAATCTAAAGCTTCGTTTGGCAAAAATACTTCGTATTCTTGTTGGAATGGTTTACGCAGAAGCAATTTCATATTAAACTTTAGTTATCTAATATCATAAACCGAACGCAACCCAAACTCCGTCGCTTCACCACGGATTATTTCGACCGTAACCTCTCCGGCTTCCATATCGAAATAATTGTCTGATAACCAAACATCACCATCAATAGCGGATATTTCAATATTTTTGGCATAAGCGCAAGCTTTGATTGTTAGCTTATTTCCAGCGCGTGAATAAGTTAGCCGCGGGTCAAGGAAATGATGGTACTTCGGCGGGGTGAAAAGGCAGGTGCCGGAAGATACTGCTTTCCCTTCAACTTCGAAATAATAATTTAAGTGCATTTCCCGTTCGGAATAATCAGCAAAATCAATTTTATCAAGCCAAAACCCATCCAAAGGGGGGATTGTCACTGACTGACAGCCCTGCATTAACGATTGCTTTGAAGTGACACCGGTGTCATTTTTTGCCGGGATGCGTTCAATGACTGTACTATCCGGGTTCCGCAATGACCAGTGTACTGTGCCGGTTACTTCACTCCGGGTTTCGTTAGCAATATGCAAACGGGCTGACTTTTCAAAAGGGGCCGGTTCGGCGATTGGATAAGGCCGCTCGGTTGCTTCACTGATTTCTTCACAGGATATCATTATCGGTGCAAAAGCTCGTTTTTCATAATAATGAAGGGCTTTCCAGCGGCCAAAATAATCAATGCCCGCCCAAGATGCTACCGGCCAGATATCATTTAACTGCCAGACTACGCATCCCATACAACGGCCGCGATGGCGGCGGTTATGTTCAATTCCAGCGCGCATTGCTTCGGCTTGAAGCAGTTGAGAAGCATAAATCAAACATTCAAAATCGGTTGGATAACGATAAGTCGCCGAAAGATAATTCATGATTTTTCCGTTGGCAGCACTGTTCCGCTGGTGCATTTCCATAATATAAGAGAAAATATTGCGGTCTTCCGGTTCAGTAAATGATTCAATCGTCTTAATGCCCGGGAATGATTGAAAACCAAATTCCGATAAATAGCGGAAATAATGTTTACGGAACTCCGTCAGTGGTTCACTCCCATGCCATACCCCCCAATAATGGGCATCGCCGCGATTTTCATCTTTGGGGTTATCATAATTTCCGCCTGAAGAAGGGGAAGATGGCCAGTAAAATGTCTGTGGGTCTTCTTCTTTTAAAATTTTCGGAATAATATATTCGAATAATTTAATATAATCATATTTTTGTTTATTTGAAGGCCGCCAGGCTTTTGTGAGCATTTGCTCTTCCATTTCGTTATTGCCGCACCACAAACCAAGACAGGCATGATGGCGAATCCGGCGGATATTGTCTATTTTTTCCTGAATAATATTTGCTTCAAAATCTTCTGTCAACTCGTAATTAGCACAAGCATACATAAAATCCTGCCACACCACTAATCCAAGTTCATCACACAAGTCAAAGAAGAAATCTTCCGGATAATAACCGCCGCCCCAAATCCGGATAATATTATGATTTGCAACAATCGCATCTTTGAGCAAGCGTTCGGTTCGTTCATAAGTAATCCGGCTGAAAATATTATCCTCGGGGATGTAATCTGCACCCATTGCAAAAATCTGCACCCCGTTTATCTCATGGGCAAAACGGTTCCCCCACTCATCTGCATCGGTATTAACGGTCATCGTCCTAAGTCCAATCCGCTTTTCCCAGATATCAAGAAGGTTCCCTTTCGAATCTAATAATTTCACGCAAACCGGATAAAGGGGCTGGCCGCCAAAACCATTCGGCCACCACAATTTTGGTTCCGGAATTATAACTTTCAAGCCATCACCAGCTTTATCAATATTATATGACACTGATGTCATATCAGCTTCGCAATTCTCCGGCCTTTTTACACTTACATCAATCTGATAATCGTCATCTCCGTTTAGTAATTCCACTGCAACATCGAAATCTAATATTACTTTATCCGCGAAATGCTCTTGGGTTATATAAACCGATTCGAACCTGCTTTCTGCATATGACACCAGTGTCACATCGCGGAAAATACCCGCATCAGGCAGGCGCGGGCCCCAATCCCAGCCGAACATACAATGCGCCTTACGCAGGTGGGGATAACCCATAATCGCATCCCAGGAACCGCCGGCGAATACTTCCTTATTCTTTGCTTTAATATATTTAACCGGTGAATAAAATTTAACCCGCAAATGATTTTCCCCGGCAATCACCACATCAGACACTTTATACTCCCAAATCCGGTGCATGTTTTTCGCCGAATATTCACCGTCAAACCCTAACAAAACATCGTTTAGATATATATCCGCCAATGTATCAATGCCATCAAACCGAAGAAACAAGGCATCACCTTGTAACATCGTTTCGGAAACTATAAAAGTATGGCTAAACTCAAAATCATTGTCCATCAACTTCAAAGCATTAAGTTCATTATCGCGGTAATAGGGGTCAGGCATCAGGCCATTTTTTAGCAAAGCGCTATAAACAGAGCCGGGAATTGTTGCCGGAATCAAATTTTCGCCAATTCCAAAAACATTATCGCCAATGATTTTTAATTGCCAATTACCATTTAGGGTTTGTGACAGCATGAAACTCCCATCTACCTGTCTTAGCAGGTGTATAATTGAATCCTATGAAGAACGCGATTTTGCGTTCTTCCCGCTCTCTTCACGCTATTCCTCTTTTGCTTCTTTGACTTTACCAATGATATACAGCATCAGCCAGATAAGAATCGGGATGCCAATCATTGCTGTAATACAAGCCGCAAGCAACTGCGAGTGGTCGGGAAAAAAAATTGCGACAATCAAGGTAATAACCGAAAGGCTTGCCAGGAATACGACACCGGTTAAGGCGGCGATTTGCTTAGGTGTTCTTTTCATATTTTTCCTTTAAGAAATATTACTTCATATTAATTAATAATTCAATTAGTAGTATACAATAAGATGACTAAGTTTTCAATTAAAACTAACGAAGCAGAAAATATATTAATTCCCTATTAAATTATCTGCTTCCAATTGACTTACTCTACGGCATCCTACTAAATAAGTGCGTGGTATTCATCACGATTTAATAAATGTCCCGCCTGTATTCCGATTACCTCATCAGCGATAGCGGATACATTTTCGGAATGGGTGACGATAATCACACACTTATCATCTTCATGCGCCAAGCGGCATAATATATCTAAAACCGATTTCTCGGTTTTTTTATCAAGGTTGCCTGTAGGCTCGTCCGCTATAATTACATCGGGGTCATGGGATAACGCCCGCGCTATTCCCACGCGCTGCTGTTCACCGCCGGACAACTTCAATATTTTTCTGTCGGCGGTTTCACGGTCAATGCCAACTTTCGTAAGCAAGATATAAGCGTGGTTTTTCTGCGCTTGCCGTTCTTTGATAACGCTCTCGCTGATATTCATGGATAGGGTTATATTGTAAACAGCCGTCGAGTTAAGAAGCAGATTATAGCTTTGGAATATAACGCCTACGCTTTTGGAACGGTACTCGTCGCGGTCAAACTCCCGCATATTTTTTCCGTTGTAGTAAATATCGCCGTCCTTGCAGGTATCAAGCCCGGAAATCAACGACAGAAGTGTTGATTTCCCTGCGCCCGATTGACCTATAATCGCATAGACTTTTCCGCTTTCAAAAGTGGCGTTGATGTTTTTCAATACGTTATCCGTCCCGCCTTCATAACGGTAAGATACGTTTTGTATTTTTAAACATTTCATGATGCTACCCTCCTAATTTCGCTCCATCAAGATTTTTATGGGTTCACATTTGTTAATCTGGCTGACCGATATAACACCCGCGATAGAAGCCAACAGAATTGATATTCCCAATATCCCCGTCGCAGTTACGGCGTTTACCGATACGTTGACTTGTATGGGTTCTTCCGTTTCCGTCATTATATTCAATCTTTCGGCTAATGATGTTGACCCGGCAGAGGTTGAAGCGGTCTGCCCGGCCAATATCATGTCGGATACAGGCTGTGAAAGCATTGTTCCCGCACCCATGCCAAGCGTGAAGCATATCAGTGTGATTGTTAATATTTCAACCCAAAGCCCAAGCGTGACTTTGTTCTTCTTCATTCCCATCGCCCGCAGTACACCGATTTCGTATTTGCGCTCACGGATAGTGATAGCCGATAAAAGCATCATTATGACCGCCCCCAGCGAAAGCACAATGATTAAAAAGGTAAGCATTAGGCTTTGTAGATTTGCAACAGACCCGATTGCGTTTTGAAACGCTGATTCATCTGTTACTACTGAATAATTATCCGGCAAACCTTTTTTCCGCAGCTCCGCTTCAAAATTTTTTAACATATCGGGGTGTTTCAAAAAGTATACGGCATCAACTCCATTGACACTCGTATGGCTTTCCTTTATTTCTGCGCTATCGAGGTTTTCAGATTCGGCAAAAGATTGATACTGCTGCAAGGAAATTGCCGCCGTCGCTTCTTCGCTTATTATCTTCTGGCCGTCGCTTGGCACGACACGCACCGTACTGTTCATAACATTTGTTGTTTCCCCAATGACAATCCCTGTGGTGTTAAATATCGCCAAAGTTACGGTCACGGCGGTGATTATCGTGAAGATAATCACCCCTAATAAAATATTACGTCCTTTGTTTTTTCCAAGATTCAAAAACGCGTGTTCGATAACATACATTGCCCCTATCTCCTTTCAA
>WRAQ01000053.1 GCA_009780115.1 Lachnospiraceae bacterium
AATGCTGAAATCCTGATTCACTAATGAAGCAAGTTTTGATTCAAGGACTCGTTCAACTTCTTTGATTACATCAGGGCTGGTCCGATCCATCATCGCAATTCTCCGGGCAACGTCGGACTGGCGGTCCGGCGGCAAAGCAGAAATAATAAGGGCCGATTGGGCCGGTGATAAATAAGACAAAATCAAGGCAATAGTCTGCGGATGCTCATCCTGGATAAAGTTCAGTAATTGAGAAGCATCGGTTTTACGGACAAACTCAAAAGGTTTAACCTGAAGTGAGGCAGTCAGTTTGCCGATAACGTCCATTGCTTTATCCTGGCCAAGGGCTTTTTCAAGAAGATCTTTGGCATAACCAATACCACCTTCGGCAATATATTGCTGCGCAAGCAGAACTTGATAAAATTCTTCAAGCACGGTCTCTTTAATCTGCGGGGTGATACTCCTGGTATTGGCGATTTCCAGGGTCAGCTCTTCAATTTCATCTTCTTTAAGATGTTTGAATATATTGGCGGATTTTTCCGGGCCCAGCGCAATCAAAAGGATTGCCGCTTTTTGCAGGCCGCTGATTGCACCGTCTCCACTTACACCTCTTGGCATATCTGCTCCTTTTTGTCAAAAACCCATCACCTTGCAATGTTTGGCCTATGGCCAAACTTGCTGTATGAAGAGTGCCCGCGTAGCGGGACTAGTTCATCTTTGGTATCGTGCCTTCGCACGATGCCTTAGATGAACTCTTCATACTTAACCCCAGTCTTCATTCAGCCAGTTGCGCAAAAGCGAAGCGGCTGCTTCCGGGTTATCTTCAACGAATTTGTCAATAATTTTCTTGGACTCACTACCTTCATCGATGCTGATATCTTCAAGTTCAGGCTGTGATTGTAAAAGTCTTTCAACGGACAGTTCTTCTTCTTCAACTTCTTCCCGGCCATAGCGCATACTGCGGATAACAACAAAGGCTAATAGTCCGAGAATAATGACAATCAGGAAAATCTGGGTAACATCGGTCCAGGCAACTTGCATTCTTTCCGCATCTAAAAAGATATTTTCAGCATAGGCGCGGATAGTAATATTACTAAGCGGGATGCCTGATGCGTTCGAAACGATTGAGCGCATCTCATCATCAATTGTCAGTATAGTTCTTTCACTATTGAAGTCTTTGTATTCATCCCAGCTAATACCATCAAGAAGCCCTTGCCGCCTTGCATCTTCTTCGCGGATAATATTGTGTGAAACTGCGGTAACTGCAACTGAGGATTCAGCATATACAACATGTCCGCCCGGAAAATCTGATTCCGTAATAACATTGCTGACAAGACGGTCAATCGACCTTTCGCTTTCTGTCATACTGGAATAATGATGGTCGGGCCATTGATAAGAAGGGCCGCCTTCGGTATTGGAATCAGTTCCCGGCACACCGCCGCCCTGATTCGTTGATTCCGAATCATAATGGGATTCATGCAGGATAAACCCTTCCTCCCGTCCGTCCGCGACATAATATTCGGTATCAACCGAGCGGGAGCGGGCAAAATTCATAACCAAATTGCTAGCGACAACTATCCTGGCAAATTCATCGGTACCTTGCAGGATATTGCGGATTTCACTATTAAGGACGGCTTCAGCTTTATTTTTGGTGCTTAATTGATTGTTGGCACTTCCGCCGGTACTTGAATGAATATCATCACCGGAGAAAAGCATATTGCCGTTGGTATCCATAATACTAATATTTAAAGGTGTGCTTGAACCAAGGCCGACCGAGATGATTTTCGCAAGGTTGGCCGCTTGCTCTTCACCAAAGTCACCATTAAGGTCAAGCAGGACCGAGGCCGAACTTTCCCGGTGCTGGGATAATAAAGTACCGTCATTGTATGGCATATTCAAGGTAGTACTTGCAGTTCTTACCCCGTTCATCGCCGCCGCCGTTCTGCTTATATGGTTTTCCAGATATACTTTGTAGCGCCTTTGTTTATCTGCTTCGGTAGTCGAAAAACCACCGGTTGTGACATTGTCAATTGACCAAACGTCAGACTGGATATTATTGCTTGCAAGCAACATCGTTGCATTAATATGCTGTTTCCGGTCTACTTCAAACCGCAGGCTGTCGGCTGACTGCTTGTACTTAATATTGCCCTCCGCCGCTAGTAAATCACGTATTTCAGAAGCTTCGGCGGGACTTGCCGCAACAGTAAGATGGACATATTGGGTCTGATTGAGCAGGGTAAGCAAAATAGCCATCGTCATAATGATACCGGCAGAAATAGCAATTATAAAGGTTTTTTGGCGGGAAGTAAATTTGTTCCACCACTCCAGAACCGGAGTAATGAATTTTTGGACTTGCTCTGGCATATTATCCTCCTACGGAATTAATCCCGTTTTATGACGGTGTACCTTTAATACACCCTCACGAAAGCGAACTCTCTCTTTCTGAAAGCCGGACATAAAATATAAACATAATGCAATGATGTATCGGTAAGCAATCAATCTTTTGGCGGATTGGTGTGGATCCTGATGACTGATTGCCGGTGTTAACTAATTAAGTCGTTGCTATGAACAGCTTTAGCTGTGAATTGCAAATTTAAATCTGCATCTGCATGATTTCTTTGTATGCTTCCAATACCTTATCCCGGATTGCAACAGTGTATTGGAGGGCAATGCTTGATTTCTGCATCGCGTTGGTTAATTCATGGGTACTGGATGATTCACCGAGCGCCCATCTGATTTCGGCGTTTTGTGCATTTTGAATATATGAGTTAGTTGTATTAAGATGCCCCATAGCCTTTGAAAGCAGGTCGTCAAAACCGCTGTGGTCTGTGACCGGGGACAGGCTTCTATTTTGTGTTTGAACCGGATTTATTTTATTAATATTCGCGATACTTGCGATGTCCATTGATTACTCCTTTTTTATTATCATTCCTGCAAATACCATGCAAATTTTGAACTAGAAACTCTTCATACTATTAGGGTGCCATTTCCAGTCCTTTAAGCGCCATCGTTTTGCTGGCGTTAAAGGCGGTTGCGTTAGCTTCATAAGCCCGGCTTGCATCAATCAAATTCGTCATTTCCATGACGATATTGACATTCGGATAGGTGACATAACCGTTTTCGTCGGCATCAGGGTGAGACGGGTCGTAAGCCATGGTCATTTGTGTTTCGTGGTCACCGCTTACTTTTCTGACTCGCACCCCCTGGCCGTTAAAAGTATTTTTGTAACCGTCAAATATACGTCTAAAGCTTGAGTTGCTTCCCCGGTTCGGCATTTGCTCGAAAGTAACTATTTTACGGCGATACGGTGTACCGTCAGCGGTACGGGTCGTATTAACATTGGCGACGTTTTCGGAAATCACGTCCATCCGGTAACGCTGGGCTGTTAACCCTGAAGCATTGATATTGAATGCGTTAAAAATTCCCATACTCTACTCCCATGAAACGAAGCTTTCTCCGTTTTATCTCAATACTGTCTTATATTGCGAAAATTCGTGATTCATTGCTGAAATCAATCCATTATATTTAAGCTGGTTTGCCGCAAGCATCACGCCTTCATTGTCAACATCAACATTGTTGCCGTCCAAACGATAAGAAAAATTCCCATTATCGGTAAAAATATTGGGGCGGAGCCGTGAGATATTTGTGTTATTCAGCTCATTAATTCTTGCATCAACCGACATATAGCGGTTTTTGCGCATCGCCCGCCTTAGCTGGCCTTCGAAATCAATATCCTGGCGCTTAAATCCGGGGGTGGTATTATTAGCAATGTTGTTGGCAAGGACTTCATTGCGCTTCCAGGAAGCATCCGCCGCTTTAGTAAGGACATTTATATAATTAAAAGCACTGGAATTAATCATCTGCCCACCTTTCGCTATCTTACTTCATTATAAATTATTCTAAGAAAAAAACAAGTCTTTTTTTTATCTTTTTTTTGCCAAATCATACCTTATCTAGTGTTCTTTTTCTACCGGCACCCAATATTTGGTGTTTTTAATTTGACCGACTAAGTCGGTCAAACATCAAAAAAGGATTCAATTGCCTCAATAGAAGCTCTTAAATCCTTTTAAATTACCAGTTAATCCCTTAAACATTTTTCGCTTATAAATATATATCGGCATATTTTAGAAAAACTTTAGCCTTTAATATTATTCCTTTTTTATTTCACTGACTGCGCTCTACTTTTGCGGATTTTGTCAACTTCATCAAAGACCATATTATTAAGCACCTTGATATAAGTACCCTTCATTCCGGATGAACGGGATTCAATTATCCCGGCACTTTCGAATTTCCGCAGGGCGTTTACGATAACCGAACGAGTAATTCCAACCCGGTCAGCAATTTTCGAGGCGACAAGAATGCCTTCCATTCCGCCAAGTTCATCGAAAATATGGACTACCGCATCCATCTCTGAAAACGAAAGGGTATTAATCGCCGATTTGATATCATCTAACTTCCGCTTTTCTTCGGCACTTTCTTCATTGACAGCCCGAAGCATTTCCAGGCCAACAACAGTTGTGCCATATTCACACAAGATAATATCATCAATATCGAATTGCTCATCACCCTTATATATAAATAAGGTACCTAACCTTTCACCGGCAATTTCAATCGGGGTAATAATTCCCTGAAATTTTCTGATTATTTCGGCATCAAAACCGAGGGTTGCCAGATTGACATTCTCCTTGGTAGACAAAACAGCAAGCAGCCGTTCATTTAACATGTTATCAATAAATCCGCCGACTTTGTCCACAATTAATGACGATATCGATTCTACCGAATCCGTGGAACCAACCCCAAGAACTTTTCCTTTTTTGCTGATTACTAAAACATGGGATTTCAGAATATCGCATAAAACTGAACAAATATCATTAAAAACAACCTTGCTGGAACTGTTGGTATGTAGTAATTTGCCGATTTTCCTGGTTCGGTCTAGTAACTGGACGCTGCTCATAATTCCTCCTTTTACTTTTGAGTGAAATAAAACTTTGTATAAAGTTGCAGTTTAAATATAAACCCCCATCAGCAAATTGTAGTCTAACATATAATTCGGAAAAATGCAACTACTTCATAGATAGTGAAACGTTTCTGTTAAGAAATTAATCTTTTTTTTCAATTAATGTGAGACAATTGGAATTTGCGCAAGCTAATTTTTGTCCTTTTTCTAATAAAACGTCACCGCAAGCCGGGCATTTCTCGCCGGTTGGCTTCTGCCAAACCATAAAATCGCACTCCGGGTTAGCGATACAACCATAATAACGGCGGCCTTTTTTGGTCTTTTTAACAATGATGTCTTTGTTACAGCGCGGACACCCGACACCAATTTTTTCCAGATAAGGGCTGGTATTACGGCAATCGGGGAAACCGGGGCAGGCTAAGAATTTACCATGGGGCCCATATTTGATGACCATATTGCGGCCGCAGTTTTCACATATTTCTTCCGATACTTCATCGGCAATCTCAACTTCTGCTAATTCCTTTTCAGCGATTTTGACCGCTTCATCAAGATCAGGATAAAAATTCTTGACCACCGTTTTCCAATTAACCGCCCCTTCTTCGATTCCGTCAAGTAATGCTTCAAGATTGGCGGTAAAATTAACATCAACAATCGTCGGGAAGGCTTCATTCATCATCCGGTTGACAACTTCACCAAGTTCGGTAATATAAAGATTTTTGTCCTCCTTGATGACATAACGGCGCCCCATGATAGTGGTAATAGTCGGGGCATAAGTACTCGGCCTTCCAATACCAAGTTCTTCCAGGGCTTTGACCAGGGATGCTTCCGTATAATGGGACGGCGGTTGGGTGAAATGCTGCTGATATTCAAATTCATTAAATTTGAGCTTTGTTTTCTTGTCAATACTTTTGGCAAGGACAAGCTTTGTTTCAGCTTCAGCCCCGGATTTTTCATCTTCTTCAGTATAGACGGATAAAAAGCCGTCAAATATAACTTTGGAAGCAGCAACAGTAAAACGGTGGGTTGCTGTATTATTGTCAATCCGTACCGAAGTCGTTTCATACTTCGCCGGATTCATCCGGCTTGCTACAAAACGGCGCCAAATCAGTTGATATAACCGGAATTGGTCACGGGCAAGCGAAGCTTTTAGTGATGCCGGTGTCATTTCAATTTCTGTCGGCCGGATTGCTTCATGCGCATCCTGGATTTTTTTGCCGTCCTTTTTCTCCGGAGTTTTTGCAGCGGCATAATCATCGCCATAAATTTTCTTTATATAAGCTTCCGCGGTTTGTTCCGCTTCGTTTGAAACACGGGTCGAATCAGTACGAAGGTAAGTAATGATACCAATAGTGCCTTGCCCTTTGATATCAATCCCTTCATAAAGCTGCTGGGCAACCCGCATCGTTTTCATTGTTGAAAAACCAAGCGCTTTGCTTGCTTCCTGCTGCAAGGTTGAGGTAGTAAAAGGAAGCGGGCTTTTCTTGATGCGTTCGCCTTTTTTCACTTCTGCCACCGAATAAGAAGCATCTTTTAGTTCACTAAGGATTCCGTTAAGCTGTTTTTCTGATTTGATTTCAACACGGCGTTCAGGAGAACCATAATATTTCGCATGAAGAGGTTTTTTCTCACCCGCAATCGCAAACTCGGCATTTAAACTCCAGTACTCTTCCGGGATAAAAGCGTTTATTTCAGCTTCACGGTCACAAATAATCCTAAGTGCTACCGATTGGACACGGCCGGCCGAAAGCCCGCGCTTTACTTTTACCCAAAGCAGCGGGGAAATGCGATACCCAACCATGCGGTCGAGCATCCGGCGCGCTTGCTGGGCATCAACCCGGTCCATATCAATTTCACGGGCATTTTTCAAAGAATCTTTAACCGCATTTTTGGTTATTTCATTAAAAGTAATCCGGTAGACTTTTTTATCTTCTAATTTTAATGCTTTTGACAAATGCCATGAAATTGCTTCACCTTCACGGTCAGGGTCAGTCGCAAGATAAATACGTTCCGCTTTTTTCACTTCTTTGCGAAGCTTTGCTAAGACATCGCCTTTGCCGCGAATCGTGATGTATTTCGGTTCATAGTCGTTTTCCGCATCAAAACCCAACTGGCTTTTCGGCATATCGCGAACGTGCCCGTTTGAGGCAAGGACTTCATAATTGGAACCAAGAAATTTCTTGATTGTTTTCACTTTCGCGGGGGATTCGACGATTACAAGGTATTTTGCCATGATAAACTCCAAACCAAACTCAAAGTATTTTGACCACATATCATCCGATATGCAGTGTTCGAGATGACTATACACTATTATTAGGGAACTTGCAAGGAGATTTTCATGGCGAAGTAAAATCGGGCTGATGGCTGAACTGTAACCACAGTCCATCAATACTGATTAAGCACCAGCGGCCTGACAATATAATCTCTTGTAATACCACCGTCACCGATAATGTTTGACAGCGTAAGAGTAAGCCGGTAAAACCTTTCGGTTACATTATTCGCGGCATCAAGGGTTAATACTTCAACGCAAACAAAAGTGGCCGCCGTCCCTTGATTAAGAAACATTTGCGGCAATAACGGATTTCCATTGCGCAATAAAACCCCGTCCCCGTCAGCGGTATAAACGACCGCCTGCGGGAAATTAATCGTAAGCCATAACAAGTCCTGGCCGTTTGTCCAGGTAAAATCCTCTAATGTCCCGCCGGGATTCAGCCTCACATCAGCACCTGACAAAACCGGCCCGGCAGTTGAACTTGCCAAATCGCTAACTATTATATTTGCAATATTGTCAAATAACGTATTATACTCCGCAATTTCAGTTGCCCTTAACATAGTTCTAAGCATTGGGGCAAAAATTGACATTGCCGAAGTCGTAATAACCGCAAAAATCATGATACCAACCATCAGCTCAACCAAAGTTAGACCTTGATTGTTATTCAACATTTTTCTTGTAATTCTATGAAGCACACAGTTTTTCATGGCTCGCCTCCGCCGTCTGCTTGCGGTGAAAAAGCCCACAGCCCGCCTTGATTGTATATTAAAGCATTTTGCGATATTGCAATCGCATCAAATTCAAAAAAATTATCAACCGGCGGGTCAGTATTACCACTTGTCGGCACAAAATTGAAAGTAACCGCCCCAACTATCCCGTCCCCGTCAAACTCCGACCTTAATAACGGGTTGAGGACATTTTCCTGCATTACAGCCGCATTAGCAATCGACCTGTTTGACATTCGCAGCGATACTTGGATTATACTCGTAACAGCAAGAATCAGAATCGACAATATAAACAAACTGATTACGCTTTCAATCAGGGATTCACCTTTATTTGAACAAAACATTTTTTTAGTTCGCAATGTTTTCATAACTTAATAATTCCCATCTGCCAATATCGGCAAAATTCATCGTATATTTAGCTGCATTGGGGGAGGATGCAAAAAATAAACCTCCTATATCACCGATGCTATTAACATGTGTAAGCGGAATGCTGTTTAAATCCTCTAATAAAAACCCATCGCTATATTCATAAACCGCCCTTGAGGTAATCATCCGCTCATTTCCGCTTACTCTATTTATTGCCGCAATTTCAACTATTACATGCAAAGCCGCATTTATTGAAGCAGTTGCCGGCTCCCGCCGCCATATCGTTACTCCATCCGGCAAATCAGGAAAATTATCATCATTTTCCCAATCGCCCCAATTAAACCAATTGAAAAAAGATTCATCGGGAAATGTATCATCCCAGCCTGGCCATCCTGCCCAATCCGGGTCGTCATCCCAAACCAGCTCCTGCCAATTAACCGCTTCCGTAATATTAACAGCCTGAACCGGAAAAGAAAACGTAATATTATTGATTCTGACATTCGTGTTGGCAAAATTTATTTCATTTCCTGCATTATCCAGAAACTCTATTTCATCCGGGGTTATAGTAATATCATTGAGATTGCCGGCGCCCCCGCCGCCACTGTCAAATAAATCCTGCGCTTCATATAAAGCCCGGGCAAGTTGCCGCCCCAAACTATTTACATTTACAGAATCCTGCAAGCTAAACATAATCGTCATATGAATTGACTCGTCCAAAATCCTGACCTGGCTATGCTCCCTTTGGTTCGTCATATAACCTACATTGGTACTTGCCGCTACAAGAAGGCTGGTTCCGATTGCAAGCAGAAAAAGCATAATTCCGAGTACGAAAAGTAACGAGGCACCAGAGTTGTCCTTATATAATTCTTTAAACCTTCCCTGCATTCAGATTATGCCTTTCCTTCTATTACTAATAAAGCTTATCCTACGGTGCCGGCGCCGCTTCTACCGGGCCGGCCGTTACTGTGCCAATCGGTACTATATCCGCCGTCATACCCGTAATATTGGATGATGGAATACTGCTTGGCAATACCACATCACTACTGCCTGATACGGTTGTTGGTATCCCGGTAATTGGAATAGTGACAGTTGTGTCAGTTCTCACCGGGGCACCGGCTAAAAGCCCGGCCGGTAAACCGCTGACAGCAAAGTGCGCCGGGTTAATTGTTGAAGCATATGTCCCGTTTACGAGGGTATATATAATACTTCCATTAACAGCTTCGCCAATTGTAAGATTATTAAGCCCGTTTGCGGTCACTGTAACCGCCGTTGACGGTATCGTGATTGTCACCGGGGTCGGCGGGGAATTTAATACAAAATCAGGGCTTCCGGACTTGGTTGCCGTCAGCATAATCCGGTAATAAAGCACAAATTCGCCGCCGGCGCCAGGTACGGGGGTTAACTCAAGGTTCCATGTCCCCTGAACAATATTTGCCGTGAAATAATCGGTTACATAACGGTTAGATGTTAGCGGTAGGGGCTCACCGTTCGCATCAGTTAGGATAACTGCAGCCATAACATCATAATTGTCGTCGGCAAGCCGCTCGGCAAAGTTATCGTTACTGGTTATATTAAAGACATTGGTCCCGCCGCCTGATGTTGTGAAACTAATCGGCTGTGTTTTAACACTGATACCAATCACTGCCTTAGGGAAAATCAACATAACACTTACATCAGTACCCATCATATGCTCATCGGAGTACAAGTATTTATAGTCTGACAAGATTTGGATTTCAGCAACGCCATAACCGGCACCGATATACTCTATGTTATACCGGTAATCAATACTTCTGATATTCGTACCTGAATTATTCCCCAAATTAACCCCGCCGATCGTCATCCGGGTCGAACCATCATTATTAATAAATATAGCACTATCGGCCGATACCCATGGAACCGGGCAAGTACCGCTTACACAATCCGCGCAGCCAGGGTCATGGTTAACCCGGCGGCTGACACCCGGGACTAACCGGAAGCCGCGGGGAATCAAATCGGTAATCAAACCATTGGTGTTAATGCTACTGTTGCCAATCGTGGTATCCTCAACCCGCAGCATAATCTCAAACGGCCCGTTAATCGGCGGGGCTACGGTTTTTGAAAGTTTAACCGGGTCAATAAATACTTGCACCGGTTCCGGCCCGGAACCGTTTAAGTTCCGTTCAATATTGTACCTAAGGAAACCGGAACTATATTCAACAACACCTTGATTGCGGATAAAATATAACAACGTATCGGCCCGGTCCGGGTCACTTCTAAGGGTCCACCGCACCCTGACCGGGAACCTGATAATCAACTCTTCATTATTTTCAAGCACCTGATTCGCCGGCAGGGTGATGACTAAAGTTCCGGCATTATCGCCGGTAGTAGGATATGAAGCAGTCGCGTTAAATGTCGTCCTTATCCCATTAGTTGTCCCGTCAGGTGTAACTTTCGTGACCGAAAGAGTCGTACCGCCTTCATAATTAATATATTCGTCAAAAGGGGCTAACTGGTCACGGATAACAATATTGTTTGCAACTGTTTCACCATGGTTTTTGACAAATAATTCAATAGTCAACGCATCATTTGGTTTTACAAACATGACGTCATTGCCGGTACTATCCTTGATATATTTGTCAATCGTCAAAAAGGCAGGGCTTCTAAATGATACCCCGTCAAGATAATTCCCGACATTTATCCGGGTAGGCCCGGTACTTGCCTGAAAGGCAAATTCGGTCAGCTCCTGGCCGTCCGGGACAGTATACTCGCCATAAAAGCGCTTCCAGCCATAAGAAATATCCCAATAGCCAATGACATTGGTCTTTGCATCATCTAACCATGCCCACGCCGTACCATTATACTGGGTTTGGGTAATTCCATTAATATGAATATTAGATGCACTGCTTGCAGCATTATTAGCTGTCAGGTTCCGTGTTGACCAGAAAGTTATCCCATAACCGGACCTGAATCCGCCTTGAACAGTGCTGTTAATATTGGCATTAACGGTGATATTCCCGTTTGATAAAGTACTGTTAGTGATTGCTGGATTTCCGGTTCTGGTATCTATCCAGACATCATAAAGATAAATCGTCGCAAGCTCCTCACTATTCGGGATAGTCGGTATATTTTGCACTACCCGCCTTCCGGTTGGCTGCAAGTACTCCCGGCCCTGATGATAACTTAAGTCATACCGGCCGCCGCTGGCATTACCGGTTGGCTGGCCTTGAGTTGATGCGCCGTAAGCAACGGTATTCCAAGCTGCCGGGTTAAGCCACAAATTCGGTAAAAAATTAACAGGGGCTACTGCCGAACCGGCTGTTGATGTCCCAAAATTTGCCTGGTTATTGATATTTGTACGCTGTGTAGCGCCATATGTCGGTGTTCCCGTTGGGCTTGCGCTAAAAAGAATCCGGTCGCCGCTGTTTCCGCCGCGCAAAACCGACGGTTCAGAGCGCGGTGACTGGCAGGGGCGAATCAGCCTCATCGCATTATCCCTATCCGCCGCTTGACTTGCGTTACTAACTTCAACCGGTTCATTTATATCCGCCGCTGAAAGATAAAAATTCAGCCGGTCGCCGACTGCCGGCGGGGCGGTATACCACGAACCGGGATTAAATCCGGGGTATCCGTTCGTTGCATGATAAAATGAATAATAAAACACTGCCCCCGGAGTGGAATCAAGAACCTGATAAAGCGTACCCGGTGATTCGGCATTTAATTCCGCATAACGAATCGGCTGGGTCTGCCCGTTGGCCTGGGTCCGGACATTATTAGTTGCGGTAATACCATTTCGTGCCAAATTCCGCCCAAGATAATCGGTGCGCATAAAATCGTCGGTACCATTCGGCGTTTGCAGCTCAATTACCCGCCATCTCGGTACTTGGCTTGGATTGGAAACAGGGTCATAAGGCGGCCGGAAGTCTCCAATTCCATCAGCCGCCGCCGGAATAAGATACAAGGGGTGGGTGGAATTAAATAAACTCCGGTCTACCGGCCTGGTGAGCCAGCCGCTAAATATCCGCATATCAGCCGTAAACCAGTGATTTGCGATATGCTGGTATGGGGGGATATTGATATTGTCTACCAAGTTCCCGCCGGGAATTGTATATAGAAAAGGGCTCGAAAAATCTCCGTTGCCAAATGTCGGGGCCCGGGGGCGGTCTGCCGCCGACCTAAATTCTTCCCAGTCGTCCCGGTCTTCCTGGTCAGGCCGGACCGGACTGTCGGCTTCCGGCCAGAAAGCAGGTACCGCCATTCCTGAAATCAACGGGTAAGGATACCTTTGTGACGGCTGATACCAGTTTTCCATATCATTAATGCTCATATTCATATCGTCCAAAATATTTTCGGAAGATAAATAATTAAGCCAATCCAAATCAATAAATTTCGTTACCATGCCAACACCGGCACGTTCATGAGTTCTAACCGGCGGAGGCGGTTCATCCGGCCGGGTCGAAAAATTGTACCGCTCATTAATCCAATCACTGCCTTGGGTCCGGGAATAGCGATGCCCCCGCAAATAAATACAATCATTATTTACACTTGCCCCGTTCCGGACGATGGGATACATTATCAGCACCCGCCCGGCTTCATCATATTCTTGTGCTTTTGGTGCCGGGGCAAGATAAAATACCCGGCTGATTTCACCGGAATTAAAACCGGCAATACCGCCGCCATTATTCGAGACCGGCCCTTCCCCCAGCACGATATTATTCTCAACTATCGAAAAGCCGGGATATTCTGCTGTCGAAAGGAAAAATACATCTTCAATGATACTGACGTTAGTGTCATTTATGTCATCTTGGGGAGCGTTAATCCCCACAATACCGCCAACCCTGACACCGGTACCAGTGCCGCGGACCGTAGTATTTTGGACACTCGACATTCTGATTGAACCATGATTTACGGCGGCAATACTGCCAACAGCATTATTATCCCCGGCCGAACCGCCGTTAGAAAATTGTGAATTAATAATGTTAAGCCTTTCAACCGCCGCCCCATGCCCGATAACATTAAACAGGCCGTATCTTGCTATCACATTCCTTATTTCATAGTTAAGCCATTCCGACTTAACCGGATCAAATACCCCGTCGGTATAAACTCTTGTGAGAACTTCCCCGCCGGTATAATTTCCGGTAAAGACATCATTAATTACCGCGCTATATACTGCCCCGCTGTCGGTAAACGGCCATCTTGCGCGGTTATTATCCGCTAGGGTAAGGCTGGTATTGATATTCATATTTCCATTTGCCGGCATGACTAGTTCTTTACGGTATAATCCAAAATCTATATTTATTTCCTGGGTAAAATCATAATTAATATCATGGGCAAGGCCAAATAAACAAGCCCGGCTGATATGGCTTAAATGGCGGGGCGACCGCACTATAAGCCGGTTCCCTGCCCGGCCGATGCTATCGGCAAAGTAAGGGCTGAATCTAATTTGCAAGCTAGGGGTAAGGGGATAAATGACTTCTTCAGAGCTATCCCTTACCTGAAAATGGATATTAAGCCCGTTGTTGGTAAAACTTTCCAAAAACCGATTGTCAAAATATAGCCGGAATTGTGGTGAAACATCACCGTTTTGCGTAAAACGGACCGGGATATGGGCGGGTAAATCACCAGTTATATCATTGGAAGACCACTCCCAGCCATCAGCACCAATAGGGGTCAGGGTGAAAGAAAACATTCCGTTTCTGTCCTCCGGAAGGTTCCGGGGGATTTCGGAGTTACTGATAATTATTTCCATTTCCCGCCGGTCATCAAATTCAAGCAGATATCCTTCGTTTTCAACTATCCGGTTCCGGTCAAGGCGCGCAAGCGGGGCAACTCCGCCTTCAGAATAACCATAAGTGACAGCACCGCTGTTATCTCTATATCTTTCATAATATAAAAATGTGATTGAACCTAAAGGAATCTCGAAAATATCCTCCCAGAACCATATCAAATCATTAAAAGGATTATTTCTTCTTAGGGCCGGGTAAGGATAAGCCGGTTCAGCCGCATCATTCGGGTTAAATCTATGATATCTGTTTATTCCTTCCTGATATTCATTAGATGGCGCGAAGCGGCTGGTAAAACCGCGGAAAGTTCCTCTAAGTTCTTCTTTGGATATTGCAGTACCTTCAAAACTAAGCAGGCCGTTTGAAATATAGAAATTTTCTCTCATTTCCCCATTTTCCAGACCAACAATCCCGCCGATATTCGAATCTTCATAATGTTGCAGAAGTTCCGGTATATTTTCCGGCGAAGTTGGCAGAAAATATGGCGGAAGCGGCAGATAATTCGTTGCATAGGTATTCTCTACCCTGCCCAAATCTTCATTACTTCCGGCGATACCGCCAAGGTTTGACGGACTGGTTAAAACAGTAGCTGTCGGCGTGTGAGAAAGGGGGCCGTCTAACATGACATCGGCAATATTCACCCGGGCATTGTTGAAGCTATTCCTAACTGTCCCGTTATTCCTGCCGACAAGGCCGCCGATATTCCCGGCCGGGGCCTGGACTGACCCGATACCGTTGACTGTTTGTGTAGCTATAACCGCATTCGCAAAACCGGCATTAAAAGATTCTTCTAAAAGGCCGTTTTCAATATTTCCAACGAGGCCGCCGGTATTGCCGGACCCGCCATTAACGTTCGCATACGCAAAACTTTGACTGACTGTGCTTTGCCTGACTATCCCGCCGGTCATAATGCGGCCGGTCATCAAACCGGCGATTGCGCCGACATTTGCAGCACCGGGGGCGATGATATTTGCATTAAATAACGATAGCCCTTGAATATCTGCCCCGGCAGTTACCCGGAACAACCCAACATCGCCGGTCAGCCCGTCGGCAGTTATCGAAAGCCCGTTAATAATACAATATCGCGAATTTGAGTTAGCAGTAGTCCGCATGACAAAATATTCACCGCTGAAAGGCAAAAGCGGATGGATATCTGCGGACAGACCTGTTAGCGGATTGTACCCTGCTCCAGCAATCGGCCTGAAATCGGTGACAGAATTAAATGGATTAAAGGGGTCAAGCATATTAATATCGGCAGTCTGCCGGTATCTTCCGTCAGGCATATAACGGATATTATTAAGATGCCTTACTGTCCTTACTTCAAACCGGCTGCCCGTTACATTGGCAAAATGCGAATGGGCCCTCGTCACCGAACGTACTGTTGCCCCGGCTTCATTTGTAATCTCGGCATGGACAAACTGCGGAATATTAATAATATCGGCACGCTCATCAACAATATTGCCTGGCCCGGAGATATAATCAATTATCCAAATATAACGGTTGTAATTGATATCAATATTAGTATCAATACCAAACCGGGCTAGTGATTCTTGAAGCTCGGCAGCAGAAAAACTTGTATCACGGAAAATTGTCGGGATATCATTATTTATTTGGGCATTCGTAATTGCAAGAAGAAATTCATTCCCGATTTGATTAAAGGCAATCGCTAACGGCCTCGACGAAGCTGATACACCCCTAAGGGTAAAAGTATATACTGTCGCCGGGTTGAGCGGCTCCGGTATAAAAAATTCCGCATAAAGGACATTAGTAAGGTGTTGCGCCGCAGCTCCCGAGCCAATTCTAAGCGGCTCATCCGCCCCATCGAAAATATTAGCAAAGACAAACTCCCGCAAATTTCCGTCAATCAATCGGTTATCAAGTACCCCGGTTGATTCAACACCGAAAAATCCCTGCCGGCGGGCGGCCGCATGGGCATAACCATTATTAAGGCCGCGGGTGCCCAGGATATTATTAATTTCCGCTGTATTATCATAAACAAACTCAACTTGCCCGCCATCCCCATAAAAAATCGACAGGATAATCCCCGTCATGATATTGTATTCCATTAAAATAGCATTATTTAGGATTTCCCTGTCAATAATAACTTCACTAAGCAAGCGAAAAAATTCAGCCTCGCCCGGGGCTGCGGGACTAGTTATAACCACACCGTCCGGGTCAGTCCATTCCCAGTGGGTCCCCGCCCCATTGAGGATTCCGGCCGGTTTGCTGATAAAGCGGATAAAATGGGGGTCTTCATTAACCGGAAGGCTTAACTGGTCCCCTAGTCTGTCTACTACTCTATTAAGATTATTAAGGTTGGTATGATTAGGGCAGCAAGCTTCCCCTAAATTGAAATAAACCTCGGTTAACGTGGCTTGCAAATTATTCTCGGTATAGCTTTTAGTTAGTTGATTTTGCGCCGCAAGATATATCGTCCGCGCGATATTCATCCGGTTGTTCTGCTGGCCGCGTTCAATCATTCTAATCGTTGACGGAACAGCAATAACGGCAAGAATGCCGATTATTGCTATCACAATCATTAGTTCGATTATACTGAATCCGACATTACTCGGCGAGGTGTTTTGCGCTTTCAAATCTTACTCCTTGGCTTTTAATCTAAGCGGCCATCAAAGATAATTGGTGCGCCAAGCCGCATAACCGGTTCAACTGAAATCACCCTTTCGCGCCCCTCGCCGCTCATAGCAAATTGGCGTAAAGTAAAATTACCGGATACCAAAGCGGTATCCGCTCTATAATTAACGCTTAAATTCGGGATAACCAATCGGTTTTCGTATTCTGCAACATGCCGCAATAAGCTTTTGAAACTTGCATAACTACCCTCAAAAGCAATCGCGGTAAGATTATTCAGGCCATCCAAACCTTGAATCAACGGTTCATTACTTGCAATCTCCATCACTTCTATAAAAGGTTCGGCACTTTCCGGCGATATCATTTCAACTAAAACATCTGGCGAAAAGGCAACCTGGCGCATGAAAATAGGAATGTTTTTTTCAGCTTTGTCAATAAACAATAACGTTGCTTCTTGCGGAAGCTCGGAGGGATAATGAGAAAAAATTTCTTTTTTCCGCCCTTCCATCGCGGCTAATTCCTGCTGATATTCCGGCATTTTAACCAAATATCCTTCAAGGACATCCCGGCGCGCAGAAAGTGCTGCAATTTCTGCCCTTAAGGTTTCGCTTTTATCCATTTGCGGCCTGATTATGAAAAAATAGGGAATCGCAACCACAATCGCAATCAATAAAAGTAATAACAATTTTTTTTGTTCATCAGTTGCTTTCATTTAGGCCCCTCCTTCGTTTTCTAAAATTTCGGTATCAGCGGGAAGAGATATTTCAAGAGTCATACTAAAATGTGACACTATATTGTAAGTCCGGTCTAAGGTATCGGTAATATCACTGATAAAAATGTTCGAAATAAAATCTTGCTTCTTTAGTTCCATTAAGAATCTTGCCGCCCCTTCTTTGCCACTATATGAGTTGGCGCTAATGGCTACCTTGCCATTTTCAATCGCAAGGTCATTTAAACGAACCGTACTAGGCATGATATCTTCTAAGGTTTCAATCAACTGAAGCAGGGCTTCACTGTCATTTTTTGTACCGGCATCATAACCGGAAAGCGTATTGATAAAATCCCGGGCACCAAGATAATATAAATGATAATCTTCGGCCGCCTGAAGGCTTTCATTGAATCTAATCAAAAAATCTTTTTCGTTTTCCAAGGTGTTATTTTGCCAAAATACAAAACCGCTTCCGCCGCCAACCCCTAAAATCGCCAGCACAAGCAAGAAGAAAATCAAACCATACCCAATCCCGCCTTTGGCGAAACTCACCTCTTCGGTAAGCCGCAAATCAAGGGGGTGGATTAAAGCACCGATATTCGGGAGATAATCTGTCAGTTCCTCATTGGTAAGTTTAGCTTCACCTTTAGTTTTGCGGATATGGACATGATGCAAATGTTTAATCAATGTTACCGGAATACCGCCAAGAATATGTTCTAAACTCTTATCAATATTCACAATCCTGACACCGGTACCGATTATCTTTGCTTTCTCCAAAACAATATCGGGATTTTTACTGATAAAGAAATTAATAACACGTGTTATTGATGAGGCAAAATCCTGCATCATATCTTGATATTCGTCACTGGTCAAATAATCGTCAATCTGATAACCCGTATCGTCATTGGTTTTCCCCTTAATCAGAATCGCCCGCGCTTCTTTTTCATCAATTCCCTTACTTGCCGCAAGAGCTTCGACTAAAGAATCAGCCCCATATGGCACCGAACGGCGGAACAATTGGGAAGTCCCGCGGAAAATCGAAATATGGGTAACATCGTCGTCAATCTGCAAAAATAATGATGTCGAATGACGGCTTTCCCTTTTGGCCAAATTGTAAAGGCTATTGACTTGGTAATCAATACTTTCAAGCGGCATTTTAAGCGCTTTCGCAAGTTCAAAATAAGATTCAACCAATTCTTTCAATATCGCATAAACGACGATTTGATAACTTTTGCGCCCTTCTTTTTCGACCGTATCCAAGATGGTAAAGCGGTTGATATAATCGTCCATGTTGCCCATCGGGAAATAATCGTCGATATTTGAGTTGATCATCGCGCCAACAGCTTCGAGATTTTTCATATAGGGCATTTCGATTTCTTTGGCGGCAATTTTGCGCGAATATACGGAAAAGTAAAGCTTTGCTTTTGCCATATCTTTTTTGTCGAGAACGCTGTTTATTGCTTGTGCTATTCTGGTGACATCAGTAATCAGGCCATCATCGACACTGCCAGAAGGGGTTGGGGTAGTGATAACCTTTGAAACCGAGATAGTACCGCCGGTTTTCCGGCCTTCGATAATCCGAATCGTATCACCGGTAATATAAATAGAGAGGTTTTTCGCTGCTACAAGGTTTTGGATCATATTTTTTTCCTTTTTAATAATAACAAACGTTATTCTAACATGCGTTATTTATACCTATAAAAACGATTTCAAATACCAATTGATTATTTCAGTACCGGCTGTCATTGTTATGAAAATACCAAAGGATAGATAAGGGCCAAAGGCTAAAACATGGCCTTTGCCTTTCATTTTCATGAGCAAAAGATGGATAACCGAACCGGCCGCCGCCCCAATCACCATCGCGAGGATAATATTCTGCCAGCCAAGGAGCAGGCCGGCAACGGCCATCAGCTTGATGTCACCCCCCCCAATCCCACGGCCTTTTGTTATCATAAAAATAATGATAAACAATCCGCTGACGGTGACAAAACCCAAGCAATAATTAAGCCAATTACCAAAGTCAGTAATTAAGTTTATGATACCCAGAACGCCGATAAATATATTTATCCCTACCGGTATCTCAAATGTACGCCAGTCGATTACTGTTAGTACTATTAAGGCCGATGCACACAAACAATATAAAAGGCTGGTGATAGTCAAGCCGTACCTAAAGTAAACCAAGACATATACCAACCCGTTTGTCATTTCCACCAGGGGATATTGGAGGGATAGTTTCACGCGGCAAGACCGGCAATGTCCCTTTTGCAATAAAAAGCTCAAAATCGGTAATAATTCATACCATTTCAGAACGTTCCCACAGCTTAAGCAGTGGGAACGCCCGTAGATAATCTCTTTTTTTTCCGGTATCCGGCAGATACATACGTTTAAAAAACTGCCGATTAGGATACCGAGGATGAAGATGATGGTGTGTAAAATATATGTGTATACTGCGGTATATTCCATAGTTAAGAATTATGGTGCAAGGAAAATATCAGGGCCGGCGGTGGCGTCACCAATTCTAACCGCAACTTCATTATCGGCATTAATCCTTACCATGATATTTGTTACACCATTCTGCCTAACATTATCTTCTTCCCAAAGTCGAAAAGGATCACCCGCATCCAATGCACCT
>WRAQ01000054.1 GCA_009780115.1 Lachnospiraceae bacterium
GGCGGGGCGATTGGCGGCACTCGGGGTTTTGATGTTTTAAGATGTTATGCAACCGGTGATGTTTATGCAACAAGATGGGTTGGCGGGCTGATTGGCAATATCGAAAGCGGTTCGGTACGGAATAGTTTTGCTACTGGCAATGTAAATAATGTCACTAATTCCGGCGGTTTGGTTGGCGTTACATGGAACTCATCGGTAGTAATAGAGAATAGTTATTCATTATCAAACAATAATAGTGGCTTAATCTTTTCCGGCGGGGTAATAAGTAATAGTTACTTTAATCAGGATTTACTTAGCTGGCCGTCAATGAAACCGGAAGCCCGGACGACCGCCCGGATGAAGAATCAGTCGAATTATGTTGGCTGGGATTTTGAAAATATCTGGATGATGAATGGCAGTTATCCGGAGTTAAGGGCGTTTAGTTCATTTGGCATGTCCAGCGTATTTCTTATCTTTGGGACAGATATTGAGATTATTTGTGATGATTGTATTTTGTGCGGGGTTTGTGCGTTGAGTTACGAATGTGAAGATTGTATTTTGTGCGAGGGCTGTAAGGGAAGTGAGGATATTGATTCGGATGAAGAAGTAGGTGATGAAGAAGTAGGTGATGAAGAAATCGAAGGTACTAATTTGGATGATGAGGATTAACCGAAGCTTCATTACAAAGCTTTGTGCATTACATGATATTACAAAGCGTTTTTTGAATAATTATTATATGTAAAAATTAAAAAATGCACTCTGTTTATTTCAGCGTGCATTTTTTATATATTTGTTTCTTATCAGATGACAAAAGTGAGAGTCAAATGCACTAAAGTGATGTTGTAAAAGCACAAATTTTGTGATAAAGTAAAATAGCCGGATTGTGCGAAGGGAATTTTAAACAGGAAAGTACAAAACATGAAGAGAAAATATATCTTTATCCTTTTATTAATCATGAGCATTTTCGTGATGGAAACGGCCGGGTGCCTATCAAAACCAAATGAATCCGATTTTAATATTGTGAGAATCTCTTCGTTTCGTGAAGTTCCCGGTATAACCGCAGAGGAAATTGCGGCAATTGAAGAATTGCAACTTTCACACCGCAGTTTTTCCTACGGAATCATGTCAACGACCGAGTCCTTTATCCTGGATAACGGCACTCATTCCGGTTATGCCGCTTTATTTTGTGACCTTCTTACCAGCCTTTTTGAGATACCATTTATTCCGCAAAATATGCCGTGGTCGGAAATTATCGATGGTTTAGAAGCGCAGGCCCTGGATTTTACCGGAGATATGACCCCTACCGCCGAACGGCATGAACGGTACTTTATGACCGTCCCGATTGCCCAGCGGACGTTAGGTGTTTTTACATATGATAATAATGTGATTTTGGAAACGGAACAAGATTTAAACGGCCTTACGATTGGCATCAGGGAAGGCTCAAGTATACCTGATGCGATTCGGAAAGCTTACCCCAATATAGATTTTGAGTTATATAGTTTCACAAGTGCAGTCAATGAAATTGATTTGTTGCGGGACGGAATTGTTGATGTTTATATCAGTGATGCGGTGGTTGCGCACCGTTATATCTATGACCCTCTTGTCCGGGTTCAGGAATTGCTTCCGCTGGTATATGGGCCGGTTTCTTTAACAACATCTAATGAAAAGCTTAAGCCGGTTATAACGGTAATGGACAAATATATCAATGCCGGGGGTATTCATTATCTTTATGAGCTTTATCGTGAAGGAAAATTTGATTATGGCAAATTTGTACTTAACAAATCTTTTACCTCTGACGAAAAGGATTACCTGGATAATTTAAATGGCAGTATCCCCGTTTTTATCCATACGGGTAATTATCCGTTAAGTTTTTACAACCGGAATGATGGGGAATATCAGGGGATGGCGGTTGAGATTCTAACTGAAATCAGCAAATTAATTGATATTGAGTTTGAAGCGGTTAATAATGATGAGGCATCATGGAGTGAGCTTGTCGATATGCTGCGGGATGGTGAAGCGGCGATGATTACCGTACTGTTCAAAACCAACGAGCGCAGCGAGAATTTTATGTGGTCGGAAAACTCATATTATTCTTCACGTTATGTATTTATGTCAAAACAAGATTATCCATATCTGGAAATGTATCAAGTCCCCCATGTAAGGGTCGGGATCGTTAGCGGTGCCCCTTATGAGGAGTTATATAATAATTGGTTCCCCGGCAGCAATAATGTGACTATTTACAGTGCTGTTGAAGAAGCATTTGATGCGCTTGAAAGAGGGGACATTGATTTATACTTCGGTGCCGAATATCTGCTTTTATACCAAAATAATTATCGGGAAAAACCGGGATACAAAACTAATTTGGCTTTTTCAATGTCGGCTGATTCCTATTTCGGGTTTTATGAAGATGAAGAATTATTACGTTCAATTATTAACAAAGCAATGGATTATGTGGAAGCTGAAAAAATTTCGAATGGCTGGGTCGGCCGGGTATATGATTATTCGCGGGATGTCGCCCAGGCGCGTTTTTATTATATGATGGCAATCATTGGGTTTCTTTTGCTGGTGATGATTATCATTATTTCCGTGTCCTTCCAAATGTCTTACCGCCGGAAGGCCCATGCAAATCAGCAAGTCCTGGAAATTCAAAGGCAATCGGCGCAGGCGGCAAGTGATGCCAAGACTCATTTCCTTGCTAATATGTCCCATGAAATCCGGACACCAATGAACGCTATTATCGGGATGTCTGATTTGCTGCTTTCGGAAGAGCTGAATGTCCGCCAGCATCGTTTTGTTGAGGATATCAAAATATCCAGTTTAGCCTTGCTTGATATAATTAATGATATTTTGGATTTATCAAAAATCCAAACGGCAAAATTGTATCTTTCACCAGTTCACTACAACTTCAAAGCCCTCATTGAACATGTCAAGTCGATGATTGAGTTTCTTATCAGCAGTAAAGGTAAAGAATTAGTTTTTGAGATGGATATCCAGAATGAGATTCCTGACTGTTTATATGGCGATGATGTCCGCCTAAGGCAGATACTGCTTAATATTCTTAGCAATGCAGTGAAATTCACGAAAGTCGGCAGCATTATTATGACCGTCCGAATAATTGATGACAATATGCAAATTACGGTTTCCGATACCGGGACGGGTATACCCGAAGAAGACATTCCGTCTTTGTTTGATGCTTTTGAACAAGCGGATAAACAAAAAAACCGTCATCAGCAGGGGACAGGGTTAGGCCTTGCGATAACCAAGTCTTTGGTTGATTTAATGGGCGGGCATATTTTGGTGAAAAGTATGTATGGAATCGGGTCATCTTTCCAACTGTTCCTTCCGTTTTACCGGGGTGACGAATCATTGATTAATGACGATACAACAAACAATGAAATTGTTTATGCGCCGGATGCCAAAGTTCTGGTGGTTGATGACCGGGAAACAAACCTTAGCGTAATCTGCGGTTTGTTACATCAATGTCAAATCGTCAATGATACGGCTTTATCTGGTGAGACGGCCATTGAAATGATTAAGGAAAAAGAATATCACCTTATCTTTATGGATCAAATGATGCCGAAAATGGATGGTATTGAAGCAACAAAGATTCTCCGCGAAATGGGGGTTAAACTTCCGATTATTGCTTTGACTGCTAATGCGGTATCAGGGGCAAAGGAATTGCTTCTTTCTTCCGGAATGGATGATTTTTTGTCAAAACCGATTGAAAAATCTGAGCTATACCGGATTCTCAGGACTTGGCTGCCTGCGGGCACAATTACCGGTTCATCAGTATCACTTGAAAAAGAAGCGATACCGCTGATGGACGAAAATGAAGCCCCTTTCTGGCAGAAAATTTTCAGTATAAAAGGCCTGTCGGCGGAAGTAGGCCTTGACATTGTTTCTAATCAATATGGTACTTATAAAAACACCCTGGAAATTTCTGTGCGTGAAATCGAGAAGAGTTTAGCAAGCCTTAAGCAATATTTAGAAGAAGAAAATATGCGGAAATTCTGCATTGATGTACATGGGGTTAAAGGTTCGCTGGCTTTATTAGGTGCGGCCGGACTTTCGGCTAAGGCGCAAAAGCTTGAAAATGCTTCCCGTGACGGAGATATCAGTTTTTGTAATGAAAACTTGCCGGAACTGCTTGCCGGGTTAACCGGGTTATGTAATGATTTAAAAGATGCTTTTGCCGAACTATATAAAGCACAAGATAAGCTTGAGGTTCCGCCGGAACTTCTTCCGGTCCTTGACCGGATAATGGCGGCGATGATTGCTACTGATATTTCAGTTTTGTATGATGAGCTGGAAAAATTAGATGTGCTTGAGCTAAAAGGACAGCTTAAGGAAGAGGTTGAAAACCTCAAGGAAGCTGCCTTTATTATGAATCAGGATCATGTTGCCGCGATTATTGAGCGGTTAAAAAGTGATGCAGAATGAAAAGACACTTAATCGTAAATGTGATAAAGGATAGTATTGCTGCGGAAATGGGAATCAACCCGGGTGATACACTTCTGGAAATTGATGGAAATTCACCGGTGGATATTTTTGATTACCGGTTTATGATTATGAATGAATATATTGAGCTGCTAGTTCAAAAACACACCGGGGAGGAATGGTTAATGGAAATTGATAAAGAAGAAAATGAAGATTTGGGCCTTGAGTTTGAAAACGGTTTGATGGATGAATACCGGTCATGTGAGAATAAATGTATTTTTTGTTTTATTGACCAAATGCCGCCGGGCCTTAGGGATACCCTTTATTTTAAGGATGATGATGTCCGTTTATCTTTTCTGCAAGGTAATTATGTTACGTTAACAAATATGTCGGATGATGATATTTCGCGGATTATCCGTTACAATCTTTCGCCGGTGAATATTTCGATTCACACTACCGACCCCGAATTGCGCTGTAAAATGCTGAATAACCGTTTCGCCGGGAAAACAATTGAAAATATTAAGCGTTTTTATAATGCCGGAATTGCAATGAACGGACAAATTGTTTTGTGCAAAGGTATCAATGATGGTGAAAGTTTGAAGCGTACTATTAATGACTTAAAGGTTTATCTTCCTTACCTTGAAAGTGTTTCCGTTGTCCCGGTAGGGCTGACAAAGTATCGGGAAAATCTTTATCCCCTGGAAAAATTCACTCCGGCTGATGCTGCGGTGGTGCTTGATTTGATTCATGATTTTCAAAAGTCTATCTTCGCAAAACATGATACTCATTTCATTTATGCTTCTGATGAGTGGTATATGCTTGCCGGCCGGGAACTGCCGGCGGCGGATTCTTATGACGGTTATCCGCAACTGGAAAACGGTGTGGGTATGATGCGGCTGTTCGCGGATGAGTTTGCCGATGCCTTGCATAAAACTTGTGTCGCTGATGAATTGTTCCGAAAGTTGCGCGGTAAATCAGCCAAACCCAAATCTGTATCGCACATTTCAATTGCGGTCGGGTTGCTTGCTTATCCATATATGAAAGATATGGTTGAGCGCTTAACCGAAAAATTTCCGGAGTTATCGGTTAATGTTTATGGCTTGGTTAATCATTTTTTCGGTGAAGATATTACTGTCAGCGGCCTTTTGACCGGTTCGGATATTATTGGCCAGTTAAAAGATAAACCGCTGGGTGAGCGTTTGTTATTGCCGGAGAGTATGTTACGGAGCGGTGAGGACGTATTTTTGGATGATATTACGATAACTGATTTAGAAAAAACTTTACAAGTGCGGATAGATATTGTAAAATCAAGCGGATATGATTTTGTTGAGATGGTATTACGGGAGACAGACAAAAACATCTTGCAGGGAAAGGCTTCAAATGAGTAAAAGAAAATCACGCCCGATTGTGGCGGTGGTCGGCCGGCCGAATGTCGGCAAATCGACCCTGTTTAACGCCCTTGCCGGTGCGAATATTTCAATTATAAAGGATACCCCCGGGATCACCCGCGACCGTATTTATGCCGATGTAACTTGGCTTGATACGGCCTTTACTTTGATTGATACCGGTGGAATCGAGCCGGAGAGCAAGGATATTATTTTGTCGCAGATGCGTGAACAAGCGCAAATAGCGATTGATACTGCTGACGTGATTATTTTTATGACTGATGTAAGGCAAGGGCTGATTGAAGATGATGCAAAGGTTGCCGATATGCTTAGGCGGGCGGCAAAGCCGGTTATCCTGGTGGTCAACAAAGTCGATAGCTTTGAAAAATATGAAGCCGATGTATATGAATTTTATAATCTTGGAATTGGCCAGCCTTATCCCATTTCGGCGGCGAACCGCTTAAGTATCGGTGATATGCTTGATGCCGTGATTGCCCATTTTCCGAAGACGACAGGTGAAGAGGAAGAAGACGAGCGAATCAGGGTTGCCGTTATCGGTAAGCCGAATGTCGGGAAATCCTCGATTATTAACCGCCTGATTGGTGAAAATCGTTTGATTGTTTCCGAAATCGCCGGGACAACCCGCGATGCAGTTGATACCGAGATTCGTTTTAACGGAAAGGATTATATCTTCATTGATACTGCCGGGCTGCGCCGGAAGAACAAGATAAAAGAAGAGCTTGAACGCTTTATGATTGTCCGGGCTGTTACGGCAGTCGAGCGGGCTGATGTTGCGATTTTGATTATTGATGCAAGCGAAGGTGTCACCGAACAGGATGCGAAAATCATCGGGATTGCCCACGAGCGCGGAAAAGCGATTATCATTGCTGTTAATAAGTGGGACTTGGTGGAAAAAGATAATTCCAGCGTGAAAAAATATACGAACCGTGTCCGGGAAATTTTGTCCTTTATCCCCTATGCGGAAATCATTTTCATTTCGGCCGAAACCGGGCAACGGCTGCCGAAGTTGTATGGCATGATTGATGTGGTCAGTGAAAACCATGCAATGCGGGTTTCAACCGGGGTTTTGAATGAGATAATGAGTGAAGCTGTTGCTTATCAGCAGCCGCCGTCGGATAAAGGCAAACGCTTAAAGCTTTATTATATTACCCAGGTCGCGGTGAAACCGCCGACTTTTGTAATTTTTGTAAATTATAAGGAATTAATGCACTTTTCCTATACTAGATATATAGAGAACAAAATTCGTGAAGCGTTTGGGTTTAAGGGCACTTCACTAAAATTTATTATTCGCGAGCGGAAAGAATGAAGAGTTAGAGAGGATATAGTTTTATGGAAAGAATATTGTGTCTGCTGGTTGGTTATGCGTTTGGGCTGTTTCAGACTGCTTATATCTATGGGCGGATGAATGGGATTGATATCCGTCAGCATGGCAGCGGGAATGCCGGGACGACCAATGCGCTCCGCACCTTGGGTAAAAAGGCCGGGGCAGTGGTTTTGGTTGGTGATATCGTAAAGTGTATGCTGGCAATTTTTGTCTGCGAGTGGATTTTCGGAAGTAATCATCCGGAAATGGTTTATCTGGTGAAGATTTATGCTGCTGCCGGTGCGATTCTTGGCCACAATTTCCCTTTTTATCTTGGATTTAAAGGCGGCAAGGGGATAGCGGCGACCGGAGGTTTAGTTTTTGCCTTTAATCCCTGGTTTATTCCCGTAGGGGTTGGTTTGTTTTTCGGTAATTTCTTTATTACCCATTATGTTTCAATCGGTTCATTGCTTGTTTATGTTGGTTTTATGATACAACTTGTTGTGATGGGGCAGCTTGGTTATTTTGGTATGTCGGCCCCGCACTTATATGAGATGTATTTTGTTACCTTGTTATTGGCAATTATGGCTTTCTATAAGCATCGGGACAATATCAGCCGTTTGCTTAACGGGACTGAAAGAAAGACGTATTTAAATAAAAAAAATAAGGAATAAAGATTTTATGCCGAAAATCGGAATAATCGGGGCTGGAAGCTGGGGTTGTGCTTTGGCGCTGCTGCTTTATAAAAATGGAAATCAGGTTACAGTTTGGTCGGCTTTAGCCGATGAAATTGCTTATCTTGCGGAAAATCTTGAACATCCGGCCCTTACCGGGGTAAAAATACCGGATGATATGTTACTGACTACGTCATTGACTGATGCGGTCAATGGAATGGATTTTTTAATTCTTGCAGTCGCTTCCCCTTATGTCCGGGCAACGGCGAAGAAATTAAATGAGTTTGTTAAACCGGGCCAAATTATCGTTAATGTTGCTAAGGGGATTGAAGAGGCGACTTTATTTACAATGTCGGAGATAATCGAAGAAGAGGTCCCGCAAGCAAAAGTTGCGGTATTATCGGGCCCTTCCCATGCCGAAGAGGTTGGGCGCGGTATTCCGACAACGATTGTAGTTGGGGCAAGGGAAAATGAAACGGCCGAATATTTACAGAATATTTTTATGAGCGAAGTATTCCGGGTATATAGCAATCATGATGTAATGGGGATTGAGCTTGGGGCGGCAATGAAGAATGTCGTTGCCCTTGCGGCCGGGATTGCCGACGGGCTTGGGTACGGCGACAATTCGAAAGCGGCTTTGATAACCCGCGGGATTGCAGAAATCGCCCGGCTTGGCGCCGCGATGGGTTGCAAAACCGAGACTTTTTATGGCCTTAGCGGAATCGGCGACCTGATTGTTACTTGTGCTTCCGCCCATTCACGCAACCGCCGTGCCGGTATCCTTATCGGTCAAGGCAAATCGATGGAAGAGGCAATGAAAGAAGTAAAGATGGTCGTTGAGGGTGTTTATTCTGCTAAAGCCGGCCTCAGTCTGGCACAAAAATACAATATCACCACCCCGATTATCGAACAAGTAAATGCGGTTCTTTTCGCGGGAAAAGAACCGGCTTTTGCGGTGAAAGAATTAATGCTCCGGGATAAAAAAGCCGAAGATTAAGTTAAGGTATTACGATAAACATACTTGACATTAACATTTTTCATTCCCCCTATCTTTTATAGAAGCGTAAATAATTTACAGTGATAGAGGATAAAGACTAATATTAACATCATGACAGCGGTTAAAATAAATAAGATTTTGCGCCGTTTTCTTGGCCTTTCGTCCCGTGCTGATTTAATTGTTAAGGCAAACAAAACAACCGATGTTAAAGCAAGAAGATAATTTAGCCATATATGCGGGGCAAGGGGGGCGGAAGCCAGGAGCGGGTCGCCGATAAAACGGACGAGCAAAATCACATTATTCAAGACTATTAAGGTGCCGGATATCAAAAACCAATCACTAAACCGGTCAAACCGGATTCTTAAAATTTCTTTCTTTTTATTAACAATGAAAGTTATCAATATTACCAGCGGGAAAATCAAGAAATAAATTACGCTTATAATAAATCCGCCGAGGCTAATTCCGAACATAGGGCTTCGTGGGGCAAAGCTAAAGTCTTTGCCGTCACCGACATGGATTGTGACCGGGTTTCCCAAAGTGACACCGTCAGGTGTCATCTTTTTGTCCATTTGGAAGCGCAGGATATTAAAGTACAAGGTCATTCCCGGGTTGTCTGTTGAAATAATTTGGTATATATAAGGTGCTGTCTGGCGGTAAACCGCCGCGCCAAACATAGCAGTCTTTAACTCAATTGTATTGTCATCAAGTGCGGTAACGGTATCACGCGGCGGAATATAGTTGGTAAAAGGCATTAGAAAATTGTTATCAATCCGCATTTGCATTAATTGATAAGCGCCTGTGACCGATGAAGCTTTAGGTAAATCGTCGGAATGAACCATAATTTGATTAGGGTCATATCCAAGCAGCAAATTCGAAATAGCAACATTTAAGTCTTCAAGCCCGTTACTAATCGCAAGGAAACCAAATCTTTCATCAGGCATTACAACGAAGTTTGAGAAGTGATAGCTATGCCCGGCATGGCCGAAAGCGAGGGCAGCACCTTGATATTTCCAGAAACCATGATGGGTCCCGGGGCGGTTATCAGGGTCTAATGAGCTGGGGGTAAAAACTTGTTTTAAACTATCGGGATTTGCAAAGAATGGGCCGGGCTGTCCCGCCGCCGGGGTCAGGGCAAGGGCAAACCGGGCTAAGTCCTCAGCGGTTCCGCTGGTCATTCCGGCCGGCCATAAAGCAAGCTTTATATTTCCTAAATCGTGGTTAAATCCGCTTTCTCCGGCTGGGGTATAAGGGTTTGCCCGCAATTTCATAAAATCAGGGTTATATAAATAATCCGGCGGGCTTAAGGTATTTGTCATTCCGGCAGCGAGAAAAATATTTTCTCTTTCATAGGTTACATATTCCTTTCCGGCAATAGTGCCAACCAAATAAGCGGCTAAAGCAACCCCATAATTGGAGTATGAGCTGATTGTACCTGGTTCATAGATTTGCACCGGCCGCCCTTTGATAAGTGTTTCTTCTAACCCGGCAAGATTTTCCGGTACCAATATATCAAAGGATATATCAAAGGATACTTGTTCAAAACCGGCGCTATGATTCATTAAATCTCGCATGGTTATTGCATATTTAAGTTTAAGCTCCCGGCTAAAATCAACGGGAAGATATGTAGTGATATCGGCATCCAAATCAAGTAACCCTTGTTCAACTAACTGCATTGCCGAAATCCAAACGAATAATTTGCCAACTGAAGCAAAATCAAAAACTGTTACGGCGGGGTCAACCAAAGTGTTATTTTCGATATCGGAATAACCATAACCTTTTGAGAAGATAATTTCGCCTTCATTGACCACAACAACGGCGGCCCCGGGGGTGGTGATTCCGATAAAACCGGCGGCAACAGCATCAATTCTGCTTTCCAATTCATCAAATGGTATTCCCGAAGGGGTATCACCATCCGGCATTGCATACGATGTCAGGGCAGAAATAAACAAGCAAAAAATCGTTAGTAAAGTTGCAAAAACAGCTTTAATCATTTTGAGTGCCTCCTATGAGCTTCATCAATTTTCGGGTAATATTTTGAAAACGCGGTTCATCTGAAAAAACAGCAAAAGCCGGGTTTATGATAACGGCATTAACCAAATCATGTTTGATCGTTTTTTCATCACGCGGTACATCAATTGAGCCAAATGATATTTCATTTTTGACATTATCAATAAAAGTAAAGAAATCATCACTTTTTGCCCTGAAAGGATAAATATCGCCGGTGACAATATTAGTATATTCTTCAAGCATTTGAAGCGCTTTTTCGGCGGATGCTTTTTCATCCATTAGCAGGTACCCGCCCGCGGCGGCTAAATAGATGGGTAAAACTGCAGAGGGGTTAATCGTTTTAATATTAAAAACTTCAATCATTTCTATCGTGCGCCGGCATATTTCATCGAAGTGGCCGTAATCGTCGGAACAAATAGCAAGATATGAGGGAATATTATTGAAAAAGCCGATAATATTGTCAAGAATACTACTTTGCAAGGTGATTTTTGCTTCTTTTATATTACCTAGCATTTGATGGGATTGGGAAAGCATAACCCCGATAGAGGGATGAAAAAAGTTTAAGTTAATCTTTTCGTTTTCCAAAAGCACGATTACCTGATTGGGATTACCCAGCATCAACTCGCAGAGCGCTTCGGCATGAAGGGCAAAGTGCTTTAATTCAGTATTGTCACTATGGGTTTTTATCCGGACAAAAAGGGTTTTCGCTTCATTAATAATATTGACCTTTTGCTCATCATTTGCCGCCGGGCTATAATTAATAAAAAGGAGGCCGATTTGAAGAAGCAGGGGGAAACATGAGTAGTATTTATTGATAATCTCGCGGCAATGATTCATTACTTCATCAAAAGGCCTTGCGGCAAATTCATTGGCAAGTTTTTTATATAATATATTGATATCCTCGCCGGTCATTTGCGGTTCGTACCCCATCAATTCGTCCAAGCTGATATTGAAATACGCTGCAAGCTGGGGAAGCAAGTTGATATCGGGATAACTATGGCCGGTTTCCCATTTGGAAACAGATGATTTAGAGACACCGATAAAATAGGCGAGTTCATCCTGGGTAATGCCTTTTTCTTTTCTTTTGCTGATAATGATTCTGGCGATATTAATATCTTTCATAAGTTACCTCCTAGGTGAAAGGGACGTTTCCGGGCGCCCCTTTATTATATAGTATAGCAAATATTAGTTTCAATGGATTTGCAGGCGATTTTTTGGATAAAAGTTGCGTGATGGTATATTTAAGTCGAGTTTATTATCTATTTTACGATAAATAATAATCTGCCGTTATTCATAAAGAAAAAAAATCGCTCATATATTAATATAATTAAACGAAGGTCATGGTCTGATGTTAAAAATAACAGTCGTTATTTTATGTTCATTTATTTTATTATCCCAAAATTTAATTTCTGCATTTGCGGCAGAAGAAAATTACCCCGATTTCAATTTGTATGCTCAAGCTGCTGTTTTGATGGATGCAAGTTCGGGGCGGGTTTTATATGGAAAGAATGCTGACGAAATATTAGCGATGGCCAGTACAACCAAGATATTGACTTGTATTCTTGCGTTGGAAAACGGTGATTTGAATGACTATGTGGAAGTTTCGGCTTATGCCGCCAAAATGCCGAAGGTTAAGCTGAATATGCGCGAGGGGGAGTTTTACCGCCTTGAGGATTTATTATTTTCACTAATGCTTGAATCGCATAACGATACCGCTGTCGCTATCGCCGAGCATATCGGCGGAAGTATCGAAGGTTTTGCCAAGATGATGAATGATAAAGCACGGGAAGTGGGTTGTTTAGATTCTTATTTTATTACACCGAGCGGCCTTGATGCCGAATTAAAAGATGGCCGTTTTCATTCAACGACTGCCCGCGATTTGGCAACCCTGATGTCTTATTGTATTATGGATTCGCCGAAAAAAGATGAGTTTCTTAGGATAACCGGAACCGCCGGCCATCAGTTTAACAATTATAAAATAACAGATGGTACCGGATATACAAGCGGCAGCCGAAATTTTTCGGTGACTAACCGGAATGCTTTCCTTTCAATGATGGAGGGGGCTTTTTCCGGCAAAACCGGCTTCACTTCAAAAGCCGGTTACTGTTATGTCGGGGCCCTTGAACGTGACGGCCGGGTTTATATTGTCACCTTGCTTGCCTGTGGGTGGCCCAACCACCGGGGATATAAATGGTCAGATACAAAAGAGCTAATGGAATATGGCTTGGAAAATTATTTTTACCGTGATGTTTTCATTTTACCCGAGCTAAATGATTTGCCGGTCAAAAATGGTGTTACTGAAAGCGGCCGCCCCTATGATACCGTTTATGCCAAACTATCTGTTATGAATGAAAATGATAACGGACAAAGATTATTAAGAGAAGATGAAAATGTCAGTACAAAAATCGATTTGCCGGAAAATCTTGCCGCCCCGCTCGAAGCAGGCCGGAAGGTAGGCACTGTATCATATTATTTGGAAGATGAAAAAATAAAAGAATATCCGGTAATCGTTAATATCGCAATTGAAAAAATAGATTATCGTTTCATTTTTTCTTATGTATTAAATTTGTTTTGTGTAAATTAAGCTCTAGGAATATTTTTCCACTTATGATATACTTCATTTATTGGTTAAGAAAGATTGAAAGGACATGCTTGGAAATGAAGAAATATTTATTAGCAATTTGTATTATTACTTTTTTAATGGGGTTTAACGCCGGGGCACAAAGAGTGCAGGCAGCTGAAATGGATGCTGGTTTGTCGAGTGAAGAGGCGATCAGAATTGGCAATAGTTTTGTTAATGATTTTAACCAAATCGTTAATGACGGGCTGGTTGACCAGTATTTTGGAACCTGGGCTTATGACGTTTTGACCGAATGGCGTGATGTTTTGCAAGAGATTGGTACTTTTTACGGTATTAAAAGTACTAACGCAACGGTAGACTCTGAAAAAGCCGTTATCAAGATTGAAGTACATGGGACGAAACGGAATGCAGTTATTGATTTTGTTTTATATATGGAACAGGTTCCGGAAATAACGATTTACAGCAAGTTCTCCTTGAGCAAATGGATGTTTGACTCCGGAGTTGGGGCAGTTTTGATTATCTTTAATACGGTTGCGGTTTTAGCTTTGTTTATCTTATTAATTAGGAAACCAAAGGTTTTACCCACCGCCGAAAAGAATCAGGCAATTGATGATACTATTGCCCGGATAATCCACAATGAGGAAAAAACCAGCGAAGAAGCTGGGGAAACGGCGGCCGCGGAAGTTGCCGAAGAGGCGGCGGTAATCGCTGAAGCAGAAATTATCGCAGATGCGGAAGTTGCGGCAGAGGCCGAAGCGGTAGTTGCGGAAGCAGAAGAAAGTAAATAGTTTCTATAAATAACAGGTGTTGCATATGAATGCCTACCATAAGCAAATTGAAAAAGAGTTAGATAAGTGGTACGCGAAAGTGATTACACCGCCGAAACCACTTAAAAAGAAAACGACCGACTTACAATTAAAAGCCCGCAAGCTTATTCCGGGTAAAGTTCAAGACAGCATAACAGCGATTGTTAGAACCTTAATAAAAGCTGTTATGCATGGTTCTGGTTATGCACCGAAAACTAGTGAATATCTTGGTTTGTCATTGGCAGAAAGTGATTATCTTATTCTGCGTTCTTTCCAAAACTATAAAAAAGTAGCCGTCAGCGGCGGGGTTTTAACCGGGGCCGGCGGTTTTATAACCGGTCTTGCTGACCTTCCAACCTTGGTTGGAGTTAAGATTAATTTTCTCTTTAAATGCGCGACTCTTTATGGGTTTGATGTTAATGACCAAAATGAGCGCCTATTTATCCTCTATATTTTCCAGCTTGCTTTTTCAAATCATGAACATCGCTTACACTGTTTTAATAAGTTGGTGGAATGGGGCGATGAAATTGATGAATCGGAAAAAATTGATTGGGAGACTTTCCAACTCGAATACCGTGATTATCTGGATATCGCAAAGCTACTGCAACTGATTCCAATCATTGGCGCCCCGGCCGGGGCAATCGCAAACAATTCCTTGATGGAAACACTTTGTGAAAATGCGATGAATGTTTACCGGATGCGGATTCTAGGGAAAAAATTCCCTGATTTCTAAATGAATTTCTAAATAAATCATAAACAATTTGACAATTTATGCCAAATGCGCTATAATAACAGTCGTTATATTTGCATATTATTTTATTAATTTAACCCATTACATTAATATTCTTAATGAGGAAAATAGGAGAATTTGGGTATGGCAAGAAAAGAGTCGATTTCCCGTGACGGTATTCTTGAAGTAGCGTTTGCGATGGTAAAAGAAGAAGGTATTTTTAGTGTCACCGCAAGAAAACTTGCGGCCAAAGCTAATTGCTCAACGCAGCCGATTTTTAGGATTTTTAAAAACATGGAAGAAATGGAGCAGGAATTATTCCTTAGAGCGGTTGCTTATTTCGAAGATTTTTGTTTATCGTTTACTAAAAAAAGTGATTTGCCTTTTGTAAATCTGGGAATGGCATACATACAGTTTGCGCTTGAAAACAAAAATATTTTCGCGATGTTGTTTACATCTGACAAACGTCACGGCAAGACTTTATATGACTTGATTAATGGTGAATCGGGAGTGGTAGGCAAGGAAATCAGCAAAGCAAAAACGGCCGGGTGCAAAAACGCCGGTGATTTGTTTATGAAAATATGGATGGTGATTCATGGGGCGGCTTGTATGTCGCTGACCGGTGATTATGACTTAAATGAAACTGATACAAAGAAATTGTTAGAGGATTCTTACAAAGCGTTCGTTGATTAATATAAGATAGATAATGTTTCCGCGAGAACCTTAGGGCGCCTTCTTCCTGAAAGAAAACTGTACGGGAAAGCCAATTAGGCCGTAGAGACGGAGAGGTTCATTATCTGGCTTAAATAATATAACTAAGGATACACTATGGAACACGACATAATCTCCCGTATGAATGAAAAATTTCCGCGGATGAGTAAAAGCCACAAAGCGATTGCCGCTTATATCGCCGACCACTACGAAGAGGCTGTTTTTATGACGGCAGCGAAATTGGGTGAGACAATAGGGGTCAGTGAATCGACCGTGGTACGTTTTGCAACCGGAATTGGTTATGACGGATACCCTGAATTTCAACGTGTTTTGGAAGAATGGGTGAAAAATAAACTTAATAAAGTTCAAAAAGTCGGTGCGAAATACGGTAAAAGTTCGCAATCAGAGATTCTTGCTGCGGTCCTTCAATCTGATATTGAAAAAATACAGAATACGATTACCAATCTTGACCCGGTTGCATTTGAGGCGGCGGTTGACTCGATTATCAACGCGCGTTCGGTTTATTTGATTGGCCTTCGAAGTTGTGAGCCGTTGGCGGAATTTTTGAATTTTTACCTTAATATGATTCGTGACCGCGTTATTTTGCTTAAAACAACATCAGTTACTGAATTATTTGAACAGATGTTACGGATAAACGAAAAAGATGTTATTATCGGAATCAGTTTCCCCCGTTATTCAATGCGTACATTGAAAGCAATGGAGTTCGCCAGCGACCGGAATGCGAAAGTAATAACGATAACCGATAGTATTCATTCACCGATGAATCTTTATTCATCGTGTAACTTGCTGGCAAGAAGCGATATGGTTTCGATTGTTGATTCCCTTGTTGCCCCATTAAGCGTGATAAATGCTCTTGTTGTTGCGCTTTGCCTAAAATGTCCTGAAGAGGTGAAAAGTAACTTGGAAAATCTGGAAGAAGCTTGGAACAATTATCAAGTATATTTGAATGATGAGATAAATTTCATTGATGAAACACCAGTGTTATTTTATCCACTAAAATATGAAGAGTTTAGCTAAAGCGCCGGGTAATGACCAGATACCTCGCTGCGCGAACACCCTTTATAAACAAATTTGAGTCATGAGGCTCAAATTTTGGAGATTAAGTTATGCAGAATATCATCGTCGTAGGGGGCGGGCCGGCCGGGATGATGGCAGCAATCACCGCTGCCGAAGCGGGAAATCAGGTTTTACTGATTGAAAAAAACGAAAAGCTGGGTAAGAAACTATTTATTACCGGCAAAGGGCGTTGTAATATTACTAATAACTGCACCAACGAGGAATTTTTTGCGAATATTGTTACTAACCACAAATTCCTCTACCGTGCCTATTTAGGATATGATAACCTTAAGGTTCAGGAATTTTTTGCCGCAAACGGGCTGAAACTGAAAATTGAGCGGGGAAACCGTATTTTCCCGGTTTCTGACCATTCATCGGATGTTATTGCAGCTTTGAAAAAAGTGTTAACCCGTTTGGGGGTGGAAATACTATTAAATACCACTGTTACCGGAATTAAAGTTGATGACACCGGAATTGATGAAAAAAAGACAGAAGATTCTATCATAACAGGTGTTATTATTAATAATAACAAGTACTTTGCCGCTGACAAAGTCATCATTGCTTCCGGGGGGATTTCATACCCTGCTACCGGTTCGACCGGAGATGGTTTGCGTTATGCCGAAGCCGCCGGGCACAAAATAATAACACCCGTTCCCGCCTTGGTGCCCCTGGTGGTCAAGGAACCATGGTGCAAGGAATTACAAGGTTTGGCTTTGAAAAATATAACGGTTGTTATTAAAGCGCAAGCTAAGGTTTTGTACAAAGAGTTCGGAGAGATGATGTTCACCCATTTTGGGATAAGCGGCCCGCTAATTTTATCGGCAAGCAGTTTTTATGCTAAATATATATCGAAAAAAGATACATCATTAATTACAATCGCAATTGACTTAAAACCGGCTCTCTCTTTCGAGCAACTTGACAAACGAATACTTCGCGATTTTGAAGCAAATAAAAATAAAAATATTAAAAATATCCTCGGCGGCCTTTTGCCGGCTAAGTTACATTCGGTTATCATCAAGTTGTCGGATTTAGCCCCGGACAAAAAAATCAATGAAATAACCAAAGAAGAGCGGCAAAATTTTGTAAAGCTATTGAAAAATTTAGAGATGACAATAACCGGAAGCCGGGGGTTTGACGAAGCAATTATCACTCAAGGCGGAATAAATGTAAAAGATATAGACCCTGCAACCATGGAATCAAAACTGGTGAAAAACCTATATTTTGCCGGGGAAATGATTGATACCGATGCTTTAACCGGCGGCTATAACCTCCAAATCGCCTGGTCAACAGGATATTTAGCCGGGAGGGGCGCCGGGGGGGAACTGTGTGAGTAAGGCAGATAAAGATGTTTCGCAGGAACCTTAGGCCGCCTTCTTCCCGAAAAAAACGAAACGCAATAACCAATTAGGCCGTAGAGACGGAGAAACATACTTTTTCTGGTTTACGGAGTTAATTTAAAGGAGTAA
>WRAQ01000055.1 GCA_009780115.1 Lachnospiraceae bacterium
CTGTGCCCTAGTGTAAAAAACGTGAAATGCTAGGGCTTAGGAGGGTGTTTTTGTCTCCGGCGATATATGATAAAAAAATATATAAATTTATTCATTTAATACTTGACATATCACCGCTGGACTGTTTTTCCTCTTGAGAATCTTCAAACTCCTTTATCCATTCGGCTAATTTTCTTTGTAGCAGAGCTTTATCGGGAAGATATAAGCTATACTCCGAGGCATAAATATTGGCATCAGCGGGAAGGGTCATTTCTACTATATTGTCGTTCTTCTCTTTGCACAACAAAATACCAATGGTAGGGTTTTCTTTTTCTGTTTTTACATGTCGGTCATAATAATTGACATACATTTGCATTTGCCCTAAATCTTGATGCTTCAGCTTGCCCTTTTTGAGATCAAAAAGCACATAGCAATCAAGTAGGCGGTTATAGAAAACCAAGTCGAGCTTAAAATGCTCTTCGTCATAGGTAAACCGCTTTTGCCTGGCCTCAAATAGAAATCCCTTGCCGAGTTCAAGTAAAAAATGTGATAATTTACTTATAATCGCCTTTTCTAATTTTGTTTCACTATATGCTGTGTCTTCCGATAAATCCAAAAACTCAAGCACAAGCGGGTTTTTCAGTATATCACGTGGATTTTCTATCTGCTGTCCTTCTTTTGAAAGCCGCATAACCTCATCCTTATCCCTTGATAAGGCAATGCGCTCGTAAAGGCTGCTATGATATTGCCTTCTTAATTGCTCAACAGACCATTGTCCTTTAACAGCCTCTAACTCATAAAAACGGCGTTCATCTTCATTTTTTATACGCATAAGAATTTGATATTGTGACCAGCCTAAGCGAAACGGAAGTGTTTTGGCAGATATTATTTGACCGATATTAAAATCTATATTTTCAAATTCAGCAGAAATCGTCTGTTGTTTTTGCTTTTTGGAGTTATCGGCCAATTCAGCAGATAACGTCTGCTGAATTAAGTCGCCATATACTTGGTAAAATTTTCTTGCGTTTCTAAGGTTTGTTTCCGAAAATCCTTTTTGGAAACGACTGTTCAAAAATGTTGATAGTTCCGGGAGTAAAGCACGACCATATTCGGCTCGAGCTTTGCCACCTTGTTCCTCTTCGACAATCATACGCCCGATTTCAAAGTATGTTACACACATGGTTATATCAGCGGTACGCCCGACATAATGCCGCGCTTTTTCGATAATTTGTGCTACGTTTTCAAAAAAAGTGCTTTGGCTGTTTGTTAAATCATTCATGGGATATACTCCTATACGAACATTTTAGAAAGGCAGGCTTTCTTGATGTTTTGTAGTTTTTCTAGTTCTTCACATTGAGCAGTAATCAAAATATCGAGGTTGCGGAAATAATCGCCTATTGCATTTTTCTCTTCATTAGTCGGAGGCAACATAACAGTCTCTTCTTTTACAATCGTAAAATGCCGTTTATATCCTTGTGTTTTTGGCATATATCTTCCCAATAACACATATAAAAACTGCCCTGATAGATCTAGACCACTTAGTATTTTTACTCCATCTGTTGCAATTAGAAATGGTTTTTCAGGCTTGTAAAGTGAAAGTGTGTGATCGCCAAACAATACTACATCTGCATATTCTAGAAAAATATTCCCGTCACCATATCCTATAATCGGATTATCACCCTGTTGTATAATCATATATTTCCCATTTGAAATCGGGACGGCTATATAAGCACGAAAAGGATGGTTAATAAAAATATCACCCAAAATTTTCTCTTCCCAAGTCCCATAAAACCCTTGAAACCGAATCTCTGGCACATCTGCTTCCCTTTTAGGGAACATTTTTCTAAGCATAGCTTTTTTTATGTTTGATGTCTGCTCATGTTGTTGCTTTTTCAGAGCAATTGTATCATCAAGGTTACGGAAGAAATCGGCGATAATGGCTTGCTCATCCAATGATGAGGGATAACGCACGAAAGTTGTTGCCAAATGGCTACGCCCCAAAGAAAGCACCTTTGCCCCCTGCATGAGTGGTAAAAGTTGATACCGATATGCGTGTGTATTCAAGTAATACCCCATAAAGCAATCAGCAAACTTCCTCTTTGGTCTGTAAACAATGGTGTGCAAACCCGACACAATATTTGCTTCTTTTGCATTAGTAATCTCTGCCACCTTGCCGGTGGTTTCATCTTCTGCTGTGTCAGCGAAAATTATATCGCCGTCTTGGAGTAAATTACTTTTATAATCGGCTAATGTGCCGTTCGTTATAAACGGTATCTTGTCATTGAGTGCATCAACGAAAGAACCAAACTTAATCAAAACATCACCATAATGGACATTTTTAACTTCGCCACCATCATAATTCAAATCAGCACGAGATAGTGTGTTGTTGCCAACAGTTGGAGATAATACATCTGTCAATCCGCGCTGCTCCCACGACTCAGCAAACCCATCAAACCGTATTTCGGGATGTTTTTTTTCATTGCCCATACTTATCACCCCGCAAAAGCGATTGCAATTCACCCAGCCCTTTCATGTCAAACTCGTTGCCGCGAAGTTTATCAACAAGGTATACTACCTCTTTTTTCGCCTTCCTGATTTTATCCATTACCTCAACGTAGGTAACAGCATATTTATCAGCCAAAGCGGTAAGCTTAGTAACCAACTCACTAATAACCTCATGGGGTAATTCATTCATGGCATTCACAATAGGGTCTACCCATTTTTGCTTAAGCAAACTCACGGCATCGTCGTCACTAAGCCCCTCAATGGTTTCCTTGGTGAGTTGATGCAGGGTCGCCTTATCGGCTTTGATTTCTCTTTTCAATGTAGTTTCTTCGGTAAATAAATCACTCGTCAGTATCAATTTAGCCGGAACGCTGTCCTCGGTATGGCTACTGCTTGCTTTAAGTTTTTTGGCGAGAAATTCAACACCTTTTTTGATATATTCACCATCATCATTAAAGGCATCTTTGTAATCCTCTTTTTCTTCCTCGCTCAGCGACTCAAAGATTTCTTCAAGAATAGCAGTGATTTCAGCAACCCGACTTTCCTTTAGCCTTAATGCGTAGGTTTGAGTTTTTAACATAGTCGATTGTACTAACTCAAAAGGAATAACACGCCCAACCCAGCCGTCTTGTACTTCGTACTCGGTATCACCTTTTTTCTTTACGATCATGTTGGGGTCAACAATTTTCACCACTTCAAATCCTTCGGTTTGGATTATTTCAAGGTCAACGGCGGTCTTAACCCATTCACTATTAAGAGCCTGATATGCCTTATATTTATCAATCAGCATCACGGAAACTAAACGAGAAAATATATCCTCGCTGATAAGAGTTTCTTGCCGCGAGATATTAAGCGTGTTCATCTTGCCGAGTAGTTCATCAATAAGATACTTCTCAAAATCGTCAAAAACATTAGTATACTGTTTTAGATATCCTTTAATATCAACATTGCTCATTATCGCTTGCTTTATATCATCGGTAATCAGCGATACAAACGGTGAACCGTCATCTTTGAACAAGCAAGCCCACAAGTTAGGGAATGCTTTCCAATAGGCATCAAGCGAAGTTAATTCGCTCTTAGGAATGCCGCCAAACATAGTTGCGTACAAATCCCATGATATCGGAGTTTCGGAAGAATCTACATAGCGGAGGATGTTTAAATTCCAGCCGTTATTACGGATTTCATCACGGCTTACTTTTCGTGAAAATTTGGGGATATCGGCACGGGCGGCCACAGTATCGGTTATTTTCTTGATATCAGAAGCACGGAGTATGTTATTCTTACCAACCTTTGTAAAACCCTTAGAGGCATCAATGAATAACACATCATCCGTTTGCCGCCGGCCGTGAGGCTGCTTTAATACCATAACAATTGTAGCAATACCTGTTCCAAAGAAAACATTGGGCGGTAAACCTATGATTACATCTATATTATTTTTCTCAATGAGGTTTTTGCGGATTTTCCCTTCACCGTCTGCTCCCTCCGCATCACCACGAAACAAAACGCCATGCGGCAGAACGATAGTCATAATGCCGTCGGGCTTTAAGTGATAAAGGTCATGCAACAGAAATGCAAAATCAGCCTTAGTCTTAGGTGCAAGCCCAAAACCGGAATAACGGGGATCAGCCTCTTTGTTTGTTGGCTCCCATGCTTGGGAGTATGGAGGATTAGACACTACTGCATCAACATGAAGCGGCTCATATGTGCCGTGCGGGTCATCTTCATCAAAATACGGCCAGTCATCCTCTAACGTATCGGCATTACGGATTGCTATATTATCGGGCAAAATTCCACGCATAACAAGATTCATTCGGGTAAGGTTATATGTGTTGACCTTCAGCTCTTGGGCAAAATATTTGATGTTATTTTCATCATCAATGTGTTTTGCTGCCGAGCGCCCGATATTGATTAGTAATGAGCCGGAACCGCTGGTCGGATCATATATCTCAATCTTCTTATGGTCTTTCAAATGTTCAGCAACGATTTCTGACATGAGCAATGATACCTCATGAGGGGTATAGAATTCGCCGGCTTTTTTTCCGGCGTTAGCAGCAAAGTTGCTGATAAGATACTCATAAACAAAGCCTAATATATCATAGTCTTGCTTACCATCCATCGGTATATCTTTAATCAGCCCTAAAAGATCACTTATCGCCTTTGTTTGTGAAGCGGCGGTATCGCCAAGTTTGGATAATCCTGTTTGCAACGTGTCAAAAATGCCTGTGAATACTTTTTTATGAGCTGGGCTTATGTGGCGATTAAATGCAGATAAGGCATCACGAACATCAGCTACGTTAAAATCAGAACCTTTTACAAGCCATGTTGAAAAAAGGTCATCATATGCCATGAAATATCCGATTCTATTCTTGACAAAATTGACTGCCTCAGTGTCGCTCTCGGTTAAGTCTTTAATTTCTTCTGGGGTCATGCCCTCAGATTTCAGTAATTTTAATTCCTTGTCTGATAGAAATTTATAAAAAATAAAGCCCAGTATGTAGTCCTTATATTCGTTCGCCTCGATTTTAGAACGCATCTTGTTGGCTGATTGCCAAATCTTTGATGCTAACTTTTGCTTATTCATAAGTTCCTCCGATAATGGTTTTATTGCCGCGACGTCATCAAACATTTCAAAAGCCATGCTTTCATCATGTTGAGAGAGGTTATTCTCAAATGGTTTTTGTAAATCAATTACTCTGGCTCAACTAACTCCATGATATCATCCATCGTGCAATCTAAAACAGAACATATTTTTATCAGAACGTCTACATTCACCGTTTCACCCCGGTTTAGCTTGGCTAATGTAGATACACTAATTTTAGCAGCTTCGGCAAGAGTCTTTTTATTCATGTCTTTGTCAATAAGTAGCTTCCATAGCTTTTTGTAACTTGCTTTTTTCAAATGAATACCTCATTTCGATATTTCAATGGATAGTATCGTTCCTCGTAATTATTATATCAAAACCGCATGACAGATTCAAGTATGAAGTTATGAGTTATCATAATTTATTTCGTTTACGTCGTAATAGTTGCACGCTTTTTGTATGATTATTTTGTTGATCTTCACCCTAAAAATTTATTAAGGCAATAAAATTTTTATGAAATAGGAAAGTTTTAAGAATTCGTCTAAAATATCGATTCTGCTGGTGCTGTTTTGCATAAAGAACACCCCCTTTAGGTTTACTTTTTACCCCTGTCCGTGAAAACCGTATGTGCCACAAACGGCGCAACTCTCACATTTTTTTGACATTGATAAATATGTCCTTATTACAATACAACACCAAACCGAAAATAGAACTTAGTAGGTACTCTCACCCCGTTTGCTCAAACTGCGATTGATACAGTTCGGCATAAAATCCACCGGCACTAAGCAACTCAACATGATTTCCTTGTTCAACGATATCACCGTCACGCATTACCAAAATCATGTCAGCATAACGAATCGTTGAAAGCCGGTGAGCAATTACAAAACTTGTCCGCCCTGCCATCAGATTGGCCATTGCTTTTTGAATCCGTGCCTCGGTACGGGTATCAACGGAGCTGGTTGCCTCGTCAAGAATCAAAATCGGATTATCAGCCAATATCGCCCGGGCAATCGTTAACAACTGCTTTTGCCCTTGCGAGACATTACTTGCATCTTCATTTAATTCCATTTGATAACCTTCCGGCAAAGTCTTAATAAACCGGTGGGCATATGCCGCTTTCGCCGCAGCGGTTACTTCTTCGTCAGTTGCTTCCAGTTTGCCATAACGGATATTTTCCATGATTGTCCCTTTAAACAACCAGGTATCTTGCAAAACCATGCCAAAATTCCGGCGCAAATCGCTGCGGTCATAATCGCGGATATCACGGCCATCTACGAGAATCCGCCCGCTTTCAACATCATAAAAACGCATTAACAACTTCACCATCGTCGTTTTTCCAGCACCGGTTGGGCCAACGATAGCGACCATTTGCCCGGAAGATACATCACAACTAAAATCATTAATAATAGTTTTTTCCGAGTCGTAACCGAAATGAACATTTTCAAAAACCACTTGGCTGGCTGTGTCTAATTGCGATTTGTAAACATCGCCATTTCGAAAACATTGTGATTCAGCATTAGCTGTGAATAACAACCCCTCTTCTTCTTCAGCAAGGAACTCAAATACCCGCTCGGCGGCAGCGGCTGTTGATTGCAGCATATTTGAAATCTGGGCAATCTGCTGAATTGGTTGGGTAAAATTGCGCACATATTGAATAAATGCCTGAATATCACCGATTTGAATCGCACCATTAATCGTCAAAATACTGCCAATTACCGCTACTGCTACATATCCGAGGTTGCCGATGAAAAACATAACCGGCATCATTAATCCGGAAATAAACTGTGATTTCCAGCCCATTTCATACAATTTATCATTTGTTTCAGCAAATTCTGAAACGGTATCCGCTTCCCGGTTAAAAGCCTTAATAATATTGTGGCCGCTATAAACTTCTTCAATCTGGCCATTTAACTTGCCTAAATATTTTTGATAATCAGTAAAATATTTTTGCGAATGTTTAACAACAAATCCAAGTAAAATTCCTGTCACCGGCAGAATCACTATTGCAATCAAAGTCATCAGCGGACTGATACTAAGCATCATAATCAACACACCGATTATTGTCGCCACCGATGTAACCAAAATCATAATACTTTGATTCAAATTTTGACCGATTGTATCAACATCGTTGGTAATCCGTGACAAAATATCACCAACAGCGTTTGTTTCAAAATATTTCATCGGCATCCGGTTGATTTTTTCCAATAACTCCCGGCGGAAACGATAGCTGATTTTTTGCGATATTCCTGCCATTATCCAACCTTGAACAAAATTAAGAATTGCACTAAGTACATACAAGAAAAGTAAAAATAATAAAGTATTGGCGATAAAAGAATAGTTAATCCCCCCGGTATTACCCATGATTTTTGCCATATAGCCATTAAATAGCTCGGTAATCGCCCGGCTAAGTACCTTCGGCCCATAAATATTAAATACTGTTCCGCCAACAGCAAAAATCGCAACCACCAGCATTGCATATTTATAATTGCCAAGATAAGCAAACAGTTTTTTGATTGTACCTTTGAAGTCTTTGGCCTTTTCCGCAGGAAGCATACCGTGGCGGCCTGGCCCTCCCATAGCACGGTGAGGGCGGGATGATGTTTTAATTTTTTCACTCATTTTTACACCCATCTCCGCCTATGGCGGACTCAAATTCAAAACCTGAACTACATTCAGGCGTTGAAAGTGCTTTTCTTTCAACCTTATCCCCCCGCAACTCTTGCTCGGAGAACTGCGAATTTGCAATTTCCTGATAAGCCTCACAATTTTTAAGCAGTTCTTCATGCGTACCAATCCCAACTATTTTTCCCTCGTCAAGAACAACTATTTTATTGGCATGAAGAATCGTATTAATCCGCTGGGCAACAATTATCGTTGTTGTGTCTTTTGTTTTTTGCTTTAATGCTTTGCGCAAAGCTATATCTGTTTTGTAATCAAGAGCCGAAAAGCTATCATCAAACAAGAATATTTTTGGTTGTTTTGCTATCGCCCGGGCAATCGAAAGGCGTTGTCTTTGGCCGCCGGAAATATTCGTACCACCCTGCGATATCTCCGCTTCATAATGATTTTCTTTTTCATTAATAAACTCATTGGCTTGAGCAATTTCGGCAGCATTACGCATTTGCCCGTCGCTAATCCAGTTGCCGGCGAACTTGATGTTCGAGGCGATATCACCGCTGAAAAGGACACCTTTTTGAGGCACATAACCAATCAAACTGCGGAGTTTTGCTTGGGTAATATCACGGATATCGATGCCGTCCAAAGTAATCCGTCCGGCACTGACATCATAAAAGCGCGGAATTAAATTAAGCAAGGTTGACTTACCACAACCGGTACTTCCAATGATAGCAGTCGTTTCGCCGGGACGGGCCGCAAATTGGAGATTTTCTAAAGCATCCTCATCAGCGCCGGGATAGCGGAACGAAACATCTTCAAAACTAATAATGCCTTCTACTTTATCCAATTTCTCATCATGAGAATTTTTCTCATCATAGATTGTTGCTTCCGTTTTAAGGATTTCTTCAATCCGTTTCGCGGAGACAATTGCCCGCGGCAACATGACCGAAATCATGGTTAGCATTAAAAATGACATCACAATCAACATCGTATATGTAATAAAGGCCATCATGTCGCCGACCATCAAATCACCATAATCAACGCCCCTTGTCCCGAACCATACAATAGCCAAGGTAATCCCATTCATAATAAACATCATCAACGGCATCATCAAAGCCATAACCCGGCTGACAAACAATTGATTATTTTTCAAATCTATACTAGCTGTATCAAAGCGCTTTTCTTCATATTTTTCCCGGCCAAAAGCGCGAATTACATTAGTCCCGGTCAAAATCTCACGGGAAACCAGATTCAGGCGATCCATAAGAACCGGCATTTTTTTGAATACCGGCATTGCAACGAGCATTAGAATAATGACAATCATCAGAATAGTCCCTAGCGCTACTCCGATAATCCAACCCATTCCGGTTTGGGTAGCTGCGACTTTGATAACCCCGCCAAAACCAATAATCGGAGCTTTAAAAACCATTTGCAGGCAAATAATCGCGGTCATTTGTACTTGCTGAATATCATTTGTACTGCGGGTAATAAGAGAAGCGGTTGAAAAACGGTCAATTTCGGCATTGGAAAACGAAACGATTTTTTTAAAGACTTTATCTCTCAATTGTCTGCCGATTGATGCTCCGGCCCGGGCGGACAAAAAAGCAACAGCTATCGCCGTAAGCATTACTGCTACGGAAAAAGCAAGCATTACACTGCCTTTATTAAGTAAGTAATCAAGCTGGATTTTACTGAAATCAACACCAGCCGCCACTTGCTGGCTGATAAGCAATGGTGTTGAATCGGGGACACCGCGCTGAGTAATTCCTATATCAACTATCTCCGACATATACTGGGGTAAAGCTAATTCACAATAAGCTTGGATAATTAGCAAACTAATAATAGCCGTAACCGGCCAACTTAACCCCTTTAGATGCTTAAATATTTTTAGCAAAACTATTCCTCTCTAGTGCAGTAGTGCATATTGGCTTTTTTCTTCAAAGCCGATGTTTTTCAAAAGACTCGTAATTTTGGGATTGTCATGAAAGACACAGATATGTTTTTTGCCTTGCCGGAAAGCTTCAATACAAAGCGCGGTAATTGCCTGAGTGGCAAAACCACGGCCATAATATTTCGGATGGGTGGCAATACCCACAATCAAACCGGTTAAATCATTGTCAGTTGAAATTTCGGCGACCGATACCAATCTGTGCTTGTATATCAAACCAACCGCAATTCCATTGCCTTCAAGATTGCTGCGCCGTTCGGCAATATATTTTTCTTTATTGCTGACAAAACTAGATTCGTAATCAATATTTTGCGCATACAAATCAATAATCGAACCGGCATCTTCCGGTGTTAAAATGCGTATTTTTACTTTTCCATAATCAATCGCGGCAGCGGTTAAATTGTCGAGCCTAAGCAGTGACTTTTCTTCTACTTTCATACGCGGGAAAAACGGCGCAATCCGGCGGATAATACTTGATTTCCCATTAACCGAGTCAACTATATCATTTTTCAGGAAATCAACAACTGCTTTTAGCTGGAAATTGTCATCACGGCTATAAAGAATATAGTTATCGTAATACTTTAGTATAACAATGTTCCAATCATCTATTTTCGGATTTTCCTCAACAAAAACCTCTACTTCATCGGAGTCAAGACAATGATTCTCAATAACGCCGATAAAGAACATATTGATTTCCGGTTCCGTCGCCAAATAATTCAGAAGACGGGTACGTTCTGACTCCTTTACTTTTCTCATATTGATCCTCTTTACACAACCATATACACAAAGCTATTCAAAAAGCTTATATATTATTCGACACAATAATATTTAAGACATTATATCAGCGCGGTTTTAATGCGCATCCCAAAACGGACGTAATCCGGCGGAGGGTATGATTTATTTAAAAATCATATACATATCTTATTTTATCACAGTATTCCCATAACAACAAGATGTTAATCACCATTATTTTCCCCAATTTACATAGCCTTACACTCTTCTAATAGGTTCTGACTTTGGAAGTTATTTTACTATTTTCCCCAATCCCCATAATAATAAAAATAAATGGCAGGTTCAAAATCTGGCCGAAACTCACCATATTATGAATTACGTAACTAAATACACAAACCGCCGGAATATACATAATCGCGTTAGCCTTGCCCTGTTTAACAAAACGGACAAAAAAAGTAACAAAAATGCTAAAATAAGCAAGCGTACCTAAAATCCCCACATTGACCAATGTAGTCAATGTCTCATTGTGAGCATTCTTCAATAATTGCATACCAAAATACTCGTTACTTAAACTAATTAAATCAGGGAAGCTATATAGATATTCCGAAAAACAATCCGGCCCCAAGCCAATCAACTTTTGAACCGGGTTCATGCGGATAAATAATTCAACACCAAGGTTCCAAGTGGCACCCCGCGAGCTACCCCAATTTTCATTATATGTGAAAACCGCCATTTCCGTGAGGCCTATGCCGTTAGGAGTGATGGTATTAACGATAATCAAAATTGTGAATATCAGGATTGCAACTATCGGTACAAAAATAACTATTTTTTTCGTGAGCCGGTTATTAATGAAACGGAAGAAAAAATCAGCCTTGGTTTTCGTCAAAAGATAAGGGATTATCACCAGCAAAAGCAAATAAATACTTAAATTTGAATCGGTAAGAAATCCGCCGATCCCCTCTGCGCCATAATTAAAACGGGTGGGCAAAATTACTCTTACTAACCGCATAAACTGACAGGTTAAACACCAGGCCATTATCAGTTCAAGATATGAAGCCCCATATTTTTCCCACTGCCCAAGACAGATAATAAATAATAGAAAGAACACCGCACCAAACGATAGAAACGCACTATCCGCCCCTTGAACAATGCCATAAGACATTGCAATAAATGTATAAACCCCGGCGCTGTATCTTTGATATCTTTTCCCGGAAAACAAATAAAGGCCAACCCCAACCGGCCACATCACCGAAAAATATCCGGCCCCCCAATTAATGTTACCCAGCGTGGAAATAAAATGCGGGGCCATCAGGTCAAATTCAAACAGATAAAATGAAAAACGGTTCAAGATACCTAGAATAAAAGTAATGCCCGAACCGGCAAGAAAAAATAACCAGATATTTTCGTAATACTTCCATAAAAAGCTGATTAAAAAGTAGGTAAAAACCATAAATAAAAGTGTTTCTAAACCGATAAACCAGCCCGCCGCCCCCTGCCAAGCCGTCGTTCGATAAGACGAAAAAAACCATGATACAGCAGCAATAGCTAAAAATATTATCGCCGCCCATTGAGTCCAGATGAAACTTTGTAAACCATTTAAGGGGAATACCTGCATTATCTTAGAAGCGGTGCCGCCGGGCGACTCTTTTTTATTACATAACCAAAATAAAATGACAAATATCAATACTAACACTAACATCGCTAAAGTAGCTGTCCGGTAAAAATTATATTTATCATTACCAATACTACTATATCCACCGGAAGTCATAAAAAGCGGATAAATAACAGCTATTATAAAAATATAGCTCGTCAGGATAAAGTTGATGCTTTTCTTTAAATATCTGCTAATCATTACCCAATTTTATCATGATAATATGCGGTTATCAACAAACTCAACAACCTTCGGCAATAAATAAATTAATATAAGCCCTGAACTTATATACAAAAGTGTTGATTTTAGCGTTACCGGGTCAAGCAAGTCCTTACCGATAAAAGTTATTATCCCAATCGCAAGTACCGAAAAATCAAAAACCCGCATTGTTTTGGATTTTTTAATACTTTTCTCTTTTTCAAATAACCGGGCAAGCAAATCAACCCCGCAAGTACTTCCTCCTGATTTCATTATTATACCGATTCCTAGACCCAATAAAACAGCGCCGATGGCTGATGTAACAGGCATAAACAAAAAGCTAAACTGTTCCGGCAAAGGAAGGCGGAATTTCATTAAACTTTTCGTTAAAGGAAGAAAAATAAGCGAGAGGCAGACTATACCGGTAAAAGACCTGAATATGAAATCTTCTTTATTATTTTCTTTTTTTAGTAAACTGCCTAATAATAATATAAAAGTACTTAAAAACCAATAAACATAGTTTTGGGGGATGCCGTGTTGTTTTTCTATTATTCTGCTCAGCCCGCCAACGCCTATCACCAAATCGTTATTTAATAAAAACGCATTCAGCGCTATTGCCATAATAAATGAACCGGTAATAATGAAAATTAAACTGGATAATTCATCTTTGCGCTGTATTTTCAATCGGGTTTCCTTGCTTGTTTATCTTATTCTTATATTTTATGCCTTATCCCGGTTCAAACGAACTATTAATTTCAATTGGCATATATTTATTTTGAATAACAAAATACGGGTAATAGAATGCGGCAAATTAGTTTTGATACACCAAATATACCCAATTATATTAGCCCACAAATTATTCAAGCTGGTGCAAAAGGAAAAAAAGTATATTTTGGAACAGGCCTTGCTTCTGCTAAGGAAGTAAGCCGTGGATTCGGGTTTGAGCTAATAAATATGATTTTAACGGCCCTTATCTTAACTGAAAAATTTGGTGCATGCGGTATTTTGCATGAAATAGGGACAGTCGGTTATGAAATATCGGGAAAACAGTGTGAAATACTTGTAAAGGAGCAACTTAAGTGTATAAAGGTACTAACCCGAAATTTGTGTATTGATGATATCTATGAGGTCAAACTTTCACACACTTATCAGGGAAGCTATTATTTCAAATGTATTTTACAGGAAGTTATGTGCAAAATGAAAACGTTTAATGATATCCCCAATTTCCAAAGATATGGTAAGTATATTAAGCTTCAAATAGCGCAAATGAAGTATCTTTATGAGATTGAAAAAGCAGTGATAAAAGTCGGGTGGATTATCGGAAATAACCCGCTTTTAAAAAGTGTCGATGAAACTATGGTAAGGATATTTATCAATCAAGGCAAACTTAATGAGTACTATTTTGATTCAATCTACCGGCATGTTTTTCCCAAGGATGACTTTTCTTTTGTATATACTCCGGCGGGGATAGATTTTGTTGATGGAAAAAGATATTCACCTTATACCGTTACAAAGTCACAAAACAGGCCTCTTCTAAATGAGCCAATTAAACCTTACATACTAAAAATGCCAAACACAAAATATAAAAAGAAAGCAATTAAGTTTTATGAAAAAAATATTTTGCGTAACTGGGAATATTTTTTCGGTGAAATAAAGATTTGTGAAGAAATGATGGAAGATGACCAAATCATCAACAAATTACAATATATCCAAGATAAAGTCTTAAAATAGCTTTACTAGTTTGCGATAGTTATGCTGAAGGAATGATAAAAGAATCTTCCGGTACTTTTGCAAAATTATATTCAACAATTTTGTCAAGTTTATTATAAATGCTCCTTGCTTCAAGGGTAAGGCTTAATAACTTTCCTTCTTCATTTATGACTTTACGGTAAGTATCAACAACATATCCGTTAAATGAGGGTTGCAAAACATTAATTTGCCCGGGGGCAAGGCTGGGATTATCCACAAAAACTATCTCCGCCGGGTTTGTGGAAATAATTTCGCCTTCAATGATTACCGTATTATTATTTTGCTTAACCCCCATAATTTTCACATGTACTTTGTAATCCTCTATCCATGACAAAATTTTAATAGCGGTTATGCTATTATTTCTGAATTTGAAATCAATAGAATCCCAGTATACGGTTGCATCAAATCCGGGTATACTGACATAGTCCGGAAGCATCGAATGATTTTGCCGCTCTATAATCTCAAGATTGGCTAATAAACAAGCATAATAAAGCGTTGAGGACACTTGACAAATACCGCCGCCAAGACTTTCAGCTATTTTTCCGTCAACAAAGGTTGGTGCGGACTGATAACCTCTCTCTTCGGTGCGTTCACCAACAACTTCATTAAAGCTGAAGATATTATAAGGGGAGATAACAGTTTCATTAATTTTATCGCATGTCAAAATGATATTGTCCATCCGGCTTTGTTTCGTATTCAGCAAGGGTGTATGCGTATGAGACAAAACTTCAGTGTCAAATTGCGTATTTTGCGATTTGTGTGCATCATTATTACTATGAACAGCTTTAGCTGTGAATAGATTAAAAGACATAGCTGACATAGCAAAAGATGCGGCCGGGGCACTAAGCATTGCAGCAGATAATAGTATAGATATAGCAAATAAAATATATCTGGTAAATCTTGTAATTTTCTTCACGTCGTAACCCTCCGATTATTAATATTTCCAATCTTGAGATGAACAATTCAAGAAAAAAATGTATATAGTAACTAGAATACGGCGCACTAGATTCTAAAACGGTACCCAACCCCCCAAATCGTCTCAATATACTGCGGTTTGGCTGAATCGTACTCAATTTTCTCGCGGATTTTTTTGATATGGACAGTGACAGTCGCAATATCACCAATTGAATCCATCTCCCATATCTCACGGAAAAGCTCTTCCTTGGTATAAACCCGGTTTGGGTTTTCCGCAAGGAAAGTAAGCAAATCAAATTCTTTGCCGGTAAAAGCTCTTTCCTCGCCGTCAATCGTCACCCGCCGGGCGGTTTTGTCAATCCGGATTCCGCGTATTTCAACGATATCGTTTTGCTTTTTACCGGAACTAACCAGCCGCTGATAACGGGCTAGATGAGCTTTTACCCGGGCAACAAGCTCGCTTGGGCTAAATGGTTTGGTCATATAATCGTCTGCACCGAGGCCTAGGCCGCGAATTTTGTCAATATCATCCTTTTTCGCTGAAACCATTAGAATCGGAATATTTTTTTCTTCCCGAATTTGCCGGCAAATCTCAAAGCCGTCCATCCCGGGCAACATCAAATCAAGCACTACTAAATCAAATTCATTAGTAAGCGCCATTTTTAGGCCAACATCACCGCTATTACAAATCGTTACATCAAAGCCGCTTAATTCAAGATAATCTTTCTCCAAATCCGCAATTGCTTCTTCGTCTTCAATAATTAAAATTTTGCTCATACATACATCCTTTCTTTATAAATTATAGCTTGTAAGAATGGCATCTTTCGACATTCTTAACCTCTTCACACTATTCATCGGTAACATTTAAAAATTTTCGGAAAACAATATGCATACAAGTCCCTTCATTTTCACGACTGGTTGCCCAAATATAACCGCCATGGTCTTCAATAATTTTTTTCACAATCGAAAGCCCGATACCACTACCGCCGCGGGCAGAATTTCGTGAAGTATCAGAACGATAAAAACGTTCAAATATTTGTCCAAGGTCTTTAGAGGGAATACCACGGCCGTTATCCTCAATTTCAATCCGGATAGAATCCAGCTCGTCAAGAATCCGGATGTCAATTTCGCATTCCTCTTTACTTCGGTCGATGTATTTAATACTATTGCCGACGATATTGTTAACCACTCGTTTAAGCTGTTCGGGGTCGGCAATAATAATCGCTTCCGGTGAAATAAGGTTACTATAGTTCAAACGAATATTTTTTGATTCTAAATCAAGCCCGACTTCTTCAATACAATCGCCAAAATAATCGGCGATATTAATCTTGCAGAAATTATAAGGGATGCGGTTTGTATCAATCCCGGTATAAATAGTCAACTCATTTATCAACCGGTCCATGTCATTAGCTTTATTATAAATCGTCCGGATATATTTATCCATCTTCTCCGGCGTATCGGCAACCCCATCAATAATACCTTCAACATAACCTTTTATCGCTGTAATAGGTGTTTTCAAATCATGGGAAATATTGCTGACCAATTCACGGTTTTGGGTTTCGGTAGCCATCTTTTCATCAATTGATTCCTTAAGCCGCAAGCGCATATCCTCATAATTGTGATAAAGTTCCCCGATTTCTCCGCGGTTATCATTGCTAAGGATATATTCAAAATTGCCTTCGGCGATACTCTGCATTGCCAAATTCAGACGGCTAATCGGGACAAAAACACTATGACTGATCCATTGGGTCAGCATAATCCCTACTAAAAAAAGAATTGCAATAATCGCTAAAAATAAATAGAAAAACAGGGACCTTGCCATCATGCTGTCATGAAATACTTCGTTTGCCAACTGCGACATCATATTATATTTGAAATAATCCCTGCCAAAAGGGATTTTAACCAGAAAAACGCCAATAACAAAAAAAGCAACGCCGGTTAAAATCGACGGTAATATTAAAATAATTAAAAAAGTCACCAAGAGTCTTGTTTTAAACTTCATGGTGCTAGTATACCATATTTAATACTTTTTTTTATTAAATAAGCATAAAAGTTGCGGGCCGGTTATTAATAATTTATAAAATTATCGCTTTACTATATAGATATCTACGGATTGCTCCGTGCTGCGCACTTCTCGCAAGCATGAAACACATGGCCTTTTGACCCTGATATCAAATCAAATTCCGCTCTTCCCCCCGTAAAAAAGCAATGATATTTTCATAAGTTTCGTATACAACCCGATTTCGCGCTTCAGTAGTTGCCCAAGCATTGTGCGGAGTAATAATTAGGCGGTTTGAATCCATAAAGCGGCTTAGCGGGTTACTTTCTTTCATCGGTTCAGTCCCGGTCACATCAAGGCCGGCCCCGCTAATAATATTTTCACATAATGCGGTATACAAATCCTCATCCACAACTAAAGGCCCGCGGGCGACATTAAGCAAAATTGCCGAAGGCTTCATCTTTTTAAGCGCAGCTAAATCAATTAATCCCCGGGTAATATCACTTAGAGGGCAATGTAAGGAAAGAAAATCACTTTCCTTTAATAATCCATCAAACTCAACCCGCTGATATTCCGTACAAGCACTTTTTCCAGTCGGCGAAAAGAAAATCACCCGGCAGCCAAAAGCAGCGGCAACTTTAGCAACACTGCTGCCGATATGCCCCATGCCGATGATGCCCCATGTTTTATCTGCAAGCTCATTAAAAGGCAGGTCAAAATTGGAAAAATTATTTTGCGCACCATAAGCCCCGGATTTTACATACTCATCATAATAGCGAAGCTTTCCAAGGATATAGAAACATAACGCAAAAGTATGCTGGGTAACGGCCGCAGTTGAATAATTCCGGACATTTGCGACTTTGATTCCCCGCTTACGGCAATATTCCAAGTCAATATTGTCATATCCGGTAGCAAACTCGCAAATGAGTTTTACATTTATAGCATTTTTAAGAGTTTCAGCATTAAGAGGACATTTATTAGCGATGATGATATCGGCATCATTAATTCGTTCAGAAACATTTTCAGCAGTTGAGTAAGGATAAATAACAACCTCACCTAATTGACTGAATCGGTCAACCGATACATCTAAACCAATGGTTTCTCTTTCAAGGATAACAATTTTGAGCATATAGACTCTCCTCGTATAATATCTTTATACTTAATTACTAAACTCAATAAATTACTTCAATCGGTTTGTTAATGCCCATGGTATAATTGGTTAAATCAATCAGGTAATAGTTCTTGTTCTCCTTGTTGA
>WRAQ01000056.1 GCA_009780115.1 Lachnospiraceae bacterium
AACCCCTTTTTTTCCGCATCAATATTACTTAGGCCGGTGATAAAAATAACCGGGACCGACATCGTAATATCAGAGTTTTTCAATGCCGAGATAACTTCATACCCATCCATATCCGGCATAATAACATCAAGCAAAATCAAATCAGGTAAATTTTCTTTTGCCAATTCAATTGCATCTTTCCCGTTTTTTGCGGCGTAAACTTCATATTCCGGACTCAAAATATTCGTCAGGGCAATAATATTTGCCGTTTCATCGTCAATAATAAGCACGATATTTTTGTTTGTTTCATTCACTTTCAGCACCTTTTTCGTATATGCAAACTTTATTCCGCCCGAATTTCTTGGCCATATAAAGCGCATGGTCGGCTTCGTCAATAAATCCTTTAACTAAAATGTCATGAGCCGGCAGAATAACGTTTACGCCGATACTCACTGTTGTTCTTGTGATATGGCCGTTACTGCAAGGTATTTGCGTATCTTCAACATTTCTGCGGATTTCTTCGGCAACATTCATCGCCCCGGCCAAATCGGTGTCCGGCAGCAGGACAATAAATTCTTCGCCGCCCCAGCGGGCACAAAAATCGGCCGGGCGCTTTAATGTCCCTTCAATAATTTTTGCGACAGTTTGCAAGGCAACATCACCTTGTGTATGGCCGTATGAATCGTTGTATTTTTTGAAATGGTCAATATCAATCATCATCAGGCTAACCGGGGCCTGTTCCCTGCGGGCGCGGTTCCATTCAAGGCGCAGCCGGGAATCGAACCCCCGCCGGTTAAACAAACCGGTCAGTTCATCCATCAAACTAAGAGCTTTTACGATATTGAACTGACTTGAATACTGGATTTGGTTTTGCACCCTCAATTTGACAATTGTAGCGTTAAAAGGTTTTGTTATATAGTCGGAAGCCCCAAGAAGCAGCCCCTTTTCTTCATCTTTTTCACTGCCTAGGCCGGATATGAAAATAACCGGGATTGACCGTGTATCTTCTGAACTTTTCAAAAGGGAAATTACTTCATAGCCATCCATATCGGGCATTAAAATATCAAGCAGGATTACGTCAGGTAAACTTTCTTTTGCTATTTTGATTGCATCAGCACCGTTTTTAGCCGCATAGACTTCATATTCCGGACTCAAAATATTCGTCAAGGCAATAATATTAGCGGTTTCATCATCAATAATGAGCACACTGTTCATATCTGTTTTATTCATTGGTTTTTTCCCATCTTTTTTTTAATTTTTGCAGTTCCTCAAGCGCTTGCTTAAATTCAAATTCCTCGGCATGAAACTTAAGCTTTTCTGCCCCCGGTATAATTCTGATATCGTCTAACAGTTTCATACACTCCGGTTTGCTCTTAGCCAGCAAAGGTTCTAATTTCCCGATGATTTCCCTTATTTTTTCATCATCAATTTCATGATGATTTTTTGGATTCGCTTCTTCAGCAAGCTGATATTTTTCAAGGGTTAAATTTAGTTCAGCCGCCAAAATATCTGCTTTTTCCTTATTAAATTGATTTGTCCCGTCAGCTAACATTGCTTCGGTTTCCGCCGCAAGCTCTTGAAGCCGTTTTTCACCGATTTGGCCGGCGTTACTTTTCAGGGTATGGGCAATCCGGTGAGCCAGCTTAATATCACCGGCATCCAAAGCCTGCATAATTTTGGTGAATGTCGTCTGATTGTTCTTCACAAAATACGCCCGTAATTGTTTTAATGATTTGTCTTCTTCCGATAGCTGGTGGTTTTTGTCCACGGGACTGAAATTCTCGACCGGAAGATATTTGATTAAACATTTCCATAATTCCTGTGATGTGAAAGGCTTGCCAAGATAATCAAGCATTCCGCTGGCTTTGTACATTTCCAAATCGTTTGACATGATATTGGCAGTTAAAGCCAGGATCGGTGTCTCCACCCCAAGCCCGTTGATTTGGGAAGCGGCTTCCAAACCATCCATTACCGGCATATGGATATCCATGAAAATCAAATCAAAGGTTAAGGTAAAGCTAAACTTGCTCCCGGCCCCAAATTCACTTTCGACCACCAGCGTACCGCCCATCAGTTCAATAATATTTTTTGTAATCGGAAGCCCAAGCCCGGTGCCGCCGAACCGCCGGGTAACACTATCGTCGGCCTGCATAAAAGGTTCGAAGATAATATCAATCTGGTCAGGGCTCATGCCAATACCGCTGTCTTTTATTTCGAAATTTATCGTTGCCTGTTTATCGTTGTAATCCATAACTGAAGTAAGCAGTTTTACGTTTCCGGTATTGGTAAATTTCACGGCGTTTGTAAGCAGATTCATAAACACCTGGCGCAGCCTGACCGGGTCGCCAAGCAGCTTTTTACCGTTAAACGGTTCAACATAACAAAATAAGGCGATTCCCTTTTCCGCGGTTTTCGGCAAGACCGCCGACTGGCATTGAGTAATCACGTCATGCAAATCAAAGGGGATATGCTCAAGGATTATTTTGCCCGATTCAATCTTGGTGCTGTCCAGCAAATCATTGATAATATTAAGCAGCCATTTGGCATTGTCTGATATATTGGCAAGGTATTGCTTGGTTTTCGGCGGAATATCATCATCCTGCGCCAGTTCCGAAAATCCGATAATGCTATTCATCGGGGTTCTGATTTCATGACTGATATTGGCTAAAAAGATGGATTTGCTCCGGTTGGCCGCCTCCGCCGTATCCCGCGCCTGCCGTAAGTTCTCTTGAGCATTTTCCAGCTCGGCAAGATGTGATTTTGCTTTAGATATATCAACTAAGGCACCCGCAATACGGATTGCATTGCCGTCTTTGTCGCGGGTAGTTTCGCCGGATGCATGAAAATAAGAATACTCACCATTTTTCTTAAGTAATTGATATTCCACATCAAATGGTGTCTTGCCGGTAACGTCAAGCAAGTGGCCGGTAAATGCTTTATCAGTTTTCTCCCGGTCATCCGGGTGCATTATATCAAGCAAACTGGAAAGGACATTGGGGAAATCTTCTTCATTTTCATATCCAAGCATCTGTCTGACATCATCCGACCACATGAATACATTCTGAGGGTTAACCGGGTCGTTTTCATCGGTAATAACTTCCATATCCCACAAACCGATTTTGGCTGATTTGACCATCAGACTAAGTTTTGTAAGTTGAAGTTCAATCATATCCTGGGCTTTTTTCAATTGGCGTTCAACAATCCTGGAAATAAACATCGCAATTATAACGCATACAACCAGTACAACAAACGTAAGGAATGCGCCAATAATAATGAAAAATAATATTTTGTAATCATCTTCTGTCGTATCGTAACCAACAAACATCATTCCGACTATTTCGTTGTAGGCCCCGTATAATGGCACATATTTTGCAAGGACACTGTTACCGTAAAGCTGTACTATTCCGACATGAGATTCGCCCGTAAGGACTTTTTCGCTAATTGCTTCAGATGCTGTTGACCCGATTGCGTAAAACCCTTCATCATCAATCAGGGTCGTCGAAACACGTTCATCATGCAAAAAAATAGTTATTTCGCATCCGGTAATCTGCTTAAGTTTGTGGACAGAATCCTGCGAATCCAATCTAAACCCCAAAGATACAACGCCAATCATATTCATTTCGTCATCATATATCGGCGCCCCCGCATATGTCCCAAGGCGGATAGTGACACCCTTGGCAATATACGCTTCGCTTATTCCATACATTGCCTGCTTCACATGAGGAAGGTGGGCAAGGCTGTCATTGTATACATCGGGTTCATGGGTCCTGGTTAAGACAATACCGTCAAAGTCAAGAATCGTACAATAATCAACGTGAGCCATGACTCTTAAAGCATTTGATATATACATAATGCTTTCACGGTCATTGTTGGCAATGGCTCTTATCAGGTCAGGGTTTTTTGCCATTCCGAAGGCGGCAATCTGAGCTTTAATTTTGAGCTCTTCAATTTCATTTTCTACTACCAATGCAGCAACATCAATTTTATTATATTTCGCATTGCTTAAATCCCGGCTGAAAAGAATCATGGAAAAAACAAGAACTGTAATACAGCTCCCGATTGCCAGAACAACCATCGGAATTAATATTCTTCTTCTTATATTCACTGACACACACCTCAAAAAAATACGATAAATATCCATTTAATATAATGACAAATGAATTTATCGTATAAAAGAGGTTAAATATTTTTATTTTTTGGATAATTTCGGTCGCAAAACTAATGAAATAATTATTATTACTGCTTTTGCTCCGAGAAAATCCGCACAACATCAGCCACTCCCTGGGCATTCAGCTTTTTGTAAATACTGTTAATAATATTATTTACGGTGCTGATTGTCAGATTTTTCCTTCCGGCAATTTCCGACCGTGAAAACCCTTGATACAAATCATAGGCAATATCTTTTTCGCGGTGTGACAAATCATCTATTTTTTCTATTCCATTAACTTTTGTATGTTCGGATATCAATAACGATTGATACTTGCTGTAAGAAGATGACTTACGGCGGATATTTTCCAGCCAGGAAGCAGGGATACCGTAATCCGGTTCACGCAATGCCGTCATTGTAAGGGTCCGCATATCTTTGCCAAGTTCAACAAACGGCATAATAATATCATTCGGCGCCGATTCATTGTAGGCGGCAAATAATGCTTTCAACGCTTTATCCTTATTTTTCATTTGGAAATGGACACAAGCCTCCAGCGCCAGCATTTCAATCCGGCCAAGTAAGAATGATTCCCTTTGTTTCAATTCAGCGATATAAGCTAACAACGGGCGATAATTTTTCGTTAAATAATGATAGCGTGCCTTGATTTGATTGCCGTAATTTTCAATCGTCGAGGCGCGGGAATACGGAGAAAAACTGCCCCATAACCATTCAGGGACGGCATCCGGCTGACGGAGGGCACATTGAAACCAGCCATATGAAATATCCCATGATATGAAACACTGATAAAATTCTTTTATTCCAAGCAGTTTTTCCATTTCACCAAGTGCTGTTTCAGCCTTTTTTAGGTTGCCTTCGGCAAAAGCAATCCGTATCATATAAAATAAAGCCCGGTGCAAGGTCTGATATGACCCTCTTTTTCCCGCATTCTCTATCGCGCTGATAACGAAAGGGACGGCAGCCCCGGTATCACCCTGATAAAATAATAATTCACCTTGAATCAAATCGTCCTTGCCCATTGTCAAACCGTCATAATAAGGGGCGGTTAACTTTTCAAGCCGAATCATTGCATCGATATATTTTTGCAGCCCGCCTTTGCCGGCAGAGTGGGTCAAATTAAGCCACGGCCCAATCGGGACATCAGAAGACGGTATTGCTTTAATGCTTTCTTTGTCAAGGAAGCTGAACATCTTCGCAAAATAAGCATCAAAGTCATAATTCTCATCAGTTATATTGGCGGCCCGTGTAATACCTAAACTATAATAAAGGCCGAATAATGTATAGTTTCGCATTGGGTCGCCTTCAGGATAGGCAAGAAATTTCTTTTCATAAAGCTCTGCCAGCTCAAAATATGTTTGAAAATCTCCGGTACACGCTACCGCAGTCATATACATTGTCGCAAAAAACAATACGCGGTCAAAAGCTTCGGCGGGCGCGCGGTCAAATATCCCCTTAATATGTCTGGCCATATCATAAGGAAATACCGGGGGAAATGTATGAAGTACCGAAACGATTGCCTGATAATCCCCTATCTTTTCAAAATAACCAAGGGCATCCATCTTGAAATTATTTTGCATACACCAATCGGCCGCCGCTTTATAAGTCTTATATTTTTCTTCATCAGTAAGAATATCCTGTTTTTTGCGAAGAAAATCTAAGAATAAATGATGAATCTGATAAGTGCCCCCATAATTGTCGCAACGGATATAAGCGCTTTGATTTTTTAACCCGTAAAGCAAATCTTCATTACCTTCCGCCAAAATGTCAACCAGTTCCATTGAAAGATGATCAATTAATGAAAGGCGCACCAAATAGTGCTTAAGGGGGTCGGAAATCAGGTCCCATGCTTCGGCTTCCATCAGGCCGAAAATATTTTTCATCAGGGTATTTTTGACATAACCGAAATAGTTCGGGTTTCTTTTCAGCGACCGGGCAACAAGGTTTACCGCGAAAGCCCAACCCTTTGTATCTTTGAATATTTCCCGGATGGCCTCTTTGTCAAAAGACAAACCCTGCTTTTTCAAAAAATCTGTCAACTCACTTTCCATAAAGTTTAAATCAGTTTCATTTATATTTGAAATATAGCCTTTTATTTGAAGAGTATTGATATTGATTCTTGGTAAATCGCGGCAAATTAGGATTATTATGCTGTTTGCCGGGACACCGTTTATCATTTTTTCCATAAAAGCAAGCACAGACAGGTCGTTTAAAAGATGGAGGTCATCAAATACGAGGATACCCGGCTTATTCATCAAGGCATTTTTTCTAAGCTGCTGAAACCGGTCTATTTTCTCCTGCGTATCAGGAAAGCCGATTTCCCTGTATTTATCAACAAGGTGAGGGTCAAATTGCATTAATATATTGGTGTAATTTTCCCAAAACCGCGACGGTGAGTTATCAAGTTCGCTTAATTGTACCCAAAAGTAAGGGCGGTCTTGTTGCTGTAAAAAATCAGATACCGCGTGTGTTTTTCCGCAACCCGCCCCCGCGCAGACAGTTATAACCGGATTCCTCGCCGAATCTGACAGTAACTTACTAATCCGTAAGCGGTTCAAATGGTCATGATTTGTTTCGTTGTTTGAATTTATTGCTGTAGTATTCATTAATCTTTACCTCGGTATTGATTTTTTACTTCCGCGTGAAAAAAAGCGGTGATGCATTTCTCCGGGCACAAATTCACACAGCGGTAACATATAATACAGTTACCTTTTCCGGAAATTTTGCCGTTTTCGTTAGTTAAGTTTTTCATCGGGCATTTTTTTACGCACAAACCGCAGCCGGTGCAATTTTCGCGGACATAGATACTGTCTCTTGCCATTAATTCGAGAATCGGCATTATTGTACCCTGTAAAAGGCCCAAACCCCGGGAAATCGGATTGAATCCGCGTTTTAAGATGATTCCGGCTTTGATTTCGTCACAGGCATTTTCCATTTTGAGTTTTGCCCTTGCAAAATAGCGCCGGGTTTTCTTTTTGCTTGCTAAAGGGGTGATGAAGACATTTCCGACATTGTTCGGCATAATGAAGTGCTCGGCGTAGACAACGTTTAGATTTTTGCGATATTTAAGCGGATATATATAGGTAAACGCTCTTGCCCCGTCACCGGAAAATGCCATCTGATTGCAGAATAAAATGAGTTTCTTCCGGTAAATTAACCGTGCATATTTCCCGGTAAAGTCCCGCAATATCCGCGGGACCCGTGAACCGTAGGTCGGAAAACTGAACGCAATCGTATCATGATTGGTGATTAATTCTTTGAAATTTATTTCTTCTTCGATTGAATGGCAGGCCGCATTCATTTCGATAGCAAAAATTTCGGCAAGGTATTTTGAATTGCCGGTTCCGGAGAAGTATAAGATGAGTATTTTATCCATGAGATTAACCTCCTATATAAATAACTAAACGTTTAGTTAATTATATAGGAAGAGTTGATGGATTGCGAGGTTTTTTTGTGCAGAGGCGGTACTGTCTTTACAACAACAAACTCTCATAATGAAAGTTCGCTGAAGCCCGCTTTAGCAGAACAAACCCGACTAAAGCACAAATAACTCCGAGGGCAAATAGCAGCCAAACACTTAATATCTGAAGCCCGCTGGCTTGCATGACGATAAGCAAGACAATCGGAATCACCATAAAAACACTTCGTTGTTGGGATTCTTCTACTGATTTTGCCTTCGCTGAACCCCGCACAATTATCGTGATGGTAGTAAGGGCAAGGGCCGGTGAAACAAGTAGCAAAAGTATCAGCCAACTGATTTCGACTGGAATTAGTACGCCCAGGATAATAAAAACTTCCAGTTGAACAACCAAAAACATTGCCGCAACTGATATTAGTGAAACTAATTGGCTAATTAAGAAAGAAGCAATAATTTTTGCATCAAATATCTGGCGCAAACTTAAGGGGCAATATAGAAGGGTTTCGAGAGTCCGTTTTTCTTTTTCCCCAATAAACGAGCTTGCCGCCATAATTGATGCTGACATAACCGGAATCATCATAAAAAATAACGGTAATAATTCATTCAGCACAATTTTAATCAACATTTCGCGCAAATCCCCATCAAGCATATCTTCCAGATTGAAAGTCGCAATCAGACTCTGAAAATCATTCGAATCCAATGGGACTACCCCGGCAATGATTATGAATATGGAGGGGATAAAAACTGTCATTACTAACGGGACAATTAGCAATACTGAAAATAGGCGTTTATTTGTCGTAACGGCACGGATATCTTTTTTAATTAATGCTATTTGCTTGGAATTAATCATTTTTCGCCCCCTTCCCGGAACATTCTTCGGCATTTCGCTTATCCAGCAGGCCAAAGTAAATTTCTTCGAGTGACAAACGGCGGGCGGCAACATTGTAAATATTACCTTCCTCATTAACAATACGTTTAATAATCGCGGGAATTTCTGCTTCCGAATCCACTTTTATTTCATAATCCATTTCGCCGGTTTTGGTAAAAGCGATGTCTTTTGGACAGCGGTCTGATTTAATGCTTACTATTAAACCGGAAAAAATCAGGGCGCGGAGTTTGGCAAGGTCTCCTGCTGCTAATAAATCCCCATTAGCAATTAAACCGTATGAACTACATATTTCTTGAGCATAACGCAATTGATGGGTACACAAAAAGATGGTCGTACCCTCTTTTTCGGCAAGATTCTTTATCATATTGTTAACGCTTTGAACGCTTTCGGGGTCCAACCCGGAAGTCGGTTCGTCCAAAAATAAAATTTTCGGGCGGTGAATCATCGCCCGCGCCAGCGAAAGCCGCTGTCTCATTCCGGTCGAGTATGTATCTAGCTTGCGGTTTTCCGCATGAGTAAGTTCCAATTTTTCCAATAAATCAATACCACGGGTTTTGCTTTCGGCGGCACTAAGGCCAAATGCCGTACCATAAAAAATAAGGTTTTGTAATCCTGACATATCACCGTACATTTGTGCATGTTCGGTGACAACACCCGAAAACTGGCGGACTTCAACCGGATTCGCCGCCGGGTCAGTATCAAACACCCGGCATATCCCCTCGGTCGGGGTTAATATTCCGTTTAATAATTTTACGACTGTGGTTTTTCCCGCCCCGTTCGGCCCAAGAAAACCAAAAACTTCACCTTGCTCCAGGGTAAAGCTCGTATCAATCACAGCCTTTTTCCCGCTGGGATAAATTTTGGTAAGGTTTTCAGCGATAACTGCTTTCATAGTCGGTCTCCCATGCTCATATTTCATCACCGCCGCACTTTTCCATATAAACCAAAGTGCGGGTTTCAGATACTTTTTCTGTTTTAAATATTGTATAACCTAAACGCTCATAAAGTTTGATGTTCCGTACACTTTTGTGCCCTGTAAATAATTCATATCTTGTAGAGGGGCATTCGCGCTCAATAGCTGAAAGTAATTTTGTGCCTATACCTTTGCCTTGATTTTCAGGACACACTATTAGTTTGTTGATTTTTGTGGTTTCTCCGTTCGGAAATGCGCGGACAGCACCTATAATCTCCCCGCTTTCATTCACGGCTTTTAAGAATATGCCCTTTTCGTATTCCTGTTCCACTTCCGGCAAAGGCTGGGTAAGCGGCGGTAGGTTAACTTCATTATATATAACCGCTTCGCTTTGATATGCGGAATATTGAAGTTTGAGTATTTCTTGTAAATCAGAGCGATTGGCTTTTAAAATATTCATTTTCATATCATCAGCAACAAAATGTTTTTCAATAAAATCTACTCTCCATAACTTCTTTCGACAGTAAAGAAATGCTGTTTACAGCTATTAAAATTAATAAATGAATAGAAATTTAAGGCTAACTCATTCGGATCGTTTGCTTCCGCTATCTTTTTCGCATCTTCCATCGTTTCAAAGGTAAGAAAATCAAGCAATAAATCACCGTCAATAAGCTGCTTCCATGAAATGTAGCCTTTTTGCTTTGACATATATTCATCATTCAATTTTTCTGAAGCAACTAAAAAATCCGGGACTGATGCCCCTTTTTTAAGTTTGTAAGAAACATAATAAACTGCGTTTGGCATAATTCATTCCTTTCTACTGTTATTTAAGCCACAGTACCCATTTAACCACGTATTTATCAACATATCTGCACCGCTGCCAGCATAATTAATATTTATAAATCTTATCACAGATTTAAATTAAAATCAATAAACGCAGCAAGTAACAAAATTCGACATTCTTTAATATATTAGTAATAAGTAGAAATGAGGAGCTTTAATAATGGAGCAAAGTATTATCAATCAGTTATGCCGTTGTCTCTTTAGCAACGGGTGCAATCATAAATGTAACTGTGCTAACCGCTGCTGCCGTTGTTGCCGCCCGGGGCCGCAAGGACCGCAAGGTGAAAAAGGCAAGCAAGGGCCGCCGGGGCCGCAAGGTGAAAAGGGCAAGCAAGGGCCGCCGGGGCCGCCGGGTAAATGTGAGTGCAAAGACTGCTGCCATTGCCCTGTCGAAGGGGAATTGGTGGAAAATGGCGGTTTGGAATTATGGAGTGCGAGTAATAACCCGGCCGGGTGGATCCGCTTTCCGGTGAGTACAATTACCGGGGCATTCCGCATCAGCGCGGTTGAAAATGTGCTTTCAGGAGAGTTTTCAGCGGGAATCAAAAATGCAACAATGCAGCAGGATATCCGGATAAATCCCGACTGTTTTTATCATTTTTCTTTTTCTGCACGTAGTAATGACCGGACTTCGTCATTAACTGCCACTGTAACTTATTTAGATGATAATGGTAATGAGATTGGATTGGCGGCCGAGGTAGTAATCAGGCCGGGCGGGCTTCCAACAACTGCCAATGTTTTTAATTATTATTACCGGGTAACTTCTCAGGCACCTTTTAATGCCGCATTTGCCCGGATAAGTTTCAGGGCAGTAACATCGGGAATACCGGTTGAATATGTGTTTGTTGATGATGTTTCGTTTTATGGTTTGTAGGGTATAGCGGGGGGTGAAATATTCCAGCCTTCAAAGGAGATGGCCATTTTGTCAGGTATCTCCTTTGCCTGTTTACGGAACATAAATGTATCGTCCTTCGCTTTTGCGGCCTTTACACCTGAGTTTCACCTCGCCGGATGATTGGTGGCTTGCGCTGCATCCTGCTAATCCTGTTAATAATGAAATAAGCAATATCATCATAACGGCGGTACTAAAAAAGCGGGTGTGTTTTATAAATTTTGTAAAAATAGTTTTCATTTTTTTCTCCAGTAGAATTTATTCATTTAATAAGCAGCCCTATAATACTCATTACATTATCAATCGTCATTTTAGAAGTATAAATGATTTCTAAGGAAATCGCAAGGAATCTGCTTGATATATTAAATAATATGGCTGCGGGGGTTGACGAAATATGAAATCAAAAATTTCCTTCTTGACTATTTCTTAAGGCTATGTTACTATTAGCTATATAGAATAGTCAGGAGGTTTTTATTTGGATAAACTAATTCTCGGCCTACTAATGATGAGACGGCTAACAGTATATGAACTTCGCAGTATTATCAAGCAATACTTTCAATCAATGTGCAGCGATAGCCTTGGCAGTATCCGCGCTGCTATTAAAAAACTTTTGGATTCCGGAATGGTGACTTGTCACGAGTATGTAGAGCGGAGTGTTAATAAAAAGCAATATTCTATTACGGATGCGGGACGAAAGCAGTTCATGGACTGGGCATGTACCCCGGCGGATGTCGCACTGTCCAAAAATATGGAGCTGGGTAAATTTTTATTTATGGGTTTCGTTCCGGAAAAAAAGCGCCAACAGCTCCTAAATGAAATCATAACCGGAATGGAAAACACACTTTCCGCGTTTACTGATATGAAATCTTCAATTGATATTTCCGCAGGAAAAGCGCAGGCTGTTGCCAGCTTTGAAAAAGATAGCGAACTTTGTGAAGGGCTTTTATCGGTTACAAAAAATTCGGATGTAAACCAAGTTGCAGACGATATCGGGAAATTTCAAATGCTTTGTCTGCAATATGAAATTGATACATTAAGTTTTCAAATCGAATGGTTTAAAGGGCTTAGGGAGGGCCGTTAATATGGAAAGATTTAATTTAAAACAGAAAGTTATTGTTATCGGCGGGGGAATTGCCGGATTAAGCGCCGGTATCTTCGCGCAAAAATGCGGCTTCGACACCACAATCCTCGAAAGCCACAATATCGCAGGTGGTATCTGCACATCCTGGAAGCGGAAAGGTTATTTATTTGAGGGTGGAATGCACTGGCTGGCCGGTTCAAGCGAGAAGCAACCAATGAATAAGCTGTGGCGGTATGTTGGCGCAATTGATGATAGTGTAAAATTTAGCTATTTTGAGCCATTCGTTGAATATAGACATGAAGGGATACCTATTCGGATTTATCGTGATGTCGATACTACCGAACGTCATTTACTTGAGCTTTCACCGGCTGATGCAAAAGAAATTAAAATATTTTGCAATAATATCCGTTCATTCAAAAATCTTGTTGACCCGATTACTGATATAAAAGGGGTTAAAGTTGTAACGTCAGGCGGAATATACCGCAAAAACCGGATGTCGCTTTCAGCTCTTTTCTCAATGATGCCGGTCATGAAAGTGATGATTGGTTACTCCAAGGTTTCGGTAGGGCAATACGCAGACCGCTTTAAGCATGAGGGTATACGCGGGTTGTTCCGTGCATTGCCGGGTAATGAACAAGGGGTCGCAATGTTTATTATGACAATGGGTGCTTTATCGCGCAAAGACGGGGGTTTTCCCGAGGGCGGTTCACTTCCTTTTGCCGGGCGGATGGTAAAGACTTTCACCGCTTCGGGCGGCGAAATACTTTATAATACGCGGGCTGGCCGGGTTGTTATGAAAAATGGCAAAACCGTTGGGGTTAAAATTGAAGGCAGCGATACTTTCATATCCGCCGATGCCGTTATCATTACAAGTGATACAATGGCAAGCGGCCGCTTTTTCGACACACCGCCGAAAGCACCGTGGCTTGACCAAATGCGTAAGATAACAGAGCCAACGACAGTTACCTTTGTTTCGTTAGGGATAAATGCAGATTTGAAGCATTACCCTAAAGGAATGCTAATTACACTAAAAAATCCAATTAAGCTATCCACTTTTACCTATAATTCGCTGCTACTCTCAAGCTATGCCGCCGACCCGCATTATTCACCTGAAGGTAAGAGTGTAATCACCGTACAACTTCCCGGCGATAGCTATGATTATTGGGAAAAACTTAAAGATAACGGGCAGTATGCCGCCGAAAAGCAAAGAGTCGGTAATGATGTAATCGCCGCGATAACAAAGCATATCCCTGAAATGGAGGGTAAAGTTGAGGTCTGTGACGTTGCAACACCGCTTACTTATGAACGTTACTGCGGCAATTGGAAAGGTTCCTGGATGACCGCGATTACACCGAATACAAAGTTTAAACCGTACCCGGCGGCAATTAAAGGCCTTGGCGGCGTTTATTTCGCAGGGCAGCGTATGCTTCCGCCCGGGGGAATCCCGACAGCGATGATGACGGCAAGGACAGCGGTACAGCATCTTTGCCGTGATACGGGGGCGGTGTTTGTTTGTGAGGAGTAGAGTGCGGCTGCCGCCCGGGGGATTCCGGGCGGCACTATATATCAATAGTCAATAAAATAGAATTATCTTCCATTAATATTTCTTCTGCAACCCTCATATTACTTTCATTTAGCTTTTCCATAAATCTATTATATGTGTATGATTGCACATTTTGTTTATATTCTCTCTCAAAACATTCCAGTTCATTGAAAAAATTATCAATATCTTGCAAGCCGGACACCGTTACATTAAACGATTCCCCCATTGTTTGGCGAGAATAATCAAGCCGGACATCACCAATCTGACAAGTCAATTGACTATCGGATAAAACAGTAACAGAAAGCCCATGCTCTTTTAATGTTTTTTCTAAAAGTACCGCATCATTAAATATTGTTTCAATTGGCGGCAGAGTATTATTTTGGCTCTTTTCATAAAGCTCACGAAGATGTTTTAAATGACGAAGATGAGTTTCAGCCGCAACCGCAAGCACCGCTTTTGAGCCTACTACTGCTGCTGCACCAACTGCCGTCGATACCGCCACTGTACCCGCACTTGTTCCTAGTGCAATGGCCAGTGGCAAAAGAATAAGTGAAACTGACATAAATATTACCTCAAAAATCTATTATTCGCCCACCGCGGCTGCTGTTTATATTATTATCCAGGCAAACAGCTTGTGTGGAATATTCTATTAAATCATCTTTCGCTGTAGCGGCTACAGCCCGGACGTTTGCCCATTCACGCAACATTTTAATCTGTTCACTTTGCGTTACCGAAAGCGGAATCATGTTGGCAATAACTTCTTTAAGGTCACAAATTTTCAACGCGCGATTTTGGAAAAGCGCTTCATAAAGCGCTGATATTACAATTTGCTCAATTTCAGCTCCAATAAATCCTTCAGTTTTATCAGCAAGCATATCCAATAAAGCCGGGTCAATCTCGTCTCCTGCCAAAACTTCTCCCGCAACTTCAGAATGTGTCAGGCGTTTTTTCAAATGTACTTTGAAGATTTCTTTGCGCTCGTGCCGGGTTGGTAAATCCACAAAAAATATTTCATCAAATCGTCCCTTACGCAATAGCTCCGGCGGTAGATTAGAAATATTATTTGCAGTAGCAATAACGAATACCGGCGCCGTTTTATCCTGCATCCAAGTAAGGAAAGTTCCAAAAACACGTGAGCTTGTGCCACCGTCGCTTGTATTGCCATGGCCGCTAATCCCCTTTTCAATTTCATCCACCCATAAAATAGACGGTGCAACTGCCTCGGCTGTGCGAATAGCATTACGCATATTTTCTTCAGAACTACCTACAACACCGCTAAAAATCTTACCCATATCTAAATTTAAAAGCGGGAGCCATTCCTAACAATAGTCTGCCGCCTTCAATTATTACCGTCTCACTTAACCCTATCGTTGATGCTTTCAAATGGGCAGTACTATTACCTTCGCCATGACGAAATTCAGGACGGTCAGGGAAGGCTTTGTCCAACCCGATTAGAAGTCATGAACAACATCAGGTGTTATATGTTAGAGGTGACTTGTTTATCATGCACTTAAAAAAGCTGATAATACGCCATTTGTAGCTTATTTTTTTTTACGGAGAGGAGTGTCAAAATGAAAGAAAAAATCACCACTCTCTATTCCTTGACTACTTCGAATATTGTGTTATAATAGTGAATAATGGCATATTTACATAAATAAGGAGATTAAAAACTATGACAAAGCAATTATTTCTTGTAACAATTCTTGCAATTCTTTGTATTTTCCTTACGGCTTGTTCGAAGGATGAAAGAAAATTGCTCGGAGCATGGGAAGGTGAATGGTCTGAGAATATAGCAGTAGATGTTGATTTCCCAAGTGAAAATAATGAGGGAATCGTATCTGTTATGCCCTCTTATGTAGAAAAGGTATCTATTGAGTTTTTCAAAGATGGAACATTTACACATTCTTCACGCAGGATTTTTAATGAAAAAACTTGGGCTATAGGTGATGGGACAATCCGAATTGGTAATCATAGTCACGATTATATACTAAAGGGCAACACATTAACTATAATAGGGTTTTATGAATATAATGATGAATTAATATTGACGAAAAGAAAATAGCAAAAGTAAGAATATAAATAGAATAAGTAATTACAAAGCCCTCGCAAACCGCATATATAGCATATTGTGAGGGTTTTCACTAATAAGTTGTATGAAGATGCGAAATCATAAAAATTTGCTTGTTGCGCTTATCATCGAACAAGTGATATAATGAATCGCTACCGCCCCCGATACTGGTACGGAAAGGGGTGATGTCGTATCTCCACGTTTATCTCATTCGTATTTTCCGTTATTGCAGGGATTGTCAGCAATGCAATCAGCAAATGGCTGAGCGGAAAAAACAAAAAGGGGTAGCCAGCCTTGAGGTTTAAGCCTCCTTAACCAAAAAACGGAATAGAAAACCCCACAAGATTCGAGCTTGTGGGGTTTTCGTTTGCCGTATTCGTTTATTCTCATTCGGCTAATAGCCTATAGACATTATACTAAATTGTGTCTATAACGTCAAGTGTTATCAAAAATTTCGTTTTTATTCCATCTGCACAAAAATATTATAGCACGGAAAAGCCCGAAAGTAAGCATTTCCTAACTTTTTTGCTGAATGATGAAAAAGTCATTGACAAGTCGCAACAAAGGTCGGCGTTTTCGTTAATCGTTTATACTTTTGTACAAATCCTCAAGCTCATCTATATATAACCTCAATATCGGTTTTAACTCTACGCTTTCTCCGGTGTTTAATTGCTTAAACATTGAATTAAAGTTGCTTGCGAAATTCTTAATGATTCCATTTAGTTGTTTGATTTCCGGAAGAATAGAATCAGAGGTCATAGGGGCTGGATTGCGCGGCCCCCTTCTTTCGTATGTCCCTTCCTCTATTTGAGCAACGACTGCTTCGATTTTTTCTATTGGTGCGGAAGATAACGTTTCCAGTTTATTTTTATTAATAGTAACTTCACCAGAAAGTATTTTTCTTTTTGCCTCAGGCGATACTCCGCCGATTAAACTAAGGGTTTCAGCTAGTTTTGAGTCACGTCTTATTGTCTTATCCGATACATTATATTGTTCTGACAAACGGCTTGCGGTGGGGCCGGAGTGAAAAGGGTCATTTTGGAGCTGTTGACAAAGTCCAACTTTTCACCCAAACAACTTCCAAAGAGCTTCTTCAACATAAACGAAGGAGCTCTTTTTTAATTTATTGTGTAAAACAAGTG
>WRAQ01000057.1 GCA_009780115.1 Lachnospiraceae bacterium
ATTAACATTGTTTGATTTCGCTTGCCAAATCCATAGCATTTCATCGACAGCACTTTTGAGGGCGGTGCGGCGGAGGGTCAAAATGGGAAATTCTTTCGCTAAGTCATAGCGGTTGACAACCCCGAACTGCTTAACTGTGTATGCCGGGGTTCCGTCAGGCCAACGCGGGCGTACTTTTTCCCCGGCAGTACTTGTCCCGTTTCTAAGGATATCTTGGCACATATTTATAAAAATATGATCAGCTTGGCTCATAGATTTAATATCTCTCTTTCAATAATTCAGAAGAATGGCGCTTGCGACATTCTTCCCACACGAAGTATTAAAAAATCTTAGTCATGGTACTTTCATGACTTAGATTTTTTCTTCGTGTTTGTCGCAAAGTGAATTAATCTGGTCGGTAAACTTCGTTATATCTTTATTCGCCCGGCCCTCACTTTTTTTGATAATAGCAAGCAAACGCTGCCCGGCGGCAATAAGGCGGGCAAAAATATCAATCGCAACCTTCGATTTTGCCGCAATCGGAATCGGCACTGCCTGATATTCAAAACTGCCGGCCAGCAGATTATAACGGGTACCGCTATATGGGGCATAAGCATTCATATCATGCTCATTATTTAAGCATTCAACAAAACTTTCACTAACCATCTCATCACCATGAATGACGAAAACCTGTTCCGGTTTTTCTTTAAATCCGTCTAACCAGCCAATCAGTCCGTCTTTATCCGCGTGTCCGGAAAGCCCTTTGATTTTCGTAACCTTGGCATTCACCTTGATAACTTCGCCGAACAACTTCACTTCTTCTATTCCATCATAAAGTGCCCGCCCCAGCGTTCCAACCGCCTGATAACCAACAAACAAAACCGTACATTCCTTACGCCATAAATTGTGCTTAAGATGGTGCCTGATTCGCCCTGCTTCACACATTCCCGAAGCTGAAATGATGACTTTCGGGTCATTTTCAAAATTGATAAATTTTGATTCTTCACTGGTGATTGATAAACGAAGCCCGGGGAATGAAATCGGGTTAATGCCTTTTTTGACCAAGTTAATTGCTTCTTCATCAAAGCAGGTATGTTCATTTTTGTGGAAAATCCCGGTTGCTTCAACTGCAAGCGGACTGTCAACATAAACAAGAAAACCATCATGGCCTTTGATTAATTTCTGTTCTTTGATTTTGCGGATAAAATAAAGTATTTCTTGTGTCCGCCCGACCGCAAAAGAAGGGATCACTAAATTCCCGCCTTTATCAAAGGCTTCTTGGATTATTGCGGCAAGGGCACTGACATAATCAGCTCTTTCCTTGGGGTGGTAACGGTCGCCATAGGTTGATTCCATAATCACAAAATCAGCTTCTTCGGTATAGGTCGGATTTTTGATAAGCGGTTGGTTAAAGTTGCCGATATCGCCGGAAAAAACTAATTTTTTGGTAATGCCTTCTTCAGTTAACCAGACCTCAATGCTGGATGAACCAAGGAGGTGCCCGATATCGGTAAAGCGTATTTCGACCCCGGCCGTAATTAAAAGTTTTTGATTATAATGACAAGGGACAAAGCATTTCATAACCCCATCGGCATCTTCCATTGTAAAAAGCGGGGTAAACAGCTCCTGCCCGGCACTTCGCTTCGCTTTTCTGTTTTTCCATTCTGTTTCCTGAAGCTGAATGTGGGCACAATCCCTAAGCATAATCCGGCACAAATCAAAGGTCGCTTCGGTAGAAAAAACCCGGCCGCGAAAACCTTGGGCATACAAATATGGTAACATTCCCGCATGGTCGACATGGGCATGGGTCAAAAACACATAATCAATTAGCGATTCCTGAACCGGGAGCGGTACATTCTCAAAGTAATTGCGCCCTTGCTCCATTCCATAATCGACCAAGATATGTTTTCCCCCAATACTTAAATAAGTACAACTTCCTGTCACCTCATGACAAGCACCAATAAAAGTAATTTTCATAAGTTCCTCCTAACTGGTAATAATGTGATTGACCCCACCGTACTTTCCTTCAAGAAAACCCCAAAAAATATCTACATCTTCTTCTTCGTCCCAATTCCCGTGATAAAAAAATCCTTCAATATCAAATTCGTTGGTTTCATTATGTTCTTTTCCGTTTACGACACGTACTGTAATATTATGCTGATTTTTCAAGTCCTGCTTTAATTTTTTCCCCGCATCTTTGTAGGGATCCATAAAAGCAATATTCCACCCTTCCACCGCAAACTGAATCAAACCCGCAACTTCTTTCTTGCCAGCCGGGCCTTTTATTGCACATACCTTTTGTACCTTCATTATTTATCCTCCGCCATTACTACTCACAGCTAATGCCGTTCATAGCAATGATGATGCACATAAATCGTAAAATGCGCGATTTAGCGCTTAAAGCAAGTAATTCCAGATCATATATATTATTGCTAAATGTACCGGATAAATCAAGTAAAATAAGTATTTAGTTTTTAACCCTCTTCTGCCGTTATAAATATATGACAAAATAAAGCCCGGAAAATAATAATCTGCACCCATATATTTCAAAAAACTCAAACTCATAGCAGAGCTGTAATACATCGCAACTTTAAATGATAAATAGCCCGATATCAAAGCAATTAAGCGAGTTTTATGGAAAATATACAAAACAACAATCAGTAAAACCCCTTTATAGTCATAATCCGTATCAAGCAGGTATGCAAGGTAACAAGCAATAGTAATAATTAAAACCCAGCCTGGTAAATAAATAAAGCGTTTTGGCCATCTGATTTTCACTTCCGCCAAAACCCATATCGTTACCAAACCAATAAAGAGTGTAAAAAATACGTTAAGGCCTTTGGCCAAGTCCAAAAGGGCATAACGGAAAGGCAATTGTGAAATAAAGGCAAAAGTAAATAATCTAAGGGCGTATTTTGCATAACTGCGGGTATGGAAAAAGCCTTCTACTAATAAAAAGCAAAAAATTGGGAAGGCTGTCCGGCCGATATTGCGCATTAACCGGTATACCGACCACCATGTTTCGGCATCAATTGTCTCCGGGACAAGATAACCAAGTTCCGGCAAACGATACCATATTCCCAGCCCGATATGGTCGATGACCATTGCTATGACCGCGATTATTTTCAATGTACTGCCACTAAGACCTTTAGGATTTATTTTAGTCATGTGACTTTTAGTATATCATAAATTTAGGATATGGCAAATTGGAAATATCTTATCTCTTAAATAATTACGTAAGTCAGGTAATAAAATCTCACCGTTGCTACGGCCTAATTGGTTTAGCTTTTCGTTTTCTATTGGGAAGAAGGCGGCCTAATGCAACTATGAGAAATTATTACCTTCCTTACTCCTCATAATTTTATCTATCAGAGATATCCTATGTGAAGTTCCCGCTAATATCAATAATTCATGAACCAACAGCGGGGCTAAAGATAAAAGCCCGAGGCTTAACCATTCATTTACCGTCAAACGGACAGTCCCGAAAAGGCTGACTAAATAAGGGATTTCCGTTACTAAAATTTGGAGGATAAACCCAAAAGCTAAAGCCGCCAGCATCGCCCGGTTTTTCAAATGATTCATTTTAAATATCGATTTGTTAGTATCACGCATCCCAATTGCATGGAATAATTGACTCATTGCAAGCACGGTAAAGGCATGAGTTTGAGCCTTATTCAGAATATCCGACAGCCCAAGGGCACTTCCAATACTAGCCAAATTAACCGGAAGCCCATATGCGTTAAGATGTGCCATTGGTACCTGTAAAAAAGCGACCAGACTGATAATCCCAATCACCGCACCATAACAAAGAGTGCAAGCCAAACCGCCGTGGGCAAAAAGGTTTTCTTTTTTATCCCGCGGTTTCTGGCGCATCAGGGCATCGCGGTCATTTTCATCAACGCCAAGCGCAAGAGCCGGGAGTGAATCGGTTATCAAATTTATCCACAAGATATGACTTGCTTTGAGCGGCGAAGGAAGCCCGGCAAAAATTGCTGCCATCATTGTGATAATCTCGCCAAAATTGGATGATAGTAAAAAGAGAATCGTTTTACGGATATTTTCAAAGATACCCCGCCCCTCACGGATTGCTTTTTCGATAGTTGCAAAATTGTCGTCGGTGAGAACCAAATCGGCGGCATTACGGGCGACATCAGTGCCGCTAAGCCCCATTGCAATCCCTACATCAGCGGCTTTCAAAGACGGTGCATCATTAACCCCGTCGCCGGTCATTGCCACTATCCGCCCTTTATTCTTAAAAGCCTCAACAATCCGGACTTTGTGTTCCGGTGAAACACGGGCATAAACTTTAATATGGTCAACTGCTTCAAAAAATTCATCCGGTGACAAAGAATCAATTTGAGTACCGGATAAACATTCACTTTTGTCAGCGGCAATACCAAGTTCATTAGCAATCGCAAAAGCGGTGTCTAAGTGGTCGCCGGTTATCATAATCGTATCAACATGAGCTTCGCGGAAACTTTGCACCGCACCGGCTGCTTCCGGCCGGGCCGGGTCCATCATCCCGACAAGGCCAATAAAAGTCATCTCCTCTTCATCAAGCAGGCCGCCTCTGGTTTTCATTGCAATAGCAAGGACACGCAAAGCACGTGAGCACATTTCATCAACCATCTTTTGAGCGTTTCTTTTAGCTTGTCCGGTAAAAATAGTTTCTTTACCAAATAAATTCACCTTTGTACAACGGGTTATCATTTCATCCGCCGCCCCTTTGACAAAAGCAATCCGTGAACGGCCATCCTGGTGGACTGTGGTCATTCGTTTTCTTTCCGAATCAAAAGAACGCTCATCGATACGGGGATATTTTTGCTCGCAATCAGATTTAGTGATTTTATGTAAAAGGCCTAAATCAAGGAGGGCCAATTCGGTGGGGTCCCCGATACGGATTTTATTTTTTTTAAGACTAACCTGGTCAATCTCATCTTCTATCACCGCATCATTACATAGAATACAAGCTTCCAGAAGCCGGCGATGGCGCTCGGGATGCAGGTTTTCAGCAGAAATGACATGAGTGTCAGTATAGCATTCGCGGATGCTCATCCGATTGACTGTCAGAGTACCGGTCTTGTCCGAGCAAACAACGTTAACTGCCCCGAGGGTTTCCACTGAAGGTAAACGGCGGACAATGGTATTTACCCGCACCATTCCCGAGACACTAAGGGCAAGCACAATAGTAACAATCGCCGGAAGGCCTTCGGGGACTGCTGCCACCGCAAGGGCGATTGCGGTAAGAAACATTTCGCCGATATCACGTTGCTGCAGAACCGCGATGATAAATAACAGAGTACAGATAACAATTGCCACCACGCTTAAAACTTTACCGAGGTCGCCCAAACGCCTTTGTAATGGAGTTAATTCATTAGCATCGCTTAATAACCCGGCTATCCTTCCGATTTGGGTATCCATTCCGGTTGCAACGACAATTCCTTCGCCGCGCCCATAAGTAACGGTTGTTGACATAAAAGCCATATTTTTTTGGTCGCTTAACTGGTCTTTGGGACCGGCGATATAATCGGCATTTTTTTCAACCGGGACCGATTCACCGGTTAAAGATGATTCTTCAATTTGCATATTAATGGTTTCAATCAGTCTTAAATCAGCCGGGACCTGGCGCCCGGCTTCGAGGTAGACGATATCACCGGGAACCAGTTTAGCTGAATCAACCTCGATTTTGATACCGTCACGGCGAACAAGCGCTTTGGGGCTTGTCAGCTCTTTTAAAGCTTCGATTGCTTTCATTGCTTTCCCCTCTTGAAAAATACCAAGCAGGGAGTTCAGCAAAATAACGGCAGCAATAATCAATGCTTCACCGGCTTCGCCTAGAAACAAAGATATTGCAACTGCAGCTAATAATATGTAAATAAGAGGATTATTTAGTTGGTCAAAGAATAAGGCAAGAAAACTTTTCTTTAGCTTGTCCTTTAAACGGTTTTCACCGTATTGACTGATTCGGTCATTGGCTGTCGCAGTTGATAGCCCGGTGGCCGCATTGGTTCCTAATTCACTGATTACGGTCGTTTTAAATTTTACTGCATGCATATAGTTGTCCCTTTCCGGCTCATGTCATTATACTAGATACCTACGGATTGCTTCGCGTTAAACACGCTCCCGCAATCCTGAAGCACATGACCTTTTGACTCTGGTATCATATATTATGCCGGGGGGAGGGGAATTATGACTTGGCCGTGAGTAGCGTGTCTGGCGGCGAAGTACAGAGAATGCTCATCCTTGGATTAGTTTAATCCTTTGTCTTAGGATTTCATAAGCGAGGACACCAGCAGCGACCGAGGCATTGAGGGAATCAATGTCACCGCGCATCGGGATTGCGGCCGTATAATCACAGTTTTCTTTGACAAGACGGCTAATCCCGTTCCCTTCGCTGCCAATAACAAGGCCGATCGGCCCGATTAAATTGATATCATACATAGTCGTGCCCTGCATGTCGGCACAGACAAACCATAATCCTTGTTTCTTCAAATCAGTGATGGTCTGGGTAAGGTTAGTCACCTTGGCGACCGGGGTGTAGTTTAAGGCACCGGCGGAAGTACGGGCAACCGTTGCGGTCAGCAAAGCCGCCCGGTTTTTGGGTACAATGACACCGTGGGCACCAACCAGATTGGCAGTGCGGATAATAGCGCCAAGGTTGTGGGGGTCTTCAATATTGTCAAGAATAATAATAAAGGGCGGCTCATTTTTTTCGGCCGCTTTTTCCAGGATATCGGCAACTTCAGCATATTGATATGCGGCAGCAAAGGCAATAACACCTTGATGTTTTCCGGTTTCCGATAACTGGTCGAGGCGTTCTTTTGCAACATACCTGACAATAGTGTCATATTTCTTTGCTTCCCTGCGGATAGAGGCAACCGGCCCGTCCTGACAGCCATCAAGAATATAAAGCTTATCAATGGTTTTTCCGGCACGGAAAGCCTCAATGACCGGATTGCGCCCCTCGATGGTGTATTGATTAGGTTCTGATTTTTTTTGATTTTTCATTTTTGCTTTAACCCCAATTTCAACAATTCTATAATACGTTCCAGCCGCCCCTGCAAATAAAGATAGCCAACTAACGCTTCAAAACCAGTTGCTTTACGATAATCTTGAATAGAAGCATTCTTTGCGGTGGTAGCCGTTTTGGCATTTCGCCCCCGTTTATAAACCGCGATTTCCTCTTCATCTAAAACCATCATCAGTGTTTCAATCATATTAGCCTGGGCACCGGCATTAACATATTTAGAAACCCGGACATGCAAATCATGGCTGCCGCTATTACCTTGTCCCACAATGATAGTCCGGATAATAATATCAAAAACACCGTCACCAATATAAGCAAGCGCAAGAGGTGAATATGTACGTACATCGACATTAGGTAACTGAAATTCTTCTTTTAACAGGTTCAAGAAATTTTCTTGCATTTAAAATCCCCTCTTATATTTGACCCCCTCGCGGGTGTCCTCAAGGATAATCCCTTTATTTAGTAATTCATCACGGATTTCATCAGCACGGTCAAAGTTTTTTTCTTTGCGGGCCGACTGCCGCTGCGCAATTAATGCTTCGATTTCTTCATCAAGGATATCTTCTTTTTTATCCACAATTAAGCCGCAAATATCGGACAACAAGACAATTTGCTTCTTAAGGGCGGCCAAAAATTCGAAAGTACTATCTTCATTTACAATGCTATTGGCAAACTTGACCAGTTCAAAGATGAACGATATCGCGTCAGCAGTATTAAAATCATCATCCATCGCTTCTTCAAATTTCGTGGTAAAAACTTTTGCCTGTTCAATTTGCATCTTTTCATTTTCCGTAATCGTACCGCCAACTTGGCAGCCTTTCGTCAAATGATTCAGATTTGCAACACAATTAATAATCCGTTCAAGGCCATTTCGGGCCGCTTCCATTAATTCAGCACTAAAGTTTAATGGGCTGCGGTAATGGGCAGAAAGGATAAAAAAGCGCAGAATCTGCAAATCATATTTCTCACTGATTTCGCGGACGGTGAAAAAATTCCCTTCTGATTTGGACATTTTTTTGCTTTCGATATTCAAGAAAGCATTGTGCAGCCAATAGCGTGCAAAAGGTTTGCCGTTCGCTGCTTCGGATTGGGCAATTTCATTTTCATGATGAGGAAAAATCAAATCGATGCCGCCGGTATGAATATCGATTTCGTCGCCTAAATATTTTTTACTCATTACCGAACATTCAATATGCCAGCCGGGACGGCCATTACACCAAGCTGACTCCCAATAAGGCTCGCCGTCTTTTTTCGGCTTCCATAAGACGAAATCAAGGGGGTCATCTTTTTGCTCCGCTCCGGTAACTTGCAAGGAGCGGTTCCCGGCTCTAAGGTCATCTAAATTTTTGCGGGACAACTTGCCATATTCTTTAAAACTGCGGGTACGGAAATAAACCGTACCGTCAGCGGCAACATAGGCATGATTCTTATCAATCAAGGACTTTATCATTTCCAGCATTTCCGGAATCTCTTCCGTTGCTTTAGGGTGAATCGTCGCGGGCCGGACATTCATCGCCGCCATGTCTTTCTTGCATTCATCAATATAACGTTCGGAAATGACAGTGGCATCAACTTTTTCTTCGACTGCTTTTTTGATGATTTTGTCATCAACATCGGTAAAATTGCAAACATAAATAACCTCATACCCACGGGATTCCAGGTAACGGCGGACAGTATCAAAGACAATCAGCGGGCGGGCATTGCCGATATGGATAAAATTGTAAACGGTAGGGCCGCAGACATACATTTTGACCTGACCGGGATTCAGCGGGACAAAATCCTCTTTTTTCCTTGTGAGGGTATTATATATTTTCACTTTTGTTCATTCCTTTCATACAGAAGAATGGTACTCCTTAGATAAACTCTTTACTTTATTCTCCAAATCAATAACCCGGTTAATAAGTTCGGAATTTGCCTGTTGGAGATTTTGAAAATCTTCTCTGACCGGGTCGGGAAGGTCAGTATGATTCATTTCTTCCTGGGGGGTTTTTTCACATGCCCTTTTGACAATACGGCCGGGTACGCCAACAACCGTTGAACCGGGGGGGACTTCACTAAGCACAACACTTCCAGCCCCGATTTTCGAATTATCACCAATTGTAAAAGAGCCTAATACCTTTGCACCGGCACTAATCATGACATTATTGCCGATGGTGGGGTGGCGCTTACCTTGTTCTTTGCCGGTGCCCCCCAAAGTAACACCCTGGTAAAGAGTGACATTATCGCCGATAATAGTGGTCTCGCCGATGATGACACCGTGGCCGTGGTCAATAAAAAAGCCATTGCCAATCTGTGCCCCCGGATGAATTTCGATTCCGGTTTTGCGGGAACCACGTTGAGATATGTAGCGGGCGAGGAAATAACGATTTTTTTTGTATAGGCGGTGGGCAAGGCGATAATGAAGCATTGCCTTAAAACTTGGGTAAAGAAAAACTTCCATCGGGGAATGGATTGCGGGGTCGCGTTGCTTTATTATGGCAATTTCTTGTTTTAATCGGCTGATTACACCCATGGGCTTTTCCTTTATATATTTCTAGTTATTTTAGACTATGCAAATTTCAAGGAAATGAGGCACATTGTCTATCAAACGGTTTTTACGCTTTTCAATTATACCAAATAAATTGATTTATAGGAAGAAGTTTTTATTTATTTGCAAAAGCTTATATCTTTAAGCAATCACTTTTTATGACAACCACTACACGATGCACAATCACCATGGGTTACGTCCTCGGCCCCCATGTTGACCGGAGTAGTCAATAGGCATATCGACTGGGCGGCTATCCCTTCACCACTTCCGGTAAAACCAAGCCCTTCTTCGGTAGTTGCTTTGATATTTATTTGAGCATTGGTAATGCCCAAAACGTTAGCAATATTTGCCCGCATTATATCTATATGAGGCCGCATTTTAGGTGCCTGGGCAATGATGGTCGCATCGATGTTTTCGATGAAGAATAGATTTTCTTCTAAAAGTCCGGCAACTTTATCCAATAATTTGAGTGAGGATATACCGGAATAAACAGGGTCGGTATCGGGAAAATGAGTGCCGATGTCGCCAAGGGCGGCCGCCCCAAGCAGTGAATCCATAATCGCATGGGTAAGCACATCGGCATCAGAATGGCCAAGTAATCCTTTTTCATGCGGAATTTCAACCCCGCCAATAATTAATTTGCGCCCCGCTGCCAATTTGTGTACATCATAACCCATTCCAACCCGCATTTTATCCTCCTGTTGTACTTTAGAATTTGCACGTTCTTCCAGTATTAAAAGTGTCCGCGATAAACTAGTCATACTAGTATAACCGATTTGGACAAAAAATCAAACTCAAGTGCCAAGTTGCACAAAAAAAATCATTACATATTATAATAAGAGAATTTTTTTAGGTGTGGTGCGGTGAAAAAAATCTTAATCGCCGGTCTTCCGGAGTTTACCCAAAATTACGAAAAAGCATTTCGGTCATTAAAAGCACAGCCGGTGACTTCTTTGCATGTACCGGACCCTGACGATTATGATGCACTTCTGCTGCCCGGCGGTGATGATATTGACCCGATTTTTTTTGGTCAGATTAATGAAGGCTCACGGCGCATAAATACGCAATTAGACCGGATTCAATTACAAATATTAAAGGCCTTTATCCAGCAAAAAAAGCCGGTCATGGGGATTTGTAAAGGAATGCAGTTAATTAATGTTTTTTTTGGCGGGGATATTATCCAGCATCTTTCGTGTTATAAGGCGCACGAATATTTGGAAGATTTGGATAAAGACCAGGCGCATGTGACCCATGCCCGGGCGGATTCATTATTAGCCGATCTTTATGGAACGACTTTCCATGTTAACAGCGCCCACCATCAGGGCTGCGGGATGCCGGGGCGGAGAATTGTTTATACGCAGTTTGCTGAAGATGGCGTAGTGGAGGGTTTATGCCACCATACTCTGCCGATTATCGGGGTGCAATGGCATCCGGAGCGGATGTGCTTCCCCCCCGCAAATGATGTTTTGGTAGATGGAATCTTGCTGCTTGCTTACTTTTTGTGCATATAAAGCGATGCCCGGCAGCATTGTATGGCGAGAATACTTCGTATTCTTATTGAAACAGTTTCGCTGTTGCGTTTATAATTTTTCGGCGTTTATAATTTTTCCTAAATTTGCTTGACTTTTTGTTCATTTTGAACTAAAATAAATTATCTGGCTAGAATATTAATCCGAAAGGAGTTGATGTGTATGAAAAACTTGAAGGTTGAAATGGTGGTAGCCCACTAGAATTTAATAACTGGCGCATACGTGGTGTGCTCACTGCGTATGCGCAAATTTTGAACTACCTTTTGAAGGTCGCGTTTTTGATGGATACGATTAGGTCGTATCCTTTTTTGTTGCTAAATTGTATTAATTATATCCGGTAAAGAAATGGAGTTTTAGGAATATGAGTGAAAATTTTTTTATCAATATTAATGAACAAACGCTATTTAAAGTACTAAATAAAATGCTTAATACTGATATCATAAATGCCGATTATCAGGCCACTACTTTGCACGGCGGTACTTTAGGTGATGTCCGTCTAGTTACCGGTACAGCGATAACCGGTCCCGGTGAAAAACTGCCTTTTTCCGTGGTTTTGAAAATCCAGAAAAAATGGGAACGTTATGCCGACCCCGGTTCCTGGCGGCGGGAGTATGACCTATATAAGTCTGATTTAGGCGAATATTTCACAGAAAATTTCCGCTGGCCGGATTGTTATCATGCCGAAATAAATGAAGCTGAAGATGAAATACAGTTGTGGCTTCAATATATTGACGGTATATCCGGCCTTAACCTCACCAAAGAAATGTATGAAAACGCCGCTTATGAATTAGGCCGCTTTCAGGGAAGATTATATTGTGAAAAGCCCAACTTGTTGCAAAAGCTAACCAATTTAAGTGATACCGGTTATATGAAGAAATTTTATCATCATTATCGGTCGTGGCCGGTAGTTTATGATTATATCCGCGCTGATAATTGTGAAATTCCCCCGCATTTATGTCAAATGCTTATCAATGTTGATGAAAATTCTGCTGAAATATTTAACCTCGTCGAGAAACTGCCGGTAGTCTTCTGCCACCGCGACTTTTGGGTCACGAATATTATTTATGCAAATGAAAAATTTTATCTGATTGATTGGGATACCACCGGCTGGGGTTATCTTGGCGAAGATATCGCCAGTTTAATTGCCGACGAGGCTGATGTCACAAGCATGGTTGAGTATTATTATTGCTGTGTCCCGACATATTATAAAGGTTTTTCCGAGTATGCCGGAATTTCACATTTTGCCCGCAATTATGTCCTTGAAATGGTTCTGCTTTTGTTCGGATACCGGCTGATTGAATGGTATTTGAATGCGGGGTCAGCAGCAGAAAAAAACTTGCAACTTGAAACATTACAAAAAATTTATGAGATGGGAAAAACCGCTTTGGCTTTATCCCATTTGGAGGATGAAAATGATTAATTTAAAAGAATATGGATATCGGGAGGATAAAATCCCCCCAGATGGTTTAAAACCCGGCCGGATTACGGCTGTCCACCGTGAGCGTTATGAGCTAATCGGTGCTGATGGCCCGGCTTTCGGCAAATTAAAATCCGGTGTTTATTATAGTACCGGTGAAGAAACTTTCCCAACGGTTGGCGATTTTATTTTGTACCGCCCGATTACCGGCGGGGACTGCCAGATTGTCAAAACTTTGCCCCGCTTCAGCTATTTTGCCCGCCTTGACCCGAACCCCAACGGGGGTAAACAGCAGGCGGTTGCGGCGAATATCGACGTTGCTTTTATTATGTCGTCACTTAATCAAGATTTTAATATAAGCCGCCTTGAGCGTTATTTGACACTAGCCAGACAAAATAAAGCTAAACCGGTGATTATTTTGACCAAAACTGATTTAACTGCTGATTATGCCAACGAAGCTCTAGTCGCGGCGGCGGTTGCCGGTGACACGCCGGTAATCCCTGTTAGTGTGGTGGATGGAACCGGGTTAGATGAGGTAAAAAAACATCTGCTGCCCGGCCTGACTGTCGTTTTCATCGGAATGTCCGGCGTTGGCAAATCATCACTTTTAAATGCTTTAATGGGTGACGAGGTAATGAATGTCGGCGCAATCCGGGATGATGACAGCCGGGGCCGCCATACTACTACCCACCGCCAATTATTTAAACTGCCCGGCGGGGCGATGGTTATCGATACACCGGGAATGCGGACGATGGGCATGTGGGAGGCAGATGAAGGGTTAAGTGAAACTTTCGCCGATATAGAATCATTAGGAGAAACCTGCCGCTTTTCTGACTGCTGCCACGAAACTGAACCCGGGTGTGCAATCCACGCCGCGATTGCCGCCGGGGATATTACCAAACAGCATTGGCAAAATTATTTAAAACTAAAAAAAGAAGCGGCTTATTCCGAGCGCAAAGCAGATATTCTTCGCATAAAGGCGGCAAAGGATAAAATGATTGCTTTGGAAGAACGAAGCCGAAAAAAACATAGACAGTAACAAATACCTATGTTATACTAAAGCAAACCCTACGCGCGAGTGTGCATCCGCCGGAGGAATTTCCTATTAAATTAAAAAGCGAAGTTTACAGCAACGCTTAATAGAAAGGCGGTGAGAATTTGAAACAATCTAATGGCGTTTTAGCAAAGATAAATCGTCAGCTTGGAAGCAGTTTTTCCTATCCAAGGGATAAGTATGCCCTTTTTTACGGATATCTGCCTAAAAAGATTGTTTTGAACGCCTAACTTTACTCCTTATGTTGAGTTACCCTGTGCTGCCGAAATAATCTGCACAGGGTATTTTTATGTGCAGAACTGCAAATGAAATTTTTGCCTTAACACTCGATTTCAGAAATAAATTCTGAAATCTCGAAGGCAAATGCAGTTCGCACGACGGGTAAGAGGAGGAAAAGATTATCCTCCTACCCGATAAATACAGAAAACTCAAATTTAAGGAGAAACATATGATTGATATAGCATTAAACAATATAAATAAATATTATGGGGCCAACCATGTAATAAAAGGAATTTCCTTTGAAGTCTACCGCGGTGAAAAAATCGGTTTGCTTGGGGTAAATGGTTCCGGTAAAACAACTTTATTCAAAATAATAACCGGCGAGGAATTTTTCGAAAGCGGAACCTTAGCTAAAGCAGCGGGCAAAAAAGTTGAAATGCTTGCCCAGATTCCTGTTTTTGATGAAAACGATACAGCCGAGGATATTTTGCGTTCATCATTTAAAGAAATTACCGATGTTTATATCGCGATGAAGAAAATTGAAGGTGACGGAGACCCGCGCATCCTTAAAAAATACGGCCGCCTGATGGAAGAATATGAACGCCTTGGCGGTTATGATACGGAAGTCAAAATTGACAAAGTTTGCAATGGGATGAATATCGGGGAAGAGATGCGAAACAGCCTTTTCAGTACCTTAAGCGGCGGTGAGAAAACGCGGGTAAATTTGGCGCGGATTCTGCTTAAGGACTGTGATATTCTTCTGCTTGACGAGCCGACAAATCATCTTGATTTGACTTCACTTGAATGGCTTGAGAATTTTTTACTTGAGTTTGGCGGAACGGTGGTTACTATTTCGCATGACCGGGCTTTTCTTGACCGGGTGGTGTCACGGATAATTGAGGTTGATAATGGCAAAGCCAATTTCTATAAAGGAAATTATAGCTTTTATGTGGCCGAAAAAGAACAACGATTTATCAATCAAACTAATCAATACGAACAGCAACAAAAGAAAATCAAACAGCTTGAAACAGCCGCAAACCGCTTGCATGATTGGGCAAGGCGGGCCGACAATGAAGCTTTGCATAAGCGGGCATTTGCAATCGAAAAGCGGATTGAAAAAATGGATAAAGTAGAAAAGCCGCTTAAAGCGCGAAAATTGCGGGCAGAATTTGACAGCGGCGGCCATGCTTCAAAAGAAATTGTGTCATTTGATTTGGTCAGCAAAAGCTACGGTGAAAAAGTCATCTTTAATGATTTGGATTTGAAAATTTATCGTAATGATTGTATTGCCCTTGTCGGGGCGAACGGCTGCGGAAAAACTACCTTGCTCAAAATGATTTGGGGTGAAGAACAGCCGGATAGCGGCAATATAAAGGTTAGCATCAATGCAAAGCGCGCTTATATGCCGCAAATTATCACCTTTAAAAACATGGCGGCAACCGTATTAGATACATTGCGTTCCGAGTTTGATTTAACTGAAGAAAAAGCAAGGAGCATTCTCGCCCGCTTCAACTTCCGGGCCCCTGATGTGATGAAAAAAGTCAATACCCTTTCGGGCGGTGAAAAAAGCCGTTTGAAACTTTGTCTGATGATGCAAAACAATGTGAATTTTCTTTTACTTGATGAACCTACCAATCATCTTGACATTGCAACAAGGGAATGGATAGAAAATGTTCTTGCCGATTTCGAAGGCACGATGATTTTCGTTTCCCATGACCGGTATTTCCTGAATAAATTCGCTGATAAAGTTTGGAATATGTAGATTACAGTTTAGCCATATGGAATTTACCGATATTAAAATGGAAAAGTTTACTTTCACAGATTAATGTTGGCGTAATTCCATATGGCACTCTGCCACAGCAAGGTAAAATATTTATTTTACATCAAATTAGGCCTTGGCAACGAATAGTATTTATTGCCTGACTGCTTAAACAATATTAGCCGTGAATAGTAACAACTGGTTATAACTGGTTTCCAAAAAAGACTTGACAAGCAATGATGGATAATTGTATACTGGCAAAGTGAGTCGGTTACGGCTTACACATCAGTAAATAACCGTTGGGATCTTAGCTCAGCTGGGAGAGCACCTGCCTTACAAGCAGGGGGTCGCAGGTTCGAGCCCTGCAGGTCCCATGACGAAAAGTTTATCTAAGATGCCGCGCAATAGCGCGAAACCAAAGATAAATTAGAATTTCGTCAGGAAAAAGTTTTTCTAAGGTGTTGTAACATCAAGAAAAACTAAGCTTTATCATAAAAGAATGCTTCACATTCTTTCAAGTGGCGAGATAGCTCAGCTGGCTAGAGCATACGGTTCATACCCGTAGGGTCGTGGGTTCAAGTCCCTCTCTCGCTATGAAACAAAACCCCTGTAAACATCAGTGTTTTCAAGGGTTTTGCTTTTGTTTATTTATTTCTTCCGTACCCTAAACAACACTATCGCCATTTATAAGCGTAAGTTAGACGGCTTGCGAGAATTGAAAAAGGCGTATTTACAGCAAATGTTCCCGCAGGCGGGGGAGGCTGTGCCGAGGGTGCGGTTTGAGGGG
>WRAQ01000058.1 GCA_009780115.1 Lachnospiraceae bacterium
AAACCGTGTATATCCATAACCGATAAATCAATAACATCACCGATGGAAATATTGTTGATTCGCGCAAGCTCGTCGTCGATGATACACTCGTTTAGACCGCTGAACATTCTGCCGTCAACAATAGTATTAGGCAGAGCATCCGGCTCTGATGTGCCTATCAATTTGTAGGGTACGTCCTGTTCCATATTAGCTGGGTTTAGTGCCTTTACAGGAGTGAGATTTTCGCTCTCTAAGAAAAATATTTCTGCATTGAGTATAGCATTGCTTAAATATTCAGAATCAGCGTACTTGATAAAATCATTAAGGGAAATAAATTGCATGTTTTCTTCCAAATCCATGCCCGCCTTGAACATTCCCGCAATATCCTGCTCTATCGTAACCTTTGAACCGATGTCGAGCCGGATTTCATCAATGACTTTTGCCGCAGCATTGTTGATGGTCAGCGTAATGACCGTTCCAACTATGATTGCCAGCATAACGGCGGCAATCAGTATGTTTCGCCCCTTGTTGCGGGCAAGGTTCTTTATTGCATTGGTAATAAGATACATTATTTTCCTCCTTAATAATTAAAAACGATTAAATTGACTGCGACAAGTTCGTTGCCGTCCCACTCGCCTTCTACCATGACAATATTTTGTAAAGACAAATCATCTAATGTACCGGCTCTCGTTTCTATTATTTGTCCGCCCGCACTTGTATGGACTTCGATAGTGGTTTGCTCCGTCAGGCGAACGATTGCATATTCCTTTTCAACGGGTTCACCCGAGAAAGTATAAGACCCTGCTCCAGTAGCCATAAAAACCGCAGATGTATCAATAGTAAGTGTCATTCCGTCAATGATTTGAATGTTGCCTGCGAGTTGTTCTTGCACTAAAGATTGCTCATTAGTGTTTTGGGTTTCAATCGGGTTCGTTGTTTCATTGGTGTTTTGGGTTTCAATCGGGTTCGTTGTTTCATTGGTGTTTTGGGTTTCAATCGGGTTCGTGGTGTCTGCATCGCCTTCGCTTCTCCCACATGAACTTAATAGTGCCACTGCGCTCAAGGCGATAGTGAATAGTAAAACCATAGATTTTTTCATTGAGATAACCTCCGTTTGTTGTTTGTTTTTTTTATACTTGCAAGTATGGGTAAATAATAACAGGCAAATCTAATGCAAATCTAATCCCTATCTAACGCAAATCTAACTTTGCAAAAAAACAAGCCGACAGGTTTCTCCGTCGGCTTCTGTGGTTATTTTATTGTTTTTATTCTATCGGAATATTCAAAGTGAACATAACCCCGCCATCGACATTAGCAATTTCAAAAGCTGCTCCCATCAGATCAAGCGTTTTCTTAACAATAGTCAGACCAAGCCCGCTTCGTCCTTCGCTTGTAGTGCGGGCTTCGTCGGCGCGATAGAACGGCTCATAAATTTTCGATATAATCCTTTCCGGGATTTCCGCGCTCCCGTTCCATACAGTCAGGCAGACAAGCCGGGGTTTTTCTTTTGCGGCGATACAGATTTCCGCGCCGTCCGGCGAATTTTGAGCAGCGTTTAACAAAACATTGGACAGAGCCTTTGAAAACAGTCTGCTGTTTAGTTCGCAGGATATATTGTCGGCAATATCAACGGTCAACGATTGTTCTTTTGATTCGATAAGCGGTGAAAGCTGTTCCAAAACGCTATCCAAACACCGTCGAAGATTGAGTGGTTCTTTTTCACAAGAGGGCAGTTCGCCGCCCAGTTTCACAAGTTCCAATATCTCTGACACAAGTTTATTTTGCTCTTTAACAATTTTTATACCCTCACGAAGATATGACGGATATTCCTCCCGTGTAATGACTTCACTAAGCATACCTTCAAAAATTCCGCCGATTGCCGTGATGGGCGTTTTTAGTTCGTGGGAAGCTGCCGAAAAGAAATACCGCTGGTTTTCCTGCATCAGCTTCACGCGGTTAATTTCTGTTTCTAATTGTTGAATTGTTGATTTTAGTCTGCCGTACATAGCATAAACATTTTTGGAAAGCTGGCCGATTTCATCGCCGCGTTTTTTCGGCGGGTCAACGGGAAGCAATAACGACATCTTTTGTGCATCGGCGGATATCTTTTGGATAGGCTTCGCAATTTGCCGCGCAAAGAAAAACGCCGCAAGCAGACTGATAAGCGTAATAAGACCGAAAACCCACACTGCTCTTTGCAAAATCTCTGTATACATTGAGGATTCGGAAAACGAACCGGACACAATCAGCCGCACTTCGTTTTCTAAACCGATGGTAAACATAGTTTGTTGCGCGGACATAATTACTTGTGAAGATAAATTATTAGTTTCGTTCGGATTGCTTTCATATCTCACTATTCCGTTTGGAGTTTCAATGATTCCGACATGACTTCCAAATCCGTCTGTTTGAAATAGAATTTCGTCTTTTTTGCTTATAAGACAAAACTCGAAAGAAGCGTTCCACCTATGAAAATCTTCCGCAATAGCTATGATTTCGTCTGTTGTTTTTCCTTGAATTTGCTCCCGGAAAAGCGTAAAGGTATTGGATAACTGTTGTTGCTGGGTTAATGTGATGGTGGATTGTATCTGATTAGAAAAAAACAAAAATATACCGCCGATGACGAAAAACAAAATTAGCACGGTATATAGAAAGACTTTGCCGAAAATACCGAAAAAATTTTTCTTAATCATCGTTTTCCACCTCCAAACAATATCCGACCCCCTTAATTGTCCGAATAATACCGCAGGGGAGTTTATCCCGCAGTTTCTTCATGCTGGCGTGGATAATCCCTTCGTTACCTTCAAAGTCATAACCCCAAATGCGTGTAAGTAGGGTTTCGTGGGTGACGATTTTCCCTGCGTTGCGGACAAACACTTCTAAAATTTCAAATTCCTTTGGAGTTAGTATTATTTTTACTCCGTCATATTCTGCGCCATAGGTTTCGAGAAACAATACGAGCTTCCCTGCCTGTATTTCTTTTTTTAACGCCCCGCTACGTCGGAGCAGGGCTTCAGCGCGTTTGACAAGGATTTGCATGGAAAAGGGTTTTGTAATATAATCGTCTGCTTGGTTATCAAACGCCCGCAGTTGACTGTCATCATCCGACAGAGCGGTCATCATCAGAACAGGCGTGTCGCGGATTTGCCGAAGTTCTTTCAGAAGCTCCTGCCCGTTTGTTCCGGGAAGCATAATATCAAGTATGATTATCTGATATATCTTATCGTAAATTAAATTTGCCGCATCGTCGCCGTTGGCGCAAGCATCCACAAGCCAGCCTTCGTTGCGTAGGAATTTACAAACCATATCCAGTATTCTCGTGTCGTCCTCGACGAGTAAAATGTTTATATTCACTAATATCACCGCCTTGAAAAACATTGTACTTCCGCAATCTAACTTTAATCTAACTTTTATTTCCTATCCATTGGCTTTCTTTTTTCGAGCCTCTTTCCATCATCAACACCTTGTCTAATTATATAGTCTTCCCAGTTATAGTCTGCTTTCGCAATACACACCAATCTTTGTTGCCGCATTCAGGGCAAGTCATCCAGCGTATCTTGTGGCTTCCGGTGCTAAAGTAAGCGCGCGCTAGTGATGGCTTGAAAACCGAGTCGCATTTGGGGCAAATAAACACATTATCTTTTAGCTGAAGGACTGAAACTAATATGCCGAAAAGGGCGAAGAATATATAAACTATCAGTCCCCACCAAATACGTGAAATTATGAGCCAAATCATGAATAAGAGCCCTAAAACTGCTGCAACTCCTACCCCGGTAAAAATTAAAACTAATTTCTTCTTATTGCTATTCTTTTTTCTATTTTCCATAACGTCTTCTATGCCAAGAATTGTATTTGCCGGGATAATAGTTTTATCGTGAATGTTTTCTTTTATGATATTTATCATTTCCAACTGCTTTTGCCGCTCTTCAATTTCTCCGCCAAGCAACTTTTCTTGTTCATCTAGCAATATGGTGAGGATCCTTCCCGATAACTCACTCTCCATAATACTTTTAATAGAGTTAAGTGAGAGCCCAATTGCTTTTAGCGTGCAAATTACTTGAAGCTTACGCAAATCTTCATCATTGAAAATCCGCCTTCCGCCTTCGGTTAAATCAGATGGGTGCAAGATACCTTTCGTATCATAAAATTGTACCGTTCGGACTGAAACATTGCACAGTTTTGCCATTTCTCCGGTCGTGTAGTTTGACATAGATTACCTCCTTTAGCCTGACTTTAAAGCATTACGCTACGTAACGAGCAATAGGTTACGTAAGGGGATTTTTACAGAAAAGTCAATTTTTTCTCGTAATTGTAAAAAAGGGTCGTCCGGCAACGACCCTTCGCAAGAATACTTCGTATTCTTGTTGAAATGGTTCACACAGGGGCGTTCTCTTATATTGTAAAAAAGGGCCGCCTTGCAGCGACCCTTCTAAGCGATTTTAACTAAGCAAACTGCTTTTCTTTTTTAACAATCCTGGCCCAGAATACCAGTAAGACCAACATGATACTATAAAGCACTCCTATAGTGGTAAACAGAGTTGTTAAGTCATAATTCGTAATGATATAAGAAGAAACCTGATTGCCAACCAACCCGGCAATCCCCCAGGCACTTAATGAGAAACCATGGACCGTTGATAACTGGTGCAGGCCATAGTTTTGATGCAATATATTCGGTAAACAGCCAAATCCTACCCCAAAGAAGAACTGGACTACGAAAATTAACGCAACCGAGATAAAGGTGATAATTGCTATTTCCTGGGATAATGACCGCATCCCTACTTGAACACCTTCATCATTCAAGAATGGAATATACGGTTTGGGGACATTGTTGAAACGATATACTAAAGCTGCGATAAAACCGGCCGCCAATGAGAATATCGCCATCATATAATAAGGGATATGCTTTCTTTTAAGTTTGTCTTGCCAGGAAGCAAGTGCCAGACGTCCGGCAACATTGCTAATTGCATTGATGCTGCAGAATAATACTACCACCGCCATACTGCTGATTCCGATGATATTGTAAACTTGTTTTTCCTGACTTATCATAGCAAGGCCGCAGGTAATATTTAAGAAGATAATCAACCATAATAAAATGAATTTTCCATGAAAGATGACTTCTCTTGCCTTAAGATGAACTGTTCCGGCCGGTTCGATAATTTCCGGACGGTATAATAACCTGCTTGCAATAAATAATGCTATACCATAAAGACCGGCAAGAATATAAAAGACAGTATAAACCTGTAAACCTGACTCAAGTAAAGCCCCGATAATAGGATTGGCAATAACTCCGGCGATACCGAAACTGGCAATTGACAAACCGGCGGCAAGCCCTTTTTTTCCTTCAAACCAAACCATCATTGTTTTAACCGGGGTAATATACCCGAAGCCCAGGCCGATACCCTGAACAACACCGAAACCTAAAACCATTATCCAAGGGTTCTTGATATGGATGCCGAGTGCTGTAAGCAGCCAGCCGGTACTGAAGAATATAAAAGTCAGAAAGGCTGATTTTTTCGGAGCTTTTTCAACAATTTTCCCTCCGAATGCCGCTGACATGCCTAAGAAGAATATTGCCAGGGAAAAACACCATTCCAATACCCACCGGTCAAACCCTGCATACGCATTGACATGTTCCTTAACTAATGTCCAGCAATATACATTACCAATGGCGAAGTTGATCAAAAACATCGGTAATAGACCATTTAACCATTTATTCTTTTTCATTTAAAAACCTTGCCTTTCTTTAACTATAATTATATGTAAACAACGTCTGTTCACTAATTGGTTATTATACCCTTATTTTATCAGGGTGTCAAACTATTTGCGCCTAAATATTGTTCTGAATTTAGTACTTCGCGTTTCACTCCCAAATAAGACCCGTTTTTAATATTTCTTACCAAAATGTATTCATTATCAATCCGCGGCAATTTAAGGGAAAAAACTATTTCATCATTAATATTTGCCATATTTATTGTTTCCCCGCCCCGTAAATTGAAATTCATCGGAAGTCCGCCAAGGGCATCAAGAGAAAGGTAATTGCGCCCGTAAAGAATCACACTTTGACCCGGTTTTAAAATTGTGTCCGCCAGGATTTGCCGGTTTGGGTTATCAGAATCAGTAAAAAGATAAAATTTACGCAAATCAATATCATAGGGATAAGGATTATGAACCGCGATAAAATCATGGCTGCCTTGATGGTCGATTAATTTAATAACCGGGATGCCGCTTTCATCGATATCAAGAACAAGTTCAATGTCAATTCTTCCATTTAAAGCATCATCTTTTCCGACCGTCAGAGCCGCGGCGGTTCTTATTTCCCCGTTAACCAGCCAATGCGAAAAAATGTAGCCGTCCGCTTTACTCGCCGTCACGGTAACGGTACTTAAATCATAATAAAAACCACTGAAATTATTGGTGATATCAATCGTGCCAAGCTTGATATCAGCTAATTCATGCGGTTTGCAAGTAATGGTATAACCACTTGGCTCTACTTCAAGAAACTTTTCAATTTGCTTCCTCATCTCACCCGGCCGCTTTTTACCAAATTCAATAATTTCATTTACCTGATTAGCTGCGAAATCCAAATTTGACCAAGAATTTCTTAGTTGGGCACCACCATCTTTAAAATTATGATAAAGCTCATTTGCCCGCTCCGCTTCTCTTTTACGTACTGTTTTTTCCACCATTTCCGGTGAAAAATGATGATTCATCAAATCGCACAAAACCGCAACAAAACGCCCCCGCATATCTTCACGGTTCACCAGGGCAAGCAATAAGGGCGAATGCCCGCGGTCTGTCCGGACAATTCCTAATATCCGGCCAAGAGATTCATCCGATACCGGCCCGCCATACAAACCAAAAGTCCAATCAGCATCAAAAAGCAGCCAGCGCCACTTGCCATCCGCAGTGGAAATTCCATCATGAATTTTTGTCTCATCCTCGCCATAATAGCGATAAACTTTATAATTTCCCCATGGCCAGTCAAAATTGTTGGTATAAACCTGAACCGCATAATAAGCAAGGAAGTTGTCAATATCAATTGCCGCGCAAAGTTCCGCAAAAACATCATCGTTAAGGATATTATAATGTAAATCATAAATCGCCTGATATTCTTCGGCGGCTTGAACTTCCAGGGGGTTATCCTCATTAAAATTCTTGTATGTCGCCCCACCCTTTAAAATGACCCACTCGCCATTTTTTATTTCATTTTTGTCATTCAAATAGTCGTCATCATAATACTGTTTAATCCAGGCAAGACCATAATATTCACCATTCAAAAAGACGGCGGCCGCCCGGCTCGACTGGGTATCCGGCAAAACCGCCGCCGCCATATCGGCAACGCTTTCATCACGAAGAAACGCAAAGGGGTTATCATTGGCATTATTCCTAAGGATTAAACGGTCATAACTGGTAATTGGCCGCCCATAATGAGTAAAATCATCGGGGAAAAAATTATAGTTAAAGTTATTATTATCTTCATCATAGATACGCCGGGCATAGAGCCGGAATGATTTTTGATTCGATGCCCGTGACCAGCCGCCATGAATACGCATTCCGCCGTTTTGCGCCAAAATCAATTGACCGTCTCGGTCAATAAGCTCAATATAAACCGGCCGTTCCGCCTCCCGCCCCCGCATATTAAAATTCGCCGGTGCCGGAGGGTCAGGTTCTTTATCCCCCGTCTCGCTGATATATTGCTCACGTAACCGGCCGGGGACGGCAATGCCATATTCTTCATCATAAAGGTTAAAGGGGTCAGTTGAAAGGGAAAAAATGAGGGTATCAAAGCGGTCAAAAACGTTATCGCCAACAAAATAGGAATGGGTTTGGACAGTTGTAAAACTCCCGTCTTCTTTCATGCCGCAAACTTTGATGGTAAACGGGCGCACTGCTCTTCCGCCGGGCAGTTGGATTTCATCCGTATACAAAATCCCTTCTTCATATGGCGGTGATCCGTCCAAGGTATAAAAAATAGCGGTAATATCACTATTTACCGCTTCAAAAGAAAGCAAAACCGATTCTTCATAAAAATGCCCGGTATGCGAAAAGATTATTCCATTTTCTGTTTGCCCTAAAGGTTCTTGATTTTCTTCTACTTCTTCATTTACATTTTCATTAACGGCAGTCACCGGAACAAATGCTGACCCATGGAAAAAATCTTCAGAAAATTTTTCATAGAAAAGGGAAAAGAAAACAGCAAAGATTACAAAAGAAACCGCGACTATTAATTTAAGTCTTTTTTTATCCATCTTCCGCTCTTCCTGAAAAGTGCCCGCAAAGCGGGACTAGTTTTCCTTTGGCGCCGGACCACTGTCCGATACTTTAGATAAACTTTTCATACTTTAATCGCTGACATATTCCATCAAAACAACGCTGCGTACACCTTCAATAACCTCAAGCTCCTTTTGTAGTGATATGTCCATTTTATTAACTTTGGCCGTCACCGTCACTTCAGCATAATCTTCATATGTTATTGAACTCTTTAACTTAACATTATGTGATTCAAGCAGCTTAAATATGGATTCCCGCGCCGCATTATCATATTTTATAATACAGACAAACCTCTTTACCCCGCCGCTAAATAATGAATAAACCATAAACACGCCGGTAATCATAAATGTCCCGATTAACGCTAAAGGGAAAAGCCCGGCCCCACTGGTAAGCCCGGCAGCGATCGCAAGGAACAAAAAGCCAATATCAAGCGGGTCTTTGACCGCCGCACGGAAACGGACAATCGATAACGCGCCAACCATTCCCAAGGAAAGAACCAGATTTTGAGAAATCGTCATGATGATAAAAGCCGTCGTCAGACAAGTGATGACATTCAAAATATTGAAACTTTCACTATAAACCGCGCCTTTATAAAACAAGCGGTAAACGAAATATATAAGGGTCCCGCAAATCAATGCCGTCAATAAGCAGGTAATGATATGAGCGGGGGTCAGTCTGGTGATAATGTTTGCTTGCTCAAGGCTTGCGCGTATTTCCTGGACAATATTGTTCATTTAAACTCCTTTTTAAAATTCATATAAAATTGCTGTTGGGTGAACTATTTTTACTGTATAGGAAATTGCTTCGCAATTCCCCATCCAGCAAAAACCCTCCGGGAGGATGCGCACTCGCGCGTAGAGTATTATGTCGCTGAAGCGACCGCGCTCGGCGCGAGGGTTTGCCAAGGCAAACCCTTTCTTATACCCTTAAGGTTTTTGCAATACTCATACACAGCCGGTATTTTGAGACCGCTAATGATTTTCCGGTTTCATGCGGGATAACAGCGCGGACAATTTCCGGCATGAAATCATCGAATTTGATTTCCATAATAACACTATTATTTTGGTAAACCGGGACTGAAAGTTCTTCTTTTTCTTCGGGCTTTACGATGGAAAACCCGGCCAATCCGCTTGCCCGCAAATATTTATCAAAGGTGATGCGCAGATTGGAAGCCGGATAAACAAAAGCCTCACGATGGTAATCAACGCATATCACCGGCCGAAGGCCGGATTCCTTGGCATTAACATAAAATTCTCTTGCAATATCCTGTTCCCAATTTTGTAGCAGTGAAAAATCACCTCGTAGCAAATTTTCGCAAATTTCTTCATTTATCCGCGCTGATTTTTTGCTAATCCAGCGGTTGTATTTTTCTTTGCACTCCAGATTGATAATGCCCGGATTATTATTGTAGGTACGAACCCGGTATTTCCGCCGGTCAAAAATTCCGTCGATTTTTTCCCGGTAGGCTGTTTCTTTTAAATCATCGAAATAGATACTACGGACGGAATAACCGCCGCTATTTGCATTCTTGTCGTAATCCAAGATTGAAGCGATGCGGGTTTGCACCACCAGGTATTCGGCATAGGTTAGTTGGTATTTAATTTCGCGGCGGCCTTTAGTCATATATTAGCTCCGTAAGTCAGGTAAAAACTCCCATTTAACGTAAATCAGGTAATAAACTTCCGTTCAACGTAAGTCAGATAAGATATCTCTCCGTCTCTACGGCTTTAGTCATATGTTTTGCTTCGTAAGTCAGGTAAGAAACTCTTTCCGTTGCTGCGGCCTAATTGGCTGCTCGCTCATTTTTCGTTCGGGAAGAAGGCGGCCTAAGGCAACTTCAAGATGTTTTTACCTGACTTCCTTAGTTAAAGTATCTAACTCCCGACTCAAATATTTTCATATCCTGTTGTCCGTCGATGTTGATTGCCATTCCTTCGGAATAGCGTTCGGAGTGAAGCATTTTGCCAAAGATGCGCCCGTCAGGTGAGGTGATTCCTTCAATCGCCGCGGCGGAACCGTTGATATTTCCGGTCGGGGCGGTATAACAGGCGGCGACCTGGCCTTCGGCGAACAAGCGCCCCACCCATTCATCCGAAGCTACGAAACGGCCATAGGTATGGGAAGCCGGACTGACATATGTGTCAGCAAGGGCGGCGCCTTTCAGCCAAGGTGATTTGTCGGAAACAACTTTCGTATAAGCCATCATTGAAAGATGTTTTCCGCCGGTATTGTGGGTCAAAGCCGGGGTTCCCGCTTCTTTATCAGCTTTAAATTCGCCAAAAGGTAATAAACCTAGTTTCAGTAAGGCCTGGAAGCCGGTTCCGATACCAAGAATTAAACCGTCACGCTCATTCAATAACCGGGTAACAGCTTCTTGCAAATATTCATTTTGGAAAATAGTATTATAAAACTTGGCACTTCCGTCAGCTTCATCATCAGTCGAAAAGCCGCCGGGCAAGACTAAAATTTGAGCTTTATCAATCTCGGCAACATATTCTAAATAAGAAGTGCGGATATTTTCAGTTGTCAAACTACGGAAAACTTTGCTAACCACCTTAGCGCCTGCCCGCTCGAAAGCGCCTGCCATTTCGTATTCGCCATTAGTTCCGTGTAATACGGGGATAAAAACGGTAGGTTTAACGACTCTATTTTTGCACAAATAAATACTGTCAGCCTTGAATATAGGCGGCTTAATTGCCGATTGGTTTTGGGCGGATTGACTGGTTTGGTCAATGTCGCCCTCTGCTTCACATGTCAGTTTAGCCGGGAAAATCTCTTCCAGTTTCACTGTCCAGTTTTCCAGCGCTTCTTCCAGCGTTATATTGATATCTTTGCCGGAAAAAAGTCCGTCATCTGTCACCGTTCCGATTATCGCATATTTAATATCACTAGCCGCCAACTTATCTAAAACTTCTTCAGCCGTTTCAATTAAAATATCGCCAACATTATTTTTAAATAGGTCTTCTGCTTTTATTTCTTCATTTATTCTGACACCTAACTTGTTACCAAAAGCCATCTTGCTGACTGCTGCTGCCAGCCCGCTGGTTGAAAGCGCATAAGCGGAACTAATCTCACCACTTGCAATCAGCTCGCTAATCTTAAGATAAGCTGCCCCGACTTTTTCATAGATTGGTTTTTCATACTCATCGCGGGGGGCAAAAATATGGACAAGCAGATTACCCGGGGTTTTAAGTTCCGGACTAATAACGTGCTGTATTTTTGCGGTATTGACTGCAAATGATATTAGTGTCGGCGGGACATCAATGTCATTAAAGGTACCCGACATACTATCCTTACCGCCAATCGAAGGCAAACCAAAACCCATTTGCGCATCGTATGCCCCAAGCAGGGCGGCAAACGGCTGGCTCCAACGCTCGGGGTCGCCGCTCATCCGGCGGAAAAATTCCTGGAATGAAAAACGGATTTTGCGGTAATCACCACCACTTGCAACAATTTTGGCAATCGATTCAACCACTGCATAAACCGCACCATGGTAAGGGCTCCATTCCGAAAGATAAGGGTCAAAACCATAACTCATCATGGTTACAGTATCGGTTTTGCCTTTTAACAGCGGAAGACCGGCAATCATCGTTTGATTTTCCGTCAATTGATATTTACCGCCATAAGGCATCAGCACATTATTAGCACCGGCTGATGAATCAAACATCGTAGCCAGGCCTTTTTGCGAACAAACATTTAAGTCACTTAAGGTATTAAACCAAGCTTTATTATAATTCCCCTGTGCAAGTGCTTCCGCAACGGCCGGGATTTTCGATTTTTCAAAATAATTTTCATTTTCATCAGGAATATTAACAAAAACTTTCGTTTCCTGATGGGCACCATTGGTATCAAGGAAAGCGCGGGACAAATCAACAATCTTCTTGCCGCGCCATTTTATTACCATCCGCTCTTCTTTTGTAACAATAGCGACCTCTGCCGTTTCAACACTTTCTTCTTCGGCATATGCTAAGAATTGTTTCACATCCTTCGGCGCAATTACCACCGCCATCCGCTCTTGAGATTCGGATATCGCAAGTTCGGTACCGTCAAGGCCAAGATACTTCTGTGGTACTTTATCCAGATTCACACATAAACCCGGTGCCAATTCACCAATCGCCACCGAAACACCCCCGGCCCCAAAGTCATTACATTTTTTGATTAAACGGCTTGCTTCCGGACGGCGGAAAAGGCGGACAATTTTCCGTTCCGTCGGGGCATCGCCTTTTTGAACTTCGGCACTCAAAGTTTCGATTGCATCTTCGGTGTGAACTTTTGAGGAACCGGTCGCGCCGCCGCAACCATCACGGCCGGTCCGGCCGCCAAGCAAAATAATAACATCATCAGGGGCGGCACCGCCCCGTACGACTACCGAACGGGGGGCGGCGGCCACCAAAGCGCCAAGCTCCATCCGTTTCGCGACATAACCGGGATGATATATTTCCTTAACCAGCCCGGCAGGGGCGCCGATTTGGTTGCCATATGATGAATAACCGGAAGCCGCCGTACGGGTAATTTTCCGCTGCGGTAATTTACCTTTAAGCGTATCGGTAAAAGGTATCGCCGGGTCGGCTGCACCGGTAAGGCGCATTGCCTGATATACATAACCCCGCCCGGAAAGCGGGTCGCGGATTCCCCCGCCAAGACAGGTTGCCGCCCCGCCAAAAGGCTCTATCTCCGTTGGGTGGTTGTGGGTTTCGTTTTTGAACATTACCAGCCATTCTTCAGTCAAAATACCGTCTTCGGTTTCAATTTCGACCGGGACGACGACCGAGCAGGCATTAATCTCATCAGTTTCTTCCATATCATCAAGCTTGCCGTCGCGCTTAAGTTTACGCATTGCCATTTGGGCAAGGTCCATCAGGCAGACGAATTTGTCATCACGGCCTTTAAACAATTCTTTGTGAGTATCAAGATAATTCTGGTATGAGGCTTCGATGGGGGTGCGGTAAAACCCTTCGCCAAAAATAATATCAGCTAATTCAGTCGAAAAAGTCGTATGACGGCAGTGATCAGACCAGTATGTATCAAGGACCCGGATTTCTGTTACGGTCGGGTCACGTTTTTCTTCTTCACGATAATATTTGTGGATATGAAGAAAATCTTTGAAGGTCATCGCAAGGTTAAGGGAAGTGAAAAAATCACTTAATTCCTCTTCATTCATTAAGCAAAAACCATCATAGGTTCCGACATCTTCCGCTTCTTCATAGGCATTTTTAAGCGTTGCCGGTTTTTCCATTCCCGTTTCCCGCAAGTCAACCGGATTGATAATATAGGCCTTGATTTGATTAAACTCATCATCAGAAATAACGCCTGTTATTAAATATGTTGTTGCTGATTTAACGGCCGTACCTTCTTCACCGCTTAACAACCTGATACATTTTTCGGCAGAATCAGCACGCTGGTCAAACTGGCCGGGTTGGTATTCGGAACTAAATACCCGGGTATTTTCCGGCACCGGAAATGTTTCTTCATATATATTGTCCAGCACAGGGTCGGAAAAAATTGTGGTTTTGGCTTTTTGATAAACAGAATCAGAAATATTTTCGATATCATAACGGATAAATATTTTTAGACTTTCTACTTGCAAAATATTCAGAAATTTGTTGATATCTTTTAAGAGCTCATCAGCTTTGTTGGTGTATCCGGGTTTCCTTTCGATGTATAAACGTTTGATTTGGTTATTGTTAGACATTGGTTTCTCCTGGTTTTATTTTTTATTATTTTAAGAAATTGCTCTTACGCAAATCATTTAAGGAAAATTGCATGCAATTCTCTTAGAATTGTCACCGCCGGGCAACAATTTTTTACTCTAAAATTAATCCTTGCATTATATAAAGTAATTCTTTGTCAATCGCCGCTTCCGAAATATTCAAAGTACGGGCAGAAATTTTTAACCCTTCAAGGGTATACATGATGTTTCCGGCCATACCACGGGGGTCTTCACAATAAAATTCGCCGGTTTGGATGCCGTCGCGGATTAAATTCTCTAAAATCAACACCCCGGTTTCAAACTGCTGCTTTATTATGTTCTCTTTCGGCGGAATCTTTCGCTTTTTATAATTTAAATAAAAATAATACTCATAAATAGCGATTGTTAATGAATTTTTTTTGCGCAAAATTTCTTTTTTCTGCTCTTTCATAAAAAGAGCCAGAATATCCGATACCGAAGCTTCATCCGGCAAACTATCAGCACTATCGCCGCCGCTTGTCTCCTGGTCCCCTTTAAGAACGGCGGTAAATATATCTTCAACGCGGTTGAAATGCAGATACAAACCACCACGGCTAATGTTGCTCGCTACGACAATATCTTGCATTGTCACATCGCGGAAACCTTTCTCGGCGAAAACCCTGCGGGCACATTCTAATATGTAACTTCGTTTTTGTCCTGATTTTTCTCCCATTAACTATCTATCCTATGCCTTTCATAATTACATGCAATTCATACTTCGCCCCAAACATCAAGAATCTGTTTAATCCGTACTAACGCATAATAAAATATTCCTTCTTCAACAGCATCAGTCCACAACTTCCCTTTTGACATTCCGCCCAAAACATACTTCGAAATAATGCCGATAATAATATCAACATCTTTTAAATCGCATTTCTCAATCCGGTTTATTTCATCTTCAAAACTATGAAGCCCATATTTGCTATATACATAAGGATAATTGCGGTTCATTAATCCGGTATCCTGCATTCCGCGGATGAAATTCAAGAGGGTAGAATCATAAACCGGTACTGATATCGTTGCACTTGTGTTGTCACCATCATAAGTTTTGGCCTGATTTTTACCTTTACGCTCAAGAAACCAAGGAATATAGCGAAAATAAGGATCTAACCACTGCCGGTAATCAGCTATCAATTTCAGACGGTATTCTTTATCATTTTCTCTTTCCATGTTTATGTGTAATTCCTTTCCCGATTTCATACCTTAGAATATCTTTATCCTAAATGAAATTTTAGATATTATTATTATCTCTTCATTTTATTATCTTACCACAAAAATAATATTTGTACACTAATTTTCTGTCTGAAAAAGGCAAAAAAGCAATGCAACCGCTTTGCTAATATATTCTTATTTTCGCCCAATATATTGCCGTTATTTTATTCGATTTAATTATTGTTGCTAAAATAGTGTTATAATTTCTCAATTTAGTTATATACAAATGTCAAATTTTGTATTATACTAAATTTGATAAGTGAGCTGACACACTCACTCATTCCAAAAGAATTCCCCTTTTACACAAACGGAGGCGCCTGAAAGTTAAATCTTTCAGGCGTTTCTGTTTTACAATTTGTAAATTGGCTGCAGCAAGGTTTTACAAAGTAAAATCGAGTTACTGTTCAGACGTCACTATTCCGCGAGGTGTTTTGCGCGTATTTTGCGCAAAATCCCGAGTTGTGATAGCGCCAAATCGCGTTTTTGCGATTTGTGTGCACATTTGTTGCTGTT
>WRAQ01000059.1 GCA_009780115.1 Lachnospiraceae bacterium
ACCCAAGAATAAAATGGGAAGAAACGCCCTTTTATTTACCGAAAGAAATCAGTGAATGGAACAAGATATCAGTGGATGAAGAATTACAACCCCGGCGGGGGGCTGTTAGTTCCTTTGGGGCAGGCGGCGTTAATGCTCATGTAATTATCGAAGAATTTTGCACCTTACCAGAAAGGGGAAAAGAATGACCTACGAAAAAAATATGATAATTCTTTCAGCCAAATCCAGAGAACAACTAAAGGAAATGGCGGGTAATCTCCTTGATAAATTATCAGATATTTCGACACAAGCATTTTATAATATAACCAATATTGCCTATACTCTTCAGACCGGCCGGGATGAATTAGAAGAAAGGCTGGTTTTCATTAGCGATTCTATCAATGAGTTGGAGCAGGAAATAAGGGCATATCTTGAAGATGAGGAAAGTACCAACCGATTGGAGGGCAGGATAGATGGAAAGATGGAAGAAGAGGAGGCCTTAGATTTTGGGCCGGGGGTTGATATCCGTCAAATTGCCGGGCAATGGATTAAGGGTAGAAAAATAATCTGGAAATCAAGATACATAGACAAACAGGTTCGGAAAATATCTCTTCCCGGTTACGTATTTATCCGCAAACCACTTTTGATTCAAAAAGAGGCACAGGAGGGATGTCTGCTTAAAAAGATTTTTACCCAAAATATAAATTTTTTGAAAGACCATATTGCCAATGGAAAAATCGTTTTCCCGGGTGCGGCCTATTTAGATTTGATTATGGAAGCACTTAAGCCGTTTTATCCGGATATGAATTATCAGTTGTCAAATATCAAATTCCTGTCAATGTTGGAAATAGGCCATGACCCGGCGGAACTACGTGTTATTTTACGGCGGAAAGATAATAAACAGTTGCTTGAAGTAGTTTCAGAAGTGAATCCAAAATTGACTGTAACTCATCTTGAAGCTGCCCTTCATCCCCGGTTTCAGACGGGTAATATTGAGGAAAAGCTAGTTAGGCAAGTTTTAGAAAGCGGGTTTTATTACAGCGGCGCCAAGGTATATAAGAATTATGAAAGATTGGGCCTTCAGTATGGACAAAGTTTCCGGGGGATTAGTAGACTTTTTGTAAAAGAAAATGAGGCGGTCGCGGAACTATTACCATCCTTTTCTGAACCGGAAGAATGGCAGGATTATGTAATTTATCCGGGACTGCTAGACAGTGCATTACAGTCAATTATGGGTCTTAATATGGAGACAGACAAGAAAGTTATGCTCCCCTATTATATAAAATCTTTTATACCTCCATGCGGCGGAGCTGATTGGAGCTATATTTATGTCAAAAGGAATGGTAATAAAACCGGACAATATGATATTACTGTTTTAAATAGCCAATTTGATATCATCTGCCGGATAGAGGGATTTTTAGTAAGGGAAATTGAGAAAGAATCCAGGGAAAATACCGGCTATACATTACTTGGGGGACTTAAAGAAATAACCTGCCAGCTTTTGGAATTAACAAAAGAAGAAATCGATATTGATACGGAACTGGGGAATTACGGATTTGACTCCCTTTCCTATACTAGCTTGTGTGACAGAATAAATGAGAAATATAAATTGAATATTTCACCGGCGATACTGTTTGAATATCCTACCCTCAAGGATCTTGCTGCTTATTTAAGCGCTAACCTTATGCATGAAAATCCGGACAAAATGATTAAAGAAGAGCAAAAAGCACCTGTAGACAAATTGGAAGCAGACAAGGAGTATCGCAATGATGTGGCTATTATAGGTATTGCCGGAAAAATGCCAATGTCTGAAGATTTATCCCATTATTTTGAACAATTGATGCAAGGCAAGGATTTTATTACCGAGATACCTGAAGAACGCTGGGATTGGCGGGAGTATTATGGTGATTCTGTCAAGGGGAAAAATAAAACCTTAGCAAAGTGGGGTGGTTTTGTCGATGGGATTGAATATTTTGATGCGCCATTTTTTAAAATCTCCAATTACGAAGCACAGTTAATGGATCCCCAACAAAGGATTATGTTGGAGCTTGCCTGGAATGTGGTGGAAGATGCCGGCTACAGTATGCTTAAGCTTAGTAACAGTAATACAGGTGTTATCATTGGAGTAGCTTCAAATAGTGAGTATAATGATTTGCTTAATAGCAATATGGAGGAGACAGAGGTATATCAATCTACAGGTGTTGCCGCTTCCGTACTGACTAACCGGATTTCCTATATGTTTAATTGGCATGGTTTGAGTGAACCTGTTGATACGGCGTGTTCCAGCTCACTTACGGCAATCCACCGGGCAGTTATAGCAATAAAAAGCGGAGAATGCGATCTTGCGGCAGCGGGGGGCACTAATCTGATATTAACCCCCAAAGGGGCGATTTCTTTTGGTAAGGCCGGAATGCTTAGTGAAGATGGCCAGTGCAAGACTTTTTCTGCCGATGCCAATGGATATGTGCGAAGTGAAGGAATGGGCCTGGTACTGCTAAAGCCATTAAGCAAGGCAATGCAGGACGGGGACAATATCTATGCAGTTATAAGGGGGACGGCCGTTAATCATGGCGGGAAAGGTAATTCTATTACTTCGCCGAATCCCAACGCCCAAGCGCAAGTTATTGTGGATGCGATGAAGCGGGCTGATGTGGATTTTAGTATGGTAAATTTTGTGGAGCTTCATGGAACCGGGACAAGTATTGGAGACGTGATTGAGATAAATGGCTTAAAAAAAGCTTACCGCAAACTGCCGGGGCAAGAGAAAAAGGAAAAGATTGCGCTTACTTCTGTTAAGGCCAATGTAGGGCATTTGGAAACAGCGGCAGGTATGGCAAGTTTATTCAAAGTCTTGTACATTTTCAAAAGGCATCAGCTTCCAAGGCAAATCAATATAGAAAAAATAAATCCTAATATTGATTTTGAGGAGTGCCCGTTTTTTATTAGTCAGGATGGGGTAGAATTTGGGGATAAAAGACTTATTGCCGGAATAAGTTCTTTTGGTTTTGGCGGTGCTAATTCTCATATGGTACTTGAGGAATATCAGGATGATAACCCCTTTACTGAAAAAAAATCATCAAAGATGCATCAAAAGGAATTTTCTATTCTTTTATCAGCAAGAAATGAAGAGGCTCTTAAAAAGAGGGGCGATTTACTGTTAAAGGCCCTTCCTGACTGCCTTAAGGATGAGCGGGACAATAAATTGATTATCCTGATTTCAGAAATACTGCATATTACCGAAAATCAAATTAGCCGGGAGCTTTTATTAAAAGATATGGGATTTGACGGCTTAACTTTAGAAAAGTTAAAAAATAGGATTTATGAAGAGCTAAAAATAGAGTTGCCCTACCAGTCTATGATGGTTATGGAAACAGTGGGGCAGCTTATCACTCTTGTCCGGGAAGCGGAGGGGACACAGGAAGCGGTACCCGGGTATGGGGAAAAATGGCAGGATGAGGAAAGGTATATGACAGAGTTGGAGTATACCCTTTTAACCGGAAGAAATCATATGGAGAAGAGAGCCGCATTCCTGGTCAATGACCTTCAAGATTTGAAAAAACAATTGGCGGATTTTGTCTATCGAAATGAGATTCGGATTACCGGAAAAGAGATTGATTTTAATGTATTCTCTCGCAATGAGAAAATCAAGCGGCTTAATTTGCCGGGCTACCCTTTTGCTAGTATTCCCTATTGGTTCGATGATGCGAAAGATAAACCGGGCCTTGTGATTCTTGATAGTGGGCGGGAAGGTTATCAATATTGTGTCTCTTTCAATTCTATGTATGATTTGTTCTGCGGTCATGTGATAGAAAATAAGGTTCTGCTTCCGGGGGCTTTCAGCATTGAACTTTTAAATGATATCGGCAGAAAAATATTTGGAAACGATAATAAAATAATAATTGAAGAACTTTACTGGATAACGCCATTTGAGCTAATAGAAGGAAAAGAGCAGATTTTATATATTTCAGTAGAAAAAAGGGAACGTACCAGAATAAAAGCAGTCTCCTTTGAAGTTAATGAAAAAATTACTCATATCCAAGCAGAAATAGTGGAAAACAGCAATTATTTGTCTGCTGAAGCGCAAAATAACCCGCCTATATTGCATATGGAAACCGGCGAAGATATTGATATAACAGCCTTATATAATTTATACAATGAGAAGCATTTTGCATATGGAAAGGCTTATCAAACCATTAAAAAGCTGGTTATCAGCAAAAATGAGGTCTTTGGAATACTTAAAAGTGATGATTTGGGGAATTGGGATGCAAAATGGCATCCGGCTATAATTGACGGAGCTTTTCAAGCAGTTGCAGGAATGAATTTCTCCGGTGGAAGTGAGAAAGCATTTCTCCCCTTTTTAGCTAAATCGGTAAAAATTTTGGAACCGCTTACGGATACCTGTCATGTATATATAAGAGAGATTGGTGCCGAGCTTGACAAGAAGCGTTATTCGATTTTGATTACTGATCCGGAGGGCAATTTATTAGTTCATTTTAATGAATTTGTAGTAAAAGAATTTGCCCGGGAAAAGAAAGAAGGGGATAGTTATTGCCTTACATCGCAATTTGTCCCCAAAAAGCTAACTCCGGTTAATGATTTAAAGGAAGAGTGTTATCATATTGTGCTTGGAGAATTGGAAGCCGGTTTTGCCGGCGTTGATATAGAGTGGATAAAACCAGAGGATATGGAGAATAGGATAATCAGGAATAAGACCCGGGACAAGCAGCCAATAAAGATAATAATCGCATTAGGCAGACAAAAAGAAGATGATTTGGATTTGAATTTTTATCATTGTTTTCGGTTTATTAGGGCAATGCTCCATAAGTTTTATGCGTTAAATTTCATGTTTGGATTTGTTTATCTGAATAATGAGTTGGAGTATGCAAATAAGGCTCTTGCTGGTTTTCTCCGTACTGTCTGCATGGAAAATTCCCATTACAAAATAAAGCTAATCGGGGTAGAAGATTATCAGGTTAAAGAATTGTATAGGGAATTGACTGATGTAAACCAATATTTTGAAGAGATAAGATATTCAGGTAAGAAGCGCTATTCGAAAGAGCTTGTTGAGATAACGGATGTAAATAAACGGCCGGAAAAAAATCTGCGGCAGAGAGGAACCTATCTGCTTGTAGGCGGAAATGGCGGAGTCGGGTATGTTCTGGCCGAATATCTTATAAAACAATATGATGCAAATGTGGTTATTTTGAGCAGGAGTCAGGATAAAGACTCGCGATATGAAGAATTATCCAAATCAGAAAGTAAAAGAGTTGCTTTTTATATTGGAGATATCGGAGATATAAATTCAGCAAGGCAAGGGTTTCAAAAAATCCGGGAAAACCACGAAATTCATGGAGTATTTCACTTGGCAGGCTCTTTAAATGACGGATTTATTTTAACTAAGAAAGAGGAGCAAATAAAGGGGGTACTTGAGCCGAAAACGTTAGGAATCTGGAATCTGGACTATTTGACAAAAGATTATAAGCTAGATTTGTTTTGTACTTTTTCCTCGGTGACTGCAATCAATGGCAACCCCGGTCAGGCAGATTATGCTTATGCTAATTCATTTATGGATGAATTTATTAGTGAGCGCAAAAATATGGAACTGAAAGGCTTGCGGCATGGGAAGAGCATTACTATTAATTGGCCATTCTGGGAAAACGGGGGGATGGCAATGGATCAGGGGATACGTAAGCAACACTATGAGCAATACGGGGTTATACCTCTTGATACAAAAGTGGGCCTGAATTTGCTGGAGTATGCTATAAAGTCCCAATATTCAAATATTGCGGTATTTTATGGCATTAAAAAGAAGATTAAAGAAGCTCTTCTTGCCCTTAAATTTGATATTAATTCAGAGGAAAGAGAGATTTCTGATATGGAAGGTAAAACAGGGGAAGTATATGTGCAGAACCAGTTAGAGAGTCTTAAAGAGAAACTAAGAAATATATTTTCAGACATATTAAAGGCGGATGTAGCGGCAATTGATACTTCTGAGAATTTGGAGATGTATGGATTCAACTCTCTGATGATGATGTCGGCCCTCGATAGGATAGAGTCAATGATTGGGGAAGCTTGCTTAAATCCAAGTATAGTAAATGATTATAAAACAATTGATGGAATTGCCGGGTATATTGCCAAATCAACAGGGTACTTAAAAAACAGCGCGGTTAATGTCGCGCAGATAGACGAAAATGAGATTGCTATGAAGAAGCCTTATACCCCTGGGATGGAAGGCAAAATAGCGGTAATCGGAATAGCATGCCGGTTTCCTCATGCTAAAAATCAGGACGAATATTTTGATAACCTATTGACAGGGCGGAATCTCATTGTTGATGTACCCATAGAACGGTGGGATGCTAAGCAATATTATTCCCCTGAACAAGATGGTAAAGATACAACCGTGTCCAAATGGGGAAGTTTTCTTCAAGATATTGATTTGTTTGATGCGGATTACTTTGGCCTAAGTGATATCGATGCTTTGGTCATGGATCCCCAACAGCGGTTGATGCTGGAATTATCAGTTGAGCTCCTTTGTAATGCCGGTTATGAAAAAGAGGAAATAAGCGGGAAAAAAATAGGAGTATTCATTGGTGCTTCGGAAAGTACTTATGTTAAAGACCGTTTGCATCATATTGGACAAGACGGGATGAAAAATGTTGTGGTAGGTACGATTCAAAATATGATTGCATCCCGAATTTCGGATTATCTGAATTTAAAGGGGTCAGCTTTTGTAGTGGATACAGCATGCTCATCTTCTCTGGTTTCCATTGATGAGGCTTGCCGTCATTTGTTGGATGGCAGTTTAAGTATGGCTGTTGCAGGAGGTATCCAGCTATTGCTTGACCCGGTCATCCATATTGGTCTTAGTCAGGCCGGTGTATTAACCGGAGAGAAAAAGGCCTATGTATTTGATGAAAGGGCGAAAGGCATTGTCCTTGGTGAGGGGGCGGGGCTGGTGCTGCTCAAAAGACTGGAACAGGCAATTATGGATGGTGACAGGATTCAGGCAGTTATCCTGGGGACGGCAACAAATAACGACGGACATACGATGGGTCTTACCACACCCGATATGGAAAGCCAAAAAGAAGTTATTCAAGAGGCAATAAGTAAAAGTGGAATATCTCCGGCGACTATATCCTACTATGAGGCTCATGGGACCGGGACCTTACTAGGGGACCCTATTGAGATTAAGGCAGCGACACAGGTATACCGCCAATATTCGCAGGAATGCGGGATATGTGCGGTAGGGTCGGTAAAAGCGAATATGGGACATTTATTAAGGGCAGCAGGAATAGCAAGTTTCATTAAGGTGGTTATGTCCATGCAGAATGAGATGATAGTAAAGACTATAAATTGCGAAAATCCTCATCCTCGGTTTCATTTTCCGGAATCACCTTTTTATCCGTCCCCTATTAACCAGCAATGGGTAGGATTGGGCGGCTATAGAAGGGCGGCAATTTCGTCTTTTGGGTTCGGGGGGACCAATTGTCACATGATTTTAGAAGATTACAAGGATGAAAACCCGCAAAAGCGTGTCCGATATGCCAAGGCCGCCCCTCTATTTAATAAAAAAACTTATTGGCTGGGTAAAAAAATGCCGGAATCGTATCTGCGATTTATCAAATCTGCCAATCCTTATATAACTGACCATAAAGTATATAATAAACCAATCATGTTAGGAGTCACTTATTGCGGGGCAGGGATTGAGCAGGCAATAATGAATTATAGCGATGATAGGATGATTAGGCTGTCAAAGTTTCTTTTCCATGCACCTCTAGTATTTGAGAAGGAAGATACTGCAAAAATAACAATAAAGAAAAAGGAAGAAACCGGACAGTATTTTGTTGAAGTGAAACTAATATCAGAAGATAAATCCTTTGAAGCCGCATCATATATTCTTAAGGAAGTTATAGAAGATATAGATAAGGAACCAAAATTTTGTGCCGAATCGTTTCAAAAAGAATCGGGGCAAATAATTCTTAAAGAGCAGATATACAGTAAGATGAAAACGGTGCAGGTAGATTTCGGGCCGTCTCTAAGAACAGTAGAAAAAGCATGGGTAAAGGGAGAAGAAGTTTTATGTGAACTAAAAAATCATTTACCGGAAGAAGAGTATAATGGTATATCCCCGGTTTTCCTGGATGGGGCTATTGTAGGAAGTTTGTCCCCATTTACCATCAAAGAGGAAAAACCTTTCATCCCGATTATGATTCATGAGCTGATTTATTATGGTCAAAAAAGGGCGGTTAAATATAGTCACTCCCGGCTGAAAAAAATGAACTCGCAGATAGTTGTCTTGGATATTATTTTGTATGACGAAGATGGCATATCCCTAGTCAAAATGTCTGATTTAACATTAAAAAAAGCAGAAAAAATAAATAGTTATCCTGTGGAAGAAGCGTATCATGCTATAGGAGAGTCAGTCCATGCTACAGGGGAACCAGTTCATATTACAAAAGTATCAGCTCATGCTACAGAAGAACCAGCTTATACGGCTGAAGAATATTTAAAGAATATAATAAGCAAGGAAATAAAGACAAATTCTGCTGATATTGATTATAGCCGTAATTTCTTGGAAATGGGGCTTAATTCCAAGCAGTTAATCAGCATGGTAGAGGAAATTGAAAAGGATTTGGGTCTTGAATTGTACCCCACCTTCTTTTTTGAATACCAAAATATTGATGAAGCGGGTGTCTACCTATCAGAGCGTGCTGGGGATAGGTTTAACAATGCAAAAGAAGTTATGCTGAAAGAAGCGGAAAAGCCTGAAAAAAAGATTGAAGAAAAGCCGGAAAAAGATATAGCTATTATTGGTATGCAGGGAAAATTTTCAGAATCAGATGACCTTAATATATTTTGGGACAACCTTATCAAGGGTAATGATTTGATAGAAGAGATTCCCCTCGATCATTTTGATTATCGGCCTTGGTTTAGTGAAGATATGCATGCACCCGATATGACTTATTCCAAATGGGGAAGTTTTATCCGGGATGTAGACAAATTTGATGCAGATTTTTTTCATATTGCACCCGGTGAAGCAGAGGCTATGGATCCACAGTTGCGGCTTTTGCTGCAAGTAATATATAGTACGGCAGAAGATGCCGGAGTGATAAAAACAATCAGAGGAACCAAAACCGGGGTATATGTTGGGGCATGTTTTCAGGACTACTCGTCGGAGATGGGCAAGACCGGAAAAGCGGTCGAACCATATGATGGTTCAGGAAATGCACAAACCATGTATGCCAATAGACCTTCTTTTTTCTTTGACTTAAAAGGGCCAAGTTTAGCTGTGGATACTGCCTGTTCCTCTTCTCTTGTAGCAATTCATTTAGCCTGTAAAGCACTTCAAAATGGTGAGTGTGAAATGGCTTTTGCGGCCGGGGTGAACCTTTTGCTTTCTTCCTGGCATTATCGATACTTTTCAAGTATACAGGCGCTGTCCCCTAAAGGCAGATGCCATACTTTTGATGAGAAAGCAGACGGATATGTCCCGGGAGAAGGGATTGCCGCTATTTTGCTTAAACCTCTGAATGCGGCAGTCAGGGATGGCGACCGTATTCACTGTGTTATCAAGGGTTCGGCTGTTAATCATGGGGGATATACCCCATCAATTACCGCACCAAGTATGAAGCTGGAAGCAAGGGTAGTTATGGATGCATGGGAAAATGCGGGCATCCGGCCGGAGACCCTTGGTTATATTGAAGCTCATGGTACCGGAACGAAATTAGGGGACCCGATTGAGATAAATGCATTAAAGGAAGCGTTCGCAAATTATACAAATAAGGAGCAATTTTGCGCGATAGGTTCTGCAAAAGCACATATTGGGCATACAGAGGGGACAGCAGGTATAGCCGGTGTAATAAAAGCAGCTTTATCGCTTGAAAACAAAATGATTCCGGCGATGCCTGCTTTTCAGAAGTTGAACCCGTTTATTAATTTGGAACATTCACCTCTATATATTAATCAGGAACCGATAAAGTGGGAAAGTGAAGCTTCACAACCAAGAAGGGCAGGTATCAGCTCCTTTGGGTTTGGGGGGACCTATTCTCATTTAGTGCTTGAGGAATATGAGCATGAAAAATTTGTCCAGGAAATTTTGGAAGAGAACATCATAGTAATTTCAGCAAAAACAAAAACATCTCTTAAAATGCAGGCCAAAGCCCTAATAGAGTATCTAGGCAAGGCAAAGGGAATAAACATCCGGGATATCGCATCGACTTTGGCATATGCCAGGGAGGTATATGAAATTAGAGTTGCTTTTGTGGCTGACAGCATTGATATATTAATCCGAAAGTTGGAGCTTTTTGTTAAAAATGAAAATTATCCGGAAATATATAATACAAGTAATGTTAAGAGAGAAATGGAATATGGTGAATCCCACATTGATAATGCCTATGAAAACAAAGATTTAGACATATTAGCCAAGGCGTGGGCCCAGGGCGGTGAAGTTCCGCTTCATAAAGTGATAAAGAGATTGCCGGTCATTAGCCTGCCCGGATATCAATTTGATGTAAGCAGATATTGGGTGCTTGATAAATACCCGGTTAACCTAAATTACCTCCTTGATTCCGGTGAAGCCACATTAAAAGGGCAAAGGTTTCGGAAAATATTCACTAAGAGTGAACCATATCTTGCCGACCACCAAGTAAAAGGATACCATGTGCTTCCGGGTGTTATTAGTCTTGAAATGGCTCATATGGCGGGGACATATTTTGACGGAAGAAGAGGTTTTGAAATTCATGATTTTAGCTGGGATACGCCATTAATGATATTTTCAGGGCAGTTAGAGGTATTTACTGAACTTAGCAATGCAGAAAATTATGTTGGAATCGATATCTATTCGCAGACTAACCTTAAGAAAATTGATTATGCTAAGGGAAAGTTGATATTTGTTAATAAAATAGAAGAAATGCCTTTGAGCAATATTAATATCATTGAACAGATAAAACAGTGTGCTGCCAAAGTGTATATGGATGAAGAATGTTATCAAATGTTAAGCAAGCAAGGGCTTTCTATTGGCCCCGCACTCAAAGCAATGAAAAAGCTATATGTGGACGGGGAGAGACTCTGTGTAGAATTAGAAAGTTACTTTGACAGGGATAAAGATTTTCTGGTAAGTCCCTCTTTACTTGATGCCGCAATTCAGGCGATCATTGGATTTTCCCTGGAGACTGACGAGATTTTGCATGTGCCGTGTTTCTTAAAACGCATAACATACAGTCGGAAGCTTTTTAAGAAAGGATATGCCGTCCTTTCCCTTCACCCGGGCAGCAAGAGGGAAAACAGGGAAAAGGTAGTGGATATTACCCTATATGATGAATGGGGCAATGAGGCTGTGGAGATGGAAAACCTTGTATTGAAGCCATTTATAAATCAGCCTGCTTCCCTTAATGAGAAAGAAATTAAATTCTATAAAAAAGCCTGGAAGAAATCAAGCGGTACAGCAGTAGAAAAATCAGATTTACAAACCTGTATGATTTATAACAGTACGCCGGATAGTTCATTGTTTGCGAGAGTAAAAGCCAGTATTGAGGGCAGTGTAGCAAATATTTTGGAAATTGATGGGCCGGAGGCTTTGCAATTTAGCGAGGCAAAATCGATTAAACTTATATTTACCGATGAATATGGGGGGGAGGGGATTTACTCAGCAAATGGGAAGAGGGCGATCGATTCCTTTATTCAGATGCTTCGGTTCATTCAGATAATTTTGCAAGGGAAAAAGGAGCTTTCCATTTATTATATAACTGATTTAAGCCTGCACCAAGGAATGGAAGCTTTCTTAAAGTCTGCGGTACAGGAAGAAGACCGGCTTAATTTTCAGATGATAAATAATGCCTATCAAGCTTCTGCATCTAACTTGGCTGAAGAAATATTAATGTTGCCGGAAAATCTGGCTATTAGATATGAAAATATCGAGAGATATAGCCTTTCGGTCGAGGAAACAGCCCAATCACAGGGTAATGGCTTGTTTGGGGATAATAAAGTTTATATAATACCCGGCGGCATGGGCAAATTAGGCGGCAAAATGGCGGCTTACCTTATCAAAAAGTATCATTCCAAGGTTATCCTTTTGGGAACCCGGGATTTCACTCATGACCGGGAACAATTGCTTAGGGAGCTGAATCAGGAAGCAAAAGATGGACAAGCTGAATATATAAAATGTGACGTTACCAAGTATGAAGCGGTTCTTGAAGTTATTGGAGATATCCGCAAACGGTATGGCAGGATTGATGGAATTTTATATCTGGCCGGTTCTCTGGATGATTCCTTGATTAGAAATAAGAATGTAGAAAATGCAGAATATACGGCAAAGGTAAAGTTGTCAGGGGCAATCCATTTGGATATGGCTACCAGAAATGATTCATTAGATTTCTTCATCTGTTTTTCATCAATTGTTACGGTGAATGGAAATCCGGGACAGACGGATTATGCTTACGCAAATGGTTGCCTTAATACATTTGTGTCAGCAAGGAATCTGCTGACTGGGCAAGGAAGGGCCTACGGTAATACATGGAGCATTTGTTGGCCTGTATGGGAAGATGGGGGGATGAAGATGCCCCGGCAAGCGATGGACAAAATACATTCCCGATATGGTATTGAAGCCATTTCTTTTGAAGAAGGTATGAAACTGCTTGAGGGTATCACCCGGGAAGATGAGCTGGTTATTCCTATAAAGCAGAATTTATCCCAAAATACAAATATACCAATGAAAAAAGAGAAGCAGGGATTTGCAGCAACAAAGCTTGAGCAGGGACAGTTGGAGAAGGATCTTACTTTGATGCTTTCAACCATACTTAAAATCGATATTAATAAGATAAAACCTGATAAAAAGATGACGGATTACGGCCTGGAATCCATATCAATTACGCAGTTTGCTAAAGAACTTTCAGATAAATACCAGATTGAAGTAAGACCGGCTGTGTTTTATGAGCTTGATTCAATAAAGGATCTTGCCAAATATTTGGATAAGTTTAATCTGAAAGCATTTATAGAGGAAAGAACCTTAGAAGAACGTAAGGGAGAGCCAATCGCCCCGGTAGAACATAAGAGCGAACCAATTGCTATTATCGGTATTGCTGGTGTCATGCCCGGATGTCAAAATCTGGATCAGTTTTGGCAGGCTCTTTCTAAAGAAAATGATTTAATCAGTATTGTTCCCCCGTCCCGCTGGGATTGGCAGCAATATTATGGCAACCCAAAAGAAGAAACCGGTAAAACTCTCTGTAATAAGGCAGGGTTTGTTGACAATATTGATGAATTTGACCCGGAGTTTTTCTCCATTTCTGCACGGGAAGCAGAATCAATGGATCCTCAACAGCGCTTGTATTTAAAGATTGTATGGGAATGTATCGAAAATGCCGGATACAAAGCAAGTGACCTTAGCGGAAGTAAAACCGGAGTTTTTGTGGGGGTAGGAAATTTTGACTATAGTGATTTGATGAAAGAGTATGGTATTTCCATTGATTCATACTCGTCAACGGGGATTGCCCATTCCATACTTGCCAACCGAATTTCTTATTTGCTGAATTTCAAAGGGATTTCCCAGCCTGTTGATACGGCATGCTCCAGTTCCTTAGTTGCTATTCATCACGCAATTCAAGCAATTGAAAATGGTTACTGTGATATGGCAATTGCCGGCGGGGTCAATTTGATGCTTACACCTAATATGACAATTGCGTTCAGTAAGGCAGGTATGTTAAGTGAAGATTGTAAATGCAAGGCATTTGATGAAGGTGCAGATGGATATGTCAGGGGTGAAGGGGCGGGTGCTATTTTGCTGAAACCCTTAAAAAAGGCAGTCGGTGATGGAGATTATATCCATGCCCTTGTACTTGGCGGCAGTGTAAATCATGGGGGCAGGGCGCATTCCCTTACTGCACCAAACCCGGCGGCACAGGCTACGGTTATCAAGGATGCCTTTAGCCGGTCCGGTATCAGGCCTGACACAGTTACTTATATAGAAGCACATGGAACGGGTACATCTTTGGGGGACCCCGTTGAAATAGAAGGGTTATGCCGTGCTTTCCAAGGGGATTCCGGGAATGTGTTTGATAAAGATATTCCCTTCTGCGGAGTCGGCTCCGTAAAAACGAATATCGGCCACTTAGAGACCGCAGCAGGAATCGCCGGAATATTAAAAGTGGTGCTTGCAATGAAGCACATGGAGCTACCGGCAAATCTGCACTTTACAAAATGTAATAGCCATATCTCTCTTAACAATACCCCGTTTTATATTGTAGACCATAGTATGCCATGGAAGCGCAGAACCGACATGGGTAATCAGGTAATAAGCAGAAGGGCCGGGGTAAGCTCATTTGGATTTGGCGGGGTAAATGCGCACATTGTGCTTGAGGAGTATGATAATACCACAAGAATGTC
>WRAQ01000060.1 GCA_009780115.1 Lachnospiraceae bacterium
ACTATTCCGCGAGGTGTTTTGCGCGTATTTTGCGCAAAATCCCGAGTTGTGATAGCGCCAAATCGCGTTTTTGCGATTTGTGTGCACATTTGTTGCTGTTTACGGCTTGCCGTGAACAGTAACACCTAGCTTGAATTGACCTGTTTCTTTTTGCAGCCATTCCTGTAATCATCCATTGAGCGGTTTGAAACAACTATTAAACAGCAACATAAAGAAATATACCAATAGAAAAAATGTTGTCTGTATGGGTTATCTTTGTATGCCCGTTATATTTTTCAACGGATTGTTTTATATTCTTTAGGCCATAGCCATGTTCATTACCAATTTTTGACGAAACGATTGTATTGTCTGTTTTATCCTCGTTGTATATGACCTCGCCATCAAATGGGTTTTCTATCTTAACAAAAAGACCGCCTTTACTGAACTTTATATCCAGTTTAATATATTTTTCACTTGTATTTGCCACAGCCTCTAACGCATTATCCAAGAGATTTCCGAGGATGGTCACTATATCGGCCACTTCTACATTTAACTCCGGCGGTACGGCGGCATTCAAATCAAGGATGATGTTATCGCTCTTAGCATTTCTTAGCTTGTAATTTATAATGCTGTCAAATGCAATATTGCCTGTATTGCTGTATACTTCGCTTTTCCCTATATCTACCACAAGGCTATCTAAGTAGCCTCTTATATCTTCCGTACTGGCACACGCGGTAAAGTCTTTCAATGTTGCTAAGTGGATTTTCATATCATGCCGCACCGCCTTTATTTGCTCTGCTGATTCTTGCATTAATTGACATTGGGTATAGTAATATTCTTTTTCTTGAGCGTGTAATGCGGATTTTATTTTATTTTCTTGATTTGCCGCTGTAAAATCGAAAATATAGAAAAGCAGGATAGAAAAGCCAAGGGGCATTGCCGACATTACTGTTAACATAATTAAGCTGGTTGAATCGGTGATTAACGATTGTTGCATTACAAAAAACATAAAAATGTGAATCATATATATACCAAACATGGTTATTGCAAGAATGAAGATGGTCACTATAGGGGCAATTGCCATATTTTTCTCAATATTTTTGAAGCGACACAATAATGTTGCTATTATAACTGCAAAAAGAGGTGATATAAGAAAAACCAAAATTATCCCTGTTTCATAAATGATAATATTTGTTTGAAATATTAGTCTTACAAAAATAGAAGCAAATAAATTTGATGAAAAGAAAACTGGCAGAGCAGATAGTGCCACAATAATTCTTCTTGTGGTTGAAAATTTGTAATTCAAAGCAATTGCATAACAACTCGCAAAAATGAGGAATGAATCATAGAGTAGTGCAACATAAACATTTATATTAGGTGACACAAAACGGGTTGTAAGGAACAGAAATAAAAATACACCTGCATACGTTAGCACAGCGACAGTCATAGAGGTTCGTTTCTTCTCAATGAATATGCCAACAATCCTTTCCATAAAGAAAATAATCAATAATGCAGTCAGAATAGCAGTTGTAACTGCCGAAACCGGGGTTAGATTATTCAGCATTACGTCACACACTCCTTTTTTCTGATATGTCGTAGAAGGCTTCTTTTACTTCCTTCCTCTTAGACTGGCTGATTTGCAACGAAGTTACGCCATCAATCAAAATCATTTCGTCATACTTTGCCACCGCTATATAGTCATAATTAACGGCACATGAAGCATGAATAAGGATAAAATCAAAACGCTGTAGCTGTTCTCGGAAGACGTCTTTTAGCGTTCCGTAAAATTCTTCTTTTCTGCCGTCTGCTAAATGCAATATTAGTTTTCGTCGGTCACTTTGCAGATAAACAATATCTTTAACTTGTGCCTTATATGTGCTATGGCCAATTTTATACGAAAACTCTCCAACCCATTGCCCCGCAAGCCTTAGATATGTCGTTACCGTCTGCTCAACCTTTGCATAATCTAAAGGCTTTACCAAAAAATTCAATGGGCGGATTTCAAATAATTGCAAGGAGTATTTCATTTCCCACGAGATGTAGACGATTGAAGTTAAATCATTACGATACGTTCCACGAATAAGCCTGCCAACCTCCACGCCGTTAATGGCATTTTTGGCAAACTCTATGTCAAGGAAAATCAGATTATAGTACGCGCCGTTTTCCATTTTTGCGCAAAGTTCTTCTCCGGTATAGTAGATATCAATTTCGTATTTGATATTTCGATTGCCGAGCATATCAATTAAGAAACGCTCCAACTCCGCGCCTATTCTATTTTCGTCATCACATATAGCCACATATAACGCCATATAACGATAACCCCCATGCCCTTAATCTATGTCATTCCATAAAACCCTTATTAGCTCTCGCAGTTCGGGCTTTTGCAAGATTACATATATACAATATAAAATCATTTTTGATTTAGTCAAGCCCTTTTTTCAATAATAAACTGATTGCAAAAAGCTAATTAGAAAATAATTTATTACATCAACGGCTTAATATTTTACAAGTTCTCGCACAGCAATTTTTTTCTGATAAACTTATCGTATGAGTAAGCGGCTTGCTGTGTTGCTCCGCTTGCCCTACCGTATTTACGGTCAAAATCAAAGCCCTATTGAGTATGGCAGGGGTAAATTAAAGGAGAAGAAGAAATGAATAAAAAAAAGTTAATAGCAATCATAATGGTGGCTGCGCTTGTAATTATCGGCATAATTACTGCAATAGTAATGTTTGCCTTTGACCGCGATGGCATTGCCGTTAATTCGGGAACATTCACATCATCTGGCGGCACAGGCTTTACCTTTGGTATTGGTGCAAGAACAGGAAGCAGGGGCGGGATTTCTAATGTGTCAAACAACACATGGATGGCCTCCCCAAGGAGAGCTAACGGCAACAGTAGGGTAGATTATACATTTGCGGCTGCTGAACTTGAAGCTATGACTGTGAGAAGCACAAACACCGAGGGCAGAGTAAGGCTAACCTTTACACAGGGCGGCACAGAAACAACATTTGACCTTACAGGTGAGTTTCACGAAAACGTAGATATGAGCAGTTTTTACCCGGGGCGCATTAGGCTTCGCTTAGAGTTTAAGGATGCGAGAAATGTTGATACAGTTGTGAGTTGGCGGTAGCTGTTAGCTATTCTACCAATTGAGAATGAATAACGTCTCGTTATGTCGTAGTTATTATTCCCCCATTCTGCGGAAATTCAGGTAATTTTTTTCTGGACAAAAGAGAAAAAAGTAAGTATAATCTTAAATAGTGAAATATTTACGGGGAAAATGCTCATATGAAATTGGATAAGGGTGTGTCTCAAGCGATAGCTTTAGCTGGCCAGTTCGGTTTTACGATTCTGGTTCCGGCATTTCTATGTTTCTGGGTTGGATATCGTTTAGACAATTGGCTTGGGACGAATTTTCTTGTCATTATCTTTTTCTTTATCGGAGCGCTGGCCGGGATAATGAATATTTTTATTTTAGCTAAAAAAATTGGCAGCAGCAAAAAAGATAAAGAAAAAAAATAGCAGGTTTTTATTAATGCCGGATAAATATGAGGAGCCCGAATCTTCGGTTTGGGACGAAGAAGACGATATTGAGATAGTGCCGGTAATACCCGAAGAGCCGGTGATTTTCTTCGGAAAAGAGATAAATGCGGTCTTGTTTGAAATGTTGGCCGGAATTATCATTTTCGGATTCATCTGCCAAATAACCGTTATCTGGTTTATAAGCGATACCCTTGGTTTCAGCTTAGGTTTATGGCTTGGTATTATCATTGCAATTGGTTATGCTATTCATATGTGGTGGTCAATCGAACAATATTTATATATGGGGGCGTATGCCGCCGGGATGGCCAGAAAGCATATGATGTTCAGATATATGATTGTCGCAATTGTTTTGGTTTTTGTTGCTGCAACGGCTATAGTTCAGTTTCTTGCAGTAGTCTTAGGGATATTGGGGATAAAGGCCGGGGCGTTCATCCAGCCCTTTATCCAAAAAATTATTAGGAGCGGGAAGATTAATGAGTAATAACTTATTATTATCAAGCGGTGCCAATATTGACTTCATGATAAAAGGTGTTTTTTCCTATCAATTATTTGGCCAGACCGTTTGGATAACTACTACTCATATTTGTATTATTATCGTGATGATAGCAATGATAAGCTTTTGTATTGCTGCGAGCAGGGCGATGAAAAAAGCGACCGAAGTACCAAGCGGCTTTCAAAATATCCTTGAACTGATTGTCGAAGGCCTTGACGGCCTGGTCAATGGCGCACTGGGGAAATTTGCCCCCGGTTTCCGCAATTATATCGGCACCGTCTTTATTTTTATCTGGTTGTGTAATACTTCCGGTTTGTTTGGCTTAAGGGCCCCGACTGCGGATTACGGCACGACTTTGGCCCTTGCTTTGATTACTTTCGGTTTAATAAATGCCAGTGAGTTCAAATATCACAAAGCTTCCGGTTACGCAAGGAACCTTTTTAAACCAATGGCCTTTTTTCTGCCAATTAATATTATCGGCAAATTATCAACCCCGGTCTCTTTATCGCTCCGTTTATTTGCGAATAACTTATCGGGGATTATTATGCTGGCGATGATTTATGGCCTGCTTAGGTCATTTGCATATGTATGGCCATCATTCTTACATGCTTTCTTTGATATCTTTATTGGTTCGCTTCAGGCTTATGTATTTTGCGTTCTGTCGCTGACTTATATTAATAATGCCTGTGTTGGCGAATAGAATGAAGAGTTTATCTAAGGCACCGTGCAATGGCACGGCACCAAAGATAAACTAAAACTTCATTCGGGAAGAATGTCAAAAAGATGCCATTCTTTCAAATATAATGGTTACAATGATTTAAAACATAAATATTGCGCAAGCAAAGGAGGAAATATCAATGGAATTTAATGAATACTTTGTCTTAGGATGCTCAGCGATTGCTTCCGGCCTCGCGGTTTTCACCGCTTTCGGACCCGGTCTCGGCCAGGGTAATGCCGCCGGTATGGCAGCTCAGGCAGTTGGCCGCAATCCCGGTGCTGTCGGTGATATCAGGACGACAATGCTGTTAGGCCAAGCCTTTTCCGAAACCTCCGGCCTTTATGGCCTGGTAGTCGCCATTATCTTATTGATGGTAAGGCCTTTAACGAACTTCTAAGAATAAACGAAGAGATTTTCTAAGTTGGTAAATATCCAACTAAAAAATCTAAAACTTCGTTTAGGAAGAATGTCTGAAAAACGCCATTCTTCAAAGATTTTTAAGTGTGAGAGGAGGCCCTACTTTGAAAAGTATTTTGCTAAGCAAAGCAGTGCTGCTGACAACGGAGATGGAACCGAGGATATTCGGTTTGGATTTTCAGTTATTAAATGATGCAATTATCGTCCTCATTTCTGTTTTTGTCCTCTTTTTGCTGGCGTCTTATCTACTGTTTAACCCCGTCAGGAAAATGCTGGACAATCGCCGTGCCAAGATTAAGGGTGAACTGGAAACCGCTGCCGCTGATATGGCCGGTGCGGCGGCGCTCAAAAAAGAATATGACAAGAAGCTGAAGAATGTCAACGCCGAGGTTGATGAAATTTTGAGTGCGGCAAGAAAGCAGGCTTTAGTCAATGAAAACCGGATTATTGCCGAAGCCCGTGAAGAAGCGGCACGAATAATTTCCCGGGCACAAACAGAAGCTGAACTGGAAAAGGAAAAAGCTGCCGATGCTATTAAGACGGAAATCATTGATGTTGCCGCTTTAATGGCCGGAAAAGCAATTTCCGACCAGTTGAATATTCAGATTCAAGAAAAGCTGATTAATGATACTTTGAAAGAAATGGGTAAAAGTACATGGCAAAGCTGATTGCAAAAACATATGGCAGTGCTTTATTTGAATTAGCTGTTGAACAAGGAAAAACAAATGAGCTGATGCGTGAGTTTACCGCTATTAGTGATGTACTCAAATTTCACCCTGATTATAATAGCTTGCTGAATCACCCCAAAATATTAAAAGAAGCAAAAATAGAAATGCTGGAAAACGTTTTTAAGGAGCGTGTTTCTAATGAAATGACCGGCTTTCTTGAACTGTTGATTATCAAAGACCGTTTTAATGATATCAAAGCTATTTACGAGCAATTCATGATGATGGTCAAAGATTATCTTAGCATTGGGGTTGCGTTTGTTACGACCGCTTTCCCGATGAATGAGATTCAAAAATCTGAAATTGTGGAACGGTTACTTGCTGTTACCGAATTTAAAGAAATGGAAATGAATTATGCTGTTGATGAAAAAATCATCGGCGGGATGATTATCAGGATTGGCGACCGGATTGTGGATTCAAGTATCGCAACTAATTTGGCCAATTTGAGAAAACAATTAATAAGTATCCAGATTTAAAATAGAAAGGCATAGTGATTATATGAATTTAAGACCGGAAGAAATTAGTTCTGTGATCAAAGAACAAATTCGGAGATATGCTTCGGAACTGGAAGTATCAGATGTCGGTACTGTTATACAGGTAGCTGACGGAATTGCCCGTGTTCATGGCCTTGAAAGTGCCATGCAGGGAGAACTTTTAGAGTTTCCCGGTGAAATCTACGGCATGGTCCTGAACCTGGAAGAAGATAATGTTGGTGCCGTTTTGCTAGGCAGCCACAAGAATATCAATGAAGGTGATATCGTTAAAACGACCGGCCGGGTAGTTGAAGTCCCCACCGGTGATGCGATGTTAGGGCGGGTTGTAAATGCGCTTGGTCAGCCGGTTGACGGAAAAGGCCCGATTCAAACCGATACTTACCGCAAAATTGAGCGGGTTGCTTCCGGTGTTATCACGAGAAAATCCGTTGATACCCCCCTCCAGACCGGGATTAAAGCAATCGACTCGATGGTACCGATTGGGCGCGGCCAGCGTGAACTTATCATCGGCGACCGCCAAACCGGAAAAACCGCGATTGCCATCGATACGATTATCAATCAAAAAGGCCTTGGCGTAAAATGTATTTATGTCGCAATCGGCCAGAAAGCTTCAACAGTAGCTTCAATCGTAAAAATCCTCGAAGAATACGGTGCTTTTGCTTACTCGACGATTGTCGTAGCTTCAGCAAGCGAACTTGCACCTCTACAATATATAGCCCCTTATTCCGGTTGTGCGATTGGTGAAGAATGGATGGAAAAAGGTGAGGACGTGCTGGTTATTTATGATGACCTTAGTAAACATGCCGCCGCTTACCGGACTTTGTCGCTGTTGCTTCGCCGCCCGCCCGGACGTGAGGCATATCCCGGTGACATTTTTTATCTTCATTCACGCTTGCTTGAAAGGGCAGCTAGAATGAGTGATGAGTATGGCGGCGGTTCCCTGACCGCATTGCCGATTGTTGAAACCCAGGCCGGTGACGTATCGGCTTATGTTCCAACGAATATTATCTCGATTACCGACGGCCAGATTTATCTTGAATCAGAAATGTTTAATGCCGGTTTCCGTCCGGCGATTAATGCCGGCCTTTCGGTTTCCCGGGTTGGTGGTGCGGCGCAGATTACGGCGATGAAGAAAATTGCCGCCCCGATTCGCGTTGAACTTGCCCAATATCGTGAACTTGCTGCTTTTGCCCAATTCGGTTCCGAACTTGATTCCGATACAAAAGAAAAACTAGCCCAAGGCGAACGGATTAAAGAAGTACTTAAACAACCGCAGTACCGGCCAATCCCGGTTGAATACCAAATTCTTATTATTTATGTTGCGACCAACAAACACCTGCTTGATATTCCGGTTAATAATATTTTGCGTTTTGAAGCGGAATTTAATGAATTTATCGCTACCAAATATGCTGAAATACCGAGCAGTATCGCAACCGAGAAAAAGATTTTGCCGGAAATGGAAGCAAAGCTCCACGATGCGATTAAAGAATTCAAATCAACATTCAAATAGATACAATTAGAAAGGTGATGATAAAACTATGGCCTCGATGAGAGACATCAAACGGCGGCGGCAATCAATCCAAAGTACCCAGCAAATCGCCAAAGCAATGAATCTGGTCGCAACGGTGAAGTTGCAACGTGCCAAGCAACATGCTGAACGGTCACGGGTTTATTTCCGTAGCATGTATATCACCATTTTGTCAGTTTTGGAAAAAGCGGGCGACGATTTAGATCATGACTTTTTAAAACCCCGCGAAGCGGAGAAAAAAGCGGTTATTGCGATTACTTCAAATCGCGGCCTTGCCGGCGGATACAATTCAAATGTTGTCAAACTTGTCACCAAAGGAGAAGTCCGCAAGGACAATCTTGACATATATGCTGTTGGCAAAAAGGGCCGTGATGTCTTAAAACAACGTTACAATCTCAAAAATGACTATTCAGAGTGCATTGAAGACCCGGTTTATGCCGATGCGATGAAAATATCCAAGGATGTGTTAGATGCTTATCTTGCCGGTGAAGTGAGTGAGATATATCTGGCTTATACTGCTTTCGTTAATACCGTTGTTCACGAGCCGACAATGCTAAAGCTGCTTCCGGTTGATACCAATGAACACCGTCAGCGGATGGAAGACCGGATTAGATGGAACAAGGAGGCGGAACTCGAAGTCCATCCGGATCTTAGGGCGCCGATGAATTTTGAACCGAAAGCGGAAATCGCTTTGGATTTGCTGATTCCGAAATATATCACCAGTTTGATTTACGGGGGAATGGTTGAAGCGGTCGCAAGTGAGAATGGGGCACGGATGCAGGCGATGGATGCAGCAACCCAAAATGCCGAAGAAATGATTGAGGATTTGTCTTTACTATATAACCGCGCCCGTCAAAGCTCTATTACGCAGGAACTTACCGAAATCATTGCCGGGGCGAATGCAATCTCGTAGATTACGCGGAATAGATATGCAAGTCAGGCAATAAACTGGCCGTGAAGTGCAAAGATGTCACACGCGGAATATAACTATATATGATTTAGAAAGGAATTAAATATGACAAAGGTTAATAAAACAGGTTCCGGAAAGGTCACTCAGATAATCGGGGCGGTATTGGATATCAAGTTTACCGGCGGACACCTTCCGGAAATAAACGAAGCGGTGATAATCCCCCGTGAGAACGGTGACTTGGTTGTTGAAGTTTCCCAGCACTTAGGTGATGATGTGGTCCGCTGCATCGCGATGGGCCCGACCGACGGTATGGTCAGGGGAATGGCGGCAAATGCGACCGGTGCCCCGATTAGTGTCCCGGTTGGTGAAAAAACCCTTGGCCGGATTTTCAATGTCCTAGGCCAGCCGATTGACAACAAACCGGCCCCTGTTGATGTTGACTATGAACCAATCCACCGGGCGGCCCCCGACTTTGTTGACCAGTCAACTGAAGCCGTTTTATTAGAAACCGGTATCAAGGTTGTTGACCTTTTATGTCCTTACCAAAAGGGGGGTAAAATCGGCCTCTTTGGCGGTGCCGGGGTTGGCAAAACCGTACTTATTCAAGAATTAATCCGGAATATTGCAACCGAGCATGGTGGTTTCTCGGTTTTCGCCGGGGTTGGTGAGCGGACAAGGGAAGGAAATGACCTCTATGTCGAGATGAGCAGCTCCGGTGTTATTGAAAAAACAACGATGGTCTTTGGCCAGATGAACGAACCACCCGGGGCCAGAATGAGGGTTGCCCTTAGCGGCCTTACGATGGCGGAGTATTTCCGGGATAAAGGGGGCAAAGACGTCCTTTTATTTATTGACAATATCTTCCGTTTCACCCAGGCCGGTTCCGAAGTGTCGGCGCTGCTCGGGCGGGTACCCTCGGCGGTTGGTTATCAGCCGACCCTGCAAACCGAGATGGGTGCATTACAAGAGCGGATTACCTCAACAAAAAATGGTTCAATTACCTCGGTTCAGGCGATTTACGTGCCGGCCGACGACTTAACTGACCCGGCTCCGGCGACGACTTTCTCCCACTTAGATGCAACGACCGTTTTATCCCGTTCGATTGTTGAACTTGGCATTTATCCCGCGGTTGACCCGTTGGAATCAAGTTCCCGGATTCTTGACCCGAATATCGTTGGTGAAGAACATTATCACGTTGCCCGTTCAGTGCAGGAAATTTTACAGCGCTACAAAGAGTTGCAGGATATTATTGCGATTCTTGGTATGGATGAACTATCCGATGATGACAAACTAGTCGTTTCCCGTGCCAGGAAAGTTCAGCGTTTCCTTTCCCAGCCTTTCTTCGTAGCCACCGAATTTACCGGCCTTGACGGCAAATATGTGCCGATTAGTGAAACCGTCCGTGGGTTTAAGGAAATCCTTGAAGGCAAACATGATATCATTCCCGAAAGTTATTTCTTAAATGCGGGTAGTATTGATGATGTAACATCACGCGTGAAAAACCTTACGGAATATACGATTTTGTAAGAAAGGTTCGATTTAATGGCAGACAATTTGTTTAAAATAAAAATCGTTTCACCAGAGCGGATTTTCTTTAAAAATAAAGTATCGCTGGTTGAGTTTAATACCAGCGAAGGTGAAGTCGGTATCTACAAAAATCATATTCCAATGACAGTTATTTTGACACCCGGAATCCTTATTTTGCATCTTGCTGACGAGAAAAAAGTAGCCGCCCTCCATTCCGGTTTTGTGGAAATATTACCGGATTCAGTTACGATTCTTGCGGAAATAGTTGAATGGCCGGATGAAATTGATTTAAGCCGGGCCGAAGCAGCCAAGGAACGGGCCGAAGACCGCCTAAGGCAAAGGAATCCGGAAACGGACTTGGCTCGCGCTGAAACTGCCCTTCACCGGGCTACCGCCCGTATTTCTGTTTTTATACCTTAATTTTGGAGATTGCTCGTTTTTGTTCTATGGGACAGATGTTTTGTTTGGGATGAAGAATTATAATATTATTACAGTTCATTAGTGCTATTCCTCTTCAAGAGATACGAAATTTCTCACAATTTCGTCAAAAACTTGTTCTGCTTTATAAAAGCATATATTATCTATAATGCGATGTATATGCTTTTTTTCATCTTCTAATTTCAAAATTGGTTCTTGGAATAGGAAATGGTTAATACACTCGGTTTTGGTTTGATAATTGTTTAGTTTAATATCTATCTCCATAGTTTTCATAAAGTCTGCTATTGTTTGGCTGTAAATGTCGTAGTTCAACCTAAGCTCGTTTAACTTAATTTCAAAATTTATATCTTCTTCAGAGGTATAATAAAAGCAGATTACAAACCAATTATAATCAAATATTTTAATATCACCGTCAACCTCGGATATATCAATAGATAGATTACGAAAAAAGTTTTTGGTAATTAGCTTGACTGAATTTAATGCCAAGTTAATATACAATGAATTTTCGATATAATCATCTATAGGCATTACCTTTCTTTCTATCTTTGAATAAAAAGTTTTTTCAAAATATCTTTCTTTTATTATTGTATCTATATCCTCTTGATTATGACAACTATCCGTTATTGTCATATTATCAAATATACCGCTTGGATAATAGTTATTATTAAATGAAAAGTTTTGCTTAATAACATCCTCTGTCCGGATAACGTCAATATTGCCGGCAATAATGATTGCGGATTTTTCAGTTAAATAATGTTTTTTTTTGTATTCGAGTAAATCATCAAAACATAATTTATCAATACAATCAATGCAGCCAATTGGTAAACCTTTATAATGAGAATTTTCAAAGAATAATTTCTTGACAGCTCTTTCCTTGGAAAGATTTGTTTTTTGATACTCCTTTAAAACTTCTTGCTTAGCATATCCAAAAAACCGGGCATCCAGCATTTGGTCAAACAGGATATATTTAATTGTGTTGATACATCCGTTAAGGAATAATTCAATTATTTCAGAATTCTCTTGGTGACTTTGAAAGACATAAACGGTCTCGCTCATACCGGTATATGCCCGCTCTATCCGGGAAAATATCCTTTCATACGATTGAGGTAAATAAGTAATTGAAAGTGCTATCAGATGTTCCAAAAAATGTGAGATACCTTGCTCATGTTCTGCTTCGTTTACTAATCCGCATTTAATAACTAACGAAACGGATATTTCATTTGCCTTTAACTCATCATTTTGATTGACTAAATAATATGTAAAACCGCTGCCGTTATTTAAGATATTTATTATCCTATCCAAATTGACCTCTATGTCATGCTTATCTTGAAAAAATTAAAACTTCACTTATTACCTTGATTCTTTCACATAAACCTGTACCCTATTTTCAATGATATCGGCAACAACGTCAAGTGGCTTAGAACCGGAAAAATAAGCTCCCGCTTCTTCTTTGATAATCATATCGATTTGATAATCAAACATCCGAATCCGGGAAGCCGTATTAAGTATTTCGCGGAAAATTCTTACTTCCTCATCACTTGTGCCGTGAAGCTCATATTGCACATTGATACCGTCACCTGTTGCTCCGGCTTCGCCCCGCGCTTTTTGGCTAGCCTCTATCTGTCGTTCCATGCTACTGCGTTTGATTTGATATCCATGAAGGTAGGGGTTGTTTTGCACTTCGTCACTTAATAAAAGCTTGATAAACTGCCAGGCGGTATCGGTATGCTGGCAACTACTGCTAATCGCCGCCGAATCAGCGACAATCAGCAAACCGTTTCCGGTTTCGTCCGGAAAACCAATCTGACGGATTGGTTCGCCGAAAATCGCCATGTCATATTGCTGCCCTGGGCTAGCATAACCGGTCATCAGATGAATATCGCCGGCTTCGATCCGCTCCATTACCATACGTTCATCGGAATGTCTTTCCGTATCAACAAAACGGCCGGCAAATTCCAGCATGGTAAATAGCATTTCCCGGTCAAAATCTCCGTTTGACCAATTAACCATGTTACCGCCATTTGCTTTTAGTAAGACATCCAATACGGCTGTTTTGGTTGGGTGATGAAAAATCATACTATCGGGAAACTGTTCACAAAATTCGATAAATTCAGCCAGATTCCATGATGTCCGGCCTTCTAAATGCGAAGCTTTTCCGTACACTGTATCAATAAAAAACGAAATCGGAATACCAAAAAGGCCGCCGCCAAACTCATATGCTTTGATAATATTTTCTTGATAATCGGCGATATCAAAACTGGTATCCGCTTCGATAAAAGGATATAAATCCTGAAATACCCCTTGCGTGATATAAGCGCTAAGTGATAGATTTTGCGGTAACAGCAGGATATCGGGGCAGCGGCCGCTGATGATATCGGTATTAAGCTGGTTAAGTCCCTCGCTAAAATCGTTGCCAAAGGTGGTGCCATATTGTTTGACCCGTATCTGGCTATAAGGATGTTGAAAATTAAAGTCGCTAATCGCCTGGTTAATTGCCGGACTAATTGAACGGCCAACCGCACCGAGGGTGATTTCACCGACCCGGCCGGTAGCAAGTAGTGCTTCCCATTCCCGTGCTTCCGCTTCCATTCTTGCG
>WRAQ01000061.1 GCA_009780115.1 Lachnospiraceae bacterium
GTTTCCATTTGGCGGGTATTGTCACGGTAAATCTGCCGTTTTGTCGTCCCCCGGTACATAAAATAAATAACTAATAAATGTAAAAGCGAGATGACCGAAGCAAGGGTTATCCCAAGTGCCGCCCCAAGTGCGCCATATGATAACGCAAAACTGTTATTACGGAGAATTGCCGCTACTTTATCCCCATAACTAACGAGATGATAAGCAAAAAGCAAACCTAGGGCAATTGTAAAAACTTGCTCAATAACCATCGAATGAGCGCTGGGGTAAGGCGACCCCATCCCTTGAAAGTATCCCCTAAGCAAACAGGTAAAAGCCATCAGCACAAGCGCCGGGGCAATCATTAAAAGAGCCATTTTACTAAAGTTTTGTAAGAAAATAACCTCACTGATAAAATTATTAAAGATAAAAATACAAGTAGCGGCAATGACCGCAAATATTATCGTAAGGGTATAAGCCGCCCGGAAAATCCGATGCGCATTGCGGTACTGCTCCCGCTTTACCCGGTACTTCATCATATTACCTAAGGCCTCTGAAAACCCAACATTGCAAAAGGCAATAAACAATAGAAAAACCTCATTAACCGGGGCAAAATAAGCAACTCCTTCAGCCCCGATAATTTTCATCAGCGGAATACGGAAAGCCAAACATAGAATAACAGCTATAAATCCGGCATTAATCAGTGGGTCACGTTTTTCCTGGAATTTTGAAAAATTTTTCACTCTTATTCCCCTTCCTATTTATACCTATCCCACTAAGGATAGCTTCCTGTTTTTTTTCCATAACATCGGTTTTATCCGCTTCATTATGGTCATACCCTAATAAATGGAGCAGACTGTGGGTCAGCAAAAATGCGTATTCGCGTTTTAAACAATGCCCATATAAAACGGCCTGTTCACGAAGTTTTTCCACCGAAATAATGATATCCCCAAGTAATAATTCACCACTGTCCGGGTCAAAATTTAATCTATTTAATTTATTAAATTTTTTTTCTGCTATCTCACTAAAATCGGCAGCATCTTTAAAAGTCAAAACCGGAAAAGAAAGTACATCGGTTGGTTTATCAATAGCCCGTGTTTCCAGATTAATTTTCTTTATTCCCTCATTATCAGTTAAAACAATATTTACCTGGGTTTCATATGGACACTTTTCTGAAGCAAGCACTGCTTTAATCACCAGTCCGGTGATTTCATTCAGGTCAAATTTATCTTCATTGACCGATTCAGTCAATGTATCCGGGCCCTCAAAAATATCTACTTCTTCATCAACGTAAAAAGTCATAATATAGATGTTCCTCTTTTAGCATTTTGCGGATTTCTTTCATCTCACCCATCGTAATCAATGTCCGGTCCATAATTCCGCTGTCAACCTTTTTTTCATAAATCGCTTCGATAATTTGATTATAATCAGGCTTGACTTTCGGATTTTTAGAAAAAAGATAAAGCAATGAGGCAACTAACGTATCCGCAAATAATACCACCACCGCTTCTTTACTCATTAAAGTCGTATTGCGGTCAGTATATTCTTTAAGCAGGTTGATCGCCGGAGTCGGGAACTTGTACTCGCGGCAAATATCATTAATAACTTCCCAGGAATTTTCGCCCCTCAATGTACCTATTTTATGATAATAACCACATGTTTTCGTTGCCATGTCGTCCAATTCCAGCTTTTTGGCAATTTTGTCACTAAGATAAGCCGTGTGGACAGCCTGGTAATATTCCGAAATCGATTTTTGTTTCAACTCAACGAGAATCGGGCATTCCGGGTCGTTGATTTCCATATATTTATCACGGTTGCGATGTACTACATTAGTACTATAATAACGCATAAAGACAAGCAAGAGCAAAATGCAAACTAAAAGGTTGGCAAAAATAATAAAAAAGGTCTCAAAGTTAAGCTCTGTCTGCCCCATCATAACCAAATTCACAACAATACAAACCAAATTCAGGGATAACGATATCAGCAAGGGAAAACCAACCCGGAAATCTTCATCAATATAAGAAAAAAGGATTATTCCAACCACCCCGCTTAAAAAATAAGTAAAGAAAACCGATATCGCCGGGGCGCTTGAAAGAAGCACAGAAATCATCAGCAACATTCCGCCGGTGCAGATACCAACCGGTTGATTGCTCGCAAGGCCAAGGACAATGAAAATTACCAGATACATCCACCCTTGCTCCGGTAAAAAGGGAAATAATAATGCTACAAACAGGCCAATAAAATATAAACCGACAAAGCGCCCGTAATGTTCATCATTATCAAATAATAAATTATTTTTTTCCCGGCCCTCAGCATGCAAAAAAAGCACGATACCACTGGCAAGCAAAGCCAGGATAGTGATACGGATTATTTCGATATATGTTTTGCCATAAAGATAGGCCGCACCGCCGGTTAATAAACCGGTGATGAGAAAAAACAGGGTTGAAAGGGTGATGGTTTTTTTCATATTCTCCATTTTGTCTAACGTATTTATCTAACGCTTCTTTTTCTTATTATCTTCTCATTTCGCCTTTTCGGAGCATCCGCGCGGGCAATTGTCTGTTCATATTCCTCATATGCTTTGACAATTTTCTGAACCAGCGGATGCCTGACTACATCTTTGCTTGTCATATTAATAAACGCGATATCATCAACCCGGTCAAGGACTTTTATTGCAACATCAAGGCCTGATTTTACACCAGGGGCTAAATCTTTCTGGGTCAAATCGCCGGTAATAATAACTTTCGAACCAAAACCAATCCTTGTTAAAAACATTTTCATTTGCGCCGGGGTAGTATTTTGCGCTTCATCCAAAATAATATAAGCATTATCAAGGGTCCGCCCCCGCATATAAGCTAACGGGGCTACTTCAATCAAACCCTTTTCCATGTTTTTCAGGAAACTGTCAGCCCCCATTATTTGATGTAAGGCATCATATAATGGGCGTAGATAAGGGTCAACTTTACTTTGTAAATCACCGGGAAGAAAGCCTAATTTTTCCCCGGCTTCTATCGCCGGCCGGGTCAAAATAATCCGGCTGACGGTTTCTTTCTTAAAAGCCGTAATCGCCATTGCCATTGCTAAATAAGTTTTCCCTGTCCCGGCCGGGCCGGTCCCAAAAACAATCATCTTTTCTTTAATTGCTTCAACATACTTTTTCTGGCCGAGGGTTTTCGGGCGGATTGGCTTACCACTCATTGTATTACAAATGCAATCACTTTCATTCAAGGTGCTAAGTTCTTCAAAACCGTTTTCTTCTTTGCTCATTGTTAACGCATAATCTACATTTTGCTCGGCGATACTATTTTCACGCTTTGATATTTCCGCCAATTGCTTCATGATTTTGGTCGCTTTTTCTACTTGGGGCTGCTCACCTTTAATTTTAATTCCGCCGTCACGGTCAACAATCACAACATCTAAATCTTTTTCGATTTTCTGGATATAGCTGTCATGCTGGCCGAAGATATTTTGCAAATGTTCCAGCGGTAATTTAATTTTGTTTTCAAATGTTTCCATGCTTGTCCTTTAAGCCAGCCGCATTCATCACTCGATAGTCTCCGCCAATTCTTCCGGTTCCACCGGTTCTACATAAAGTGATGTTGGAATGCTTTTACCTGTCTTTTCGATTATTTCAAATTCAATGTCCAAATACCAATTAACATTGTCCTTTCTCATTGTAACATTTTTTTCAATTATTTGTACCCCTTTTTCTCTTAAGTTTTCTATAATTTTTTTTGCAGCTTCGGTAAAGATCTCTTTTGCTTCCTCACTACTATACTTTTTCTCTTCTATTTGGTAATCACGAGCTAATTCACTGCCGAAAAAAAGAGGGAGATAAAAATTTTCTAACAACCGGATTTGCTTATTTTCATCAATTATATCAAACATTTCAAAACCATGTCTGCCAAATCCAAATTTTATCCGTTTGCCCAGTATCTCAATATAAGGGACTTTAGCTTCATTACCGCTATATATTTTTTCTTTATAATCAATCGGCAGAATTTCAATATGATTAAAATCAGTAAGCAAATAAATATCGGCATCCGCCTCATAGTATTGATAATTACGGACGGTCAAATCATCATTAAAAATCGGGACACCGCCCTGAACCAGGATATCACCTTCAAGCACCTCACTTCCGGCAATAACCAGCGGTACCCCGCTGCGGGTAATAATGCTTACAATTACCCCATCCTTTCCCGCAACCAGGTCAAAGCCCTTTTCATCGCCCATCACCGCTGATATTTCTTCCGGCTCCCGCAATTCGTTCTCTTTGATTTGAACTATCAGTCTCGTCCCATTTATCCGGGCCGAAGTCCACGTAATAATATCATATTCATTACGTAATGATTTTTCCAATTTCTCAAGGTCTACTTCTTTCCTTCTTATACCGACGACAAGTCCCTGTCCGCTTAGATAGCGCATCAAAACATCATTTGTCAAATGAAAATTGCCCCTGATTTCAATTGCCCAAATAAAGGCTGACATCCAAATCCAAAAACTTAAACTTAAGAGTAAACCAATTGCAAAAAATTTACGTCTTTTTACTTTTGGTACATAAAAAGGCAGGCCGCATCTTTTTTGAATCGCTACCCTGGTCCCGGTTTTTTTCGTGATTGGTTTTAATTTATAAAAATCACGAAGGCTTATGCACATCAGATAAAAGTCGCCATGATTTTCGATGTCCCACAGAAACAACTGGTGGTGACTCGCCAGATTCATGAATCGTTCGGGCGAAAAACCCCATACTTTTATGATGAGGTAGCCATGAATATATTGAAAGAATTTTAACATTGCTGCTCCTTATATATAGTAAGTAAGGAAGGCAAAAACATCTCGCAGGAACCTTAGGCCGCCTTCTTCCCATAAAAAAATTTATATTTTACACCAATTAGGCCGTAGTGACGGAGAGAGTTTATTGCCTGACTTAAGTATTATAAATACGACACACTATTAATTCGTCCGGTTATCTTCATATCTTCGTTGGTATAATATTCAATAGTAAGTCGCTGGCCTTTAATTTCAATCCGGCATGTTTTTCCCTGCAGCAAAATATTTTCATCGGTATACTCAATCATCCCTTTGTAATTTTCGATGAAAACTTCCGAATTTCCTGTCACTGTAACAATCGAAGCACCAAGTAAAGAATCCTTAGGTAATTTTAAGGATTCGACGATTTTCTCATGTTTGGGGACTTGAAGGATTTTGACTTTTTTTCTCATGATAAAAGATATGATGGGAGGGGGGGATTTATGAAAATTAGTAAATCCGGAAGACAACTCATCCAATAAATAAATTGTGATAAAAATACATTGCGTTTATCGGCAATATCTGATATATTATGGTTAAATGATTTGAAAGTTAAGGGCTAATAATGAAAGACAAAAAGTTTTCAAATAAAATGTTTTTTTTATCAGGAGTCTTGGTTGGTTTTATTCTATGTGGTGTGATATTTTTAGTTGCAACAAATGATACAGATGATAGGAATATTAAAAGATTTAGAAAAGATGCTACTTTTTTTGAAACCAAAATTCTATCTGACGAAATCGAATTAATAAAAAGTTTACGTAATTTTGAAAAAATTTATAACGCCATGGTGAATTTTGGGACTTCACATAACGAAATCATTTCGGTAACTATTTACCTTGAAACCACCGAGGAAATTAGTGATTCAGAAATTGATGATATAATTCAATTTGTATCAGAAAGATTTAAAAACCTTGATAATGATAATATTGCAATAATACTCTTACCTTCAAATTTTTTTGGAAGTACTGAGTATGAGAGTATAAATTATTTGTAGGGTTAGTAACTTATTGTTTTATAGTTTATAAAGGAGAAAATTAATGGTAAAGAAAAAATTGTTACAAATTGTTTCACTTGTATTGAGCTTAGTTCTTATTAATTCAATGACTGTTTTTGCAGAGAAAGAAGTACATTTACATAATGATTCATTTCAGAATGTATATGATGTTGATGAATTATTGACATTATTGAATGCTGGTATCATCCAACCTAATAACACAACTAGAACCATATCAAGTTCTTTTAGCGAAGTTAATGAATTATATACAATTATTAGTCCCTCAAATTGGCCATGGACTGATTGTTCCAATGTTCTGGGGCATAGTTGGGGTGAGTGGGGTGGTTGGAGAGAAATAACAGAAAGAAGAATGCATAGAAAATCAGACACTCATTGTTTAGCCATCCTCCAAAGGTCGCGGTCTTGCACAAGAACTCATTGCTCAAAGCATGAAAGTGAACAGATGAGTGCATATGTTTTTTGCCCGTGTTAATGAGTAAATATCTCTTTAAAACAGAACTGGGCAATAACTTTCGCTATTGCCCAGACTTTTTTCGCTTTTATTTCCCTCATATATTAATCACGATATAACCCGTTTAATTAGAAGCGGTACTTCAACTTTATTTTCCGAAATCTTATACGCACCCAGCAACCGCTCTTTTGCTTCGGCGATTTTGCCGGAATCATTACCATGTATATAGGCTAGAACTTCACCTTGCGAAACCTGACTGCCGACTTTTTTTGTCAGGACTATACCAACAGCCAAGTCAATAATACTATCTTTCGTAACGCGACCGCCGCCAAGGATTAACGAACAGCGGCCTATTTCATCGCAAATAATTTTTTCAATATAACCGGGACCGGGCGAAAAAACCGGCTCAATAATAGCAGCGCCCGGCAGTTTTTCCGGATGATAAACATAAGCAGCATCACCACCTTGGGCGGTGATGAAACCGGCCATCATTTTAAGGGCAGAACCGTCTTTAATTGTTGCACGGATTTTGGCTTCACCTTCTTCCTGGTTAAGCGCCAAACCTCCGGCAATTAACATTTGCGCGCCCAAAGCAACACATAATTCTACAAAATCAGCCGGGCCATTACCTTTTAAAGTTTCGATAGCCTCTTTCACCTCAAGGGAATTTCCAACCGCTAACCCCAAAGGCTGATCCATGTCTGTCACTAAAGCAATCGTCTTCCGCCCGGCGTTATTACCAATCCGGTACATTTCTTCGGCCAGCAAAACCGCATCCTTTTCCTCTTTCATAAATGCACCGCTGCCGGTTTTTACATCAAGGACAATTGCATCAGCGCCGGCGGCTAATTTTTTACTCATAATTGAAGAGGCGATTAATGACATTTGGTCAACTGTCGCCGTAACGTCCCGCAAGGCGTAAAGTTTTTTATCAGCCGGGGCTAGTTCATTGGTTTGACCCATTATTGCCATCCCGATTTCATTGACATTATTGATAAATTTATCAACACATATTTCAGTAGTAAAACCGGGAAAACTTTCAAGCTTGTCAATCGTCCCGCCGGTATGGCCGAGCCCGCGCCCGCTCATCTTGGCAACCTTTAAACCACAAGCGGCAACCATCGGCGCAAGGGCAAGCGAAGTTTTGTCGCCAACCCCGCCGGTAGAATGTTTATCGACTTTAATCCCTTTTATTGCAGAAAGGTCAAGCATATCACCGCTTTTCGCCATTGCTTCAGTTAGAAATAGAGTTTCTTCCTCGTTCATCCCCTCGAAAAAAATCGCCATCATCATCGCCGACATCTGATAGTCAGGGATAATATCGCCGGTATAATTTTTAACCATAAAATCAATTTCAGCGCGTGATAATTCACCACCGGTTTTCTTTTTTTGAATTAAATCATACATGTTGTAATTGCGCATATTTACTTTATTCCTTTCAATCAAGTTCCAGGCCTAAGCCTGTCGCTAACACATAAGGTGAGAACAAATGCCTGCTAAAGCAGTCGCTTGTTTTCCTGCTTATGCGTTATAAAACTATCAATCATATCTTTCAGAACTGTTACAATCGGAATCGCTGCCAGCATTCCCATCACACCACCATAAGCACCGCCAACAGTGACACTAATGATTACTAATAATGGGCTGATTGCAAACGATTCACTCATCAGTTTCGGCTGGATAATATTTCCATCTATTTGCTGAATGATAAACATTACGATTGCAACAATCGCTGCCGTGCGTAGGTCTTGCGTAAACGCAACCACGATTATTGAAATAACTGTCCCGATTATTGAACCAAAATAAGGGATATAATTAATAATCCCAAGCATCAAACCCAAAAGCAAAGCATATGGCGAACGGAATATCGATAGAGCAATAATCATTAATGTCCCTAGAATCAAACCATCTATCGTTTGCACAAAAACGTACTGCCGGAAATTAAAGTCCAGTTTACGGCCATATTTCATAATAAAACCGCTGGTTTTTTCGGGGGTCAAAACAATTACAAGCTGTGAAACAAATGATTTAAAACGGTCTTTTTCCACCAAGAAATAAATTGAGGTTATAATAGCAAGAACCAGCCTAAAGATTGCCGAACCAATTCCCCCAAGGCTAACCGCCGCCTGGGTAATAATCACCTCAAAATCAAAACGCCTGACTAAATCTACCAAAAACAAATCAGGCCTGAAATCTTCTCCGATAAGATTGGCCATAAATTCCGGCATCGTGAAATTTTGGATATAATCAATAATAAAGCGGATGTTTTCCTGATAGACCGGAAACATTAAGATAAAAAGCTGTACATTGCTTCGAATCGCCGGGACAATCAATTGTACTAATGCTTGAATCAAAATAATGATAATTATCACTAATATTAAAACACTTAGTGACCGGCTCTTATTTTTGATGAACTTACGTTTTGATTTGTTTAAGAAACGCTGGATAGCACTGCATGGCATGTTTAAAATATAAGCAATTATCCCACCAGTGATAAAAGGGCTAATGATGCTATAAAAACGTGATATCACCTCACCAAAAAATTTAACTTCGGTCATTAACCAGACGACAGCAATAATCATTAATATTAATACAAAATATGGTATGATTCTTTGTACCTTTGCTTTTGAAATTTTCTCCATTTTAACCTCTCCTATTTATGATATGGTTCACCATTATTAATCCGGAAAGCGCGGTAAATCTGCTCAAGTACTATTACCCGCATTAACTGATGAGGAAAAGTTAAAGCCGAAAAGCTTAAACGCATATCAGCTCTTTCTTTTACTGTCTGATGCAAACCAAGCGAACCGCCAATAATAAATTGCAAATGACTGATTCCCCCGACTGCCTGTTTAGCAAGATAAGCGGCGAATTTCTCCGAATCCATCACTTTTCCGTCAATTTCCAGCGAAATCACTACTGCCTCCGGCTTAAGATGATAATGAATCCGCCCGGCTTCTTTCTTCAAAATTTGCTCTTTTAAAGCGGCACCGGCCTGCTCCGGTGTTTTTTCATCTTCGACCTCAAGAATTGTAAGCTTAGCATACTTACCAAGACGTTTTGTATACTCCGATACGGCATCTTTTAGATATTTTTCTTTTATTTTGCCAACGGCAATTAAACTGATTCTAATCATTACTTTCAAAAACTTCCGGGTAAACCTCATCAATAAGGCGGTCCAAGTAACCTTCATTCAGGTTCAAAAATTGATTATTAAGCATTAGCTGCATTTTTTCAAAACGGCGGAAATATTTGATTTCATCACTTAATTCTAATATCTCTTCGTCGGAAAACAATTTTTTATCGATTTCCGAAGCGGACAAATTATTAAGGCACCAGCTCCTTATTTCTTTGGTCAGGTTTTCTTCTTTTCCGGCTTTAACCGCAAGGATCTGCGATTTTTTCATTGAAATTATCCCCATTACCAGGAAAAGGATAAATAAGACCCCCATCACTCCGGTAATCATATATTTACTAAAACCGGCCATTTGAAAAGGCAGGATATCAAAAAAGAATAATGCAATCACAATCGCGCCGATACCGCCAACAAACATTAAGGTATAAGCCGACGTACGGTGCTCTTCAGCCCGTTCGTCATTATTCTGATATACCCTCGTCGCTTGCGAACGCATTTGCATCGCCATTTCGCGGGCGGCTGCCTCTTTTAGCTTTTCAAGCATTTCTTCAGAAGTTTCATCATCAGCAACAAAACCTTCATCAGAAGAAGCTCTTTTAATAAATTCTATGTACGCCGCTTCTTCGCTGTCGCGTGAATCATTTTTAGCATCGCCGCCGGGCGGCACGCTTTCATCTTCGGCAATTAATTCCTCCACCAATTTGAGGCCGCAATCTGCACACTCAAAAATCCCTTCGACATATTCTGATTTACATTCAGGACACCAACCCATACTTTACCTACCTGCTTTCCGTATTTACAAACTTTGGCCGTAGGCCAAAGTTGCTGATTGAAAGAATGTAATCTTTCAATCTTCCACCGTAACTTTCTAGATATTTATCGCATCAAGGACCCCTAAATCATTATAAATTAAATGTGCCGCTTCCCCGGTAAAAGCCGAAGCTGCAAATATGTGTCCGGTTCTTTGCGGTTCCTCACCGCTTAAATAGTAATACTCGTAAATCATATAAAATAATCCCTTGCCGGCAATCTCAATTACTGAATCAATAACATAGTCAAAATACCCTTCTTCATCCATTGCCTTCCCATCAAGAGAAACAATCCGGCCCCGGCGCAATTGGGCATTAAAAACATTTGCAACGGCGGTTTCCGGGGTTATATCGCTATTAAGGCGGAAATTAAATTCACGGGTCACAACCTCACTGGAAACCCCTTCCGCATTTATCGCAATAAAATTGTATACCGTATACCCCAATGCCATCGTAACCGGCCCTTCGTATAACTCACTCTCCATGGTAGGCAGGCTTCCGTCAGTTGTAAAAAATACCTCGCTCCCTTCCGGAACATCTACAATTATCAACTCTTGTTCAATATAACGGCCGCTGCTTAACGGTACACCGGGGGAATCCGGTTTTTTAATATTGATAAAATAATTTTGGCTGACAATATCACTTAAGATACCAAATTTATTTTCAAAAACAGCCGTAATAGTATAATCACCGGCTTCCAGCAAAATAGGTTCCGTATAAACCCGGCTTTGCGCCGTTGGTTCAGTCCCGTCGAGAGTAAAATATATTTTGCCCTCGGCATTATTACGTAATTCAAGCAATAAACTCCCGTTAAATTCGCCGGATTCTTCACCAAATACCGGGGGCCAGGATAAATAATGCTGATATTCGGTTATTAGACTTTCATCACGGCTTGCCCTGACTAAATCGTTTATCTCTTGATATTTGCCCATCATATGCCAGATAAAAATAATATTATCATAACATATATCTTTTTCGGCCCAGGTAAAACGAGGTGAACTAATCATCTCAAGCAAGATTTCGACTGCTTTATCATAATCTTCATTGGAAAAGCAATAAGCCGCCCACAATAATCTTATTTCAGCATCATTCGGCCTGATTCTGTCTGCCCGCTTAATTCGCAGAATCGCATTTTCATAATCGCCCATCTCTTCATAAACCCGCGCCCGGCTAATTTGATACGGGGCAGAATTATTGCGGTATATAGAGATACTAACAGGTATTGTTATGCTTAAAAAAACTAATATTGACAGGGTAATTATTAGATAACGCTTCAGTTTATTATTATTATCAACTTTTTTAAGCTTTGGTTTAGGGATTATCTCTTCTGTCTTTTCCGGTACCTCTTCTTTGCGCCCGGGATTAATCTCATCAGCTACATTTAATAATACCTCGCTGATACTATTTTCCAGCTCCGGTTCAAAATCAGGTACCATCTGAATTTCAGCACCGCAATTTTCGCAAATCCATCGGTCATCTATAAGTATGAATCCACATTTTGGACAATCCATATTAGCTTTTCTCCAATCAAAACCTGCAAATTTTGGGCGGCGGAAATCTTTGATTCCGTCAGACACAAATTTGCGTATGAAGAGTATCTGCGAAAGCAGATTTAGTTTATCTTTGGTGTCGGGCCGCTGCTAAGCAGACGTTCTGCCCGGACATCTTAGATAAACTCTTCATACTATACAATTGCTTAATAACATGGCAATTGTCATCGGGCCAACCCCGCCAGGTACAGGGGTAATCGCACTACACAGCGGAGCAACTGACATAAAATCAACATCACCACATAATTTACCGTTATCATCACGATGAATCCCAACATCGATAACAACAGCATCCTCTTTGACATATTCGGCGGTAATCATCTTAGGCCGCCCAACCGCAACAATTAAGATATCAGCTCGTTTGGTGACATTAGCCAAATCCTTAGTTTTTGAATGAGCTATCGTTATGGTAGCATTTTCCCGTAAAAGTAAAAGCGCCATCGGTTTACCGACAATATTGCTCCGGCCAATAACAACACATTCTTTTCCGGCTATTTCAATATCAGAACGCTTAAGTAATTCAATAATTCCCGCCGGGGTACAGGGAAGAAAACCCGGCCGCCCAATTGAAAGGTTGCCGATATTCATGGGGTGAAAACAGTCGACATCTTTATTAGGGTCAATTGCCGATATTATTTTGTCCTCATCGATATGCTTTGGCAGGGGTAACTGGACTAAGATACCGGTCACCTTTTCATTTGTATTTAATTCTTCAACTAGCTTAAGTAATTCTTCTTCACTGCTTTCTTCCGGCAATTCATATGATAGCGAATCAATGCCAATATACTCACAGGCTTTTTTCTTATTTTTTACATATACAGTGGAAGCCGGGTCGCTCCCAACCAGGACTACCGCTAAAGTAAATTTGTTCCCTTTATCTTTAAGTTGTGCTACTTTCTCCCGGCACTCGTCTTTTATTTGCTGGGCGATTGCTTTTCCGTCGATTATTTTGTTCATGTTTCTCCTTTATTTCATTTCCTAAATGTCATTTAGATAAGCAAGGAAAGGCAATAAACACTATCCGTTGCTACGGCCTAATTGGTGTAAAATAAAAGTTTTCTTTCGGGAAGAAGGCGGCCTA
>WRAQ01000062.1 GCA_009780115.1 Lachnospiraceae bacterium
ATCATAATGGGAAAGACCTTTCTGGTTTAATTACCCTAATTATATCAGATATTGCCTATCAATTATATGATTGCAAACAAAATCCGCCATTTTATGGCGGACTTTGTCAACAGCTCCATTTTGCGACTTTTCACTTTTATATGCTCCGAGGTGAATCTACTTATTTTACCTCCAAACCATTATCATACAATTCATTACAAGAAAGGTCAATTTCATCACACCAACTTATCCCATAACCACCAACGTCTATCTTAACCTGCTCAAACAAGCCCTTAACCAAAGTAAGTGCTTTGAACTGCTCCCATTTTTCAAAAAGGGGTTGTATTTGATATTGTTTTCTTTCGCCATTTTGGAAATCAATTAGCAAATTGAAATCCGGCAACGTCTGCACTGCCTGCACTTTGTAAAACATATTACATCCTATTCCAACGGCGGCAACAACTTGAAATTCTGAGTATTCCAGATTTCAAGCAAATCCGTTTTATGCTCTTTCATCCACTCACATACCATAGAAAGTGCTTTCGTAGGCAAATCACCTTCAATCATCTCCAACGTTTGAAGGTCAATCACTCCTATATACTCCCCATATATCGCGTGAATATGTGGCGGATTATGTTCTCTTTGTCGGAAATACATCTTAATTATAATACCATAAAATCTTGCTATTACCGGCATTAAGCACCTTCTTTCGACATACGCTGAAATTAATTCATACTTCCATAAATCAAAAAATAAGCAACATTTAAGTAAAATATTACTTGCTTTTAAAAAAGTGGAATAGGCGGGAGTCGAACCCGCGTCCAAAGACTCATTCCCTGTCCTTCTACTATCATAGCCACTTATTTTGGGGCAGGCCCCGCATTCCCTTGCCGACTAAGAAAATGACACCTTATGTCAGTTCGGTAGCTTCATAATACGCCCACAGGGGCAAAGCTTAGCCTGTGTCGTTTCCTACAAAGTCGACGCCCGGGTCTTAATGTGTAGGTGCACTAAGTCGGACGACAGCCATTAGGCTGCGTATGCTAAATTATCTTCAGCGTTTGTGTTTAATTTTTCGCGAACTATCGCAACGCGAACTCGGATAGCTTCTCCAGCTGCAAAATCCCTGTCGAAACCTTGACTATCCCTTATTTAATTATTTTCTGACTTTATAATTCCTTTCTCATCATATATACATTATACCTTTTCTTAACTAATTATACTATGATTTAATAAAAATGTGAAGCTTTTAATACGAAATTCCTATGTTTCCCATCTAATTTAGTTACTATTCACGGCAAGCCGTAAACAGCAACAAATGTGCACACAAATCGCAAAAACCGATTTGGCGCTATCACAACTCGGGATTTTGCGCAAAATACGCGCAAAACACCTCGCGGAATAGTGACGTCTGAACAGTAACCTAATTTACAATTCGCCATCAGCTTGATTTGTTTCACAAAACTTCGTTATGGAGAATGCCATTTAATTAAACTGTAACCAGGTATTCCACACAATTCTTAATCAGCCGCAAATAATCTTCACAGGCAAATACTGCTTCATCATGCCCCGGCATCAGATAAATTAATTTACCTTTGCCGTGGTCTTTTTCCCATGCTGCCGGTACTTTTTTCCCATCAAATTCATAATTTGCAAAAATATCGAAATCCTCATATACCTCAAAGTGATAGGGTTCATCGTTAATCCGGAAATCATTGACTCCTTCGGTCAATCGATGCCCTTTCGCCACATTTACTACTATTTCACAATAAGGCGGATGGTCGAGGAACTTTGCACCGTGGACATTCTCAAGGCCTTCGGTTGCTTGAATCGACATTCCGGTATGGATACTCAATATTTTTCCGCCATTATTAATATAATCAAGTAAAGCGGCAGACTGTTCTTTAGTAATTAATTTATTTTCTTTATTATCTTCAACTATCCAGGCATCTACAAAGCAAATTAGTAAATCAAATTCATTCAGTTTTGTAAAATAATCATAATCGTTGGTAAAGGTCAGCTTCTCCTTGCCAAGCACATTATGGATGGGAAATATACAGTGGAGGGGATGATATCTTGCCTCTGTATCACCCATAACTAATATTTTTCTCATAATCATAATCCATTCCTTTCACTGCCTGCAACTTTATCCGGAACGTAGTTCCATTTCCGCAGGCGCAATTTTGCCGTATGAAGAGTCCAAGATAAACAAGTCTGCCCGCAAAGCGGGATTTCGGGTCATTACCCGATATCTTAGATACTCTTCATGCCCTCAACTTTAGTTTCAAATCCTTCTCTGCTTCCCGCTTTTGGTCTTTCTTTGCGATATCATGGCGTTTATCATAAAGTTTTTTACCTTTAGCAAGGCCGATTTCGATTTTGGCGCGGCCATCCTTAAAATAAACTTGCAAAGGCACCAAAGTATAACCTTTTTCGGCAATCCCACTGGCTAACTTACGGATTTCGGATTTATGTAGGAGCAATTTTTTTGCCCGCAGCGGGTCTTTATTAAAAATATTACCCTTTTCATAGGGGCTGACATGCATCCCATACGCAAACATTTCGCCTTTTTCAATCTTAATAAAAGATTCTTTGATACTGCATTTGCCAAGGCGCAGGGATTTAACTTCCGTACCATGAAGGACGAGGCCTGCTTCATATTTTTCTTCAATAAAATAGTCGTGGTAAGCTTTCTTATTATTCGCGACTAATTTCATTCCTTCTTTACCCATAATAATGTTCTCTTCCTGATCCATGATAGCCCACGGGTGCTCCGCACTAACGTGCTCTCGCACTCCTAAAACCACTCGAAATTCACTCTATTCGAGTTACTTTCTCGTGGTTTTGCGGGTTCCAAAGTTATGTGTTATCATGCAAGCACGATTCACATAACCTTTTAACCCTAGGTATCAAACCAATTCAAAATCAATCAATCTACTCCATTTATCGGCGGCTTTGACCCATACCTTTACCGGCTGGCCAAGGCGGTAGCTTAACCCGCTACGGCGGCCGGTGAGGCGCATTGTCCGTTCATCAAAGATATAATAATCACCGGGGATAGTCCGGATATGAACCAGCCCTTCAACCGTATTTGGCAACTCGACATAAAGCCCCCAGGCCGTTATCCCGGAAATTACCCCGTCATATATTTCACCGAGATGGTCTTCCATATATTCAGCTTTTTTGAGCTTGTTAACTTCTCGCTCAGTTTCTTCGGCACGCCGCTCGCGGTCGGACGACTGTTTTGCTACTTCATTCAAAATACCAGCATAATGATTGCGGCGTACTTTTGTCAGCCGGCCTTGTAAATGCTCCTTGATAATGCGATGAATCTGCAAATCAGGATAACGTCTGATCGGCGAAGTAAAATGGCAGTAACAGGGGCTGGCCAAACCAAAGTGGCTGATATCTTCTGCCGAATACTCTGCCCGTCTCATGCTTCGTAATGTCAGACGGCTAATTGTTGCTTCATAAGGTGTGCCCTTAACCTGCTTTAATATTTTCTGGATATCACGGGGATGAATATTTTCCTTTTGCTCTACCGTTTCCCGCTTTGACCGGCTCCGGGTTTTGCTCTTTCCTCTTATCAGCTTCCCTTTTGCCCTGCTGCCCCCCATTTTGTAACCAAAATTCCCCAGCGCAACTTTTAATTGTTCAATTTTATCCGGCTCCGGGTCTTCATGATAGCGGTAAACAAAAGGGGATTTCAATTGATAAAAATGCCCGGCAACCGTTTCATTGGCAAGAAGCATAAATTCTTCAATTATTCGGGTCGCCGTATTGCTTAAATAAGGGAAAATATCATAGGGAAAACCCGTCTCATCAACCAAAATCTTCGTTTCAGGAAATTCGAAATCAATTGCCCCGCGTTTTCTTCTTTTTTTGCGCAAAACCGCCGCTAGTTCTTCCATCAAGATAAACATCGGCCGCAGTTTTTCATATTCCGGCATTGTTTCGGTGTTTTTATCCTCAATAAGTTCAAGTACAACATCGTAAGTCATCCGCCGGTTGACATTAATAACCGATTCGATTATCTCATGTTCCAGTACCTCACCCTTTGGCGAAACCAGCATAATACATGAAAGGGCTAAGCGGTCTTGACCGGCATTAAGCGAGCAAATCCCGTTTGACAAAGCCGGGGGTAACATCGGGATAACCCGGTCAACCAGATAAGTACTGGTTCCACGAAGCCTTGCTTCACGGTCAAGGGCCGAGTTTTCCTTAACATAATGAGTCACGTCGGCGATATGGACAAACAGGCGAAAATTTTCGCCTTCTTTTTTGATGCTGATTGCATCATCCAAATCTTTGGCATCGGCACCGTCAATCGTTACTGTTGTCACCTTGCGCAAATCTCTCCGCCCGGCCATATCATCTTTGGAAACTGTCGCGGCTGCTTTTTCTGCTTCCTGTAAAGTTTCTTCATCGAAAATATAAGACAGGTCAAACGATTTGACAATCGCTAAAACATCCATACCCGGCTCGGTTACATCACGGAGGATTTTGACCCTTTCATCGGGTTTCCGTTCAAATTTCGCTTGGTTTCTCTCCGGGTTTATTTCCGGTTTCCGCTCAAATTTAGCCGGCTTTTTATCCGCTTTAAGATTTTTTTCAGCTCCGGGCGTTTTTTCATTCGTTAGCTTCTTTTCTTTCCCGGCCTTTACCGCACTATATTTTCCCCGCTTGGTAATCTCTATTTTTTCTTCTTGCAAAAGTTCATCCAACACCCTTTTAAGGATGGGACGTTTTTCCGCTTTGACTTGTAATAAAATTGCCAGCTCTCTTTCTTTCATCGGCACATACAAATCTTCACGCATCAGTTTCAAAACTAAATTTTTTCGTTTATTAATATCCATTTTTTTCCTATCTGCTTTTATATGCAATAGAACATAGGCTCTCATTTCGCGGCTCTGCATACAAATCGGGTATGAAGGTTATTTTTTCAGCTTCATGCCCGCTGTGCGAGCCGCGTTTGCCTTCGAAATTTCAGGATTCATTCCTGAAATTGAGTGTTCAAGGCAAAACTTTCATTTCGCGGCTCTGCATACAAATCGGTATGAAGGTTATTTTTTCAGCCTCATGCCCGCTGTGCGAGCCGCGTTTGCCTTCGAAATTTCAGGATTCATTCCTGAAATCGAGTGTTCAAGGCAAAACTTTCATTTCGCGGCTCTGCACATAAAAAGCACTCTTTTTTACAAGAGTGCTTGCTTTCGTTTATTAATCAGAACTTTATATAAAAGTCAGATTAAGGATAACGGTCAGCAGTAAGAAACCGATTGCCAGATACTTGGTGATTTTCACAAGCGTACCTTCCATTGAGCGGCCCTTGTTTTTACCCCAGTATGTTTCGGCGGCACCGCTAATTGAACCCAAACCGGCGGATTTTCCCTCTTGTAATAAAACTAATATAACTAACGCTATACATATTAAGATAAACAATAATGTCAAAATAATTCGTAATACCGTCATATTGACCTCCAAATAATAATCAAGCAGAGTTTATTGTAACATAAGAATAAAGGCTAGGCAAGTACTTTTTTTATTGTTATACTAACGTGAAGAATAATTCTAAGAGATGAAAAAATCATCTCCAAGAATTATTAAAGCTTCATGAGCGAAGAACTGGTAAAAAACCGCCATTCTTCCGGGTATTGGAAGATTAATATGACAAAAACCGATTACATTATCCTGGGGATTATTACTTTTATCTTTACGGTTCTGGTTTTTTACCGGATCGGCAGTTTTTCTGCGCCGGAAACTACATATCTCGCAACCCAGGACGACCGTGATATCGTTCTTGACCTTGGTACAAATATTCATATAAGCCATGCCTATATTTTTTTGGGCCATCTCGACAACCGCACTTTTACCGTTTCCGCTTTTAATATTGAAAGAGATATGTGGGATTTGCTGAATGGCAATATCAACGTCGCTTCGGTTTTCGCCTGGAACCGTATTGAAATAAATCATACACTCCGTTACCTCGGGTTTGTAGCGATGAAAGAGGAAACATATATTAACGAGATGATTATTGTCGCCGATGACGGCAGGATTATCTTGCCGCGTAATGCTTCGGAATATCCCGGACTTTTCGATGAACAGGACAAATTTTCACCGGTATACTCACCGACTTATTTCGGAAGTACCATGTTTGATGAAATTTATCACGGACGCACCGCTTATGAATTTATTCATGGCCTTACAACTTATGAAACTACGCACCCGCCTTTTGGTAAAACAATAATTTCCTGGGGTATCCGCCTTTTTGGCATGAATCCATTCGGCTGGCGCTTCTTTTCTGCTGTTTTCGGTATCCTAATGCTTCCGGTGATTTATGCTTTCGGCAAAACCCTCTTCCGCAATACCCTTGCCGCTGCCAGTGTTACTATCCTACTCGCCGCTGACTGTATGCACTTTACCCTATCACGGATTGCAACGATTGATATTTTTGCCGCTTTTTTCATTCTGCTGATGTTTTATTTGATGCTGCGTTATTTTCAAATCGACCGCCGCGGAAGTCAAAAACTACTATTCACAGCTAAAGCTGCTCATAGTAATAATGCACACAAATCGCAAAGAACACAATCTGGCGCTGACCGCCGTTCCAAGCGAAAGCTTCAGATAATTGTCATCGAATCATGGGTACCGTTAGGGTTATGCGGGATAATAATGGGGCTTGGAATTGCGGCGAAATGGACCGCGATATATGCCGGGGCCGGCCTTGGCCTTATATTCTTTTGGTATTTGATTAACAGCTACCCGGTTAAAGTCCGGCAGCTAATAATCTTCTGTATGACCTTTTTCGGAATCATCCCCTTTTTCATTTATCTGCTGTCCTACCGCCATTTTGTCCCGCATACCCCCACCACGGGCTTAATTCAAATCATCATCGATAATACGGTTGGGATGTTTTCTTATCATGCCGATTTGGTAGCAACTCATTATTATGCAACACCCTTTTATGACTGGCCAACAATGCGGATGCCCTTGCTCTATGCCACTGACCCGGTTAGCGATACGCTGATGAGTTCCGTAAACTGTATGGGAAACCCGGCGATTTGGTGGGTTGGTATCCCCTGTATCCTATTTTGTATTCTTCGATTTTTGTGGAAAAAAGATTTACGCGCCGGTTTTTTAATCGCCGCTTATCTCGCCCAATACCTGCCATGGTTTTTTGTCTCACGGATAACTTTTATTTACCATTATTTTCCGGCGGCACTATTTATGATTCTGATGATTGGATATACTTTGGACAAAATTGCTGCTTTCCGTCCTTGGGGAAACAAAGTTGTTTATGCTTATTTAATCCTGGCTGTCGCCGTTTTCTTCATTTTTTATCCCGTTGTTTCCGGAATCCCCTTTAGCCGTGACTACCAATTCAGTCTCCGCTGGCTGCCGGAGTGGATTCTTGTTTTGTAAAGAATACCGTATCATCGTCTGCCGGTACAAATCTAACCCGACAAAGATTATCAGAATTAATTGCAAAATCGCATGATGAAGCGGCGGCATACTTTCCCGGCCAAACAAAAATAGCATATAAGACATCAGTGAACTGGTAATCAACCCGATTGCAACCGGAATTTTCCGCGGCCGGAGAACCGCATATACAACCGCAAGGACATCAATCAAAATTCCATACCGCTCATGCATATATGGCAAACCATATAATAACAAACACAGGCTAAACAAGGCCGTTGTTATCATCATGTTTGCATTCATCCGGACATTTTTTACATATATAAAATAAGCCAAAGCCCCTAACGCAAGTAACGTCGTTAATAAGCCCGCCCGGCCAAGTTCGGCGATTTGCGGTTCAAGCAAATAAGTCTGGCCGAAAAAGGCATAAATATTCGGATAATTGAGGGTCAGCCATGGATAATAAGCATCGGCTTGTTTCAGATAAACACCAATCGAGTTCCAGATATCACGACCCAGAATAATACCCGGGACTGTAAACAGCAAATAGGGGATTGGCAGGGGTAAAAAATGAAGCAGCTTCACCTCACAGCGCTGCCCATTCTTAGTCACATATGGGCGCAGCCACATGATAATATAAAACGGCAGGATAAATAACGCCTGTAACTTAAACGCAAACGCCACCGCGGTAAGCCACATCGCCCGCTCAGTGCTACCCCGGCAATAATAACAAAGGCCAAGCAGGATAAAAGCCGCATAAATCATGTCACACTGCCCCCAATAGGCACTATTTAAAATCCCGGTCGGCATCATCAAAAAAGCACACATTCCGATAACCGCCCGGCGGGAACTTTCCGTCAGGACAAAAATCAATGAAAATATCGCAAGAGCGGCGACATAATCGAAAAAAACCGATACTGCTTTGATTGAATAAAGCGGGTCAACATTCAGATAAGATAAAAAACTCATGATAATCATATAAGCCGATGAATAATTCGATACTTCATAACCGAGGGAAGAAAGGCCGCCAAGTTCACGGATCCGGTTCATCCACGGCCCGAGAAAACCGACATAGTCGCCGGAGACCATCGGAAAAAGGGCAATGCGAGCATTTAAAGACAAAATGACAACACAAAAAACAAAGGCAAGGTCAATCATCTTTATCCTAATTTTCCCGAAATGGATTTGATAATTTAAGAATTTGTCGATTTTACGCATGGTTTATTATAGCATAAGCATTCTGCTATACAATGTTCTATTAATTATTTTTCGTTTTTTCATCCTCTAATATTTCCTTAATTTGTTCGGCATATATAGGTAACTCATCAGCAGCATAAATCCAAATATCAGACATTCTAAGAGTAAAATAACCGTGAGCGGTCACATCTCTTAATCCAGCCAAGTCTTTCCACGGAATTTTTTTGTTTCTTTCGCGAAAATCATCAGTCAAGTTCTTTATCAGCTCGCCGATATTAATGAGTGTCATGCAAACTGCCCGCATTTTTTCATCATTAACTAAAAATACCGTTTCGTCAATTCCATTCAATAGTTTTGCTACTATTTCGGCTTCATCTACAATTTTTTCCAAGATTTTTTGATTACGATTTGTCATATAATATCCACTTGTTTTCCTATTTCAATAATCGACGATTGCGGAAGCGGCGCATGAATAACATCAACAGGTTTTAAAAGTTGTTCTTCCAAAAACCTTTTTAACCGAATAATAGTTAAAATGGAAACGGCAGGTTGTTCAAATTCGACAAGCAAATCTAGATCACTATCTTCGGTTGCTTTTTGTTCAGCATATGAACCAAAATAGGTCGCTTTCGTTAATCGAAATTCGTGTGCGGCATTTTTAACAGCGTTCACAATGTTTTCATGTGTTAGCATTAATCAAACCTCATTCACCTACATTTGTTAATTACGAAAAAAGATAATTAATCAAATACTCTCTTGATAAAAACATTATATCCGAATCAGATAAAATTAACAAGGATAATCTTTTAGTGCATTCTTAAAAACTAATCCCCAATAAATTCAACAACGGGTACAAAATAAGCGGGACAAAAATCGCCGGGACATAATTCATAACCCGGAGTTTAGTGATTCCCATCATATTAAGTGCCAAACCGATGATAATAACCGAACCAACGCAAGTCATTTCGGCAATCACGATATCGGTTAGAAAAGGGGCAATCCACTGCGAAAGCAGGGTGATAGAACCCTGATATACCAAAACAAGCCCGGCGGAAAACACCACCCCAATACCAAGAGTTGAAGCAAAAATGGCGGCGGCAACAAAGTCGAGCATCGATTTATTAAAAAGAATTTCATAACTTCCGGTTAAACCGCTTTGCAGCGGGCCGACAATCGCTAATGCCCCAACACAAAAAAGTAGGCTTGAGGTAACGAAACCTTCGGCAATCGAAATTGAACCGTCATTTTTGGAAAACTGTTTTTCTAAAAAATCACCTAAGCGGTTTATTCTTTTATCTAAATCGATAACTTCGCCGATGATAGTCCCAACAACGATAGAGAGGATTAAGATAAGTGAATTATTGCCTTTAAGTGAACCGGAAATGCCTAGGAAAAGGGTACATAAACCCAAACCTTTCATTAAGGTATCAGTTAATTTCGCCGGCAAGCCTTTTTTTAACGACATGCCAATCAAAGCGCCGGCGATAACAGCTATGGTATTGACGATAGTTCCGAGCATGGATGCTTCCTTTGATTATTCAATACTAATTATCCCTTAACCAAAAGTGACACGCCTGTCATTTCAATAGGTTGCTCTGCGCCCATCATCGCGATAAGGGTCGGTACTATATCAGCGAGACAGCCGCCTTCGCGCAGGGTGTAGGCAGGGTCATAATTTACCAATATGAAAGGAACCGGGTTGGTGGTGTGGGCGGTGAACGGTTCACCGGTTTCGTAATCAACCATCAGTTCGGCATTTCCGTGGTCGGCACAAATAAACATCGCCCCATCTGCTTCACGGACAGCGGAAACTACTTTGCCAATACATTCGTCAACCACTTCAATCGCTTTGATTGCGGCAACTTCAACTCCGGTATGACCGACCATATCGGGATTGGCAAAGTTAACGATAATAACATCAAAGTCATCCGATTTTATCGCTTCAAGTAAGCGGTCACAAACTTCGTAAGCACTCATTTGCGGTTTTAAATCATAGGTCGGGACATCTTTTGGTGAATTGACAAGTGTCCTGATTTCACCGGGATTCGGGACTTCAACACCACCGTTAAAGAAGAAAGTAACATGGGCATATTTTTCGGTTTCGGCAATACGGGCCTGGGTTTTGCCCCCGGCGGCAAGCCATTCACCGAAAGTATTAGTGATACTTATTTTGTCAAAGGCTACTTCTTTGTTCGGAATCGTCGGGTCATAGTCAGCAAAACAAACATAGGTAGTATCTATCCGTTTATCACGTGCAAAACCTTTAAAATCATCATCACAGAATGCCCGGGTGATTTCGCGGGCACGGTCGGGGCGGAAATTATAAAAAATAACCGCATCTTTATCTTCGATTACCGCAACCGGACGGCCATCTTTCAGAATAACGGTTGGAATCATAAATTCATCAGTTTTTCCATCATCATAAGAAGCCTGAATCGCGGCCGGGGCAGTTTCAGCCGTTGGGCCTTCGGCTTTGGTTAAGGTATCGTAAGCAACTTTGACCCGGTCATAATTGTTGTCCCGGTCCATCGCATAATAACGCCCCATCACACTTGCGACTTCACCGACACCGATTTCTTTCATCTTTGCTTCAAGTTCCTCGACATAGTGCTTGCCGCTGGAAGGGGGGGTATCGCGCCCGTCAAGGAAACAATGGACATAAACTTTATTAAGCCCGTTTCTTTTTGCAAGCTCGAGCAGGCCATAAATATGGGTATTATGACTATGAACGCCGCCGTCGGAAACAAGGCCGTATAAGTGAAGTGCCGAATTGTTTTGCTTGCAATTGTCAATCGCCTTTAAAAGCACCGGGTTTTCAAAAAAAGTCCCGTCCTGGATTTCTTTGGTAATGCGGGTCAGTTCCTGATAAACTATCCGCCCGGCCCCGATATTTAAGTGGCCGACTTCAGAATTGCCCATCTGCCCTTCCGGCAGGCCGACAGCCATACCGCTTGCGTTCCCTTTCACAAAGGGGCAGGCCGCCATCAGCCCGTCCATCACAGGGGTATTTGCCAAAGCAATAGCGTTGTGTTCTTTTCTTTCATTAAGGCCGTAGCCGTCGAGAATCATCAGTACGATAGGTTTTTTCATGGTATTCCCTTCTTGTAATTTATTATGAGGCCAAAATTTTTTTTGACCTCAACATCATAACATACCAATGTTCTTAAAGCAACTCCGGGAACTCTATTTCCGCGCGGACAATCTATATAATAGTTACTATTCACGGCTAATATTGTTTAAGCAGTCAGGCAATAAATACTATCCGTTGCCACGGCCTAATTTGATGTAAAATAAAAATTTTCTTTTGGGAAGAAGGCGGCCTAATGCAACTCCTAGTTATTTCTGCCTTCCTTGCTTATTTAATTAATTGGCTGTGAATAGTAACATATAATCCTAAGCTAAGCCTTTCTGCCTTTTTTTCTCCTCATACATCGCTTCATCTGCCCGTTTGAATACATCACGCATACTTTCATCAACCCCTTTTATAAATGTCGCCGCACCGCAAGCGCAACTAAATAACTGAGTTTTGTATGCTACTCTTCTTTCGTCACGCAAAGACTGCATAATCCGCCTGATATCGCTTTCTCTTTTTCCGGCAATGATTGAGGCAAACTCATCACCGCCGATACGGTACAAGGGAAGCCCCGCACCCAAATTTTCGTAGATTAAGTCAGCCGTATTTTTTAGATATGTATCACCCGCTTCGTGCCCTTGATTATCGTTGATTGTTTTTAAATTATTAACGTCACAAATAATCAGCGTGACATTAGTACCTTGCTCTGCCAAATCACCGCATTTCCGCAAGTAATGCTCAAAAGCCATCCGGTTTTCGTAACCGGTCAGCAAATCCGTATACGCAAGTTTTTTGTAAGTTGATTCGGTGACCCGGCTCATTGACACATAAGCGATAACCGAAATCAAAACGAATAATGCCGCCGACAAACCAAGGCTGTACAAACCTGCCTGCCGGTGAGATAAATAAATAATGTTTGCATCAAATTCCATGCAGACTACCCCGATAAGCATATGTTCCTGATTATTGACCGGCCAGAATATCGTATATACGGCCCCGGTATCCGTGTGATAAATCCCTTCCCCCATGACCGCGACACCTTCACGCAGACTTAACTTAAGGTCGGCTTCAAGTTGCCCGGCCGGAAGATAACCGGCACCCCCGCCGCCGGATAGCGCCCTCAAGGTTGTAATAATTGCGCCCGCCTC
>WRAQ01000063.1 GCA_009780115.1 Lachnospiraceae bacterium
ATAATTATGGAGTACTGTTAACCCCGGATATTGATGAAAATACTCCGACCCGCTCCTTGTCGATGGTAAATAGTATTGTTATTAATGGTTATTCAGATCATAAGAAAGATGCAAATAGATTTGCCGCTTATCTTGCCGGGGAATTTGCCGAAAACCTTTATCCGCGGACAGGCAAGGTTCCGGCGCTTGGCAGTGCGGCCCCCGATAATGAACATTTGCAGGTCTTTTATGATGAATTTACCCGTTCAATCCCTTTGCCGAAAATGATTGAGACCAGTAATTTCTGGATTCAATTGCAAATAACTTTTGCCCGTATCTGGCAGGGTGAAGATGTAAATGAGCAGCTTAAACGGCTTTCCGAGCAAATTATGTCACAAGTTACCGGCGCAGCATTTGCCGAAAAACTAATCATCGAAACATTTGAAACCGAAGAGATTGAATATCTTGATGAAGAGGAACTAAGGCGAGAAGCGATGTTGGAATAAAGAAATAATAAAATGGTAAAACTTTAGATATCATAGACAGAAAATATATCATGCAGGAACCTTAGGCCGCCTTCTTCCCAAAAGAAAGTGTAAATGAAATTTCAATTAGGCCGTAGTGACGGAAAGATATATTATCTGGCTATGAACAGTTGGAGGTATTACCATGTTAGGCTTTCTTATCGCTCTTTTGTCCGGTGCCTTAATGAGTGTACAAGGTGTTTTTAATACCCAGGTAACGAAATCCTCAAGTATTTGGGTCACTAGTGCTTTTGTCCAATTTACTGCTTTGCTTGTTTGCCTTGCTGCCTGGATGATAACCGACCGCTCATCTTTCGGCGCGCTTACGAAAGTTGAACCAAGATATATGTTGCTTGGCGGGGCGATGGGGGCATTTATTACCATTACCGTAATTCGTAGCATGGATATGTTAGGCCCGGCGCGGGCGGTTTTATTTATTGTTGTTTGTCAAGTTTTAGTCGCTTACCTGATTGAACTTTTTGGATTGTGGGGAGTGGAAAAGCAAGCATTTGAATGGCGCAAGGTTATTGGTATCGCTGTTTCGGTTATTGGGCTGATTATCTTCAAGTTTAAGTAATTTTTCACTTGTCAAATTTGTCATTTTACTTTACAATAAAAAATAAGGGTGTTTCCTTTTTGCCAAGGCGGAAAGGAAAAAAATGAACATAAAATTTAATATTATTATACTTCTATTTTGCTTTGGTATCTGTTTATCTGCATGTAAAACGAAGCAATACGAGATTGAGTTGCTTTTATCCGCTCCCGATGAATCTTATGAGGAAACTGAAAAATCAGTTGGCAATAAATCGGTTATCGATTCATCAAGTGATGGTTTTTCAGAATCCATTAATGACATATTTAAAAACGAAGCGGATTTATTCAGCGAAACTAGTTTACTTAGGGAAACTAACTTGCTTAGTGAAGAAATAGTTAGTTTTGTGCATATTTGCGGGGCAGTGATGAACCCGGGAGTTTATGAGGTTTTAAATGACAGCCGGGTTTTTGAAGTCCTGAATCTTGCCGGCGGTTTTACCGATGATGCGGCAACAGATGCGGTTAATCTGGCAATGACGATAATTGACGGAAGTAAAATTCAAATACCAACAAAAGAAGAAATTGCAGCTTTAGGGACTAAAGAGATACATGAAAATGCTTGGGTCAGCAAGGGATATTCTATCCCGGGAAATAATACCGCGGCGGCTTCCGGAGAAAGTTCAAATGGATTGACTGACTTGGTCAACATCAATACAGCCTCCCTTGATATGTTGATGACATTGCCGGGGATTGGAAAAGCAAAAGCAGAAAGCATTATTTTGTACCGGGAGGAAAAAGGAAAATTTAATATCATTGAAGATATTATGAAAATAACCGGTATCAAAGATGCAGTGTTTGGTAGATTGAAAGACAAAATTTGTGTTTAAACTTTATAGTAAGAAGAAAGGCATGGTTTAAGTGGCAAAGAGAGTTTTGGTAGTAGATGACGAAAAGTTAATCGTAAAAGGCATCCGTTTCAGCCTTGAGCAGGACGGGATGGAAGTTGACAGTGCTTATGACGGGGAGGAAGCACTCAAGCTGGCGAAAGAAAATACATATGATGCGATTCTATTAGATATAATGCTTCCGAAGATTAATGGTTTTGAGGTTTGTCAGCAGATTCGCGATTTTTCCAGTGTACCGGTGATAATGCTGACGGCAAAGGGCGACGATATGGACAAAATTCTGGGCCTTGAATATGGTGCTGACGATTATATTACCAAACCCTTTAATATTCTTGAGGTCAAAGCAAGGCTTAAAGCAATCATGAGGCGGATGGCACCAAAAGAAAAAGAAGCAAAAAATGTTGCAATTATTGAAAACGGTGATGTTCGTCTTGATTGTGAAAGCCGCCGGACTTATATAAAAGAAAAAGAAATAAATTTGACGGCCAAAGAATTTGAAGTATTGGAACTTCTATTGCTTAACCCTAATAAAGTCTATAGCCGCGAAAAGCTGCTTAAAATCATCTGGGGTTCTGATTATCCCGGCGATGTCCGGACGGTAGATGTTCATGTCCGGCGCTTGCGCGAAAAAATCGAAGAGAATCCAAGTGATCCTCATTATGTAAGGACTAAATGGGGGGTAGGGTACTATTTTGCGTGAACCGCTAAAAAAGATATTTTTACCTTTACGATGGTTAAGGAGCTTGCGGGCCCGTCTGTTTGTGATTATTTTTCTGGTTGGCTTTATCCCAAGCTCAATAATGCGTTATGCAACGGTTGCAAGTTATGAAGACCGGGGGATAGAGGTTCGCCGTACTGATGTACAAAACCAACTAAAAATTATTGCCGACCATCTTATCAAGTACAATTATCTGCGGGATAATTCATCGGAAGTAGTAAATGCAGAGCTTAACCAAATTGCCAATCTTTATGACGGGCGTATCCTCGTTATCAATGGCGCTTTGCGGGTAATAAAAGATACTTACCAACTGATTGAAGGAAAGACAATTGTCTCCGAACATGTAATCCGTGGCCTTCGGGGGGTAAGCCACTCGAATTATGACCGGGTTAACCGTTATATCAAAATTGTTACCCCAATTATCGAAACAGTCAGCGCATCGAATGCTACTCCCGAAATTCCGGAAGGTACTGAAATATTTCATGGCGTTATCCTAACTAGTGTATCAAGTGATTCTATTAATACCACCCGCGAAATCCTGTCGCGGAAATCAGCTATCGTCGAAACGATTATATTTTTCCTTTTAATTGCGATTGCCCTGATTGGCGCAAATTTGCTGGTTATCCCTTTTGACCGGGTAACAAGGGCAATCAGCCAAGTTAAAGAGGGCTTTGATGATGAGCCGATTAATGTAACTGATTATACCGAAACCGAGCATATTCTTGATGCTTTTAATCAGTTGCTTAAACGGATGAAAGTAATCGATGACTCCCGCAATGAATTTGTTTCAAATGTTTCCCATGAGCTGAAAACACCGATTACTTCAATGAAAGTCCTTGCCGAATCATTAGTTAATCAAAACGATGTCCCGGAAGAAATATACCGCGAATTTTTAGTTGATATCGCCGCCGAAATTGAACGCGAGGACAAAATCATTAATGATTTGCTGACTTTGGTTAAAATGGACAAATCAGCGGCTTTATTAAATATCGGCATCGTTGATATTAATGCCCTGACGGAAATTGTTTTAAAGCGCCTCCGGCCAATTGCCCGCAAAAAAGATATTGAGTTAGTATTGGAAAGCAAGCGGGAAGTAGTTGCTGTTGCCGATGAAGTGAAAATTTCTTTGATTTTGACCAATTTAATTGAAAATGCAATTAAATATAATAAAGAGCATGGTATGGTGACTGTGACAATTAATGCGGATCATCAATTTTTCACTATTGATGTAAGTGATACCGGTGATGGAATAGCTGAAGATTATCTCGACCATATTTTCGAGCGTTTTTACCGGGTTGATAAATCACACTCCCGCGAAATTGCCGGCACCGGTTTGGGGCTTGCAATTACAAAAAATGCCGTGATGCTCCATATGGGGACAATTAATGTTACCAGTGCTATTGGTGAGGGTACAACTTTTACGGTTAAAATACCTCTGAATTATATTACTAAGTAAGGTAAGAAGAGTTTATCCAGGATGCCTTACAATGGTACGAAGATAAACTAGTCCCGCTTTACGGGCGTTCTTCATACGGCATATTAGTGCCAAATGGCCTCAAATTTGCAATTTATGGAAAGGCAAACCTTCTTAATGAAAAAAATAATCTTAATTACAAGCCTTGTAATTTTGCTTGCGTTATCCGGGTGTACCGGTAATAGTGATAAATATACCCATAGTTTTTTGGTATATTTTATTAATAATGAAGAAACCGGTTTTTTGACTCGTGAATACCGGACTAATAGTGATGATATCGGGACCCAGATTGAAGAACTAATTATTTTGCTAGGCACGATTTCGGAAAGATTGGAATATAAAAGCCCTTTAATCGGCGGTTTTGATTTGTTGGATTACAATATTACTAATGGCAAAATCACCATGAATTTTAGCGACCATTATAATGACCAGCCGATTATCACGGAAATTTTGGTGCGGGCGGCGATCGTCCGGACTCTTACTCAAGTCGCTGGTATTGATAATATTGTCATGACGATTCGCGGTGAACCACTTATTGACGGAACCGGCAATATCGTTGGCTCAATGAGTGAGGATATGTTTATAGACAATGTCGGAAATGAGTTAAATGCTTATGCAAGGACGAATTTACGTCTTTATTTTGCCGATGTATATGATGAAAGTTTGAAAATCGTGAATCGTAATGATGTGATATATCATAGTAATACCGCGATTGAAAGATTAGTTGTGGAATCCTTGATTGAAGGGCCGGAAGAAACGGAAAATGTCAGGGCGGCAATTAATCCCGATACGAGGTTATTAGGGGTAACTACTACCGATGGGACATGTTATGTAAACCTGGACGAACATTTTATTCAGCAATTACCCGGAATTAACCCCGAAATGGTGATTTTTTCACTGGCAAATTCTTTAATTGAGTTACCAAATATCAACCGGGTCCGTATTTCTATCAACGGCGAGGCGATGATAATCTTTGAAACAATGAATCTGGCAACCGTCTTTGAGCGGAATCTAGATATTGTTAATTAGGTGATATCAGATAAGTTTCTCGAAGGAATCTTAGGCCGCCTTCTCTCCGAACGAAAGTGTAAATGGAATTTATATTAGGCCGTAAAGATGTAGAGAAACATTATCTGATGTCCTGCGAGAGACATTATCTAGTATCCTGCGAGAAACTTATCTGATATTCTGTTGTCCTCAACGTCTTAGACAAGAAAGAGAAAAACTTGCGTAGAATCCTATCTTTTATTTGTGTCGTCTTTATTTTCGTCTGTTTTATCGTTTTGCAGTTGATAAAAATTCCGCCTCCTGATTTTTCTGCCTTTGAATGGGAGCAAATCACCGTAATTGGAAAAGTAGTAAATAAAGAGGGGCGGCTTTCGGAGCGTGGTGAAACTTTGGTAGTAACAATACTGCCGCTTACGGAAGCAAAATTGCAAAATGATGATTTGATAAAAACGGAAGGGAAAATCCTCTGTTATATAAATGAAGCACGGGCGGAGCCGATGATGGGCAGCATTGTCGAAGTCACCGGCCGGCTTAGGTCATTTGAGCGGGCGACTAACCCCGGCCAGTTTGGGGCCGCCGGGTTTTACCAAATCTTAAAAACGGACTTTCGCCTTTATAATGCTGAAATTATTGCATTATCTATTGAATATAGCCGCTATCGCGAGTTTTTGTACCGGCTCAAAAAAGTCCTTGGGCAAACTTTGGATTATTATTTTTCTGAAGAAAACGCCGGGACCCTGCGGGCAATGCTGCTAGGTGAAAGAGGGCGGACGGATGCCGAAATAAAAGCTCTGTTCCAGCGGAACGGGATTGTCCATATTCTGACGATTTCCGGTTTGCATATTTCTATTATCGGGCTTGGTTTTTATAAACTAATCCGCCGGATTGCCGTCCCAATATTTTGCGCCGCCCCACTTGCGGTTGGGTTGATGATAAGTTATGGTGTGATGACTAATATGAGCGCCTCATCATTTCGGGCTATTATGATGTTTGGCCTTAGAATGGCGGCCGGTTTATTAAAACGGTCTTATGATTTATTGACTGCCCTTGCTATTGCGGCGGTATTACTTTTAATTGACCAACCATTATATCTTTACCACAGCGGTTTTCTTTTTTCTTTTCTTGCGGTATTGGCAATCGGGCTTTTTATCCCGGTGATGAAATACCGGGAAATAGAACCGAAACCACCTGATGTTAAGCGCCCGAACCGTTATAGCTCTTTTATCCGGCGCCTTAAAGCAAAATACCTCCGTAAATATCCCCGGTTAAAGAAGATATCCATAATTGCCAAACTAAAAGATGCCTTACTCACTTGTTCAATGATTTCCGTCATTACTCTTCCAATTTACTTTATATTTTATTATGAGTTTCCGCTTTATTCCGTTATTTTGAATCTTATCATTATCCCACCGATGACTTTGGTAATGGCCGGCGGCATCCTGACAATGACCATTGGTTTTATAAGCGAGCCGCTTGGTAAAATAACATCTGTTATTTCAAGTTCGATTCTGGATTTTTATGAATGGGCCTGCCGGGTTTGCGATAATTTACCGTATAACAACTTAATCATTGGTAAGCCAGAGATATGGCAGGTGGTGATTTACAGTCTGCTTATACTCCTAATCGTTTTTATTCACAAAAAAATAAAGCCGGCCTATCGGTACCTGATATTATCATTTGCAATCCTGATTATGCTGATCCGGGTTCCCGCCGGTTTGACCATCACCTTTCTGGATGTTGGTCAGGGTGAAGCAATTTTTATTGCCACCCCGGATCGCCGCTACTATCTAATCGATGGCGGTTCAAATACCGTTTCCGGTGTTGGCGAGTACCGGATTTTGCCATTCCTTAAGTCCCAGGGGGTCAGCCGTCTTGACGGATGGTTTATTACTCATCCTCACACCGACCATTATTCTGCTTTCCCCGAGTTAATCGCGAAAATGAACTATGGCGGGATAAAAATTTCTAATTTAATTTTACCCGCTATTGATGAGGGGACTAAGGATAAAGAATTTAAGGAGCTGGAAGATATCGCCGCTTCCGCTGGAATCAGAACGATATACTTAGGACAGGGACAAGCTATTATTGCTGACAAAAAAGAAAAGATAAGTTTTTTCTGCCTTAATCCGGTTGCCGGATTAGCCTGGCCGGCATCAGCGGTAAATGCTTTTTCGCTGGTATTGCTGCTCGAATATGGCGAGTTTTCATTAATGCTGACCGGTGATATCGAGGGAAGAGGGGAAGATGAACTGAAAAGATATCTTGCGGATAAAAAATTAGCATCTAACCTGACGGTTTTAAACGTTTCCCACCACGGTTCGCGAAATTCAACTGATGAAGAATTTCTCAACCTTACCAAACCAAGTTATTCAATAATTTCAGCCGGGCGCGATAACTCCTACGGCCACCCCCACCGCGATTTGCTAGGCCGCCTGTCCGACATCGGCTCGACGGTTTACATAACATACCAAAGCGGCGCAATCACTATTAAAACAGACGGGATGAGAATGAAAATCGAGCAGTTCATAACCCAGAAATGCGATGCCTAACAGTTATTTATATCAAAACCCCGAATATAAATATTACTAGTAGCTTGAAAAAACGAAGACCAAAAACCCAAAACTTCGTTTAGGAAAAAATTCTTTTTTAAGAAGGGAGAACAGTTATGTCAGATAAGGTAAGAAATTGCGACAACACAGCAATCGAGAACAATCAGGTAGTAATCATGGGTGAAATCATTGGTGACTTTGAGTTCAGCCATGAAATTTTCGGCGAAGGTTTTTATATGGTCGATGTCCGGGTGGAACGATTGAGTGATTCAAATGATATCATTCCCCTGATGGTATCGGAACGTTTAGTAAACGTTGACCAGGATTTTAAGGGACAGAACATCGTCGTCTCCGGACAATTCCGTTCTTACAATCGTCATGAGGAAAGAAGGAATAAATTAGTTTTGAGCGTATTTGCCCGTGAAATAGATTTTATTGACGGCATTGAGGAAAATACACAGACTAATCAGATTTATCTCGACGGGTATATCTGCAAGGAGCCAATTTACCGGAAAACACCGCTTGGGCGCGAAATTGCTGATTTATTGCTTGCGGTCAACCGGCCATATGGAAAATCTGATTACATACCATGCATCTGTTGGGGGCGTAATGCCCGTTATGCCAGCGGGTTCATCGTTGGTGAGCGTTGTGCAATCTGGGGCCGCATCCAGAGCCGTGAATATATGAAAAAGATATCCGAAGATCAGGTAAATAAACGCGTTGCTTATGAAGTATCGGTTAGCAAATTGGAATTATTGGAAGATTAATTTCCTGATTCCTTAATGTTATAAAATTGGTGTTTACATTTTTTAACAATTGTGTTACACTAGTTTTGGTAGGGGAGTTTTGGCGGAAATTTTCAAAATTCAATCCACATGAAATGAACCTATTTCATGTGGATTATTTGCATATGAGAAAATTATAAAAATTTAGAAAGGAATTTCAAAAGATGACCAAGAAAAAACCGATGAAGTTACTATTAGTTGAAGATGACCATGTGGAGTGGGAAAAATTTGAAGACTACGTTAAAACCAAAAAGGATATTGAATTTGTAGGAATGACCTCTTCCAGCGAAGAAGGCTTGGAGATGGTGAAAACCAAAAAGCCTGAAGCGGTAATTCTGGACCTGCAATTAACTCAAGGCAGCGGTTCCGGCATTCACTTTTTAGACCGGTTAAACAGAATGGATTTGGAGTTTCGCCCGGTCGTTGTAGTTACCAGCAGCAATCAATCGCAGATTGTTAAGAATCTTATTGAAGAATTGGGTATTGATTGGTATTTTTGCAAAATGCAAACGGATTACAACGTCGACTTTGTTTTAGATACATTGTTTTTATTAAGAAACCATATTGTTTATAAAAATTCTCCCGCCCCTTCAGGCCGGTCACTGATAGAATCACCTGAAGCAAGAAGAGAGCGTATTTATAGCCGGATTGATAGTGAACTAAATGCGATTGGTGTCCGTAACCGTTATAAAGGTTATGCCTACTTGCGGGAAGGTATTTATTTACAAATTAATACCAAGTACGGCTCCGGTTCCCCAATCGAACAAGTTGCTGTCTTGTATGGCCATGCTTATAATACAATAAGCGCCGGAATGCATACCTCTATCAAGAATGCGTGGAGTAATACCCCGCCGGAATTAATCAGGGATAATTATAAAGCACGAATTAGAAATAAAGAAAAAATCCCTACCCCGTCGGAATTTATTCAATATTATACTGATAAAATAAAGAAAACAATATAATAGGTAATTGCGAAACTCATTTCGCAATCTTGAATTAAATTTTGGCTTTATAGTTGGATGAGTTTTGAAAAAATCTTTCAAAGTAGGTATGAGAAGCCTTGCATTATGGACTGCCTTATCTTTATCAGGCGAACCGGATTTTTTGTTTATTTTAATTTCCGGATGTGCGGCGAAGAAATCATTACCATAAATGGCAATATGCCGGACAATACCTAAACCGTTAGTAACAAACCCTGCTTTGTACGCATAGCAAAAATACCCATTGAGCATTTGTAATTCTTTAAGATAGTCTTGCTTTAAACGGGTTATCTTGGATGCATCGGGCACTTTGTAAAAACCACAGAAATCCCGTATTTATGCGGGGTGTGGCGTTTCGCAAACGCCTATAATAAGATAAGATAGAAAGGATAAGGAATGAAATTTTACAAAATTAAATTACAAAAAATTATTGCATTTGTATTATTGATTTGTATGATGTCCCTAAATAACAATATTGTTTTCGCTGAACCGG
>WRAQ01000064.1 GCA_009780115.1 Lachnospiraceae bacterium
ATTATATCATGATTCTCTATACTTACAACTCCAGACTTACAGTCTGTCGTTGACACATCAGGTGAAAACAAATGCCTGCTTCGCAGTCGCTTGTTTTCCTGCTGATGTGTCATTATATCACATATACTGTACCTTTGGTATGTACATTCGATATAAATATTTTCAAGATTACCCTATGTAATTCATCGCTTGCGCCCGCCACATTTCTGCGTACTTTCCATTAATCATCAACAACTGCGTATGGCTGCCCTCTTCAATAATCCGGCCATTTTCAAGCATATAGATTTTGTCTGCCTGGCGAGTCGTTGAAAGACGGTGCGAAATAAATAAGACCGATTTGTTTTCGGCAGCGGTCAGCATTGAATTATTAAGCTGATATTCGGCAATCGGGTCGAGGGCACTGCTCGGCTCGTCAAGCAAAATCAGGTTAGAATCGGAATAAAAAACCCGGGCAATGGCTACTTTTTGCCCCTCGCCGCCGGAAAGATTTACCCCGTTTTTTTCAAATTCAGTTGTTAACTCGGTATTAATGCCATTCGATAAGGTATTAACCCGGCTAAAAGCACCACTTTTATCAAGGGCATCCAATACTGCTTCATCACTTCCTTTATTGGCAAAATCAAGTAAAACATTCTCTTTGACCGTAGCAGCAAAAATCTTAAAATCCTGAAAAACCGCGCCGATTTTCCGGCGGTAATCATTAATTTGATATTCTTTAATATTAATTCCGTTCAGTAAAATTTCACCCTCATCAGGGTCATAAAGGCGCATAATCAGCTTAGTCAAAGTCGTTTTTCCCGCCCCATTATAACCAACGATGGCGGTTTTACTGTAAGGGCTTAAGGTCATGTTGATATTTTGTAAAACATAATCATCATTTTTACCATATTTAAACGATACATTCCGCAACTCTATTTTAGTTGGGACTTCCGGTATTTGCTGATTTCCCTGGCTGACAATCGTCGGTTTAAGCGCGAGAAAACTATGGATTTTATCCATATACATACTGATTTCCTGGGCCTGGGGATAGGCTTCGGCAACCGGGTAAAGCCGGTTTCTTGTCCGGTTTGCCGTACCATGCAAAACGACAACATTACTAAATGATATCTGTCCAAGAACAACAGCTTTAAAAGCAAGATAGCTAATAAAAACGATATTAAAAATAAACTCATTAAAGACGTATGTCCGGAGAAATTCCAATCTTAACCGTTTATAGACCGTTTTTTGATCAACTTCTAATGACTCGTCACATGCCTTATCAAAATCCTTTAACAACTCGTTTGAAACATCGGTATTTAAACGGATTTCTTTAGCATAGTCATTTAGGTAAAACAAACGTTTAAGATAATCAATCCGGCGTTCGGCGGGATTTTTTTCGACCCTGATTTTAAAATTAAGGTTTGCTATTTTCTTTCCGGTCATGAAAATCAAGGTAAATGATACGAAAACAAATATCATCGAAACACTGTCGGTCGCGATGATAAAACCAAGTGAAAGAATCGCCAAAGTCAGCCCGTCACTAACTTTACCCAAAATATCAAAAATACGGTCGATTTGTTTGTCCGATTCCGAAACTACTAATATGTATTCGTTATAAAAACCCGGGCCATCATAACAACTAAGGTCTATTTCTTTGGCTTTCTGATATAGCTTTTCTTTCAAACGCATTTGAATAAGCGGATGATACTTCGCCTGAATCCGGCCATACATATTAGCATCAAATAATAACGAAATAAAAACTGCTATCAGCAGCCCGCCGATAAATAAGGCCGCATCTTTGAAAGGCCGGCCAAATTCAACGCATTCAAGCACATAATTAAAACAAATTGTATACTCGATAAAAACCGAAAGCGCTGTCCTTATATGAACCGACATAAAATAAATAACGTAACCCGGGGCGGTTTGGAAACAGAGTTTAAACAGCTCAATATTGTTTTTCATGACATGGGAGATACTTTGCTTCATGACAATACCTCCGTATACAACTCGTCCGCAAGGTAATTCTGCGCCTGCTTGGTGAACATCCCGCAGTAAGCACCATTATTTTTTATAAGTTCTTCATGAGTGCCGCTTTCAATAATAATACCTTCTTCGAGCATAAAAACTATATCGGCGGCTTTGACTGACGACAGCCGGTGTGAAATAAAAAGCGTAATCTGCCCAAAACTTTGTTTCATGATACTATTGTATAATTCATATTCCGCTAATGGGTCAAGGGCACTGCTCGGCTCGTCGAATACCTTAACCGAAGCCGGGCTGGCAAATGCCCGGGCGGCGATGATTTTTTGAATTTCACCACCGGAAAAAGCGGCCCCGCTTTCATCAAACTCTTTAGTCATAGTTGTTCTTATTCCGGCAGGAAGGGCTTCGACCTTTTCAAGAATGCCTGCTTGTTTTAAGGCTTTCCGGACTATTTCGTCATCTTTTTCGCCCGTATTCCCGTCATGCCGTACGCCCATCAGAATATTCTCCTTGATTGACAATGACATGATTTTGTAATCCTGGAAAGCAGCAGCGAACAATTTACGATAAGCTTTGAGGTTGTAATCACGAATATCGGTTTCATTCACAAGAATAATACCTTCAGTTGGGTCGTAAAGCCGGAATAATAACTTTATTATCGTAGTTTTTCCGGCTCCATTATGCCCAACCAAAGCCACTATTTTGTCACCTTCAATCACGAAAGACAGGTTTTTAATAATAGGTTTCCCTTCTTTGTATGCAAAGCTGACATTACGAAATTCAATTCGTTTGACTTTTTTATCCGGGGTTATCCCATCCCAATCTTCAGGGATTTTTTCCTCATATTCCATAAAAGTACGAAAGTATTCGATAAAGCGCGCATTACGAAGGCTTTCGGAGATATTCTCAAATAAATTCCTTAATATCCATGATGCCGTGACCATTGCTGTAAACATGATAACCAGCTCGGCAAGGCCGATTGTCCGCGAAATCATCGCCCGGTAAGTAGCATAAAGCATTACACCCTGGAAAGGCACGGTAAATACCAAGGCATTTTTCAGCCACATTGTTACGGTTATTTTTCCGGCATATTTCCCGACAATTTTCTGATTATCTCTTACTGCATGATAAAAACGTGCCATCATTAAATCGGCGATATTAGAAAAACGAATTTCTTTAGCAAACTCAGCTAAGTACATTACCCGATTGACATAGTCTTTCTTACGGTTGTTTTTTGCTGATTCTTCATAACGTTTTGCATCAAATTCGTTTTGCTTCCTGCTAAAGACAACATTGCCGATTATCGGGGCAAGCATAAAAAGAATCGAATAAGGGTCAATCGAAAAGATGGCGCTAAAAGTAACCGCCACCCCTGCCGCCCCTATCCATGTTGACATAAATGTTCTGGTAAGGCTAATCATCTTTTCAGCGGCATCGTCGAGAGCCATCGTATAACGGTTATAAAATTCCGCATCTTCAAAACAGCTAAGCTCAACATTACGAGCCTTAGCGTATAATTTTTTGTAAAGGACCCGGTGAATTTTGTTGTTGGTAAAAGAAATGACAACCGTGTCATAATAGCAGCGGTAAAGTGTCAGAGTCAAAAACAAAACAAAGAGCAGGGCAACAAACCCCATAATAGTCGCAAAAGGTTTGCCGGTTTCAATTGCATTAATCAGATAACGCATAAAGAAGATTGAATAAAATATCCAGGAAGCGTAACCAACCAGTTCATTAAGCGCGATATGAATAACGCGGCTTTTGCTGATTTGCCAGATAGTTTTGATTCCGTAGATATTGTTTGCAAGTACTCTATTGTTGGTCATCTCGTGCTGTCCTATTTAACCACTATACTTACTTATTCCGCGTGTGAGTATCTTTGTACTTCGCCGCAAAACACGTTCTCACTCGGTGTAAAACGTAGCAGGCACTATGGTTTCTAAAATACGAAACCTAGTGCTGACGTTTTCCAACGGTTTGCTTGCGAAGTCAAAATACTCACTCACGACCAAATCCACCTACTTAATAATAATCACACTGTGTCCACGAAGGTACTGTAAATCGCTTGAATCGCCGTTTCAAAATCTTCATTTGCGACCCCGATGATGATATTTAATTCGCTGGAACCCTGGTCAATCATCCGGATATTGATATTGGCATGGGTAAGGGCGGAAAATAAGCGGCCGGCCGTACCGCGGGTTGATTTCATCCCCCGTCCGACAACCGCGATTGTGGCAAGGTCACCTTCGATTTCAACGTGGTCAGGGTGGGCTAAGCGGTGGATTGCCGCCACCACCTTTTGTTCTTTATCCGCAAATTCATCTTGATGGACGAAAACGGTCAGGGTATCAATTCCCGAGGGCATATGTTCAAAAGAAATACCATTGTCCTCAAATGCTTGCAGGACTTTCCGGCCAAAACCAATTTCTGAGTTCATCAAATCTTTGTCAACATTTACTGCACAGAAGCCTTTTTTGCCGGCAATACCGGTAATAACATACCGCGATTTCTGGCAAGTACTTTCTACAATCCAGGTGCCGTTGTCTTCCGGTTGATTGGTATTGCGGATATTAATCGGGATACCAACATAACGAACGGGAAAAATAGCCTCTTCATGAAGCACGCTGGCACCCATATAAGCTAATTCGCGTAATTCGCGGTAAGTTATTGTCTCAATTACTTCGGGATTTTCAACTATACGGGGGTCGGCAACCAGAAAGCCGGAAACATCGGTCCAGTTTTCATAAACGTCGGCCATCACCGCCCGGGCGACGATTGAGCCGGTAATATCCGAACCGCCCCGGGAAAAAGTTTTCACTTTTCCGTTTTCATAAGCACCATAAAACCCGGGAATAACCGCCCTTTCAATCTCCTCAAGGCGTGCGCTCAAAATCCGGTTGGTCGTTTCGGCATTAAAATGGCCGTCTTCATCGAAACGGATTACCTCGGCGGCATCAATAAACTCATAGTTTAAGTACTTTGCCATGATAATCCCATTTAAGTATTCACCACGCGAAGCGGCATAACTTGTGCCGGCATGGTTATTAAAATTCTTTTCAATTATTTTAAACTCATCATCTAATGATAAATCTAATTCCAAACCGTCAATGATTTCCTGATAACGTTTTTTTATTTCCGCCAAATCTTTTTTGAAATCCTTCTCGCTTTTTGCTTTAGCATAACAGACATAAAGCATATCTGTGACCTTCATGTCGGCCGAAAAACGTTTACCCGGCGCGGACGGAATGACATAACGGCGCGCTTCATCAGCATGGATGATTTCGACTACTTTTTTAAACTGTTCGGCATTAGCAAGCGAGCTTCCGCCGAATTTCACGACTGTGTTCATTTGATTGTGTCCTTTCCTATCGTTACTATTCACAGCATATTATTTATATAAGCAAGTCAGCCAATAAACACTCCCCGTCGCTATGGCCTCCTGCGAGTTGTTTTTGCCTTCCTTGCTTATAACAAAAACTCATCTATTAATTTGTACCCATCTTCAATATAATCGCCGCCCGCTTTGCATTCTGCTTCATTATAATAACTGTAATGTGATAAAATGACACTGCTGTCATATAGCAAAAAGGGGACACTGTCGGCAGTATGGGTGCGCAAGTGCAAAGGGGTCGGATGGTCCGGCATAATCAGCAAACGGAAATCCTCACCGCTTTCACTTAAGCGTTCAAAAACCGGGCTTATTACTTTTTCATCAAGGTATTCGATGGCTTTTATTTTATTTTCCAAATCTCCCTGATGGCTCATTTCATCAGGGGCTTCGATATGAATATAAGCAAAATCATAATCTTCGTTTAATAAAGCGTTACAGGCAGCATCAACTTTTCCGGCATAATTCGTATGTAAGGTCCCATTCGCCCCGGGGACATTGGCGACTTTCATCCCGCTGGCAATGCCAATTCCCTTAAGCAAGTCAACTGCTGAAATCATGATGCCTTTTTTCCCGGTTTTTTCTTTAAATAAAGGAAGGTTCGGTTTCGTCCCTGCCCCCCAAAACCAAAAACTGTTAGCCGGGTTTTTACCGTTTTTCTTTCTATTAATATTCACCGGATGGTCTTTTAATATTTTAAAACTGCGCTCCATTATCGTACGGAATACAGAATCCGCCGGAAGGTGGGCTTCAATTTTTTGTCCTAATACGTCATGGGGGGGGGTAAAATTAAGAACCTTCCCTTTTTGCCAAATTAAGCAATGACGGTAACTTGTTCCGGTATAAATGGTGAATAAATGCTCCTTTAAATATGAAGCTAATTCACTTTTTACTGCTTCTAAAAGGATTTCCGCCTCTTCAGTTGAAATTTCACCGGCGCTATGGTCAATTATCGTCCGTTCGGCAAAGGGCATTGATGCAATGTCAGCCGGATTTCCCTCTATTGTTTCGGAAATGGTCACAAGATTAAGACGCAGGGCAATATCACCATCTTCCATCGGGGCACCGATATTCAAAGCCTCAAGAGGGGAGCGCCCGGAATAATACTTGCGCGGGTCAAACCCAAGAACCGAAAGGTTGGCTGTATCGGAGCCGGGGTCCATTCCCGCCGGAATAGTATCTACCAAACCGAGGCGGCTTTTTTTGCTAAGTTGGTCAAGCGTTTTAGTTTTAGCATAAGCCAAAGGGGTTTTTCCGCCTAATGAAGCTATTGGTTCATCCGACATCCCATCGCCTAAGATTATTATATATTTCAACTTTTCCTCCTATATAATACCTACGGATTGCTTCCTGCGACTCTGCACACAGAGTTTCGCACTTTCGCACTCCTTAAAACACTCGAAATCCGCCCTACTCGGGTTACTTTCTCGTGTTTTGCGGGTTCCAATGTCATGTTTTTTCATGCAAGCATGAAACGCATGACCTTTTAACCCTTGGTATCATATTATGCAATCCTAATTCTACTAATGATTCCGCCGGGCAGCAGTTTTACCTTTTCCGCAAATTCAGCTTCACTTAACCCGGCACTGATAAAGGCATATTCACCGGAAATAACCGGCGGGACGGCTGTAAGGCCAGTGAAAAACTGACCGGCGCTGCGAATATTTTCCGGGGTGCCCGCAATGCGGACGAAAAATTGGCCGACCCGGTTTTCAAAAGGGGCAACCGTTACATCTTCTTTGTCCCAGAAGCACATAATCGTTTTGCCAAGATGGCGGGCACAGTCAACCACATCGGAAACAACCGCACTTGCGGTTGGCAGTTTTCCGGCCCCCTTACCATAATACATCGAATAACCAAGCATATTTCCATGAACATAAATACCATTGTAAACACCATTGACAAAATAAAGCGGGTGTTCCTTGCTAAGCATAAAAGGGGCAACACACGCATAAAAATTACCTTGGTTATCGTATTTGCTCATCGCTAAAAGCTTAATCGTTTTGTTGATTGCATTCGCATAAGTAAAATCTTCGGCAGTAATTTTCGTAATCCCTTCGGTATAAATATGCTTATAATTAACATTATTCGTCGTCATCAGTGAGGATAAAATCGCCAGTTTGCGGCAAGCATCATGGCCTTCGATATCAGCCGCCGGGTCTTGTTCCGCAAAACCTAAATCTTGCGCTTCTTTCAAGACATCAGCAAAACCGGCACCTTCTTTTTCCATTTTTGAGAGGATAAAATTGGTCGTCCCGTTAAGAATCCCAATAATCTCATCAATTTTCTCCGCTGTAAGGGAGTAATTGAGCGGCCGGATAATTGGGATACCACCGCCAACACTTGCTTCAAAGAGATAATTACATTTCTTTTCATCGGCAATTTTCAAAAGTTCAGGGCCATGGTCAGCCACTAATTCTTTGTTGGAAGTACAAACGCTTTTCCCTAAAAGCAAGGCACGTTTGGTAAAATCATACGCCGGATTAATCCCGCCCATCGTCTCACAAATAATCTGGATTTCGGGGTCGTTTAAAATTTGCTCAAAGTCGTTGATAATCCGATCCTCGTGGGGGTCGCCGGGAAATTTCCGGATATCCAGAATATATTTGACCGAAAGCTCCGCATTAGCCTTCTTGCTGATTTCATCTTTGTTTTTTTCAATTACTTCAACAACGCCGCTTCCGACATTGCCATAACCAAGAACTGCCAATTTTATCATAGGTTTCTACCTTTCCTCTAAGTTCTTTAGTAGCTTTTCTATCACATGAACCGATTGCCTCGTAATTTCTCCATCAAAAACCGAAATCGCCGAACCGGTTAAGTATATTTTTTTGTTTTCCCGGTCCCAATAGACCATTACATCACCACCGGGAAGATGAATCGTAATTTCATCATCGGTCAGGGAATTAAGCACACAAGAAACAAGGACCGCACAACAGCCGCTTCCGCAAGCTAAGGTTTCACCGCAACCTCTTTCCCAAACCCGCATCCGCACTGTTTTCCGGTCAAGGACTTCAATGAACTCAACATTAGTCCGGCGGGGGAAACGTTCATGATTTTCAAACAAGGGGCCGAGGTGGCCAATATCAAGGGTATCCAAATCAGGATAAACCACTACCGCATGGGGGTTTCCCATCGAAACGCAAGTCATTTTGAACTCTTCGCCATTTATATCAATCGTTTCATTGGTACACCAGGCGTTTTTTGAAATAACCGGAATTTTCTTTGCCGTAAGCTCCGGCGCACCCATATTAACCCGGATTGAGGTGACAATTTCTCCGGCCAAGTTTAGTTCAAGATAATATATCTTCCCGCCGCTTTCAATCGAAATATCCGTACCCTCAACCATCTTTTTGTCAAAGAGATATTTTCCCATACAACGGATGCCATTTCCGCATATCTCTGAAGCAGTGCCATCCTGATTGTACATTTCCATGGTAAAATCAGCTTTCTCCGAGGGGCTGACAAAAATAAGGCCGTCACCGCCAATCCCAAAATTTCGGTCACTTAAGCAAAGCGCATAACGGCTCTTTTCCGTATCGTTTATTTTCTCAATAATATTGTTAATATAGATGTAGTCATTGCCACAGCTTTGTAGTTTGGAGAAGCGCATGTAATAGTTCAGCCTTTCATTTAAAAACACATATGATTAATATAGCAGAATAGATTAACAATTGCAACGAGTTATGTTATATTAAGAAAGAACAAAAAATACAAAGGAGTTAAATAATGAAAATTCACAAAATCAATCTTCTTCCCGCCAACTGCGCAGTTGACTTGGGTGATGGTTCCGAGCGCGGCGAATATGTCAATCAAAGTTATATTCTGAATACACTGGGCCGCCCGCACCGCGGTATTAACTTGATGTATTGCTATTACCCGCTGGATGAGGGCTGGCCGGGCCGGGCAAGTGTAGTTCATGCAAGTGATGATGTTGCTTTTGCGTGGGATTATCCATACGACGATTATTTCACTTATGGCGGAGGCCCTTCGGGAAATACCGAAGGTGAGCCGTTTACTTGTATGCGCGAAGTCCGCCGGTTCGGGCAGGATGTTATCCTGACCCTGACAATTGACCCGCATGTAAGTGATGAGCACCTTATCAAAATTGCCGATGAATTGTCTACTTTCGGCCGCTTAATGTTAAGGATAAACCATGAAGCGACCGGGAACTGGTTTGCTTTTAACAAACGCTGTACTTATCAGGAAGTCGCTG
>WRAQ01000065.1 GCA_009780115.1 Lachnospiraceae bacterium
ACTATTCCGCGAGGTGTTTTGCGCGTATTTTGCGCAAAATCCCGAGTTGTGATAGCGCCAAATCGCGTTTTTGCGATTTGTGTGCACATTTGTTGCTGTTTACGGCTTGCCGTGAACAGTAACGGGCTCTCGCTAATCTTTAATGATTTCGGCGTTTTCCACTTGACGTGCTGTAATAATTTATTTATAATTGGAATATAAAAGAGAGGGTGCTGTTACACCCTCTCGGGCACAAACCGCTTTAAAGGCGGTAGGCTCGCTAACTATTATTTTACCTCTAAAAAATAGCCAGGTGACCTCGCGAAAGGGCTGGCTATTTTTTGTTGTTCTTGTATGTTAGATATGCTATGAAAGTGCCTATAGCTATTAAGATTAAGTACAATATCTCAAATACCGTCATACGCGCGCTTACCTCCTGTAGTCAGATTTTGCAAATCCTCCTTTCCAGTTAGCAAGCCAAAAAATATCGCCCTTATGCGCTTAAGTGCTTGAGTAAAATTATAAAGAACTCACGACAAAAAGTCAACTATCGAAATAATATTTGTTAAAAATGCACAAATACTTGCCGATTGACAAAAGAACAAAACTGTTATACAATTAGTACAGAACGAAACGTTCAGTACAAAACAATCAAAACTAAACGTTCAAAATCGTGGAAGGAGGAAAAGCGCACATGGAAAATTTCATTAACCCCCATGCCGAAAAGCAAGAAGCATTAATCAATGCCGCGATGAATATCTTTAGCAAAAATGGTTATAAAAAAGCCTCGGTTGGTGATATCACTGCCGAAGCGGGGTTAGCTAAAGGCATGATTAACTATTATTTCGGAAGCAAGAAGAATCTTTATTTGTATCTTGCGGAGTTCAGCGGCAAGAAAATGGTTGAAAGAATGGAGCAGGATTTTGACCGGAATATTACCGATTTCTTTGACAATATGAAAATGATGACCAGAATCAAGATGTCGATGATGAAAGAAAATCCGGCGATTTTTGCTTTCCTTGCTAGTTTTTATCTTGAAGAAGACCCTGATGTAAGGGACGATATTCAGGAATATATGGCAAAAAGCTTAAAATTCCGAGAACGATGGATCTTTGACGATATCGACGTTTCACGCTTTAAAGATGATATTGATGCAAAACTAATCGACAGGCTTCTGATTTGGGCCGGGGAAGGAATGGCTAACAGCTTAAAACAAGGCCTTATTTACGAAGAAGTAGAAAAGCATACAAATGATTTATTTGCTTGTCTTGATATGATGAAAAAATATTTTTATAAGGAGGAAGATTAAATGTCAAAAGCTAGTTTGGAAATTACTAATTTAACCAAAAAGTTCGGAAAGTTTACTGCCTTAAATGACATCAACCTGAAAGTAACGGAGGGTGAGGTGTTCGGTTATATTGGCCCGAACGGAGCCGGAAAAACCACAACCATCCGGGTACTTCTTGGGATTTTACAGGCCACTAAGGGGCAGGCAAAAGTATTTGGGCTTGATGCCTGGAAAGATGCCGTTGAAATTCACAAAAGAATCGCTTATGTACCGGGTGACGTAAATCTTTGGCCTAACATGACCGGTGGTGAAGTTATTGACCTATTTGTTTCATTACGCGGCAAACATAACAAAACCCGCCGGGAAAAATTGCTGAAAGATTTTGACTTGGACCCGACCAAGAAATGCCGGACTTATTCGAAAGGGAACCGCCAGAAGGTGGCCTTGATTGCCGCTTTTGCTTCCGATGCGGATTTATTTATCCTTGATGAACCAACCAGCGGCCTCGACCCATTGATGGAGCAGATTTTCCAGGAATGCGTACTTGAGCAAAAAAATAATGGCAAAGGTGTATTTTTATCAAGCCATATCCTTTCCGAAGTTGAGCGGTTATGTGACCGTGTTGGCATTATCCGCGAAGGCAAACTGGTCGAAACGGGTACTTTGGCTGAAATGAGACATCTGACCCGCAATACTATTCATGTCGAAACCGAAAAAATAGTTGAAGGATTTGAAAGCTTTAAGGGAATATTTGACCTTAAGCAAAAGCAGAATATTCTCACCTTCCAAGTTGACGGAAATGAGATTGGTGCGGTTATGGCTCATCTTACCCAACATAATATCAAGAAACTTGAGAGTACTCCGCCAACCCTTGAAGACCTCTTTATGCTTCATTATGATACGAAAGGAGGATGATTATGCGAAATATGTTTACCGGAAATTTTGAAAACTCTGTTAATTTAATGCGCTCGATGTTGAAGCGTGATAAGATGTATATCATCATCTGGGTGGTCTTGCTTGTAGCTTTTTCGGCACTTCTTGCCCCTGGGGTTAATGCGATGTTTCCTGATGAAGAAGCACGCCTTACGGTTGTACAAATCTATGATAATCCGTTGATGATTTCCATGATGGGGCCGATATATGGCAAAGATGCCCCCGGTGGTTTTCCGGCTGGGGCGATGTACAGCGGTTTTATGCTGGTATGGGTCATCCTTGCGGTTTCTGTAATGAACCTCTTTTATGTCGTCCGTAATACCCGGGGCGATGAGGAACGGGGACGCGCCGAAGTGGTCCGCTCTTTGCCGGTGGGGCGGCTGGCAAACCTTAATGCAACGATGCTTTCAGCTTTAATTATGAATACTGCTTTAGGGCTTTTTACCGGCTTGGGAATTGCGGTAATGGGCGTAGAGGGCATTGGTTTTGGCGGAAGTATGTTATATGGCCTGGTTTTGGGCCTTTCCGGTCAGATATTTGCGGCAATAACGGCAGTATTTTGTCAACTTTCAGCCAGCCCGAGCGGGGCGGCTTCGTTGTCCGGAATTACCTTGGGCGCCCTTTACATGGTACGCGGCGCCGGTGATTCGGCCGGAAATGATTTCCTTGCTTGCTTAAGCCCGATGGGGCTTGCTTCCCGCTCGCAGATTTATGTGGAAAATTATATCTGGCCGTCATTAGTGATTATTTTGCTGACGGTTATCATTACCGCGCTTGCTTTCCGGTTAAATACAATCCGTGACCTCGGGCAAGGTTTTATTGCAGCAAAACCGGGGCGGGCGGAAGCAAAAAAGAGCATGTTATCACCGTTCGGGTTATCATGGCGGCTGCTAAGGACCGGATTAATCGCTTGGGTTATCATCATGTTTATGACCGCGGCCTCATACGGTTCGGTATTAGGCGACCTTCCGAAATTTATTGGCGACAGTCCGGAATACTTGCAGGTAATCGGCATTCCGGAAGCGATGTTAGATGTAATGTCTGATGATGCTAAAGCAGAAATTATCGTTACGTATTTTATGGCTTTTATCTCAATGATGATGACACTTGTTTGTATCGTTCCGGCGATTCTTGCGGCAATGAAACCACGAAGCGAGGAGCGTGAAGGCCGGGCCGAGCATATTATCGCCCGGGTCGTCAGCCGTTGGAAGTATATGTGCGGTTTCGTAACCTTGGCTTTTATTTTAAGCGTAATCATGCAATTTGCGGTCGCTTTCGGATTATATTCTGTCACCGAAAGTATACTGGAAACTAATCCCATCGTTTTTAGTGAATTGTTAAAGGCCTATCTTGTTTACCTTCCGGCAGTCTGGGTAATGATTGGGTTTGCCGTCTTTATCACTGGTTTACTCCCGAAAGCAAGCAGTGCAGTATGGGGCTTTTACGGTTTCGTCGCCTTCCTTTCCTTTATTGGCGGGATGGTTGATTTGCCGGAAGTAATCAAAGGTATATCACCAATGCACCATATTCCGCAGTTGTCGCCAACACAGTTGCCTTTAGGTGAGTTGTCGTATCCGCCGCTGATTATCCTGACTGTGATAGCGGCAGTGCTGACGGTGGCTGGGTTTTACTTCTACGGCAAGCGTGATACGCTGACGGGGATGTAGAATTGTCGCCTGGCGGTGATAATTGGCAAGAATGCGAGCATTCTTGTTGGAATGATTAACTTGGTTCGTGTTAAATCCCGGTGGGTTAGCCCGCCGGGATTTTTTGTTATACAATATAAGCAAAATGAAACTTTAACGATTTATGAATTTTGTTTAAAAACACCTTGACATATAAAAATAAAAGTTATAATATATCAATAATTTAACAAAGCGATTGCGAAAACACGCCCCGCAAATTTCTAATCCTACCGAAAGGATTAATATGAAAAGAATATTACTATTAGTTTTCGCCATTTTACTTCTATCCGCCTGCGCTGAACCGGAAAGCGGCAGTAATAATGCAAATATGCTCATTAATGCTGAAGATGATGAAAAATATAAGCTGGAAATAAAAAAGACAGAGAGACATTGGTGCTGGGAATTTATCCAACAGTTTGTGACCAACTTAGAAGGCCAGTGTTTAATTTTAATATGAGTAGTTCCAGTCATTTTTAACTGGCCTGAAATCAGCCGAAGAAGCCGCCGATATTGCCGCCAACCGGATTGAGATTTATGTGAGTGAATTTAGATAAGACGAACTTGGTTATGGTATAACGGGATGGCAGTAAAGCTTGCAAAGTAAAGCACATTGGGGTAAAATAAAGTAAATAATTCCGGAAGAAGGTGGCGAGATGGATTGTACGCTAATGCACAAAAATATCCCAGTCTTAGATATGCAAGTAGACGAGGATACAGCTAATATTACAAAAATAGATGCTATCCATAATATTCGGCATTTACCGCTGGGAATACAAACGCACAAAACCGGGATTGACCGTAAATCTCTTTATGATTGGTGGGTTGGCCGCTCTATACCCGCCAGCCGTGACGGCATCCGTGATGCGCTTGAAAAGTTAGGTTTTCTTAATCCTTTACTATTGCTCGCTAAATGCTACGGATTGAGCCTCTCTGACCAGTATTGGATATGCCCGGGAAATAGCGGCCTTCGTTGGGAAAATGTCAACTTTTTTGACAATGATTTCTCAAAAGATGTAGGTGAGCTATTATTTGGGCATGAGCCTGCTGACCCCGCCAATATTAGTCTTATGTCACCGGATAATACTTCAGATGGCTGGCTTCGTAAGAAATGGGTTATCGCGGAGGGCAAGCGTTATCTAATGAAAGGCGGCAGCGGTTTTATGAAGCAAGAGCCATTCAATGAAATAATCGCAAGTGCTATCATGCGGCGGCTGAATATCCCTCATGTGCCATATACACTGATTATTGATAAAAGCAAGCCATACAGCCTGTGTGAAAATTTTGTTACACCCGATACCGAATTGATTCCGGCATGGCGTGTCCATGAACATTTCAAAAAAAACAATCATGATTCCAACATGACCCATTTGTTATGTAGTTGTGAAAAACTTGGCATACCAAACGTTCGGGCGATGCTTGACCGGATGCTTGTGCTGGACTATATTATATCAAATGAAGATAGACATTATAACAATTTCGGATTCGTCCGCAACGCGGAAACATTGGAATGGCTCGGCCCGGCCCCTGTCTTTGACAGCGGTACATCACTTTGGTACAATACCCAACACGTTGGTTCGCCCGTAGACTGTAAGCCTTTCCGCAAAAGCCATCTCGAACAAATTAAGCTTGTTGAAGATTTTTCGTGGTTTGATTTTGATGCCCTTGACGGTTTAAGCGAGGAAACCGCCGAAATATTATCTCATTCAGAAGAAGTAGATGAAAAACGCCGCGACAGAATAATTTCAGCGGTAATGAAGCGGTGCGGTGAAATTGCCGCATTCGCAAAATAACACTTGACAGAACATACGTTCGCTGATATAATTATTTCATGACCGAACTAACCAACATTAAATCAATTAAAGGAATCGGAGAGAAAACGGCGGCTTTATTCAATAAAGTCGGCGTTTTTAATGTTTATGACACCTTGATTTATTATCCGCGTGATTATGACCGTTATACCTTACCCCAGCCGCTTGCGGTACTTCATGAGCGGCTTTCCCCGGGAGACAGTGAGCTGGTGACTGTTGCCGGGACGGTTTTTGGTTCGGCCAGGCAGAAGCGGGTTCGCCAGCTTACGATTACGAACTTAAGTATTAAAGATGAAAAAGAGCCGCCCGGAAGCAGAAGCAAATATCTGTTAAATGCAGATGACCAGGGAAATGTTTCGCACAATAGCAATATTCTGCACTTAACATACTTTAACATGCCTTATCTTAGCAAGGTCTTCAAGGCAGGGAATTATTATATATTTCGCGGAAAGGTTGAGAAAAAAGGGACTGAACTGCACATGGAGCAAGCGAAGATATTCAAGGAAAATGATTACCGCCCGCTTGTGGACACCTTGCAGCCCCGTTATCCCCTGACGGCCGGGCTTTCGAATAATATAGTAATGAAAACTCTCAAACAGGTACTTTCCCATTATTCATTCCCGCTTGACCATTTGCCGGAAAAGTTGAGAACAGATTATCAACTGCTTGGTTATCAAGAGGCGGTTGAGAAAATTCATTTCCCCCGCAATTACGAAGATGTGATTGCTGCCCGGAAACGGTTGGTTTTTGATGAGTTTTTTCTATTTATTATTGCTGTCCGCCATCTTCGGGATCAGACCCGGATACAAAAAAGCACAGCAGTGATGATGGAAGTTGCCGAGGCAGAACGCCTGCTTGAAACGTTGCCTTACCGGCTTACGTCCGCTCAACTTCGAGTATGGTCGGAGATAAAAATTGACTTATCCGGTCAATACATCATGAATCGTTTAATCCAGGGTGACGTTGGTTCTGGTAAAACGATATTGGCATTTTTAAGCTTGTTAATGTGTATTGCTAATGGTTATCAAGGGGCATTAATGGCGCCGACCGAGGTTCTTGCGACCCAGCATTATCAATCTTTAATTGCGTTAAGCGAGAATTATAAATTGCCATTCCGCCCGGTTTTATTGACTGGTTCGGTCAATGCGGCGGCGCGGCGGCAAGCTTATGAGAAGATTAATAGCGGTGAAGCGAATGTCATTATCGGTACCCATGCCTTGATTCAAGAAAAAGTCATTTACAAAAACTTAGCGCTGGTTATCACTGATGAGCAACATCGCTTTGGTGTCCGCCAGCGAGAGAGCCTGGCAGGAAAAGGGGCTAATGTCCATGTTCTTGTTATGAGTGCAACCCCGATTCCCCGTACCCTGGCGATTATTATTTATGGCGACCTTAATCTTTCGGTAATAGATGAACTTCCGGCGAACCGTCTGCCAATCAAGAATTGTGTTGTTGGAAATTCTTACCGGGAAACGGCTTACAAATTTATTACAAGTGAAGTAAAAGCCGGGCATCAAGTATATATTATTTGCCCGATGGTTTTAGAAGGTGAACTTGAGGGGGTTGAAAATGTTACTGATTATACTGCCAAGCTGAAGTTAAATCTGCCGGATGATATTGTGGTTGCTGCCCTGCATGGCAAAATGCGCCCGGCAGAAAAGAATCGTATTATGAGTGAGTTTGCCGCGCGGAATATTGATATTATTGTTTCAACAACAGTAATCGAAGTTGGTATTAATGTCCCGAATGCGACGGTGATGATGGTCGAAAATGCCGAACGCTTTGGCCTGGCCCAGCTTCATCAGTTGCGGGGCCGGGTTGGCCGGGGTGCCGCCCAGTCATATTGCATATTTGTGAACGGGTCAGGCAGCAAAGAAACAATGAAACGTCTGGAAATTCTGAATAAATCGAATGATGGCTTCCATATTGCTTCTGAAGATTTGAAAATCCGCGGCCCCGGTGATTTATTCGGCATTCGGCAAAGCGGGATTATGGATTTTCATCTCGGTGATATTTACCAAGATGCGAATATCTTGAAAGATGCCTCTGCTGCTGCTGATGAGATTGGGCGCCAAATCGCGTTACTCAGCGATTTGTGTCCATCATATAATGAGGAACTGCAAAGCAGTGAGCTATTACGGTTGAAGAACTTTATTGACCAGGGAATGTTAAAATTTGTTGACTTTCGCAGCATCTGACTTTACACTATACTAGTGAGCGGATTGAAAATCAAAGATTTTCAATCGGCAAATTTGTGCCTGCGGCTCAAAAGTTTGCAAGTATTGAAAGGTATTAAACATGACAAAAATAGCAATAGTTACCGATTCAAATAGTGGAATTACCCAGAACGAAAGCAAAGAAATGGGCTTATTTGTAATACCGATGCCCTTTATGATTAATGAAGAGACTTTCTTTGAAGATATTAATTTGACACAAGATGAGTTTTTTGTAAAACTTGAATCGGGGTCGAATGTGATTACCAGCCAGCCGTCACCGGAAAACGTAACAAATTTATGGGACGAAGTGCTGAAAGATTATGACGAAATTGTTCATATTCCGATGAGCAGTGGTTTGTCGGGTTCTTGTCAAAGTGCGATGCTTTTAGCCGAAGATTATCATGGAAAAGTTCAGGTGGTTGACAATGTCCGGATTTCCGTGACTATGCGCCAATCGGTAAAGGATGCTTTGAAGTTGATAAATGAAGGTAAATCAGCCCTTGAGGTCAAAGAAATCCTGGAAGAAGACAAATTAAATTGCAGTATTTATATTATGCTTGACACCCTGTTTTATTTGAAAAAGGGGGGGCGGATTACACCCGCCGCCGCACTGATAGGTACGGCCCTAAAAATTAAACCGGTCTTGCAGATTCAAGGCGACAAGCTGGATGCTTTTGCCAAGGCCCGTACTGCCGGCCAAGGCAAAACAACAATGATAAATGCAA
>WRAQ01000066.1 GCA_009780115.1 Lachnospiraceae bacterium
AAGCAACAAGGCAATCCGCTGCGGGCCTTCGGAAACCGAAATGGCGACCACCATTGTAAAATAAGTAAATACCGCCATAAGCGAATACATCACCCAAATTTTTTGACTGCCGCTGATAAACAGCTTGGTAAGCAAATGCCGTATAAAACGGAAAATCATAAACACATATACCGTATACATAACCATTAACAATATAAATACCATCAGCCAAAACTCATTGCTCTCCGCAATGGTGAAAATCCCCGAAATAGCGGAAGCCAACGCAGCTTGAAAGCCCGTACACACTATGACAAACAGCAGTACGAAAATCCTTTGCAAAAAAATACCCTTAGATAAAATCATGTATATCGGGAAATGACAGAACACGCCGTAAAATCTGTAAAACGCAACTTGCGAATCGGTGAGCAGCAAAATAATATGTACCACGATGCTGAATACGATAGGTATACATATCGTAACAGCTTTCCCGAATCTGTGAGGGAAGGTAATCAACATCGTTGTATAATTGATAACCAGCGAAATAAATGTAATCAGAATAAAAGCAGTTTCAATATTCATCTATTTACCTCCGTCTCCGGCAAGGGGCTTCGTCAAGCAATCATCGCCGCCCGCCATCAGGATGGCATTTGTGTCGGCGGCGTTGTTTATGGCATCACGTTTTAGTTTATCTTCTGTTTGCGAAATGCGGAAAAGATTTGCGATAAGTTCTGTGCTACCCATAAAGTCAAGAATTTTATCACGGACAGCAAGTCCTTTGCGTTTATGAATATCCTCCACCGTCAAGCCGCCATACAAACCCATGTAACCCGCGTTTTGAAAAATTGCAAATTCTTCATTTGTAATTACGCCCGCATCACGCGCCGCTTCCGCAAGCATTTGATTCCATTGTTTTATGTCGCCGCGAACGACAAGCCGTCTGCTATCCTCGTCCAGTTGGTTGAACCTATCCGCGATTTCCTGCCGGTAGGTTTGAATGGCAAAGTAGGTTTGTCCGAGCGCGATAACTTCTTTGCGCGGTCGCCGTTCTGAACAATCAAGTAGCAAGCATAGCGCGACAATTCATAATCAATAATATTTTTGGTTTTGCTGACCTCAGCAAAACCAATTTGCTCTGTTTTATTCTTGCGTGGCTTCGATGGCATTTCCACGATTTTGCTGACCTCAGCAAAATCGAAAATCACATCATGCCCGCTGTTATTACAGGCTATCATTGCCTTGTCGATTACCTTTGTAAAATTGCGCCATTGAGTATAATCCAGTACAAGCGCAAGCTCACGCGCAAACCAATATTCGCTTCCGTCGTTGCGAATATGTTTTATGTCCTCAAACTTTTTATATTCGGTTGCTTTTAATTCACTCACGATTTATACCTCCGTCTTTTTCGGCTTCGGCCCCGGCTTAACCGGTACGGTGCGTGTCGGCTTAACAGCGTCCTCCGGGATTGCCCATGTCGTTCCGAACTTGGCAACGCCGTCAATCTTTCCGGCTTTGCAAAGTATTTGAACTTGCCTTATTGAAATATCCCAACGCTTTGCAATTTCTTCTGCTTGTACATATCCGTTCATCAACCGCACCTCGCATGAAAATACAATGACTGTCACCATGATTATTATATTCGTTTTATCGTATTTTGTCAAGAAGATTTTTTCGTTCTGCAAAAAGAGAATGTATAAAAAAAATCTCAAAACCAAATATATTTTTAAAAAAAGTGCCCAAATTGCTAACCAGTAATTATAGAGAGGTATTTTTTTCCGACCGGGTACGAAGTCCGCCAATCCGGTAAACAAATAAAGAAAAAGAGTAATAATATAGAGTTGTGATATATCTATTTATATTGCCTTACTTCTTTTTACTCGACTTTGTGTCTTATTCCACCATTTTTCCACCACAGTATACATTTTCATGAATATTATGTATGAGAAAATTTTATGTTGTGGTGGAATTTCCACCACGAATTTTCCACCATTTCGATTTTTGCGCTAATTTAGTGCGGAAAGCGAAAAGAAGCAAAAAGCCCGCAACGCTTGTAGTTGTGGGCTTTTATAGCGGAGGAAGAGGGATTCGAACCCCCGTGGGCGTGAACCCAAACGGTTTTCAAGACCGCCGCGTTATGACCGCTTCGCTATTCCTCCGGGTGTAAATTTATTAAGTTTTTGCATAAGTCACAGGTTTTCATGACCGCCGCATTATGACCGACAAATAAAAGTCAGTTTTTGATACAAAACATATTCTATCAAACAAATAAGGGAGTGTCAACTCCCAAAATATTTTCAATTTAATAACCTATTTGGTTCCGCTTCTATTAATATTCGCATTTGCATATTTCGTGCTATTTCGACATAAAACATGCACAAAAACATTAATTCCAAAATATTCTAAACTATAAGAATAGCAAACGATTAATGGAGGTAAATTTATGACAGGGCAAGAAATGGTAAATTTTGTAAAAACAAAGGTTGGCACCCCCTATGTATATGGCGCTAAGGGGGCAAGCGGAAGTTTTACACAGGCAATGTTAAATTCATTAGCAAACTCATATCCTGATACATTCACCGCAAGTTACCGGGCAAAGGCGCAAAAATTTATTAGTAAAGTATGTACTGACTGCTCCGGTTTGATATCATGGTATACCGGAAAGGCTTATGGTTCAGCGCAATTATATTCCATCGCTTATACCAGATTACCAATCGCAAACATTAAAGATTTTGCATACGGGACTGTCCTATGGAAAACCGGCCATGTGGGCATATATATCGGAATGGAAAACGGGATACCAATGTGCATTGAAGCTAAAGGAATTGATTATGGCACGGTAAAATCAAAAGTTTCCGCTACCAACTGGGAGTACGGGCTTACTTTCTCCTGGCTCACTTACCAGTACGAAGTACCGGTGTCAGGTACATGGAAGGGCACCAACCCTTACAAGGAGCCGGTAGTTACAATTATGAATGGCTCAAAAGGCGATGGAGTCAAGTGGGTGCAATGGGAACTTGTCGAGGCTGGTTACCAGATTAGTATCGATGGAAGCTTTGGCCCGAAAACATTGGAGGCTTTAAAGAAATTTCAGCAATCGTCCAAAATCGCAGTAGATGGAAAATGCGGGCCGGTGACAAGGGCCGCCCTAAAAAGTAAGTAAGTCAATCGTTTTAGTTGCGATATTTTCGCAAAAAGCCCGGTCATGCTCAACGAAAAGCAGGGTTGGTTTGAATTTTATGATTAATTCCTCGATTTGCATCCGTGACAAAACATCGATAAAATTCAAGGGCTCATCCCAGATATAGACGTGGGCCGGCTGGCAAAGGCTTCCGGCAAGCAAGACTTTCTTCTTTTGCCCGGCACTAAAGTCACGCATATCTTTGTCAAATTGAGTTCGTGAAAAATCTAATTTGCGCAGAATACTTTTAAAAAGTGTTTCATCGATTTGATATTTTTCGGCGTGGCTTTTCAAGTCGCCGGTGAGAAAAGATGTATCTTGCGGCACATAAGAAACAATCAGCTTTGTGCCAATATTTATCGTTCCGGTATGGGGAATATCCTCACCGCAAATCAGCTTAATCAGACTGCTTTTACCGGACCCGTTACCGCCGCGCAATGCTAATCGTTCACCTTGTTGAAGGGTAAAAGTCAGATTAGTTATAATTTCTCGTTTATCATAAGCAATAGTCAGATTTTCAACCGTTATGATATTTGGGGTATGATAAATAAGAGGGATTATTTTCAAATCATCGGCAGTTTCGATATTTTTAAGTAGCTTTGATTTTTCATCAATATTTCTTTGCCGTCTCTTTTCGGTATTTTTGGCTTGCTTCATCATTTTTGCCGATTTGGCGGCTTCATATGGGCGACGGTTCATATTTTCTGACTTACGGGGGTTAAATCCGAATTTATTACTTTCCGCTTTGTCTGACCAACGCCCCGTTCTGTCCATTGATTCTTTTAAGCGGCCTATTTCCTGCCCTAACTGCTCGTTTTGCGCCAGCTCATAGGCATCCTGCCGCTTTTTTTGCTTCCACCAAGTCGAAAAATTCCCGGTCATTATCTCAATATTTGCTTTATTAATCGACAAAATATGGTCTACACAAATATCAAGAAAAGCCCGGTCATGGGAAACAATGATAAACCCGCTTTTATTATTAAGATAACGGGCAACTGTATCGCGGGCGGCCATATCTAAGTGGTTTGTCGGTTCATCGATTAACAGGAAATTATCACTGCGTAAAAATAACCCGGCAAGCAAGGCTTTCGTTTGTTCGCCATTGGATAAAGTTTGAAAGGGGCGGTAAAGGGCATCTTCCGCAATTGCCAACTTTGATAATTCTTTTTGAATCTGCCAGACAGGGGCTTCGGATGCTATGGTGGTTAAAATACTCATTGTATCTTGGGATTTATCCGCTACTGCAAAAGGAAAATAATCAAATTTTACACTGGCGGATATCATGCCGCGATACTCATAATCGCCCATCAGCAATTTGAGAAATGTTGTTTTTCCCCGACCGTTACGGCCGCAGAAACCCAATTTCCATGCGGTATCAATTTGAAAAGAAACATCGCTGAAAATATCGTCATAACTTCCGTCATATGAAAATGTCAAATTTGATACATTAATTAGGGACAATTGAACCTCCGCAAATACTAGTACACCGTATCCTAATTCCGTGTGCACTAGAAATTATATTTTTAACAACGCCTCAGCTATCTTTAAATCCTCCGGAGTAGTTATCTTGATGTTCCGGTAAGAGCCGGGAATCAGTTTAACTTTTGCTTCGGTAAATGTCTCGGCCAGCATCGCATCGTCAGTGATGATGAATCCCTGTCTAATTAGCTCCTGTTCCCTTTCACCTAAAATCCGGTAGGCTTTCTTTATCAATGATGCGGCAAAAACCTGTGGTGTTTGGCAAGCCCAAAGGGTTTCACGGTTAGGCGTTTCGCAAACCATATTTTTTCCATCAACACGTTTGATGGTATCTTTAACCGGCATTCCAACGACAATAGCGGGATGCTCTTTGACTGCAGCGGCGGCCCGGCTGATGATTTCCGTATCGATCATTGGGCGGGCGCCATCGTGGATAAAAATAAAATCACTTTCATCTGCACCGGGGGCCTTTAAACCATTATATACGGAATGATAACGTTCATTTCCACCGTTAATAATATCCGTTACTTTTGTGAATTGATGTTTTTCAATAATTTCTTTTTCGACAAAATCGCGGTCGCTTTCACTAATAACGACAATTATATTATCAATTTCCGGAGTCGCTGAAAAAGCTGCTAGTGAATAATATAGAACCGGTTTGCCGTTTAGCTGTGAATATTGCTTTGCGGTTGCAGACTGCATCCGCTTACCTTGTCCGGCGGACAAAATAATGGCGGTTGATTTCATCAATAACTCCTATTTAAGAATGCGAAACTCGTTCCCGTTTGTGCATAGTAACCGTTTTTGAGTGTGACTTTTTTACTCATATCCAATTTGTAGTAGATGCTTGGATAATTTTATCTATATGTTGTGACATTTGTTGACCGACCGAGTCAGTCGATATCTGTCATTTTCTTGGCTATTATCGGTTATTTTGCATTCCCGTGTTAATTAGTCTGTAAGAGCCATATAATAGTAACCCAATCTCGCCTTTAAGAATCACATAGTCGCAACTCATCTCGCCCTTAAAAATAACACAGTCGCAATCCACCCCGCCCTAAAAAATCACATGGTCGCAACTCCTTGCCCTTACAATCGCAACTCACCTTACCTTACGGCATACCGCATCTTACCTTACACTAACTTTAATCCCGGCACCGCATTCAAATCATAACCGCTAAAATTCCCTTTTTGATATTCATAAAAAGCCGCCTGGCCAATCATCGCTGCATTGTCGGTACAATAATGTAACGAAGGGCTAAAAAATTTCACCTTCATTTCGGTACATTTTTTGGCAAATTCTGCCCGAAGAGATGAGTTTGCCGCAACACCGCCGGCAATAGCAAAGGTATCATAACCCAAATTAAAAACTGCTTTCATTGAATGCTCAATGAGGACATCGGTAACAGCTTTCTGAAATGAAGCCGCAAGGTCAGCAATATTTATTTCTTCACCTTTCATTTTTGCCCCGTTTATATAATTAAGCACCGCTGATTTTAAACCGCTAAAGCTGAAATCATATTCATTATCCGTCACTTGGGCGCGGGGAAAATGAATCGCTTCCGGGTTCCCGCCCTGGGCGGCTTTATCTATCATGGGCCCGCCGGGATAACCCAAACCAATGGCGCGGGCGACTTTATCGAAAGCTTCGCCGGCAGCATCATCGCGGGTACGGCCGATTACTTCATACTCACCATAGTCTTTCACCACAACCAAATGAGAATGCCCCCCCGATACCACCAGGCAAACAAATGGCGGGCGCAGGTCTTTATGCTCAATAAAATTGGCACAGATATGGCCTTCGATATGATGGATACCAATCAAGGGCAAACCGGAAGCAAAAGCCAACGCTTTGGCAAAAGATACCCCAATAAGTAAAGCCCCTACTAATCCGGGGCCGTATGTTACTGCAATCGCTGTAATATCATTAAGTGTAACTCCGGCTTTGCCTAAAGCCTGTTCAGTCACCAGATTAATTTTTTCTATATGTTTGCGCGAGGCAATTTCGGGGACAACACCGCCATATTCTGTATGAAGTTTGATTTGTGAATAAATGATATCGGACAAAATCTCACGGCCATCTTTTACTACCGCCACAGCGGTTTCATCGCAAGATGTTTCGAAAGCCAAGATTAGTATTTCTTTATTCATATTCCGGTTCTTCTTTCTGCCAGCCAAGGATTTTCCAGCGCCCGTTTTCACCACGCCTTAACAGGAATTGATGGTCAATTATATACAAATCAGTACTTCTGCGCAGGGAAAACAAACAATGCAAACGGGCATAATCAAAACCATCTTCGGAAAAATAAATCACATCTGTCGAACTTGAAACAGTAAAAGATGAAATAACAAATTCCCGGTTACGATATGAATCAACGTCAAAGCGAAGATTATCAATATATATTTCCCAAGGGTTATTTTCGGCTAACTCTTCATCATATAAACGAAAAAGCTGTCTTCCTAAAGCCTCAAAATCTCCCTGCGAATAATTATCATTATAAAGGCATTGAGTGATTTCCGCAAAAAAACGTACTACTTCTTTGGGTGTCGGGGGATAACGGGCATCCAAATTGCGCATCAGGGCTTCGGTTACTTTTGATGCCCTGACTTGGTTTTCACCGGTACTTTGCTCCCTAATATTGGAAAGGTAAAAATAGAAGCTTAATACTAATGCAATTGCTAATGCAAATAATATGATGATTTTGACGTACATATTTTTCATAGCTTCTCCTTTCCTGAAATTCACCCAAGGAAGATAAAGTATCTAACCGTAACTACGGCCTAATTGATTTACCCGGTCAGTTTTCTTTCGGGAAGAAGGCCGCCTAAGGTTACTTTGAGATAATTATCTGCTCTAACATTATACCACGGTTACTTTACTAAGGCAAACGTCAGTCGTGAGTGACCTTCTCACAAGCAGACCGGTATAGCCGCCTTAGTTGTCGCTCCATTTTATATCGAGTGAAATCCGTATCTAAACCCAGCTTGCTGGGCAGGGCGAAATACAGATTCACACGCACCTTTTAATCCTCGAACAGCAATTCGGCAGTCATTCCGTCTTTTCCGGCGTGGGCGGCGGGAAAG
>WRAQ01000067.1 GCA_009780115.1 Lachnospiraceae bacterium
ATGATGACGAACAAGGCACCGGGAACGTTCACTGGCTCCAATCAATTCAAGAAGCCGCTTTTGCTATGCCGGTGATGGATCCGTTAATTATCGCCCCTGATTACAATCCGGTGATAGATGATGATGTGTTTGCGCCAATCGGGCATCTTGTTGACAATGAGATGTTAATCCTTGTTACGCTCACCGTTCCGAAAGACATCACAACGATGTCGGTTAATTTAAAAGGCCCTATCGTTGTTAATGCGGCCACCAGGAAAGCATGTCAGGTTATATTGGAAGACAAACAATACGATATAAAATATCCCATTTATGACATCCTGAATGCTGCAAAGAAAGAAGGAGGTGAATAAATGCTGGCTTTATCGCGTAAAAAGAACGAAGCAATCATGATAAATAACAATATCGAAGTAACGATACTTGATATCAGAGGCGAACAGGTAAAGATCGGCATTTCCGCCCCCAAAGAAATCCCTGTTTACCGCAAAGAAGTTTATCTCGACATCCAAAATGCCAACAAAGAAGCAACCAGTGCCGAAGGTATGGAAGCACTCAAAAACCTTTTTGGGTGATGTGATATCTAAGGGAAGGCAGATAATTTATCTCGCAGGAACCTTAGGCCGCCTTCTATCCTAGATATAACTGAAAGCATTAGCCAATTAGGCCGCAGTGACGGAGAGATATTTTATCTGACTTCTCTGTAACAATTCATGAAAACAAAGCAAGTCCCCCTTGTTTTGTTTTTGTACTTATTAAGAAAACGAAAAAAATTTTACATTTCTCCCTAAGTATTTCCTTATTTATTCCGATATAAAGTATGAAGAGTTTATCTAAAATGTCGCTCATTTGAACGGCATCACAGATAAACTAGTCTCGCTACGCGGGCACCCTTCATACCAAAGACGTATAGACTCAAATTTATTTTATTGGAATAATGTTGTACCAAATTTCACATGGAGGTGATAAAATGGAACCAATTGGAAGTATCATGACAGTTCAGGCCCAGCCGGTTCAAAGACAGGCTGCGCCCCAACCGGTCGCAGAAAAAAACAGCGCCTCGGTATCAGTAGACCCTAACGCTTACATTGATAGCACGACAATAACAGTTGCAAAAGCTGAAAACAGTAATCAAAGCGGCGAGCAAACCGGCCAGCAGGGAAGCTCTCAGGAAAACCAACTTTCACCTGAACAGATTAAAAAGGCCGTTGACAAGTTAAATAAAAACATGGCTCATTCGGAAGCTGTTTTTGGTATTCATGAAAAGACTAACCGTGTGACGATCAAAATCGTTGATAAAGACACAAAAGAGTTGATTAAAGAACTTCCGCCCGAAAAGACACTCGACATGATTGCCAAAGCATGGGAACTCGCTGGTTTGCTGGTCGATGAAAGGCGCTAGTATGAAGAGATTTTCTAAGCCCGTCAAAAACACCGGCTAAGAAAATCTAAAACTTCGTTCTGGAAGAATGATTTTATCCGCCGGGTGCGGCCGGATTCGACAAAAAACAGTCGAACGCATCATTCTTCATGGAAGGTGCGGCTGCTGAAGGGATTATTTAAATAGGAGAATGATATGATTAGAATAACAGGAATGAATTCGGGACTTGATACCGATAGAATTATCCATGAATTAGTACGCGGCCAAAGAACAAAGGTCGATACAATCAAGCAAAATCAAACCTCAATCCAATGGAAGCAGGATGCGTGGAAAGACTTGAATAACCGGGCGCTGAAATTATTTAACGGCACCTTGGGTAAAATGCGTTTTTCCGATGCTTATGCTAAAAAAATCAGCCGGGTTTCTAATAACAAAGCATCAGTCGTTACCGGCGGAAATGCGGTTAATGGCGTTCAAAACCTGCAAATAAGCAATCTTGCCAAAACCGGTATTCTTACCGGCGCGCAAATTAAGAAACAGGACGGGACAGCAGTAGATTCCAATACCAGGCTATCTGAAATTATGGATGTTGGCAGCGGTGACATGAGCTTTACCGTTAAAGTTAATGGCCGGGAAAGGCAAATCAATCTAAACGGTGATACCAGGGTACAAGATGTGGTTCAGCAGTTTAGGAACGCCGGTTTGAATGCAAACTTTGATGCGGGTAACGGACGTTTCTTTATTAGTTCACAAACGATGGGTGCCGCCGGAGATTTTTCAATTGTTGCCGACAATCAAAATGGCTTTTCGGCACTAAGTGCTTTGGGTATCAATGTCTTTGATGCAAGTGACTATGAAGGCCTTGCTTCCGTTCAAAAATTTGAAGCTGATGGTACTACCTTTACCGCTGCTTACAAAGAACTGCTTGATGCGGAAGTAGCCAGAATATTAGCCGCTGACCAGACAGCCCTTAATTCCGCAAATAACTCCCTAACCTCACTCCGGAATAACATGAAAGGTAGAATTGATGGTTTTAAAGAGTGGTTAAAAGAAAATGACCCGGGTTTTGATTTAACTGATATTAGTGATGCCAATGTCATGGCCCGGATGGGTATTTTAACTGGCGGTTTGAAATCAGACCGTGACACAAAGCAAGCAGAACTTAATGCCCTCAACAATGATATTGAGAATGAAACTAATGAAGATGCTAAAGCTCTGCTTTTAGAAAAAAAGAAAGAAGTTGAGGGAGAGTTAGCTGACTTAAACAAACAAGTTGAGGCTACTGGTTATGATAAATATAATACCGAAGCTTTTGAAGCTGATATAGCCAGAGAAATCGATTTAGCTCAAGCGGTAACTGATGCGCAGGCAGTAGTTGATGATACCGCCGGCCGCCAAACTAAAGCCGCCGCCAATGTCGATGCCGACATCGCTTTTGCAAATCACGCTTTAACCCTGACCGGTAATCAAATCGGCTTAAACGGCGCAAGCCGGGTTCACGGCCAGGATGCTGAAATTTTGCTAAACGGCGCGAAGTTCACCAGCAGTACCAATGTATTTAATATCAATGGCCTTACTATCACAGCGAATCAAGTGACAGAACCTGGTGAAAGTATTACTATTACTACCGAAGACGATACTCAAGGTATCTATGATATGATAAAGGATTTCCTCAAAGAGTATAATGCTTTGATTAATGAAATGGACCGTCTCTTTAATGCCCCTTCGGCCCGGGATTTCCGGCCGTTGACCGACGAAGAAAAAGATGCAATGAGCGACCGGGAAATCGAGGACTGGGAAAAAAGGATTAAAGACTCCCTGCTCCGCCGTGACAGTTCACTCTTTAATATTTCTAACGCAATGAAAAACGCAATGATGGGCGGAGTACAAGTTGGCGGACAGACGAAGCATCTGTCAAACTTTGGCATTGGGTCACTTGACTTTTTCCTTGCGGCTATAAATGAAAAAAATGCCCTTTTCATTGACGGCGACCCGGATAGCGGCCATACCTCCGGCAAACCTGATAAATTAAAGGAAGCGATTGCTAATGACCCGAAAGGTGTCACTGATTTCTTCACCGGCCTTGCCCGGAATTTACATGGGGCGATGGACAAAATTTTACTTGAACGTAATGACAGTTTTAAGAGCATTAACACAATTTATAATGACAAACAATTAAAGCGGGACTTCGATAGCCTCACCTCGGCGATTGCCAGACAGGAAGAGCGGCTTAAGCAAATGGAAGATAAGTTTTATAAGCAGTTTTCCCGGATGGAAGTTGCCCTTGCGAAGATGCAGTCCAGCCAAAGTGCAATTTCCGGTTTATTAGGGATGACGATGGGGAACCGCTAGTTCAAGAAAAAAATTAAGTTACAGTTCAGTCATCAGCTCGATTTTACTTCGCAAAACCTCGCTGTGGCAGAACGCCATATGGATTTTCGTTAAAATTTATCTATGGAAGCAAGCTTTCCTATCTCAATTTTAACAAAAATCCGCATGACTGAACTGTAAACAAATTAAGGAGATATGAAAATGGCAATGATGAACGCATATGCCCAGTACAATAATTCTAAAATTCTGACCGCATCACCGGCAGAACTGGTATTAATGCTATATGAAGGGGCGATTAAATTCGGCAACATTGCCATTTTGGCAATTGAAAATAGAGACATTCAGAAAGCCCATACAAATATCATCAAAGTCCAGCGGATAGTCGACAATTTCCGCGCCACCCTTGACATGAAATATCCGGTGGCGCAGGATTTTGACCGTGTTTATGCTTATCTTCAGGAACGTATCATTGATGCAAACGTTCACAAAGATGCGGCGGTGGTTGAGGAAATCGTGACTCATCTGCGTACTATGCGGGATACTTGGAAAGAAGTTATGAAACAGGCCCGTTAAAAATGGCACCGCCCGGCAGCGATGCCTTGAGAGAAAGCTGCGCTTTCTCCTTAAATGATATACTTGGCTCGCGCAAATTGAATGAAAGAGGATTCTATGATCGAACTGCAAATACTTACGGACGGCTTAGCTAAGAAAAAAGGCATTTTAAGTCAAATTGAAGCAGAAAATATAAACCAGGAAAATACTTTAAAAACCGAACCGGTTTCTTTTGATGATTTTGAAGCAATAGTTGATCGAAAAACCGTTTTAATTGATGAGCTTAACAAACTGGATCAAGGATTTGAAAGTGTTTATGACCGGATTAAAGACAGCTTGTTAGCCAATAAAGTCCGGTTTAAAGCAGAAATCGAAGGCTTTAAAATCTTGATTTCCGAAATAACCGAATTAAGCGTTTCAATTCAGGCACAGGAAGCCCGTAATAAAACACTGGTAGAAAAGTTTTTTAAAAAAAGCCGTGAAGATATTCAGGCAGAACGTATCCGCGCCAAGTCGTCATATGATTTTATGAACCGGATGGCGAATCAAGATGTTGCCCCCCGTTTTCTGGATACAAAAAAATAATAAAAATTTATTTTTTCCCTCTAAAGTTTTCCAAAATCATTCCGATATACATAGTACAACAACCAAATATCGCCGCAAGGATGCGGCCAACCGGTGAAAACCGGAAATAATATTCAAGGAGGAATATATTATGGTAGTACAAAACAATCTTACCGCTATGAATTCAAACAGGATGCTAAGCGTTACTACAGCATCTCAGGCAAAGTCAACCGAAAAACTTTCATCTGGTTACAAAATTAATCGCGCTGCTGA
>WRAQ01000068.1 GCA_009780115.1 Lachnospiraceae bacterium
ACTATTCCGCGAGGTGTTTTGCGCGTATTTTGCGCAAAATCCCGAGTTGTGATAGCGCCAAATCGCGTTTTTGCGATTTGTGTGCACATTTGTTGCTGTTTACGGCTTGCCGTGAACAGTAACTAGTGTTTATTGCCTGACTTGCTATCAATTAATTAGTGGTTGAATAATAATCCGTTTTACGTTATAATCAAGTTATCATAATAAAGGAGGGACAAGCCCATGGTGCAGCTAGTTTTAGGTAAGAAGGGGAAGGGGAAAACAAGGCATCTATTAGGTAAGGCCAATACAGAAATTCTTAATGTTCATGGAAATATCGTTTATCTTGATAAAAACACCAAGCATATGTACGATTTGAATAACAAAATCCGCCTGATTAATGTGATGGAATATAACATCACTAATAGTAAGGAGTTTATTGGTTTTATTAATGGTATTATTTCGCAGGATCATGATCTTGAGCAAATGTATTTTGACAGTTTCCTGACGATTGGCTGTGTAAATGAAGAGGAAATCGAAGAAGCGGTTACAAAACTTGAAAAAATAGGCAAGAGGTTTAATGTCAGTTTTGTATTAAGCTGTGCGGTGGATGAATCGGAAGTACCGGAAACTTTGCGGGACAAAATTATTATTTCCTTATAAAAATAGAGTTTGCTACGCAAACTCTCGCGCCGAGCGCGGTCGCTTCAGCGACATAATACCCTATGCGCGAGTGCGCATCCGCCGGAGGCTTTTGCTGGATGGGGAATTGCGAAGCAATTTCCTATACATTAAAAAAGGGCCGCCCGGCAGTGGCCCTTCAAGAGAACGCTTTGCGTTCTCCATAAATGGTATACGCAGGAGCTTTCCTACTTGATTTTAAACTATGTCCGATAACAAATTTGGATCCAAAATAACTAAATATAGACGTCCGCTTAATATAAATATCGGTATAATTGTTTTTGCTGTTATATTTGTTTATGTTGTAGTGGCCGTTTATATGTTTTTTACCCAAAAAAACATCGTTCCATATGAAGTAAAAATCGGATCCTTATCTTCAAGCAATATTTATCGCGGTATTGCTTTGCGGGAAGAAGAGATTGTCAATGCCGAACAGGCCGGGTATATTACTTACCTGGCACGGGAAGGGACCCGGACCGGGGTTAGCAGCCCGGTTTATGTTATTGACCAGATGGGTGAGCTTTCGGCATACCTTAACCGGCTTGAAGTTGAAGAAGCATCTTTATCCGCGATGGATTTGCAGGAACTGAAAACCGAAATTGTCGGTTTTGTCCATGATTTTTCCGAAACGGCTTTTGAAAGTGTTTATGATTTTAAATATAACGTTCAAGGTACGGTTCTGAAACTTGCCAATTTTAATGTCCTTATTGGTATTGAAGAATTAAATAACCATATGATTTATCCCGGTTTTGCACCCCGATCGGGGATTGTTATTTATTCGGTCGACGGTTTTGAGCATTTGCGGCTTGAGGATATGAACCGGAATTTGTTTAATCAGCAATATTATGAAAAGAAACAACTGATAAACAATAATTTGGTCGGTGAGGGTGATCCGGTTTTCAAGCTAAGTACCAGTGAAGATTGGTCGGTAGTAATTCGGGTTGAAGATGCAAATAAAGCAGAAGAACTTGCGGAACGGCAATATGTGCGGGTGAAATTTCTCAAAAACCAATATCAGTCGTGGGGCCGGGTGCGTACTTTTACGGATGATTATGGTGATTCTTTTGTTGAACTTGGCTTTACTAATTCAATGATTACTTTTTGTCAGGACCGTTTTGTTGATATTGAGTTAATTACCGAAGAAGAGCGGGGGCTTAAAATTCCCCGTTCGTCAATTGTGGAAAAAGAGTTTTTTATTGTCCCTAGCGAATTTATTACCCGGGGCGGCCGGAATAATTCACAGGGGGTACTGCGGGAAACTTTTACCGAAGACGGAATGCCAACCACCGAATTTATCGAAACGATAATATATAACGAGACTGATGATGAATTTTATCTTGATGATATGATGCTTAGAATTGGTGATTTTCTGATTATGCCGGATTCGACGGAGCGGTACCGGATTAGCCGCCGGGGGACATTGATCGGGGTTTTCAATATTAACAAGGGTTATGCTGATTTTAAGCAAATAAATATTCTTTACCAAAATGAAGAATATGCGATTGTCAGATCAAATACCCGTTATGGGCTGACGGTTTATGATTATATTGCTTTGGATGCGCGGATGGTACATGATAATGAGTTCATATATGATTAAAAAAGTGGCGCGCTGCCGCGCCACTTCTAAGAGAATTGCAAGCAATTCTCCTTAAATGTTTTACGTAATTGCGTAATTTCCTATAAAAAAACTTCCGCCCGGTGGAAGTTCTAAAATAATGCTGCACGTTCTTCTTGAAAGGGTAGTTGGTTCGCGCTTGTGAATATTAAAAATAATCTAACTGAAATCGAAGAGAATATTAAGCTTGCGTGTGAGCGGAGCGGCCGGGGGCGTGATGAAGTCAGCTTAGTTGCAGTCAGTAAAAATAACTCACCGGAAAATATCAAAATCGCCTATGATAATGGGGTTAGGGTTTTCGGTGAAAACCGGGTTCAAGAATTGGTTTCAAAAATAGATTTGCTACCTGACGATATTGAATGGCATATGATTGGCAATCTGCAACGCAACAAAGTCAAATATATTGTTGGTAAAATTAAGTTGATTCACAGTGTGGATTCGTTAAAGCTGGCGGAAGAGATAAGCAAAGAGGCTTGCAAGCGGGAAATAGTTCAGGATATCTTAATCGAAGTTAATATCGCCGGTGAAGAATCAAAGCATGGTATTAGCTCTTTGGAAGCTTTTGGTTTGGTTCAGCAAGTATCTGTATTACCCGGATTGAGGGTAAAGGGGCTGATGACAATTGCCCCATTTGTGGCAGATGGCGAAGAGAATCGTGAGAACTTTATGAAGTTAAAGCAATTATCTGTTGACATAACTGGTAAAAGCGTTGATAATACTAATATATGTAATTTTGATATGCTTTCGATGGGGATGACTGGGGATTATATCGTTGCTATTGAAGAAGGTGCCAGTCTGGTAAGGATTGGGACCGGGATTTTTAACTAAGATGACAGAACCGGCAGGAAAATAAGCGCGGGTAGAGTGGGCATTTTTTTCAACTGGTTCGTCAACGATAGACCGAAGGTCTGGAGTTGTTGTAAATAATGATACAACGTGAAAGGAAATGGATTAAGCATGGGAGTAATGGACAAGTTTCTAACTTACATGAAATTAAGTGAAGATGATGAAAATTACTATGACGATGATGATTTTGATGAAGAAGATCCCGTCGAAATACAAAGGAAACCGGGGAAAGATACTTCGGAGGTGACTGAAGAGCGAAAAAAATCAACTCCAAAAGTAACGCAAATCCAGCCGCGGATGATTCGAAGAAATACCGGCGCCGGAATGGAAGTTTGCGTTATTAAGCCAACATCGGTTGAAGATGCGCGCGAAATTACCGATACCTTGCTTGCTAACCGAACCGTCGTCCTCAATTTGGAGGGGATTGATGTGGAAATTGCCCAGCGTGTTATCGATTTTACTTCGGGCTCTACTTACGCAATTCATGGCAATCTGCAGAAAATTTCACACTACATATTTATTATTACGCCAGCTAGTGTTGATATATCCGGTGATTTCCAGGAAATTCTAAGCGGGACTTTTGACGTGCCGATTAACAACAATAGGTTTTAGACATTATGTTTGAACGATTAACCGTTAATTATCAAAACAAACCTTGTTATGACATTGTTATAACCGAAGCTTTCACGAAATTAAGCGATGAAATAAAGTCGCTTAATTTTTTATGCACTAAGGTTTGTATCGTTACCGACGAAAATGTGAACCTCCTTTATTCTAATGAGGTTGAAAATGTTTTCACCGGTTTGGGTTATCAATGTACCCGTTTTGTATTTTCGTCCGGGGAAGAACATAAAACGCTTAATACAGTCCGGAATTTATATGAATTTTTAATTAAGGGACGTTTTACGCGCCATGATTTGCTAGTCGCTTTAGGCGGCGGGGTAACTGGTGATTTATGCGGTTTTACGGCGGCAACTTATTTAAGGGGCATCAATTTTATCCAAATCCCGACCACCTTGCTTGCGCAGGTGGATTCCAGTATTGGCGGAAAAACCGGTGTTGATTTTGATGGTTTCAAAAATATGGTTGGCGCTTTTCATATGCCAAAACTGGTTTATGTTAATACCTCTACTTTGAAAACTTTACCTGACCGACAGTATTTTAGCGGTTTTGCTGAAGTTATGAAGCATGGTTTGATAAAAGATGCAAGTTTTTATGAATGGTTATTGGAAAACATGTATGAGATATGTGAGCGTGAACCGGATATTTTGC
>WRAQ01000069.1 GCA_009780115.1 Lachnospiraceae bacterium
CATACAAAAATAATAGTGAAGCAAATTTTAGGATATTAGAAGATTTTAGTAAAAGATTGACCGCCCAAGTTGCTTCAACCTTTACCGATCATCCTTATGCCGGATTTCTATCTGATTTAGGTGATGATTTGGATTTAGGTATTGAAGTCAATCTAATAGGATATAACCAGATATTACAGGAATTAACTAATACCAATGGGGCGTTTCACGGAAATCTCCATGGCCTTAATATCATTTTATTCCGGTTCTGCGACTGGCATAGGTACAGGCGTGAAAAGGATTCCCATGGTTTTATATCGGCAGTGGATTGCTATCATGAATCCATATCTGATTTTTATGCAAGCTGTATGAATGATTATAAAACGGCGTTTCAATTTTATACAGAGCATTGTCCGGCAAAAACTTTGGTTATATACTGCCCGGAATCCATGGAATATCAAAAAGATGAAAACTGGTGTCAGCTTTTTCATAAAAAAAGAGAAGAATTTGCCGCATTTGCAAAGCAGTTGCGGGGGATCTATTTCATCGATGCTTCTGCTTATCATAAAGATTATGAGATAAAGGAAATATTTGACCCGACCGGGGAAGTATTGGGGCATATCCCCTATCTGCCCTCCTATTTTAACTATCTTGCTGCGATAACAACGAGGCATTATTATTCCTTAATCAGGAAGAAGCCGAAAGTGATTATTGTTGATTGTGATAATACTTTGTGGAAGGGAATCGTAGGTGAAGCCGGTACTTTTGGTATTGAGATAACAAAACCATTCAGGTTATGGCAGAAAAAGCTTAAGAAGTTAGCCGAAGCCGGTTGGCTTATCTGCCTTTGCAGCAAAAACAACGAAGCAGATGTCTTGAAGGTATTTGAGCAAAATCCCGGTATGTGCCTGACTATGGATGATATCGTTTCCTATCAAATAAATTGGGAGATCAAATCAGAGAATATAAGGAAACTTGCGGCCGGCCTGAATCTTAATCCGGACAGTTTTGTATTTATTGATGACTCGTTTTTGGAATGTGAGGAGGTACATACGGCATATCCTCAAGTTACCACCTTGTGCTTTCCAAAAGAGGAAGAAAAAATAATGCATTTCATTCAGCATACTTGGATTCTTGACAACTTTGATACCGTAACAGCCGAGGATATTACAAGAACGGAAAGCTATAAGGCCAATGCAAAACGCGAAAATTTGAAAAAAAAGAGCCAAACTTATGAAAAATTCCTGCTTAGCTTAAATATTCAAGTTGGGTTTTTCATAATTTCGGATGTGGAAATTGACAGGGCTTCCCAGTTAACTAAACGCACAAATCAATTCAACCTTACTTCGATAAGGAGAGATGAACAGCAGATGAAAGATTTGTGTTTGAATCCGGAGTATACCTGTGTTGGTGTAAATGTTGAGGATAAATTTGGCACGTATGGGCAAGTTGGACTAATAATCGGAAAAAAAAGCGGGCATGTATATGAGATTGATACGTTCCTGTTAAGTTGCCGGGCGTTAGGGCGCGGAGTTGAGTTCCAAATGATAATGCATACAGCACAATTGGCCAAAGGGCAAAACTGTACGGAAATAATAGTATATTGTTATAAGAATGAAAAAAATCAGCCTGCGTTTGACTTTTTCAATCAGTTGTCAGCAGCGGTCCCCCATGCCCGGCAGGAGAAGGTTTCTGCGGAAAAATATCTATGCAAATATACAGTAGATAATCTACTTAAGACCGAATGGAAGGAAACAGAAGAAAAAGCTGGGATAGTAAGAGAAGATATCGAAGCATATATGCGGGAAACCATCAGTAAGTGTACCAATATTCCGGGAGAACAGATTTCATTTACGCAGTCAATTGAAGATTTTGCTTGGGAATCCATGAAAAAGATTGAAATAAGTTCGGAAATCCTAAAAAAATACCCCATGCTGCCAATTACATTTTTATATGAGTACCCGACCCTTAAAGATATCCTGAATGAATTAGAGCTTGGCAGGGTAAAAATAGATGATGAGATAAAGGTGAAAAACCAGTCAGGTATTGACGGGGCGGAAGCGGATGATATTGCAATTATCGGTATGGAAGCGTATCTTCCCGGCGCGGAAAATATCTATGAATTTTGGGAAAACCTTGCCGGTGGAATCTGTTCAATTAGCGAAGTCCCAACGAACCGGTGGGATAGCAGTAAACATTATGATATCACTTCTACAGAAGCAGGAAAAACATTTTGCAATCATGGCGGTTTTCTCACAGATATTGAATCTTTTGACCATCATTTATTTGGGATTTCGGCAACGGAAGCTATAGCGATGGATCCACAGCAGAGACTGTTCCTGCAAATCGTCTTAAGCGCGGTAGAAAATGCCGGATACCGCGCGGATAATTTTGAATCTAATACCGGAGTCTTTGTCGGGGCTATTGCAAACGACTTTGGTGCTTATCTCAATACGGCCGCCGAATATGGATATAGCCCATATCGGTGGGGGGATTTTTATCAGATTGCCAATAGGGTTTCCTATTTTTTTAACTGGCAGGGGCCAAGTATGGTAATTGATAGCGCCTGTTCTTCCTCAGGAAGTGCTATTTATCTTGCCTGCAAAAGCATTGCTGACCACGATTGCAATGTGGCCGTAGTAGGAGGGGTAAACCTGATTCTTCATCCAAGCCGTTATATTCAATACTCGCAAATGGGCTTATTATCGGATCAAAATATTTGCTGCCCTTTTGGTGCCGATGCTAAGGGGACCATAATGGGGGAGGGAATTGGGGCAATTATCCTAAAACGCAAAAGTCAAGCTATCAAAGATGGAGACTATATTTATGGGGTTATCAAAGGCTGCTCTGTCAACAATGGCGGGAAAACCAACGGATTTACAGTACCCAATCCTAAAGCGCAGACCGAATTAATCCAAAAAGCAATTCGTAAAGCCGGGATTAGCCCTGAAAAAATCAGTTATATAGAAGCGCACGGGACAGGGACCTTAGTCGGGGACCCGATTGAAGTCAAAGGAATAAGCAGGGCTCTTGGCCCCAAAGCAACTGCTACCTACGTGGGAAGCGTGAAATCAAATATTGGACATCTTGAATCAGCGGCAGCTATTGCCGGGTTTATGAAGGTCTTACTCCAGATGAAATACCGGAAGCTGGTGCCATCCCTTCATGCCAACCCCTTGAATCCCTTACTGGATTTGACCGAAAGTAAGCTTATATTACCGGGCAATCTGGAAGATTGGCATACGGAAAATGAAACCTTTTATGCTGGTATAAGCTCCTTTGGTGCGGGCGGAAGTAATTTTCATGCCATTATAAAATCTTATGAGGAAGAACCGCAAAAAAAAGTTTATGGAGAGTCATTTTTGATTTTACTTTCGGCAAGGACGAAAGAACAGCTTTTACTGATGGTAAAGCAACTTGACACTTACCTAAGGATAGAACAAAAGTATCAGGTTATTAATGATGAAAAAGAATATCTCGCCAGACTGGCATATACCTTGCAAATAGGGAGAAATGTTTATCAATACAGGTTTGCAAAGATAATTAAGAGCTTACAGGAGTTATTTTCGGAACTAAAGAAAATGATAGAATCAGATGGCGGCTTTGAACAAATATGGGATATGAATTGCGAAAATAAGCTATATCCATTTGACCAACAGTTGATGCAATACTTCCAACAATCATTTCCCAATTGCAATCTTGAAATGTTGGCAAATTCGTGGTTAATGGGAATGGATATTCCATGGCGGCATTTGTATGAGAATTATAAACTTAGAAAGTTGCCGTTACCCGGTATTGTTTTTGAGAAGAAAATATTTGCGCTCTCAATGGTTAAGGAATATGGTGCCAAGGATATATTCTATAAAAAAATAGACTCCCCCGGCCTTACAGCCAAATGCTATGAGGTAGAAATCGGGTTGAAAAAGTTTCCCTTTCTGCTCGATCATCAGGTGAAAAATACCCTCATTGTCCCCGGGGCATTTTCACTGTCATTTTTACTTACAACGATTATGAGGGAACTTAAATATCCCATGCTA
>WRAQ01000070.1 GCA_009780115.1 Lachnospiraceae bacterium
AAGGGTTTGCCAAGGCAAACCCTCGCGCCGAGCGCGGTCGCTCAGCGACATAATACCCTACGCGCGAGTGCGCATCCGCGAGGAATTTTCTATTAAATAAAAAAAGCCATTTATCAGCTTAAATGGCTTTAATTTTTGATGATTATTAGCTATTTAATTCAATCTTTCCCATAAAAGAAAGAATTTTGCCTGTTATAACCGATTTCGGCATGATTAATGATTTGTTCGGTACTTCCGATAAATAAGTGTCCGCCGGGAGCTAGCGAATTGAAAAACTTCTTGAAGATTTCCGTCTTGGCATCTTCAGTAAAGTAAATCAAAACATTGCGGCAGACGATTAAATGATTGCCGGCCGGATAAGTATCTTTTAAAAGATTATGTTCTTTGAACTCTACCTGACGTTTTATTTCATCAGCAATCTGAAACGAAGGCCCGATTTTGGTGAAATACTTCTTTTTAAATTCCGCCGGTACACCCGCAAGGCTCTTTTCATTATAAAGGCCAACTTTTGCTTTTGCAAGAACTTGTTTGTCAATGTCGGTAGCAAAAATTTTGATTTGATTAAGCGGTAAGTGCTTTGTCAGAGCCATTACCAAAGAGTAAGGCTCATCACCTGTTGAGCAAGCGGCACTCCATATTTTGAGGCTCTTGCCGAATTTGCCAATCATGTACGGGAAAACTTCCTTGTCAAGAATATCCCATTGGCCGGGGTTACGATAAAATTCGGAAACGTTAATTGTCAAATAATTAACAAACTCTTCAAATCTCGTTTTGTTTATTTTCAACTCGCTCACATACTTATCATAACCAACGATATTATTTTTGTTGATTAAAGTATCAATCCGGCGTTTCATTTGTTTTTCTTTGTATGCGCTTAAGTCAATCTTGGTTAAATCAAAAACCGCTTTTTTAAACCACTCATAATCATAAGTCATGGCATTAACATCCTTTATATTTACTTTATAGAAAATTGCAACCTTGTAAACCCTTTAAAGAGTTTGCAAAGCAAACTATTAGAAGTATCTCCGCCGGGCAACACTTTATTATTAATCTTCACTAACTACTTCTGCGGCGGCTTTTTTCGCTCTGCCCGGTTTTTTTACGGTATCTTCACTAACTTCTTCAGCTTCAACAGGGGCTTCCCCGGTTGCTTCTTCAGCAACTTCAACCACTTCAGCATCAACAACCTCGGCAGCTTCATCAACTTCGACAGCAACATCAACCACTTCTTCCTCTTCTTCCGGAAGCAAAGCTTTGATACTTAGGCTGATTTTGTGGTCATTTTCATTGAAGTCTACTACTTTTGCCGTTACCGAATCGCCTACTTTTAGTTTGTCGGAAGGTTTTTCAATATGCTCCCTGGCAATCTGCGAAACATGCAATAAAGCATCAACTCCCGGCTCAAGCTCAATAAATGCGCCAAAATCGGTCATTCTTGCAACTTTTCCGGTTACTTCTGAACCAACTGCATAAGCAAGAAGGGCATCTTTCCACGGGTTAGCATCAGGAAACTTGCGGCTAAGGGCAATCTTACTTCCATTAATATCTTTGATGAAAGCCCTGACAACATCACCGGATTTCAAATACTTGCGGGGATTTTCAACCCGCCCCCAAGACATCTCGGAGATATGGAGCAACCCGTCGGCCCCGCCGATATCTACAAAAGCGCCGAAGTCGGTCACGTTTTTAACCACGCCTTCTTCAATGATATCACCAATCGCAATCCGCTCGAAGAGCTGACGTTGTAATTCGGCCCTTTCGGCATTAAGGATCTGGCGGCGGTCCCCGATGTATCTTCTTCTCTTAGGATTATATTCCGTAATGATGAATTGAATCTCACATCCGGTATATTTGGCCAAATTCTTCTCGTAAGTATTTGATACGAGGCTGGCCGGGATAAAAATTTTCACTTCTTCGACAATAACACTTAAACCGCCATCCAGTACTTGTGATACCGTAGCTGTTAAGACCTCTTTGTTATTGTACGCTTCTTCGATCCGTTTGTTGCCGCGGTCGGCGGCAAGGCGTTTGTAGGTTAGGAGAACTTGTCCGTCACCATCATTGACTTTAAGCACTTTTACTTCCATCGTATCGCCTAATTTCACGACTTGGGTCATATCTACACCACCTTCATTGGTGTACTCATGCTTCGTCAAAATGCCGTCTGATTTATATCCGATGTTTAGAATTACTTCGTCCGGTTTAACATCAATGACAGTACCCTCTACAATCTCTCCCGTTTGAATTGTTTTAATCGAATCTTCCAGCATTTGTTCAAAAGTTAATTCTGACATAATTTTGAACCTCCTCAATTATATTGTTTGGGGTGGAAGCCCCCGCTGTAATACCTATCAGAGTAGTTGTATCGGGTAGATCAAGCGGCAAGTCCTTAAATGTCTGTACGAAATAGGTGTTTGCACATTCGTTTCGGCTTATCTCAACTAGCTTGGCGGTATTGGAACTGTGTATATCCCCAATCACAATCATCGCATCAACTTCTTTTGCGATAAGTCCTGTTTCTATCTGTCTTTCCTCTGTCGCATTACAAATCGTATTTACAACTGTACCATTGTAACATTTTTCCGTAAAAATATCAACCATATCTTGAAATTTGTTGTAGTTAAATGTCGTTTGTGAAACAATGCAGGCATTATCCTTTATTTTTCCGGCTAAATCAGCGGCATCTTCTAACGATTCTACCACGAAAACTTCGCCCTCCGCCCAGCCGGTGATGCCTTCTACTTCGGGATGCCCGAGGTTGCCGATTATAATAATCTTTTTTCCGTCACGGCTTTCCTTTTCAACAATTTGATGAATGCGATGGACAAACGGGCAAGTTGCATCGATTATTTTTAAGTTTTTTTCTTGCATCAGCCGATGGATATTTCTTGCAACACCATGAGCGCGAATTATTACCGTCCCTGATTCAAGGATTCTTAAATCATCCTCATTTTGAAGAATTTTAACTCCTTTTTCTTCAAGGTCTTTCACGACTTCCATATTGTGAATGATGAGTCCATAGGTATAAATCGGCGAATCGCCTTTTTTAGCAATTTGTTCATATACAGTATCCACCGCCCGCCGGACACCGAAGCAAAAACCAGCGCTTTTTGCCATTTTAATTTTCATTTCAACCTACTATTTTCATAATTTCAGCAGTAACTTCCTCTATAGTCATATTTGAAGAATCGACCAGTATAGCATCATCAGCTTGCTTTAACGGTGCATGTTCGCGGTTCATATCCTGATGGTCGCGTTTAATAATATCCTGTTCTATCTCATCTAAATCGCAAGGAATATTTTTTCCTTTTAGCTCTAGATAACGGCGGTTTGCCCTAACCCGGCTTGAAGCGGTCAAAAATATCTTTACCTGGGCATTTGGCAGGATGCAGGTGCCAATATCACGGCCATCCATTACAACATCGTTTTCTTCGGCAAGTTTAATTTGCAAACCGAGTAAATGCCCGCGTACTTTGGGGTTGGCACTGCTGGTTGATGCCATAAAGCCTACCTCTTCGGTACGGAGGCAGGGGTTGACATTCTCGCCGTTTAAAAGGACAATTTGTTCGCCGTTTTTGTAACGGATTGTAATATCCGCATTTACGCAAGTTTCGGCGACAGCGGTAATGTCATCAGCTTTTACGTTATTACGAAGTAAGTAAAGCGCCATCGCCCGGTACATTGCACCGGTATCAACATAAATAAAGTTTTTTTGCTTGGCGATAAGTTTTGCGATGGT
>WRAQ01000071.1 GCA_009780115.1 Lachnospiraceae bacterium
ACGATTAATATTTGAACGGTAAGCGCGTAAAGCTTCCCTTGCTTGGCTTTTTCTTTTTTTAGTCGAATCTACGGCGTTCCCTATGATTTTGGGTATTGTAACGATGAATGCGCTTCCTTGTCTATATTCGCTGATTACCTCAATATTACCACCCATCATTTCAATAATCTGTTTGCAAATGAAAAGCCCAAATCCAGTTCCTTTTATGCCGCGAATTTTACCGGTATCGACCTGTGAAAACAGATTATAAATCATTTTTAAATTATCTTCGGATAATCCTATTCCTGTATCTGTTACTGTTAAAGTAATGGAATCATTATTACCCATGACCATTAGGCAGACAAATCCTTGTTCTGTAAACTTTACGGCATTACCGCAGAGGATAATCAATACCTGCCGCAGCCTAATAGCATCACCATATAAATACAGCGGTATTTCACCTTCAAGCTGAAATTGAAACTCAAGATTCTTTTTTTGAGCGATAGATTGGAACATAGAATTTATATTATTAAGTAATTCAAGGAAATTATAATCAACGGCTAACAATTCAAGCTTATCAGTTTGTTTTTCAAGTTGAATTTCGTTAGAAAACATAAGACATATTCTCCTTTAAATTTTATAATCAGCCGATTGTAAAGTCAAAACCATACTTAATAATTATTTCTGTTGCTGTTTTACTTTATATTTGCCATCGCAGCGGTATATAATATATCCACAGCCGATTCAATACCGAGTTTCCCGCTGTTTACGAACAAATGATAGATATTTTCATCTTTCCAGTTTGCGCCGGTGTTTGCTTTGAAATAATCCGCTCTGCGTCTGTCGAACCGCCGTAAAATTGATTCTGCGATACCGGAATCATTATGATAAATATTTACCGTTCTTACTATTCGAGCGGCATAATCTGAATGAATAAACACTTTCAATATATTATTCTTTTCTTTAAGAATACCAGCCGCGCTTCTGCCAATAATCACACAGGGGGTTAATGCCAAATCATTAATAATTTCTGATTCGGTAATAGCAAGTTTCTGTGCTTTTGTCAGCCCGCCGCCCTCCCCTTTAGAAATGCTGGCAAGCATATAAAGGCTATATAAAAAACTTCCTGTCACGCTTTCTTCTATGGATTCTAATTCGGAAGTTGATAATCCTGTCTTTGCCGCCGCTTTTTGGAGAATTTCTTTATCATGGCAAGGAATACCTAATTTTGCCGCTAATTTTTCTCCTATTTCACTACCGCCGCTGCCATATTCACGTTCGATAGCAATAACATTATAACCCATAATTATTTTCCTTTCGATTTTAAGATAATAATGGTGATTGCGAAAGTCACCAACCCACGATTATATGGGATTTAAATTAACATCAAAACCGTATAACCCCTCATAGAAAAATGGTATAATTGAATTACCACAAACAAAAACCATGCACCCCAAAAGGAGTTATACGTAATGAACAGATATAAACAACTAATATTGACAGATGTGTATTCAGAATGTGCTGATATATTAGAAAACGATAAGCCGAAATTTCTAACATTGCTGGAACAGCATATAAACCTTGAAGAAATAATCCCATCGTCATTTTACAGCCGCTTCTACTCGTGGACAGGTCGCCCCCGCGAATACCCACTGTCAGCCTTACTATGGGCGTTGCTCTTACAGAAAATCTTCACGATACCCACAGACACACTATTGCTTGTATTCCTGCATTACTCGAAAGAATTACGTGAGTTCTGCGGATTTGATAAAGTGCCGGACGCATCAAAGATAACCCGTTTCAAACAGGACTTTCTTACGGACTTACAATCGTTTTTTCATCATCTTGTCGATGTTACTGAACCGATATGCCAAGAGATAGACGCTGCTAAGGCAGATATGACCATTTTTGATTCATCAGGCATTGAAGCGTGGGTTACAGAGAATAATCCCAAATATGCCGACCGTATCATACGCCAGATGAAGGCATGGTCAAAGTCTATGAATTTTGATAAGTCTTTCGACCCGTACAAAGTTGCTTACAGTTCCATGCCAAGCTGTACTCACGCAAACCCCGAAATCAAACAACAGTATATCAACGGTCATTTCTGCTACGCCTACAAATTCGGAGTTGTCACGAACGGGTTAGGTATAGTGCGTCACATTGCTTTTTACAACAAAGATTTTTTTAACGCTCACCCTGAAATAGTTTTGGAAAAGAAGTCTGATTCTCCTGAAGAAGATAAATCTGCTCATGACACCAAACTCTTGATTCCTACCTTGCAGGATTTTTTCAAAGTGCACCCTTTGCTGAATCCTAAAACTTTTCTTGGCGATGCCGCTTTTGATGCTATTCAGAATTACAAAGACTTACTCACCGGCGATACTTTCGGCGTTGGCAGGCATTTTTCAAAAGCATATATTCCACTCAACAACTCCCGACTCGAAAACCCTGATTATACTATTAATGAAGATGGGATTCCTTGTTGTCCGAACGATTCAGCCCTTGCTATGAAACCTGAAAGCAGCACTTCTCATCTTCGATGTGGATTACCTACTTTCAAGTTTGTTTGCCCCAAGATGAAGAATACCAAAGGCACTGATGGTAAATGGAGGCGTATCACCTACTGCGATAATCCTTGCACTACTTCCAGATGTGGCAGAATGGTCTATATTTACCCTGAAAAAGACTTACGCGCTTTCCCCGGTGCTATTCGCGGTACTGATCATTGGGATAACACTTACAAAATCCGTACAACTGTCGAACGTTCTATCAGCCAGTTCAAAGATTCTTTTTGTCTTGCCAACAGAAGAACGCAAAATCACAAAACCTTACACGCCGATTTACTAATGGCTGGTCTTGCTCAGTTATTTACTCTACTCCTCGCTGATAAACTACATCGTCAAGACTTGAGGCGCTCTCTTAAAACGCTTATTGCCGCTTAATCTTTTTTCAATATTCTTTTGGCTTTCTTTTGCTATGCCTTTTTTTATTTCCCTTCCTCTTTCTTTGATTGGCACTTGCTTGTTTTCATCGCTTACCATTTTATCGCTTGCTGGCTTACTCTTTCGCAATCACCTTTAATGATTATTTATAATTTAATTATATTATAAATTTATGTCTAATTTAATATTTTTCAGATATTTTACAGATTTTTAAATATTTGCCACTCTGCAAATTTAATCTTC
>WRAQ01000072.1 GCA_009780115.1 Lachnospiraceae bacterium
GATGGCGGCGACAAGCGGGTGCGAAAAACCGCGCTGTTCAAAGTGAATTTGATTGTGGACATCGTGAAACCGTGATAAAATTAATTTAAGAAGAAATATAAGGAGAATGATTATGGGTGTAATGAAGCAAGCTTCAAATATGGAAAAATCGCTATTGGAACGTTTGACCGAACACGGGTTTAAAAAGAAACGAGCAAATGTATTTGTTAGAAAAGAAAATGAATGTATTCAGCATATTTCGATTTTGGTAACGAAAACCAAAGGCGAGGAATCAGCACACATAAGACCAACAGTCGGATTTACTTATGAAACTGTGAATAAGCTAATATATGCGTTACAGGGCAATGAATATGATCGCAATCGGTTCACCGCACATATCAGCATGGAAATATTAATAAATCGCAAAGAACCATACGATTTCTATATTAATAAAGAATCAGATGTCTCGAATATTACTGATATGTTGGTTAACGACATAAAAAAATTTGCTTTCAATCTATGGGAAAGCTGCAACAGCATAGAAAAATACTATCGGCTGTTACGAGAAAGGAACGAACTTATCAGGATCAGTACATATTCGCTAAGGCGTCCCGAGTGGAACTTGCTGGCGTTATCTATTCTATTAAAAAATGGAGATTATGAAGCAATATTAAATGAATATCAGGTTGATTTCATAAAGTATGGATATTCCATATCAGATGTAGGAGAAAAAACCAAAGAATTAATTAAGGCGAGGGGGTGATATGTTATGGGGCGAGATTTGAGTTTCTGGAAAACAAGTACAAATACCATGAATGACAATGAAGAGATATATACGGCTTTATCAGGCGGAGAATACTTGGAACACATCGCCGAACTTCCGTTCCGGCAAATTAAACATGATTTCGATACGGTCTTTAAGGGGTGGGGAAATGATAATTCACATTATGAAAAAGGGAGCGAAGCATTTCAGCTTATGCTTTCGAAGCAATTTGTGAGAATTGATTGTTACAGTTTGACAGAGAATAATATGAATAAAATTATTGATATTATGATGAAGTACGATTGCCCTTTATATGATTCCGCAATAAACGTCCGCTTTTGATTACCGCTAAGGCAAGAACGGGATAGTAGGCTCTCATCCCAAAGTAATTAACATAAACAAAAAGAAGCAGATTCAAGGCAGGTTTTTTTGTACATTGCATAGGCGAGGTATTCCTTGTCGCGCCGCCGGTTTGTCTGCTTCTTGAAAAATGTCATTTTGCCGTTTTCACTGATATCCCTCATGATTTCGCTGATGCGCTGAGAACTGATAGGCGAACCATACGGATGCCAATGATCGTGGCTCCACCTTACGAATGGCAAGCAGAAATTGATAAATATACCAATATACATCAGGAAGAATTGAGGCTATAAATTCAGACCTGAAGAAAATTCGATGGGAGTAATTGAATACTGCAAAATTGAGCAAAAGTTTTTCGTATTAGAAAGCGTAGATGACGGAAAAATATCTAATAATAGTTATGAGAAATGGGCTACCGAAAGAATAGTCAAGGCATTAAGAGTTGGTACTTTCCCCAAAGCCATGTCCGTTGAAGCGTAAAGAGTATGTCAAGTGATTTTGATGTCCTCTTAGTATCAATAAAAGAACAGCTTTTGCTAATGACTGAATTACTGGGGCGGTTTGATTGATTGGAGGAAGTGGGAAGGTTTCATTAATAGGGCGTGAAATGCAAAAAGGATATATTGATTTGGATAATGTCGCTTTCAAATTGATGGTTGAGGAAAAATTTACCGTCAAAGGCAGGGGACTTGCCATAGCAGGAAGCATAATTTCAGGTAAAATCACAAGCGGTGACGAAGTATTCATTACAGACAAAGCGGAAAAAATAAAAGCGAAAACGGAGGTTATAGTTGATATTTTTTGTACCAGTAAAATGTCAATGAAAGATACAGCTATCGCTCCAATGACTATAGCACTTTGGCTCAAAGACGTAAGCATTGATGAAGTCGAAACAGGCGACTATGTGGTGATGTGTTGATAGATATAGATAAAATGCCGAAAGCAATGACAGATTAATCAAAACACCATCTCCGCAATGAGCCCCGCCGAAAGTGACAGGGCATTAAGAAACGCTGACAGCATTATGGATTTGAGCCACCCGAACCTGCACAAGTAGTTATAAACTGCCGCTTCGATAAACACAACGGCGATTTCCGCTACGGCAAGCACGGGGTAGTAGGCTCTCATCCCAAAGTAATTAACATAAACTAAAAGAAGCAGATTCAAGGCAGGGTTTGTAAGTACATTGCATAGCAGGCAATAATACGCATAGGCTTTCTTTCGGAATATAATCAGGACAGCCGTACATTCTATGATGATTGTCGCCAGTAAATACCCTAAGAATAAAAGATATATCACTTGTCTTTGTCATTTTTCCTGCGGGCGCGCCTGATAAGCACAACCGCCACCGCAATCAAAACAGCGACTATAAAGACGAGCAGAACCGTTGGACCGACCACAGAAGCTGTGACGGTTGCCCCCGCCAAGTCAAACACGGTATTGTTAATTTTTTTGTATTTCTTCATATTCTCTACCCCTCCCGTCAAGGACATAATAAAGGCTTGCTATTGAACAGGCGGCCAACGCCGCGAAAACAACGGGAACATTCGTAGCCATTATAAAAAATGTCGGCACGTTCCCGCACAAAAGGGCTAACGTAGCAATTCCGAAGGCAAGCCCCGGATTATACGGCAGAACGGAAGCCACAGCGCACAAAGTAACGGGCATGGTCATGTTAAATGATAAAATCCCAAGTAAACAAAGGAGCGGGTTCATATGCCCGAAAGTCAATAGAACCGCCGA